>NZ_JBVHPX010000011.1:0-302799 GCF_055567735.1 Streptomyces sp. NPDC026394
CCGATCCGGCAGCAACGGCTCGATGCGTGCCCATTGGGCGTCAGTCAACGACACACATCAACCAACGATCCGATGATCTGAAGGAAACGGCCTAGGCCCGGCAGGTCCGGCAGGTCCGGCAGGCCCACGCCAGAACCCGTTGGCCCCGGCGCCGAAAAGCGCGACCGCGCCCCGTTGCCGTCCGGCACCGGGACGCGGCCTCCGAGCTGCATGGTGGCGGCCCTCAGCCGGCCGATCCCCCAGCCCGCCGATGCCTCAGCCCGCCGGCCCCTCGGCCGGCCGGGCCGTCAGTTGGCCGAACCGTCGGTCGGCCGGACCGTCAGCCCTCCGGCCTCCCAACCGACCGAACCTCAGCCCGCCAGACAGCCACACCGCCGGACCGCCGGACCGCCGGACCCCAGCCCGCCGCACGGCCGCACGGCCGCACAGCCGCACAGCCGCACGGTCAGCCGACCGAACCTCAGTCCGCCAGACCACCATCCGTCGGGCCTCAACCCGCCGGACGACCGCACGGCCGCACGACCGCACAGCCGCACGGCCAGTCACCCGGACCTCAGCCCGCCAGCCCCTCAGCCGCCTTCTTGATGTCCGCGGCGAAGGTGCTCACCTCGGTGTAAACGCCGGGCTTGCCGGGGCGGGCGCAGCCCTCGCCCCAGCTGACGATGCCGACCTGGAGCCACTGGCCGGCCTCGTCCTTGCGGAACATCGGGCCGCCGGAGTCGCCCTGGCAGGTGTCGGTGCCGCCGGTGTCCAGCTTCCCGGCGCAGATCTCCTCGCCGGGGGTGAGCTGGTCGCCGTACGCCTTCTTGCAGGTGGCGTCGTCGACGAAGGGGACCTTGGCCTTGAGGAGGTAGCGCTGCTGCTGGCCGCCCTCCTTGTCGGCGCCCCAGCCGGCTATGTCGAACTCGCCGGTGGTGAGCTTGTCATCGGTGGCGATCTTCAGGGTCGGCAGGTCGATGGGCTTGGCGAGCTTGATGAGCGCCCAGTCCTTGCCCTTGCCGTTGTAGCCGGGGGCCTGGAGGACCTCGGTGGACTTGACGCTGACGGCCTTGGAGTCCTCCAGGTCGACGACGCCCGCGGTGGCCGTGATGGAGGTGTTGGGACCGCTGCCGTCGACGCAGTGGGCGGCGGTGAGCACGACGTCCTTGGCGTAGAGGGCGCCGCCGCAGCCCATCGACAGCCGGACCATGAACGGGAATTCGTCCTGGCTCGCCTTGGTGCCGCCGACGATCTTGGTGTGGATGCCGTCGGGCTGCGGCGTGGGGGTGGGCGCGGCGTTGGCGGCGGCGGGCTGGAGGCTGACGGCCGCGAGGGCGACGGCCGCGGTGGCGGTGGCTCTCTTCAGGTTCTTCAGCTGGCTTCGCAACGGGCTTCCTTTCGTGGGGGGTTGCACGCCGATGTCAGGCCCATGCCAACGCGAGAACCGGAAAGGACCGCCGTAGAACGTGCGCGAAAGTCGGCAGCACGCCGCAAGGCGTCCGGACCCAGTGGGGGATGAGCCCGCAAAGCGCCCTTGGATTATGTGGACTCGGCGATCACAGTGGCAAGGGTGTACATCTGACCAACTCCTGTTCTACCCATGTCGCCTGCCGCCCATACCGGACGTTCCCGGCGAGACGTACAGTGGCCGTGTGGCGGCGACGGGAAGTCCGGGCAGTTCCGGCGGTGACATCGAGCACGGCTATCCGCACCTGGACACGGTGCGCGCGGCCGTCACCGCGCTCTACAAGCGCCTGTCGTACGACACGGTGCGCACCTTCGACACGAGCGTGCCGCCCGCCGAAGTCGCCTTCGACGACGGCGAAGAGCTGTACGCGGGCGCGCAGCGGGTGGCCCGCGCCATGGTGCAGCACCTGCGGCTGCCCGACGCGCGGGTGATCGTCGCCTTCCGCGACATGACCCTCGCGGCCAACGTCGAACTGACCGCGGGCCCCGAGTACTTCGTCGAGCTGAACAGCCGCTTCAAGACACACCGCCGGGACATCGGCGCCGCCCTCGCCCACGAGGTGATGCACGTCTATCTGCACCGCCTCGACCTGTCCTTCCCCGGCACCCGCGCCAATGAGATCCTCACCGACACCGCTACCACCTACCTGGGGGCGGGCTGGCTGCTTCTGGACGCGTACCGCGAGCACGGGCCGTTCTCGCAGAAGCTGGGCTACCTGACGCCGGAGGAGTTCGGTTACGTCCTCGCCAAGCGCGCGCTGCTCTTCGGCGAGGACCCGGCGCCGTGGTTCACCAGCCCGCAGGCGTACGACGCCTACAAGGCGGGCATGGCGCTGGCCCGCCGCGACGCGCAGCAGCCGCCGCTGGCCGCGGCCGGCTGGGCGGGCCGCCGCCGCTACGCCGGAGCCCGGCGCGCGGCCCAGGACCCGCGGCGCGCCGGCCGGCCCGACAGCCGCACACCGGCCGGCGGCTACGCCTTCGAGGGAAGTGCGCCGCTGCGCGTGTCCTTCCCCTGCCCGACGTGCCACCAGCGCATCCGCGTCCCGGTGCGCGGCCGGCTGCGGGCCCGCTGCGGGCTGTGCCGTACGGAGCTGGAGTGCGACACGTAGCCGCACCCGGCGGCCCTGCTGGCACCTGGCAGCTCGCAACGGTCCCCCGGCAGCACGGCGGCGGCCCCCTGCCCGAAGGCCGGTCTCACCCCGCCTCAGCCGTGGCAGACCACCTTCGCGGCCCCGGCCCCGTGGTGGGCGCGGTCCCGGCCCGGCGAGTGGTTGTCGCCGCGGTCCATCAGCTTGACGCCGATCTTGTTCTGGCGGACCGGGAAGGTGCCGACCGTCTGCCAGCTGCCCCGGTGGGCGACCTGGTCGATGGCGAAGTCCCCGACCTTGGTGCCCGCGTTGAAGGGGTCGGTAAGCACCTGGTAGTGGGTCGGGCTGCCCTGGACGTCACGCTCGCTGGGGCCCCAGGGGACGTAGATCTGCACCTGGCAGCTACGGGACTCCGGGCCCGGCTCCCACCACCACATGATGTTGTTGTCGGTGTCCTTGTTCGGGTCGCCGGACATCGGTACGGACGTGAACTGGCCGCTGCAGCCGCCGTCGCGGGTGCTGCCGCCGCTGAGCCCGTACCAGCCCACGCCGACCTCGCCGTGGACGCCGGCCTGGTGGTAGCCGCCGCGCGGGGGCGTCGGGCAGCCGGGGCCCGCGATGCCCTCGTACGTGACCTTGGCGTTGGCGCCCTTGACCTTCGGCGGGTCGGGCTTCTTGGGCTCGGACTTCGGGGTCTTCTTGGGGGTGGGAGTGCCGGCCGGGGTCTTCTCCGCCCCCGGCGCGGCCGGGTCGGGCTTCTTGTCGTCCGGTGTCGCGCCGGGTGCCTTGCCGGGCTTGGCCGACGGCAGCGGGTTGCCGGTCTTCGTCTGCTGCGGCTGCTTGGCGGCGACGGCCTGCTCCTGGCCGTCGCCGAAGCGCACCTGGGAGACGCCGAGGGTGGCGAGCGCCACCGCGCCCACGCCGACCCCGGCCAGGACGGGCAGACCGAGCGCCGTCTTCCACACCCGGCGCCCGGGTGCCAGGCCGCGCTTCGGTGTGCGCGCGCCCTTGGAGAAGGCTTCCGCGAAACCGGACCGGGACGGGTCGGATGCGCCGGAGCGGTCCGGTCCGGCGCTCTTGTTCGGCTGTGACAACGGGGGTTCCTCCTGGGGATGGTCGGGGGTGTCGGACCGGAACCGGACCGGGCCCGGCGGGACGCTGGTCAGGCCCGCTGGACGGGCCCGCCGGGGCCGGACGGGTACGGCTGCGGCGGTGCCTGCGGTCCGGCGGTGCCGCCGGGCGGCTCCGCCTGCGGCAGGTCCTGCCGCGGCAGCTCCAGTTCCGGGACGTCCAGTTCGGAGAGTGTCCGCAGGTCCGCCTCGGACGGGGCGTCGTTCTCCGCGACGCGGTACGCCTGGCGTTCGGTCATCGCCTGGAACGTCTGCCGGGCGGAGCGCCCGTTGCCGAACCGGCCGTCGCGCGGGACGTGGTCGAAGTAGCCGACGAGGGTGTCGCGTGCCGCGTCGGTGAGTTCGTACTGGTGGGCCGAGGCGTGCTGTTCGACGATCCGCACCAGGTCCTCGGTGCCGTAGTCCTCGAACAGCAGGGTGCGGTTGAAGCGGGAGGCGAGGCCGGGGTTGGAGTCGATGAAGTGCTCCATCTCGACCGGGTATCCGGCGACGATGACGACGACCGCGTCGCGGTGGTCCTCCATCAGCTTCACGAGGGTGGCGATGGCCTCCTGGGCGAAGTCGTTGCCGCCGGTGGCATGGGCGGGCGCCAGCGAGTACGCCTCGTCGATGAACAGCACGCCGCCCATCGCCTCCATGAAGACCCGCTGGGTCTTCGGGCCGGTGTGGCCGACGTACTCGCCGACCAGCGCGGAGCGGTCCGCCTCGACGAGGTGGCCCTTCTCCAGCAGGCCGACGGCGGCCAGGATGCGGCCGTAGAGTCGGGCGACGGTGGTCTTGCCGGTGCCGGGGTTGCCCGCGAAGACCAGGTGGCGGCTGAGCGGCGGCGCGGCCAGCCCGGCCGCTTCGCGGCGCTGGACCATGCGCATCAGCTTGACGAGAGAGGCGACGTCCTGCTTGACGCGTTCCAGGCCGATCAGCTCGTGCAGTTCGCCGAGGAGGTCGTCGAGGTCGGCCTCGGTGGGCGGGACCGTGGTCGTGGTGCCGTCCCCGGTCGGTGCGCCGGCGGACTGCGCGCCGCTCGCGGCGGCCGCGGCGGTGGCCGGGACGGGCGCGAAGGGCGCGGGCCACTGCGCGTCCTGGACCCGCCAGGACACACAGTCGCGCACCGTCGGCGCGGCGCCGTCCTCGGTGCTCAGGTCGGCCTCGGCGTCCTGGACGCGGACCCGGGTCAGGGCGGGTGCGGCCGCCTCGCCGAGGTGGACGGCGGGGAAGCCGGGCCCGGTGATCTCGCAGTCCTCGAAGGAGCCGGCACCCTTGGCGTCGACGATCAGACCGTTCTTGCCGGGGCGGACGATCCGTACGGCACGGACGTCGGGCGTGGCGCCGGCCGCCACCACCATGCCGGAGCCGGCCGCTTCGGTGATGTCCACGTCCGCGGCCCGTACGGTGGCGCCGCCTTGGAAGACCAGTCCGGCGGTGCCGGCGCGCAGGACGCGGCCGCCGGTCAGTTCCGCGTCGCCGCCGCCGAAGGTGAGTCCGGCGCGTTCGGCGTCGGTGACCGTGCAGCCGGTCAGGCGCACGGTGCCGCCGGAGGCGGCGACGACGCCGTTGCGGCAGCGGACGACGGACAGTTCGGCCGCTTCGGCGGCGGCCTCACCGGACAGGTCCAGGCCGGACATGCCGCAGTCGGTGAGGTGCACCTCGGTGAGGGTGAGGCGGCTGTCGGCGACGGCGTGCAGTCCGTGTTCGGGGGTGGTTCCGGCGCGCAGCCGGGTCAGCGTCAGTTCGGCGTCGCCACCGGCGTGCACGGCGCTGAAGCGGCAGTCCGTCACTTCGCTGTCGGTCAGGGAGACGGTGGCGGAGCCGGTGGCGAGCACGCCGTTGGCCGACGAGCCGCGTACGGTCGTGCCACGTGCCTCCAGGCGGGCCGTGCCGTGGGCCGTCAGGGCGGCGGCGGTGGTCCGTACGATCCGGGTGTCGGCCAGCCGTACGCGGGCCCGCTCCCCCGCGGTGGCGCCGGCGCCACCGCCGTCGCGCAGCACACAGCCGTCGAGCACGGCGTCGCCGGACCCGGCGACGTGCAGGGCGTCCGCGCCCGCGCCGGTCAGCTCGCAGCCGTACAGCAGCAGTCCGCCGCCGGCCCGCGCCGGGATCTGCCCGTCGGCGGCTTCGTACGGGTCGCCGTCGCGCGGCACCGGCGAGGAGTCCAGCACCCGTACGGCCTCACCGCCGCAGTCGCGGATGCGGCAGTCGACGAGCAGGGCCGCCGACCGGTCCTCGAACAGCAGACCACTGCGGCCCGCGCCGTCGATGAGGCAGTCGCGCAGCACGATGTGCGCGTCCTCGCGGACCCGCACTCCGGAGCCGGTGGCCCCCTTGATCCGGGTGCCGGTCAGCTCCAGACGGGAGTCGCCGCCCACGACCACGCCGGTGCCCTGGGCGCCTTCGAGGACGCAGTCGGTGAGGCGGACCGCGCCGATGGTACGGATCAGCGCCCCGGCCAGGGCCGCGCCGGTCAGGCGGGCACCGGTCATGGTGAGCGCGGCCTCGCGCAGCACCTCCAGGCGTCCGCGGTCGGTGCCGCCGCCGTGCCAGTGGGTGACGCCGCCGGACAGCAGGACGGCGGGCCGGTCGGCGGCGCCGCCGCGCACGGTCAGGCCGTCGAGCGTCAGCCGGGCGCCGGGCAGCACTTCGAGCGCCGGTGTGGTGCCGCCGGGGGCGGCGAGGGTGACCGTGCCGCCGTGTGCGCGCAGGACGACGTCGCGGTCGATCCGCAGGACTTCCTCGTAGGTGCCGGGCGCGATGCGGATCTCGTCGCCGGGCGCGGCCGCGTGCAGAGCGGCGCCCAGGGTGGCGTGCGCCGCCGGGTGCCCGGCGGCGACTGTGTGGACCGTCCCGGTGTCCGGGTGTTCTGCGGTGGTCATGCGTCGCCCATGGTCGTGTCCTCGTCGTCCGGCCGGAGGTTCCTGACGGCGCGCCCCTTGCCCTTGCGGGGACGCTTGACCGGCTGGTCGGCCGGCTCCTCCATGTCGTCAGACTCCCGTACGGTCCAGTGCCAGCCGCCATCGGGGTCCGGTTCCCAGCGGAAGTCGAGGCCGGGGCGGGGGCGGGTCCGCGCGCCCGTCGTGCCCGGTGCGGCCTCGTGCACCACCATGCCGTCCTCGTCGATGATGCGGATGCGGGCGCCCAGTCCCTGGGCGTAGAGCCGTACCGAGAGTTCGGCCGGCGAGCCGGCGGCGAACGAGCCGTGCGGGTCGAGCCGCCCGGTCGCCAGGGTGGCGAACAGGTCGCGGGAACCCGTGCCGGCCCGGTCCGCCTCGGCCAGCACCAGCTTGACGACGGGGTCCTTGATGCCCTTGGGCTTGCTCCTGAGGTACTGCTCCACGGCGTCGAGCAGGTTGCCGGGGGTGTGGCCCGGCGTGCCGGTGCCGTCGGCGGCGTTCTCCAGGGCGTGGAACAGGGACCGGGGCGGCGAGTGCACCGGCGGGTATCCGGCGACGACGAGGTGCAGGTTGCGCATGAACGCGGCCGGCTCGGGGTGCGTCGCCGCCGCCAGGCTCGCGAACGCCTTGTCGTTCAGCGGCACGCCCGCCCGCAGCGAGAGGCCCGTGTCGCCCGGGATGGGCGCGGAGACGTTGAAACCGAGGGTGTTGCCGTCGGCCCCCAGGCCGTCGAGTCCGTTGACGAGGTCCCGTGGCGAGTGGGTCCTGCCGCGTCCCGGGTCGACGGGTGCCAGCGGGTCGCTGGAGAGTCCGGTGGCGGAGTTCTTCGTCAGGTGGTCGTCCCGGCGCTCGGCCCAGTGCAGGCCGCTCTTGACCCTCCTGGACGTCTGGGGGTCGACGTCCGTGAACGAGTCGCGGCCGAACATCCGGCCCATCGCCTGCCGGACGTCGTTGTGGTCCTGCGGCAGCGCGGGCCGGTCTCCGAACAGGCCCTCCATCATCCGGGACAGGTCGGTGGGGGTGGCCGCGCCCTCGAAGTCGGCCACGAAGGGTACGCCGCGGTCCGGCAGTGTGTTGGTGTGCGCGGCGATCAGCCGTTCCGCCTGCCGGGTCGCGATGGCGTTCAGTTCCCCGGGGGTGAGCAGCCGGCTGACCGCGTCGATCTCCGGTGTACTGAGCGGTCCGTCGCTGCCGCCGCCCGGTCCGCGGGCGGCCAGCCGCTGCCGTACGGCGTCGATCTGTCCGGCCGTCGGTGTCTCGATGTCGGCGCCGTACGTCCGGTCGTACGGGCGCTGGGCGACGGCCTCGATCTCCCGGTCGGTGAGCCGGTGGACGAGGGAGTCGCCGGGAAAGGCCGAGCGGTCCAGTACCGGCAGGGTGCGGTCGAGTTCCCAGGCGTTGAAGGAGTTCAGGGTCTCGGCCAGGCCGTTGAACTCGCTCTTGCCGGCGCTGAACCTGATGGGCTGCCAGCCGGGGCCGACCCGGTCCAGCAGGGTCGCGGCGGCGTCGGTGAAGAGGTTGGGTTCGGGCGAGTACGGCAACTGCGGGTGGATACCGGCCAGGCGGGTGCGGGCCCGCATGTCCGCGCGGACGGCGGTGTCGAAGGCGGGCAGGTCGGCCGCGGAGACCGTGCGCAGCGGTCCGACCTCCTTGCCCTTGGCCACGGCCTTGGCGTGCTCCTTGGCCAGGCGGACGTTGGTGTCCTCGATGAGCTGGGCGGTGTCGGCGCCCGGCACCTGCCCCTCGGGCAGGCGGTAACCGCCGGACATGGACAGCGGGCGCAGCGGCGGGATGCCGTCGCCGCCCATCGCGAACTCCTTGACGAAGTGCTGGAAGACGTGGTCGCCGGTGGGTACGAGCCGCTGGTAGGTGTCGAAGTCCATGAAGGAGAAGTACGGGTGCGCCGGCTGGTGCGGGTCGTACATCATCGAGCGCGTCAGGTACCGGCTCGGCGGGCTGGTCATGGTGACGTTGCGGATGGTTCCGTAGGGGAAGTTGTCCCTGCCGCCGGTCCAGCCGATGCCGACCGCGGCCACCGGGTAGGGCACGTCGTCCAGTCCGTCGAGCACGTCGCGGACCGCGGCGTTGACCGCCGCCATCTCGTTCGTACGGCCGTTCACCCCGATCACCACCGCGAACCTGCCCCGGTATTCGCCGCGCGGGTCGGTGGTGATCGCCGTGAGGAAGTCCCGCAGCCGCCGGCGTCCCGCTTCCCCGGCGATGTCGCTGTGCCGGACGACGGTGTTCACCACGTACGCCATCGGGAGCTGCTGGTCCAGGCTGGCGTGGATCCAGTTGGTGTACTGGTCCGGTGTCAGCGGGCGCTGGCCGAATCCGGGCAGCCGCTGGAAGGCGCCGTTGACGGTGATGTCGCCGCGGGTGACCTGGTTGCCGAGGTTGGGGACGTCCTGCTGCCATGCCAGGTCGCGCGGCAGCGGTCCGGCGGTCGGCGGGCCGCCGTGGCCCAGGTCGCCGTACGGTCCCGTGCCGCCCGTCGGCCCGTCGCCGTGCGGGGTCGGGGCCGCGTCGTCGCCCGCGCCGACGGGGCCGGGGGCTTCCGTCATCTCCAGGTCGTCGACGTGGTGCGCGGACGAGCCGCCGGCCACCTCCAGGTCGTCGAACGCCTGGGTCAGGTTGGTGTGCCGGGACGGCGCGCCGCCGAGCGGGCCGACGTACTCGCCACGCTGCGCGCGGTCGACGGCGATCGCGTGGTTGGCGTCGTCGATCTGCCGCTGGATGGCGTTCGGGTCCATGCCCAGCTCGTCCAGGCGGGTCTCCGCCTTGGCGAACTCGGCGCGCTTGACGCCCAGGTCGTCGAGGGCGCCGGTGGCCGCGGCGGACGGCTGGGACGGGCCGGGCTGCCCTGCCTCGGGCACCAGCTCGTCCACCTTGTTCTCGGCACGCGCCAGGTCGGCCGACGCCCGCTCGTACTGTTCCCAGGCACCGAGCCGCAGGTCGGCCTCCACCCCGCCCGCGCCACCGGTGACGATGTCGTGCCGGACCGCGGACCGCTCGCCGATTCCGGAGCCGGGCTCGAAGCCGAGCCGCGCGGGCGCGGGAGCGGGCGGGGGCGGCGCCGCGTTGCTCACGTCCCAGTGCCCGGAGTGCGGGCCGCCGTGGCCCGGGACCCAGGTCACGTACAGCGGCGGGCCCGGCTTGCGGGCCGTGAGGTCGACCGTGTGGACGGAGCCGTCCGCGCCCCGGATCTCCAAGGGACGGTTGAGCGCCTGGGCGTAGCGGTCCAGCACGATCCGCTCGATCGGGCCGATGTCCGACACGTCCGGGCCCAGGCGTCCGCTGACCAGCCCGACGGTCAGCGCGCGGCCGTCGAGGCCCCGCGTGAAGGTGTCGTTGACCAGGTCCTCGAAGCCGTTCTTGCCCATCTGCCGCTGCACCTGCGTCAGCAGCGTCCGGGCGTCCGGGATCGCGCCGGGCGTGATCCGGCCGCCCTTGGCGCCGGCGGAGGCCGGGGGCGGCTCCGGGAGGGCGCGCAGCAGCGAGTCGTTCGGCAGGCCGCCGTGGGGCAGCAGATCGGCGATCACGTAGTTGTGCAGCCGCTTGTACGTCCCCTCCTCGGTGGCGGTGATCAGCGCATGGCTGAGGAACCGTTTGTCCGCCGGCACGATGCCCACCACGAGCCCGTCCGGCCGGCCGGGTACGCGGATGGAGATGTTCAGGCCGAGGGTGTTGGAGTCGCCGCCCAGTCCGGCGCCCAGCCGGTCGAGGGTGGCCCGGGGAGGTTCGTTGAGCTCGGGGGGCCGTCCGTCGATGCCGACGGGCTTCAGCGGGTCGTCCCGGAAGCCCTGCTCCGGTGACTTCCCCTTCAGCAGCTCTTCGCGCAGCTTGGCGATCTTCGTGTCGTCCTTGGCCCGCGACAGGCTCGGGTCCAGGTCGAAGGTGTCCCGGGCGAAGACGTGCTCCACCACGTTCTTCGGGGTCAGGTGCTCCTGCGGCATGTTGCCGACGCCGCCGGCCTTGCCGTGCTTGTAGTAGCCGGCCATCAGGCGGGACAGGTCGGTGGGGACCGCGCCGTTCACGAAGTCGGCGACGAACGCGGTGCCGCGGTCGGGCAGCGCGGAGTTGGCGGCGGCGATCTCCCGCGCGACCGCGTTGCCCGGCACGTCCGGCAGGGTCTGGTCCAGTTCCCAGGCGTGGAAGTGGTTCAGGCGCTCCCGCAGGCCCTTGTACTCGCCGGTGCCGCCGCCGAACCGGACCGGCCGCCAGGGGCCCGCGGCCAGCGGTACGTCGTCCACCATGGTGACGGCGGCGTCCACGAAGAGGTTCGGCTCGGGCCCGTACGGCAGCAGTCCGTGCCAGTCGGCCATCTTGGCGCGGATGCGCATGTCGGAGTCGACGACGGACGCGAACTTGTCCACGTCCTGCTGGGTGAAGACCATCCCGTCGGGGGTGTCGCCGCGGGTCTTGGTCGCCTTGATCAATTCCTCGGCCGAGCGGTCCACCGCGACGCCGTCGACGATCACCGTCTCGCCGGTCTTCCCCGGCACCCGGTAGCCGCCGGTCATCACCAGCGGGCGCAGCGGCGGGGTGTCGGGGACGCCCGGCACCGTCACGGAGTCGTCGGACACCTTCGCCGCGGGCCCCGTGTCGTCGGGGAGATTCTTGGCCCAGTCGTCCACGGCGCCGCCCTCGCCGAGGTTCAGCTCCCGGTCGAAGTGGTCGAAGACGTGCCGGCCGCTGGGGACGGTGTGCTCGTACACGTCGAAGTCCATGAAGGCCCAGTACGGGTGGCTGGGGCCGCCCGCCCCGCCGCCGTGCATCATCGAGTGCGCCATCGACCGGGCCGCCGGGCTGGTCATGGTGAGGTTGCGCATGGTGCCGTACGGGAAATTCTCGCCGTAGAAGGTGGTGGCCACCATCGCCAGCGGGTGGTCGAAGTGCGTGGAGGCGAGGGCGTCGTCCATCGCGCGGTGGATGGCGGCGAGGTCCTCCAGCTTGCCGTTGACGCCGATCACCACGCCGAGGCGGCCGTCGTAGCCCTCCAGGCCGCGGGTGATCGAGTTGAGGAAGTCCTGGAGCTTGCCGCCCCCGAGTTCGCTGTACGAGACGATGGTGTTGACCACGTAGGACAGCGGCCGGCCCTCCCCCGTGCTCGACCGCATCCAGCTCAGGTAGTCGCCTCCCGTGAGCGGCTGGTGGCCCGCGAACGGCAGGTCGCGGAAGGACTGGTTGACCATGGTGCGGCCCGCCGCGTGGGTGCCGGGCTCGGGCCACAGGGCGTGCGGCGCCCGTGGGTCGGGGGACCAGTCGTGCGGCCCGAGCGGCAGCGGGTCGCCGCCGTGCGGGTCGGGCGCGCCGCCGAGCGGGCCGACGTACTCGCCGCGCTGCGCGCGGTCGACGGCGATCGCGTGGTTGGCGTCGTCGATCTGCCGCCGTATCGCGTTCGGGTCCATGTCCAGTTCGCCGAGGCGGGCCTCGGCATCGTGGAACTCGGCGCGCTTGACGTCCAGGTCGGCGAGCGCGTCGACGGCCGCCGCGGACGGCTGGGACGGGCCGGGCCGGTCCGCCGTGGGCGCCAGTGCGTCCGCCTTGCCCTGGGCACGGGCCAGGTCGGCCGAGGCCTGCTCGTACCGCTCCCAGGCACCGAGCCGCAGCTCGGCCTCCGGCCCGCTCGCGCCACCGGTGACGATCTCGTGCCGGGCCGCGGCCCGCTCGCCGATGCCGGAACCGGGGGCGTGGCCGAGCCGGTCCTGCGCCGGGGGCCGCGGGACGTGCGTCTCCGGGACGGGCCCGAAGTCCGCGGAGTCGGCGAAGTCGGCCTTGGCCTTGCCCTTGTCGATCGTCGGGACCGGCTCGAAGTCCGCCCTGCCCTTGCCCTTGTCGATCGTCGGGACCGGCTCGAAGTCCGCCTCGCCCTTGTCGACATGCGGGACCGGCTCGAAGTCCGTGGAGCCCGCTGTGCCCTTGCCCTTGTCCACGGGCGGCACCGGCTCGGTGTCCGCGAGGTCCGCCGTGCCCTTGCCCTTGTCCACGGACGGGACCGCCTGCGTCTCCGGCTGCGGGTGCGGCCGCGGTCCGCCACCGAGGCCGTGTTCACCGAAGATGCCGCCGGTGAGGGCGTTGATCTGGGTGCGGGTGCGCGCGGCGTCGATGCCCAGCTCGTCCAGCTTGGCCTCCGCCTTGGCCACCTCGGCGCGCTGGACGCCCAGGTCGTCCAGGGCCTCGGCCAGCGCGGGCGAGGGCTCGCCGGCGGTCACGCCGGGCGGCGGCGCCAGCTCGTCCACCTTGCGCTCCGCCTTGCCGAGCTGCGACAGCGCGTTCTCGTACCCGGCCCACGCGTTGAGTTTGGCCCCGGCCTCCGGGCCGACCGAGCCGCCCAGGATCAGGTCGTTGCGGACGCGCAGACGGTGGTTCATGGCCGCGGCGCCGGAGAAACCGCCGAAGCGGCTGCCGGGGGGCGCGGTGACGGTGCCGGGTTCCTTCGCCCCGGGCGCGGGGGTGGGTGTCTCGGCCTTCGGCGCGGGTACGGGCGTCGGGGCGGGCGCGCTGTCGGTGGCCTTCACGGCGGCCGGTACGCCGGCCGCGGCCTCGTTCTCCGCCTTCGCCGGGCCGCCCGGGTGGGCGATCAGGTCGAGGACGCTGTGGTCCGCGGGGCCGGTGGCGCCGCGGGCGCCGGCACCGTCCAGGTCCGGGAGGGCGGACACCCCGGAGGGGCTGTTCGAGGTGGCGCTGTGGCCGGCGGACGGGACCGGCTTGCGGTCGCCGGTGTCCAGCAGGCTCATCGCCATGTCGTGTTCGTTGACGACGGGTTGGGGCGTCGCCTTGGCCGTGGCGCCCGCGCCGGTGCCGGGTGTCTTGTCGGCCTTGAAGTCCGGAGTCTTCAGTCGCACCGGGTCGTTGGCTCCGACCGACGCCGGTACGTCGGCGGGTGCCTTGGCCAGGTCGCGGGGCGGAGGCACCGCGCCCGCGATGAGCGGGACATCGCCCTGCGCCCCGACGCCCGTCGGCCGGATCGTTTCCGCACCGCCGTGCACTCCCGGCATCTGCGTGGCGCCGCCGGGTACGTGCTGCGTGCCCGCCAGGTTGCCCGTCAGGTTCTGGGGGGCCGTCGTGACGGGCGTGCCGGGCGCCGTGGCCGCCAGGTGGTCGGCGGTGATCGTACGAGGGGGCGCTTCACCGATGCGGAAGCTGATGCCGTCCCCGTGGAAGGCGGTCACCGCGACGTCGCCGTTGGCCAGCGCGGTCAGCTCGGGGAAGGTCATGTCCTCCAGTGCCTCGCCGTGCCCGATCGCGCCGCGGGCCATGGAGTGACCGTCGCCGATGCCGTGGACGAAGGTGTTCTCGAACGAGGTCTCGGGGACGTGGACGCTGGTGCTCTCCGGCACGTGGCCGAGGACGGAGGACGACCCGTGGGCGTCCTTGAGCAGGTCGATGGCGGTGTCGGCGTTCAGCAGCAGGTTGTTGTCCATACGGACCTGGCCGGCCGCGAAGTCCGTCTGCTGGATGAGCTGGGTGGCACCGGCGCCGTGCACGTCCGGGACGCTCAGGCCGTTGTCGAGCGTGGTCATGCCCGGCATGTGCAGGTCGGGGGTGGCGATCAGGCCGGGCTGGTCGAAGTGCGCGCCGGTGTGCGTGAGGGAGCCGCTGGGCACGGTGATGCCGTGCGGCGTGTTCACACCGGTGTGCGGCACGGTGATTCCGTTCGGCACGGTGATCCCCTGCGGCACGGTGACCCCGTTCGGCATGTTCACGCCGACGTGCGGGACGTTCCCCAGGCCCTTGACCCCGAACCCGCCCAGGTTGCCGGGGACGTTGAGGTTCAGTCCGCCGGGTCCGAAGGAACCGATGCCGTTGGGGGTCAGGTTGCCGACACCGTTGACGTTGAACGTCCCCAGGCCGCCGGGCCGGAACGCGCCCAGCCCGTCCAGGTGGAGCCCGCCGATGTTGTTCGGGACGAGGGCGCCCGGGAACTTGGTGAGCCCGCCCGGTGACACGGAGGGGATGTGCACCCCGGGGAAGAACACGCCGTGGAAGCCGCCGGGGACGAAGTGCAGGGCCGACAGGTCCACGAAGCTGCCGGGCACGAAGTGCACACCGTTCCCGCCGACGGGCCGGAACGGCGCCAGCGCGCCGAAGTCACCGGTGGGGGCGCCCTTGGCCAGCGCCGCGTCCGTACGTCCCGCGTTGGCCAGCAACTGGTGCAGGTCCGGCTGCTTGATGCCCAGCACGCGCTCGGCGAAGGCGAGCCGCGCGGCGCCGCCGAAGCCCAGCACGCCCATCTCGGTGAAGTCCAGGGGCACGACGGTGGCGATGCCCGCCCGGCCGAGCCGCTCGAAGTTCACCTTCGCGTACGCGCCGAGCTTGTTCCAGTCCCCGGTGATGCCCTTGGTGACATCCACCCAGTCCTTGGAAACGGTCTTGACCAGCGACTCCCAGCCGCCCTTGGCGAGGTTGCCGAGGCCCTTCACGCCGTTGACGACGTTGAAGGCGGGGGCCGCGTGGATGCCGAGCACGATCGGCGCCACCACGATCTTCGGCATGTTGTGCAGCGAGGAGAAGTGGCCGATCTCCTTGATGATGTTCTTCCCGGCGCCCGCGATGCCCTCGACGCCGCCCTTGAGGACGCTGCCCAGGCCCTTGAGGATGGAGCCGACCGGCAGCGCCTTGGTGGTGGGGAAGAGCACGCCGAGGAAGGCCAGGCCGAGCTCCAGGCCGCTGGCCTTGCCCTGGCTGAAGTCGACGATGGTCTTGATCAGCAGGACCGCGTTCATGCCCCAGGCGAGGATGGCGAGCACGCCGCCGGTGAAGATGGCGATGACCGAGAGGATGATGGTCAGCCACTGGAAGGCTTCCCAGAACAGGTCGCAGTCGCTGACCGGCTGGACCATCAGCGACCCGGCCGAGGTCAGCGACTTGTCCAGGGTGCTCGCCGCGGAGCTGAGGGCGGACTTCGCGTCGTCGGCCCGGTCCTTGTGGGTCTGGAGCTGCGGGTCGTCCTCGTCCAGTCCCTGGGCGGCGGTCAGTGCCGCGTCGGCGTCGGCCTGCGCGTCGGTGACGGCGGTGGCGTACTTGCGCAGCGCCGCCTCGGCCTGATGGAAGGAGTCCGACACATGGCCGACGAAGTTGTGCAGGTGGTCGTCGACCATGTCGCGCAGTTGGTCGGCGGTCTTGCCGATGAAGCGCTGGCCGTCACCGGCGGTCTGCTGGAGCGCCTTGAGGCCGTTGTTGATGGTGCCCGCGTGCGTGGCGAGGTCGCGCATCGCGTCGGCGATGGTGGTGATGGCGGCGGCGTCACCCGGGGTCGGGTCGCCGTCGAGACCGAGGGCCCCCCAGTCACCGGGACGCGTAGCCAAGCCTCTTCCCTTCGTGCAGCAGACCGTTCACAGGTGTCACGACCGGCGCGTTCCGCGCAGCGGGATCATGGGACACCACACCTACGTTCACGTATCGGCGGGGCGATCGGTTCACTGTGTGAACGACATCACTTCGGGCCGCTTCCGCGGATCAGGGGTGAACCGTTCCGCTTTCCCGTGCGTGTGACCATGTGAGACGTGAAGTGATCTCCGAACCGCGCGAGGGGTGCGACCGTGTCCGACATAGCCGTTGACTACGAGCTGCTCAACGATGTCGCGCAGAAGTCCGGCAAGCTGAAGGACGAGGTCAAGCAGGCCCGCGAGAGCAAGCAGGAGTACTCGGTCGACGAGGTCGGCTCCCGGGTGGCCGTCGCGGCGATCCGCAAGTACTACGCGACGTGGAAAGGTTCCTTCAAGCGCTCGGAAGAGAAGCTGGAGAAGCTCAAGAACCTCTACGAGGGCGTCGCGAAGAAGTGGGCCGACTGGGACTTCGACCTGGCCAACAAGGCGGCCAAGCAGAGCGCCCAGATCTCCTCCGACCTGTGGAAGGCCCGCGACAAGGAGTGGAACGCGTGGCACGAGGCGGTCGAGAAGGCCAAGAAGGAGCACCCGGACCTCGACCCGAAGCTGCTGCCGAAGGAGCCCGAGAAGCCCGGTGAGCGTCCCCACGAGTGGACCACCGACGACGGGCACGGCAACAAGACCACGACGACGTACGAGTACGGGCCGGACGGCGAGCCGACGAAGGTCACCACGACCATGGAGACCAAGACCGGCCTGAAGGCGACCGACACCACGAACTACCACGACGACGGTACGTACGACTCGAAGTCGACGGACGTCTTCGGCAACGTCACGAACACCACCGGCACGTCCACGAAGACCGAGACGCCGGAGCACAAGACCACCACGGACGACTTCAAGAGCAAGACGAAGGACACCGAGGGCAACGAGAGCACCACCACCGGCACCACCACCTCGGTCACCGACCAGAAGACCGGTCACCGGGACACCAAGACCACCTACACCACCGTCGGTCCCGACGAGGACGGCAACGAGCAGACGGTGAAAGGCACGACCCACTCCTCCGTGGAACTCAACGGCCGCGAGGTGACCACCACCATCGAGGTCAACGAGGACGGCAGCGGCACCAAGACCGTGGTGACCGACGGCAAGACGGAGGAGTGGACGAGCGACGACGCCGAAGGGGACACCGGCTGGAAGCCGAAGAAGTCCGACGACTGACGGCCCGTCCCTCCGGCCCGCCGCACCCCGGACCCCGTCCGGATCTCCACCCATCACAGCGATTCAGGGAGCCAGCACCATGCCCGCAGGCAACATCAACATCGACTACAACGAGATCCAGCGCGTCTCCGGCGTGATGAACCAGGCCGTCAACGACATCAACCCGCTGCTGCTGAGCACCAAGACCTCCGTCGAGGGCCTGCTGGACAACGGCATGTTCATGCAGCAGAGCAGCCCGGCGCTGAAGGAGTCGTACACCAACCTCACCGCGTCGCTGCAGAAGGCCGTGGAGAGCATCAACTCCTTCGCCAACCAGTTCAACCAGATCAAGAACAACATCGAGAAGATGGACGCGGACATCGCGGCGGGCACCAAGAAGGCCGGCTGACCTTCCGCACCGCACGACGGTGCCCCGCCGCCGGACGAGAGGTCCGGTGGCGGGGCACCGTCGTGTGCGCCCTGCGGCGGGTCAGCCCGCGTCGCCGTCGCGCAGCACCGTCTCCGGCACCAGCACCGACACCAGCGCGCCGCTGACCGGGTCGACGGTCAGGCCGCGGCCCGGCGTCGGACGGCCGCGCAGCAGGTCGTACGGCACCCGTACGCCGAGGATGTCGCCCTCGCTCGGCGACTGCGGCGACAGCAGCACGCCCTTGCGCACCCGCCGTACGAGGCCGAGCCAGCCGATGCCCACCGAGGTCAGCGTCTCGGCGGTGGCGGCGGCGACCAGGCCGATGCCGCGGTCCCGCCCGGTGGTGGCGACCTCGCGCAGCGCCGCGTCGGCCGCGGGCAGTTGGGCGAGCAGGTCGGCGTCGTCGACCAGGATCACGGCGGGGCCCGGTTCGGCGTTGAGCGCCGCGGTCACCTCGTCGGCCAGCGGGTCCGGGTCCTGGATGACCACGGCGCGCGGGTGCCGGGCCAGGCCCCGCAGCGGCGATTCGCGCGGGGTGAGCGCGACCACCCGGGTGCCGCCGGCCAGCAGCGACACCGCGAGCGTGGTGAGCGCGGTGGACCGGCCGCTGCCGGGCGGGCCGCTGACGAGGAAGGACGGCGCGTCGGCCGCGAAGTCCACGCCGATGGCGCCCAGTTCGTCGCCGCCGACGCCGAGCAGGCCCCACAGCGGGCGCCGGTCGGCGGCCGGGACCTTGTCGTACGCGTCGGTGAAGGAGACCTGACGCGGCAGGCTGAGCACGCGCGCGGGGCGGCGTGCGGCGGGCACGTCCCGGTCACGCTGTTCGGCCCGTTCACCGATGCGCTTGAGCGCCTCGGCCTGGTCCCGGCCGGTGACCGGCCCTTCCGTACGCTCGCCGAGCAGCGCGACCTGCACCTCGGTGGCACTGCCGCCACGCCAGCCGCGGCCCTGCGGGACGACGGCCGGCACCTGCTTCGGCGGGATGCCCGCCAGGCTGTACTCGTTGCGGTCGGTCAGCCGCAGCAGCAGCCGCTCGTCGTTGAGCGAGGCGACCTTGCCGGTCATCAGCGCGCGTTCGGACGTGGCGATGACGTGCAGGCCCATCGGCGCGCCCTCGCGGATCAGCGAGGTCAGCTCCTGGACCGGGCGGCCGCCGTCGTGGTCGTTGAGCAGGGCGGCCAGCGAGTCCCAGCCGTCGATCAGGACGACGATGTGGGCGGGGCGCTCGGCGGGCGGCAGGAAGGCACGCAGCTCGGTGAGGTTGGCCGCGCCGTGCGAGGTGAGCAGTTCCTGGCGGGCGCTCATCTCGGCGGTCAGGCGGGACAGCAGGCGGCCCAGCCGTTCCAGGTCGGCGCGCGGTACGACGGCGCCGCAGTGCGGCAGCGCGGACAGCGGCGACAGGGCGCCGCCGGCCGCGTCGATGCCGTACAGGTGCACGTCGGCGCTGGAGTGCCGCCGGGCCAGGGCACCGCCGATGGTGCGCAGGACCTGGGAGCGGCCGGAGCGCGGGGTGCCCAGCACGTACAGGTGCCCGAAGCGGGTGAGGTCCAGCTCCAGGGGCTCCTGGCGCTGGGCGCCCGGCAGGTCGGCCAGACCCCAGACGACCGGCGCGAGACGCCCGTCGGCCGGGTCGGGCCGGTCGGGGAGTTCGGCCAGGCTGACGGCGTGCGGCAGCGCGGGCAGCCAGGGGCTGGGCTGCCGCTCGATCTCCAGGTCGGCGGCGGCCTGCTGGACCGCGTCGACCAGGGCCGTCAGGTCGGTGGGCGCGTCGCGGTCGTCCATCGCCTCCTGGATGGCGTCGAAGAGATCCGTGGTTTCCTCGACGGGTTCGGCGGCCGTACGGCCCAGCAGCGACCAGGTGAGTTCGCTGGTCCACACGTCGGCGTCGGACTGCGGCTGCGCGCCCTGCCCGCCGTCCCCGGTGTCCTGGGGCGCGGCCTGCGCGCCGTCGCGTACGGCGCCGACGAAGGCCGTCTGGAACGGCAGCACCGAGCGGTGCCCGATCCGGGCCAGGGCGCGGCCCGGGGTGTCGCTGGAGATGCTCACCGCGTCGTTGACCTCCAGGACGTCCTGGCTGTCGAGGGCGTCGGTGACCCGCAGCGAGATCCGCAGGTTGGTGTTGGCGCGGATGTCGGCGGTGACCACACCGGCCGGACGCTGGGTGGCGAGCAGCAGGTGCAGGCCGAGTGAACGGCCGCGCTGGGCGATGCCGACCAGCCCGGGGACGAACTCGGGCACGTCGCGGGCGAGGGTGGCGAACTCGTCGATGATGAGCAGCAGCCTCGGCAACGGCGGCATCGCGGGGTCGCGGCGGCGCATCGCCCGGTACTCGGTGTGGTCCTTGGCGCCCGCGTCGGCCAGGAGGCGTTCGCGGCGGGTCAGTTCGGCGGTCAGCGAGGTCAGGGCCCGCTCGACCAGGTGGCTGTCCAGGTCGGTGACCATGCCCAGCACGTGCGGCAGCTTCTCGCAGCCCGCGAAGGCGCTGCCGCCCTTGTAGTCGACGAGCACGAACGTCATCTCGTCCGGCCGGTTGACCGCCGCCAGGGAGGCCACCAGCGTCTGGAGGAGTTCGGACTTGCCGGCGCCGGTGGTGCCCGCGATGAGGCCGTGCGGGCCGTCCTTGACCAGGTCGAAGGTGACCGGTCCGGTGTAGCCGGCGCCCAGCAGGACGCCGGTGGAGGCCGGGCGCTTGGTCCAGCGGGCGGCCAGTTCGGCGGCCTGCGGCGGCTCCAGGCCCAGCAGGTCCAGCAGCTTGACGCGGTCCGGCAGGCCGTCGGAGCCGTCCGGGGTGACGTCGCGTACGGGGGCCAGGGCGCGGGCGATCCGCTCGCACCAGCCGGTGTCCACCAGGTCGGGACGGATGCCGGTGAGGTCGGCGCTGCCGGTACGGCGCAGCGTCACCTCGCGGGCGCCGACCGTGCAGACGGTGACGCACTCCTCGGGGAGCATCCGCTCCTCCTGGTCGAGGCAGATCAGGAAGACCCGTACGGACGGGCCCTCCTTGAGCACCTGCACCACACCGGGCACGTCCCGCAGCCGCCGGGCGCCGTCCAGCACCACGACGAGGTCGGGCTCGGCGAGCAGCGCGCCGCCCATCGCGGACTCCCGGGAACGGGCCCGGGAGCGGATCGCGGAGACCAGTTCGGAGACCCGGTTGGCGACCGTCTCCGGGTCGTTGCCGACGGTCACGGTGGGCCCGCCGGTGGGCGGCGCGGCGACGCCGCCCTCGCCGGGGCGGGCGTGCGGCAGCCAGCGCACCCACTCCCAGGCGGGCGCGCCCGCCGCGTCGGTGAGCACGGTGATCCGTACGTCACGGGGGCTGTGCAGGACCGCGGCCTGCGCCACCGTCCAGCGGGCCAGGGCACGGGCCGCGTCGGTCTCGCCCGAGATGCCGATGACGCCGTCCCCGCACAGGTCCACGCCGATCGGCATGTCGGGGATCTGCCAGTTCACCGAGCGGTGGTTGTCCTCGCGGGAGCTGTCCTCGATGGTCAGCAGCGACGCCTGGCGGACGGTGCCGACCCGCAGCAGCAGGTGGTCGGGGTGGCCGCGGCGGCGTTCCCACAGCCGGGCGCCGGGGCCGACGGCCCACATGCCGGCGGCGGCCGGGTCGGGCCCGGCCGCGACCCGCAGGCCGCGCTCGCGCTCCACCATGCCCTTGACGTCGTCCTCCAGCGAGGCGCGCCGGGCGCGGTAGTTGGCGACCGAGGTGAGGAAGTCGCGCCAGCCGCTGCGCCGGGAGCTGATGTAGTTGCCGATGGCGAGCACCGGGCTGAAGAACGCGAACATCAGGTAGAAGTACGAGTGCAGGAAGACGACCATGCCGATGCCCATGAACATCGGCGCGATCACCACCAGCAGCGGGATGGTGCGCCGGGGCGGCGGCGCGGGCGGTGAGGGCAGCGTGAACCGCTCCGGCACCAGCGGCGGGACGATCCGCGGCGGCCGGTTGAAGTCCAGGTGGGCGCCGTCCTCGGAGGCCGTCACCGCGGCGTCCGCCTCGGTGGGCTCGGCGATCCGCAGCAGGAACTCGCCCAGCCGCAGCTCACCGCCGAGCGGCCACTCCGCCCAGCCCTCGGGGACCGGCAGGTGGGTGTCGGCGTACGGGTCGGGCAGCTCGGGCGGCGGCGGGGGCGGCAGCGGGGTCGCGTCCGCCCGGGGCCGGGCGGGCGGCGGCTCGGGCACCGACAGGGCCACGTCGGTGCGGTGGCCGGGCGTCTGCCCGCTGCTGTGCGCCGCCGTGCGGTCGGCGGACGGGCGGGCGGCCGCCGAACCGGCGTCCAGCAGCACCGTGCCGTCCGGGCGGACGGTGATCCGGATGCCGGCGCCGGGCACGTCGCGGCCCTGGAGCCGTACCGAACTGCCCGCTGCCGGGCCGATGGTGTGCGTACCGAGGTCCAGCGGCCAGACCCGCCCGGCGCCCCGGCCGCCGATCAGCTGGAGTTCCACGCGGGGCGCGCGCGGCAGCCGCTCGCCGTCGGCGGAGCGGGACGGGGGCGGCAGCTCGGTGCGGTCGGGGCCGTAGCCGCCGTCCGGCTCGGGCGGTACGGGGCCGCCGATGCCGATCGTCGCGCCGTCGCGGATGCCGGTGGCGGACACCGGCAGGTCGGCGGGGAGTTCACGGTCGCCGAGGAAGAGGGCGGGGGGCGTGTCGCCGGTGGCGTGGTCACCGGCGAGACGCGCGGACAGGGCGCCGACGGTGGTCGTGCCCGGGGTGTGCAGAACCAGGTCGCGCCGCTCGGGGGCGGGCTGCGGGGAGCCGGGCCGGGCCGGAGCGGCCGGAGCGAGGGTGACGAAGAGTCTCACGGGGTACGAGGGGTCCGTTCCTGAGGATCGGCGGGGTCGGAGTCGGCGTCGGAGGCGCCGCGGGTGCCGGAGGCGGCGGACACCCCGGCCAGGCCGGGCGGCGCGGCGGCGGCCCGGGGCTCGGCCAGGTCCGGCTCCGCGAAGTCGGCGCCGGAGCCGGTGTCGTGGCCGGTGTCGGGTTCGGGCTGGGCTCCGGCCGGGGAGCCGGTTGCCGCCGGGCGGGCGCCGGGGGCGTCCGGCCGCTGCGCGGGTACGGGTGCGGGCGCCGCCCCGGGAGCGGCGGCCGGAGCGGGGGCGCCCGGCTCGGGCTCGGCGAAGTCGGCGTCGAAAGCGGCGGTTTCGCGGGGTGCTGCGCCCTGGTGGGCGCCGCCTCCGTGGTCACCGCGCGCGGGCGGCGCGGCGGGCCAAGGGGCCGGGGCGGGCTGGGCGGGCTGCGCGGACGGCGGAAGCACGGCCGTCTCTTCCCACACCGGCTCGGCGGGAGCCGGGGCGGACGCGGGCTTGTGCAGGTCCGGCTTGGCGGAGCCCGGTTCGTGTACGGGCCCGGCGGGACCGCCGTGACCGGCGCCCGGCCCCATGCCCGTAACCGGATTCGCCCCCGTGCCCGTGCCCGCTCCGGCGCCCGGCAGGACGCAGTGCGGCGCGGGCTGCCTGCGCCGTACGGTGCGGGCCACGGCGCCGCCGAGTGCGGGCGACTCCACGTCCACCCGCGGCCCGGGGCCGAGCAGCCGCCCGTCCGGCTCGGCGTGCAGCACCCAGCAGGCGCCCGGCAGGCGCCCGCCGACGAGCGCGCGGACGCGTCCCCGTGCGCACAGCTCCGCCAGCCGTGCCGCCTGGTCGGCCGTGGGCGTCCAGCAGACGACCACCGGGACCGCCGTCACGTCCACGGTTCGCGGTCCCTGCTGCACTCCGTGCTCCGGGTCCGTCCACCGGTCAGCGGACAGTTCGGTGAGGATCTCGTCCAGCGGGCGGCCCGGGAAACGCGGGTGCACGCCGTGCGCCACCAGGACCGGCGGCCCGTCCGGCATCCGGTCCACCTGGGCCGTCAGCGCCTGGAGCACGCTGCGGGACACCCGCGGGTCGCCTTCGACGCCCAGCGCCGCGGGGCCGCGCAGCCAGTCGACGAGCACCACGCCCGTCGACTTGCGGTCCACGCCGAGGACGAGCGGCAGCCGTACGGCGCGTCCGTGCGCCGCCGACGACCCCCGTACCGCTTCGGCGGGCGCCGACCAGGTCCACTCCCCCGGTTCCGCGGCCGCGTCCGTCCACGGCAGAACCGGTCCTGCGGCACCGGCCGGGTCGCGGCCGGCGACGACGACGTGCACCCGGTCCCCGGCCTGGGCCAGTTGGACGGTCGGCGCGTAGCAGTCGTCGCCCGCGTCCGCGTCCGCGCGGTCGAGCGCCGCGCGGGACACCTCGTACGCGGCCGGGTCGGCGAAGAACGCCGCCAGGGTCCGGGCGCAGCGCCGGTGCCGCAGGTAGGCGCGGAGCGGCGCGGTGAACGCCCGCGCGGTCATCCGGACCTCCCAGGCGATCCGGCGGCAGGTGCGGCGGAGGCCGCCCTGCTTGCGCACGGTCCGGGCGAGCAGCCAGACGAGCAGGATCAGGACGACGAGGAAGCCGATGAGGATCAGCCAGGAAGTGCGGTCCGGCATACCGAGGGCCAGCGGCACCGGGGACTGCGCCGGTGCCACGACGGCCGCCGTTCCCGGCGGCGCGATACGGCCCGGGCCGCTCATCCGCGGTCCCGGGCGTCGGGGGCGGCGGCCCGCCGCAGGTGGTGCATCGCGTGGTGCAGCCGGGACTTGACCGTGCCGGGCGGTATGCCCAGCGCGTGCGCCGTGTCGGGTCCGGAACAGCCGAGCAGGTATGTGTACACCAGAACCTCTCGATGGGGGCGGGACAGTTGGGCGAGCAACTCGACGACGTGCGTCCGCTCCACGACGCGCGCGACCTCGTCCGCCGGGCCGGCCGTCTCCGGCGGCAGTCCGGTCGGTACCGCCGGCCGGGAGCTGTCGCGCCGGCTCCAGTCGATCACGACGTTGCGGGCGACCCTGAACAGCCAGGGCAGACCGGGTTCCCACCCGGCCTCGCGCCGGCGGCTCCCCGCACGGGAGAGGTCGCTCTCCAGCCAGGCACGCAGCAGCGTCTCCTGGACGACGTCCTCCGCGCGCTGCGGGTCGGCGGGCAGCAGGCCGGTGACGTACCGTAACAGCGTTTGGCGGTACGACAGTACGAGGGCCGTGATGCGCTCCTCGGTGAGGGGCCGGGCGGACGGCGCGGAGACCGGCGCTGGGCGTCCCGGCGCGGCGGCGGGGCCCCGGGCCGGTATCGCCGGTTCGGTCATCGCTGTGCTGCCTCAGGGGATTTCGGGTCGCCGGTCCGCGGGCCGACCGGGGCGGGTGGTTGCTACGACCACGGACCACACCCTAATCAGCCGTCACGGACCGCGGCAAAGCGCCCCGGGCGGGGACCGGCGCCCACCGCCGCATCCCGCCGGCCCCCAGGTGGTACAAGTTTGAACATCGGATGCCAAAACCGGCAGCTCCGTGCTGCCGGGTCAGATCCACCCTTCCAGCGATTTCATGAAGCCGTCGAAATCGTCCCGGTGGATGGTGTGCCCGGCGCCCTCGACCGTACGGACCTCGAAGCCGCGCGCCGCCACCCGCTCCTTGTCCGCCTCCGTGAAGAGAAACCCCTCCCCGGCCACCTGCACCAAGGAGGGCACCACCGGCCGCTCCGGTATGCGCTCCCTGAGGTCACCGCCGGACAGTGCCAGCGCCGTGTCCGGATCCCACGCCTCGATCGTCGCCATCTCGATCTCCACGTCGGCCTCCTCCCAGCGCGGGTTGAAGCTACGGATCATCTGGCGGGTGGCGCGCTTGAACTCGACGAACAGCGCGGGGTCCATCGGGCGCTCGGTGTTGCCGAGGGTCCAGGCCGGGTCCGAGTAGACGGCGCGCCGCGGGCGCAGCCGCTCGGCCGCCAGTGACAGCGCCATCGCGCCGAGCGAGTGTCCGAGGGCCACCTCCACGCCCGCGGGCAGGGTCTCCACCAGGTCGTCGGCGAACAGCTCGTCGCTGTACGGGCCGTGCGGGCTGGCACCGTGGCCGCGCAGGTCGACGGCGATGACGCGGTAGCCGCGCGCGGCCAGCGCGGGGCCCACCCGGCGCCAGGTCCGGTGGTCCGACATGATGCCGTGGACCAGCACCGCGACCCGGTCGCCGGTACCCCACTCCTGGGTGTGCAGCTGCATGGACAAGCCTTTCCGTTCCGTTCCGCGCCACGGTCGGGCAGCGCGCCGGACCCTATTCTCGCCTCCTGAGCAATCCGCCCTTCGTGCCTGCCGACTTCACCGTCCCCGGCGGACTGATCACCGGCCGCTTCCGACTGGAACCGCTCATTTCCGGACCACAACGCCGCCGACCACGCCGCCTGGAGCGCCGGCATCACGCACATCAGGGCGACCCCCGGGTTCACCGGCCGCGACTGGCCGCCCGAGGCCGGGCCGCCCCTTGAGGAGAACCTCGGCGACCTGCGGCGGCACGCCCGGGACTTCGAGCGGCGCACGGGTTTCACGTACTCCGTCATCGGGATACCGGACGGTGAGGTGATCGGATGCGTGTACATCTACCCCGTACGGGACGGACACGTACAGGACGGACACGGGCAGGACGGACGCGTACCGGAGGGACACGGACCGCAGGGACACGGACAGGACGGAAACGGTCCGGCGGGACACGGCGATACCGGGACGGAACCGGGCGATACGACGTCCGGGGCGCCGGGCAGTACCCCGGGCCAAGCCCCGGACACGACGGTCCGCTCCTGGGTCCGGGCCGACCGCGCCGAGCTGGTCCTGCCCCTGTACGAGGCGGTACGGGACTGGCTGGCCGCGGACTGGCCGTTCAGGACGGTCGCCTACGCGGCCCGGCGACCGCGGCCCCACACCGGTGCCGCCCGGCTCACAGCCAGTCGGTCTCGGGCGTGGCCGCGGCCAGGGCACGTGCCGCGCCCGTACGGACCGGAATGCCGTGCGGTACGCACAGCGTGTCCACGCCGGGCAGCGCGGCCAGCCGCCGGAAGGACACGACGGCCGCCGCCCGGTCGACGTTGAAGGGGCCGAGGACGACCCGGCCGTCCGGCCCCGTCCCTATGAGGTCGCCGGTGAACAGCACACCCGCGGCCGGCAGGTGCAGCGCCGTGCTGCCCGGCGTGTGGCCGGGGACGTGGAGGACGTGGGCGGGCTCGGGCCAGTCGTCGAGGATGTCGCCGTCGTGCAGTTCGACGTCCACCTGTACATGCTTCAGCGGCGGCGTGCCCGCTTCCGCCATGCCTGCCAGGACCTGTTCGAGCAGGGGCGCCTCGGTGGCGGTGAGGGCCGGTGGCGGCTCGGGCGCGGTGCCGGAGACGGCCGGGGCGTCCGCCGCGCCCGCCAGGACACGGGCGCCGGTGGCGGCCACCAGGTCGGCGGCCGACCCCATGTGGTCGACGTGGGAATGGGTCAGCACGATCTGCCGCAGCGCGTCCGGCCTCCCGGCCAGACGGGTGACCGCCTCCAGGATCGCGGGGGCCGAGCCCGGAACGCCGGTGTCGACGGCCGCGAATCCGCCGTCGGACAGCCGTACGAGGTAGACATGGCCCACCGGGAACGGCAGGTGCCAGACGTCGGGGACGATCGGGAGGGGACCGGTGGAGGCGCGACCGGCATCGGGAGAAGCAGTCATGGTCGGGACGCTAGCGGACGACCCCCGTGAAGCCATCCGCTCTGCGCCCAGGGCGGATTGAGCGGACGGCGAACCTCGCCGCCTGGGGCCTGCCCCGCATGGGCGCCGTCCCAGTCCCTGCCCCTCTCTCCAGAGAGCCCCTACTCCTCCCCCTGCCCCTGAAAGGCCGGCAGCGCGAAGACGCGTTCCTTGGCCGGCTCGTCCATGATCTCCACCAGTGGCAGCACCGCGTCCCACAGGTCCTGCTTCCCGACCTCCAGCACCATCGCGTCCAGCTCCGCGTCCGGCAGCGCCCCCGCCGTGTCGGCCACCACCTTGCGCGACTCCGGCGGCAACTCCGCGACCAGTGGCAGGAACTCCGCCCACAGTCCGGTCACGACGACCGCCCGGACGACCGTGCCGAGCACCTGGCCGTCGCGCAGCGACGGCAGTCCGGCGACCGCGCGCCGGTCCTCCTCGGACAGCAGGGCCACCAGCGGCAGCAGCGACTCCCACAGCCCCTGCTCGTGCGCGGTACGGACCAGCCCGTCCAGCTCGACGGGGTCCTGGCGGGCGGCGAGCGCGGCCACCCGCGCGCGGCGCTCCGGCCCGGCCAGCCCGGCCACGGCCAGCGCCTCGGGCCACAGACCGTGGCCGGCCGCGGCCACCACCGAGGCCAGCCGCTCCTCCCCCATCAGTTCCAGGATGGCGTCCAGACGTTCCGGCATGTCGATGAAGAACCCGACGCGCAGCACCACCTCGTCGTCGATGAGGTGGAGGATCCGCTCCAGGGCCCGGTCGCGCAGGTGGCCGACGAAGCGCCCCATCGTCAGGTGGTCGCCGCGTTCGGCGAGGGCGACGGCGATACGGACCACGAGGTCCTCGTCCAGCCGGTCGACGACCCCGGCGATCCGACGCGGGTCCAGGTGACCGCAGGACTCGGCGGTGAAGGCGACCGGCAGCTTCTCGATGATGTCGGCGGCGCGGCCGGGGTCCAGCCGCCCGGCCACGGAGGCGGCCAGCCGCGGCCCGAGCGCCTTCTGCGAGATCGCGGCGGCGACTCCGGCCGGTACGAGCTTGGTGGCGGCGGCGATCCGGTCGAGCATGTCCGGCACGTCGTCGAAGAGCGTGTCCACGGTACGGGCGCGGAGCTGCCGTACGTCCTCGGCGGGCAGCCCGTGCAGGAACTCCAGTTGTTCCGGCAGGACATCGAGCAGTTGGGCGATCTTCTGTGCCTCGGCGCGGTTGCTGAGCGTGTCCATGGGGGTCACCGTTCGGTCGGCCGGGTCAGCGGAACAGGATGCGGCGCACGGGGCCGCGGGCGAGGGCGGGCACCAGCTTCAGGGCCTCTTCGGCCGCGTCGTTGAGGCCCGCGGCGCGGCTCTCCTTACGGGTGCGCAACGCGCGCGTCAGTACGCCGAGTTCTTCGGGCGCGGCAGCGGCGAGACCGGGCGGCGCCGGGGCGCCGAGCGCTTCGGTCAGAGCGCGGAACGCCTCACCGCCCGCGCCCGCGCCGGTCCGTGCGTCGGTGCTCGAACCTGTACCCACCAGTCCTCCCGGGGTGCGGCTACGACGGTTGCCCAGCAGCGTCGTTCCCGGCTGACTTTTAGTCAATAGCGCGGGCGCGGCGGACCGCACCGTCCCCCGGAACGTCGCCCCCTTAGAGTGCGCTCCACGGCCTAGGCTCGCCCGTATGAGCCCTTCCATCGCGACCAACACCCGGGTGGACCTCGACGGCCTGTTGGAGTTCGCGCGCCCCCGGCACCGCGCGGTCCTGCTCACCCGGCGCTCCGACGGCACGCCCCAGGCATCGCCGCTGACCTGCGGTGTCGACGACTCCGGGCGGCTGGTGATGGCGACGTACCCGGAGCGCGCCAAGGTACGCAACGCCCGCCGGGCGCCCACGGTGAGCGTGCTCGTGCTGTCCGACGAGTGGCACGGCCCCTGGGTGCAGATCGACGGCGAGGCGGAGATCCTGGACGCGCCGGACTCGGTCGAGCCGCTGGTCGAGTACTACCGCAGCGTCGCGGGCGAACATCCGGACTGGCACGAGTACCGTGCCGCGATGATCACACAGGGCAAGTCGCTGATCCGGGTGACGCCGCTGCGGTGGGGGCCGATCGCCACGGGCGGCTTCCCGGCCCGCCTCGCCGAGGAGGAGGACCGGGACGGGGAGGCACACTAGAGCGCACCGGACCCCGTAACCGGGCCTCCCCCTTCAGCGCACCGCGCTCGTACGGCGCACCTCGCACCCCGTACGGCGCACCTCGCACTTACGGCGCACCACGCACCCCGTACGAAACGCCTCTCCCGTATGGGCTCATCGCGTCTGATCCGCACCCCGTACGCGCTCACCACACCTTGTGAGCGCCCCCGTACGCGCTCAGCGCGTCTTGTCCGCACCCCCGTTCACGTTCAGCACCTGCCCCGTGATGTGCCGCGCCCCTTCGGACGCCAGGAACGCGACCGCCGCCGCGACGTCCTCCGGGCGCCCGGCCCGGCCCGTGGCGGTGGCGTCCACCAGCCCCGCCCGCCGATCGTCGGAGAGCCGGTCCCGGAAGAACTCGGTGTCCTCGATGTAGCCGGGCGAGACGACGTTGGCGGTGATGCCGCGCGGTCCCAGCGTGTTCGCCAGGTCGAGGTTCCAGGTGGTGAGCCCCGCCTTGGCCGCGCCGTACGCACCCAGGGAACCCGCTCCCCGTGCCGCGGCGATCGAGCCGATGTGCACGACGGCGCCGCCCTCGGCGAGCCGGTCCTCGACGGCCTTGGTGGTGAGGGCCGCGGTGAGCAGATTCGCGTCGAGGTTGGCGCGGAAGGCCCGTGCGTACGAGGCCAGATCGCCGCCCGGCGCGTCGTCGAAGTCGGTGTTGCCGCCGGCGTTGTTGACCAGGATGTCGATCCGCTCGGGCAGCTCGTCCAGGAGGCGGGCCAGCGCGGCGGGGTCGGTGTGGTCGCAGACGACCGCGCGGGCGCCGGTCTCCTCGGCGGCCTTCTCCAGGGGCGCGGGGCGGCGGCCGGTGACGGTGACCGCGTCGCCCTGCGCGGCGAAGTGACGGGCGACGGCCAGGCCAATGCCGGTGGCGCCGCCGGTGACCAGGATGGTGCGTGACATAAGGTAGCTCCCGACGTCGTTGTTCAGACCTAAATTCAGGCCTGAATTTAGGTCTGAACGTAACATCCGCAGGAGGGCCCATGGCAAGCGCGGACGCCCCGTACCCCGTCCAGGAGATCGCCGACGCCTGGGAACGCGAGCGCCCCGGCATGCCCGTCTCGTCCATCGGGATCGTCACGCCCCTGTGGCAGTTGGCGAAGCTGCTGGGCGACGACCGGCGCCGGGTGCTGGCCCGCGCCGGGGTGGACACCGCCACCCTCGACCTGCTGAGCGTGCTGCGCCGGGCCGGCGACCCGTACACCCTCAGCACCCGCGAACTCGCGGCCCGCTCCATGGTGACGGCCGGCGCGATCTCCCAGCGCGTCGCCCGCGCCGAGCGTGAGGGACTGGTCGTACGCCGCCCGGGCCAGGGCCGCCCCCGCACGGTGTGGGTGGAGCTGACCCCGGCCGGACACACGCTCGTCGAAGAGACCGTGGACCAGGTACTGCACCGGGAGACCGAACTGGTCAGCGGCCTGAAGCCGGACCAGCAGGAGCAACTCGCCGGCCTGCTGAAGCTCCTGCTCCAGGACGTCCAGACCCGCCTGGGCGACGACCGGATCACACAGGTCGGGGAATAGCGCCCACCCCCGCCCCGCCCTTGCCCGCCCCCACGCGGGCAGTCGTACGCCTTCCCCGGTGGCCGGTACGCGACCGCTGCGGCGTTATTTCCACCATTGACACAGAAACGTTCATGCAGGATGCTCCTGCGGCGTGAATTGCGCTCCCCCGACGCGCGCGACCTACAGGGTCAGTGACTGAATTCCCCGAGCAACGTCCCGGCCACACCCCTGTCGTATTCCCTCCTTTCCACGCACCGTCAGTGAACACGACCAGAAATGCGAAGGAACATTTTGCGCCATCGAATACGTACCTCGGATTCCGCCCGGCGGCGTCTCTTCGCCGTGCCGGTGCTCACCGCGGCCCTCTCCTCGTTCCTCGCCGCCGCGACCCCGGCGACGGCCGCCGCAGCGACACCGGCGCAGCCGACGTCCCCGAAGGTGACCTGCACGTCCGCCAAGGACGGGCTCGCCGACCGGCTCTCGAAGGACCTCGGCCAGGTGTTGGGTTCGCACACTTCCGGCCATACGTCGTTCGCTCTGTACGACCGCACGAGCGACACCCGGTGCGCGTACGACGCGGACCGGCAGTACGACTCGGCGAGCGTCGTGAAGGTCGTGGTGCTGGGCACCCTCTTGCGGCAGGCCCAGGACGAACGGCGCGCTCTGACCGCGGACGAGAAAAAGCTCGCGGAAAAGATGATTACGAGGTCGGACAACGACGCCACCACCACGCTGTGGAAGCGGGCCGGCCTCGGGCGGATAAACGGCTTCCTGCGGCTCGCCGGAATGCACAACACCGTTCCGGACACGGAAGGGTACTGGGGGCTGACCCAGATCAACGCCGCCGATCAGCTCACTCTGCTGCGGCTCCTCACCTCCGAGAACTCCGTGCTCGGTGGCGCCTCCCGCGCCTACGCCCTGGACCTCATGAGCCGGGTCGTGCCCGAACAGCGCTGGGGCGTGCCGGCCGGGGCGCCGGCCGGTGCGAAGGTGCACGTCAAGAACGGATGGCTGCAACGGAGCAGCGGCGGCTGGCGGGTGCACAGTGTCGGCGCGGTCACCGGCGGCGGGCACGACTACGGGCTCGTCGTCCTGACCGCGGACCACCCGGGCATGGACGCCGGTGTCCGGACGATCGAAGACCTCGCCCGCACCCTGCACAAGGACCTCAACGGCACCGCGCGTCCGGCCCGGGAGGCCCGTGCCAGGGTGCTCCCCCACACGTCGGACGGCTCACTGGTGCCCGAAACCGGACGCTGAATCCGGCACGCATAGATCGCGGCGCCTGCCCTCCGGTCGGGGAGGGAGGCAGGCGCCGCGGGTGTTCCGCACGTCGTTGTACGGGACATCTGTGAGCCGGGCCGCTACACGGTCAGTGCGCGGTCCGTCGGCTTGACGGGGGCGGGCAGCGCGCTGGCGCCCGCGAGGTAGCGGTCCACACCGCGGGCCGCCGAACGGCCCTCGGCGATGGCCCAGACGATCAGCGACTGGCCGCGACCGGCGTCACCGGCAACGTACACGCCGGGGACGTTGGTGGCGAAGTCGGCGTCGCGGGCGATGTTGCCGCGCGCGTCCAGCTCCAGTCCGAACTGTGAGACCAGACCGTTGTCCTGGTCGGTGCCGGTGAAGCCCATGGCCAGGGTGACCAGCTGCGCGGGGATCCTGCGCTCGGTGCCCGGCTTGGGCTCCGGACGGCCGTCCTTGAACTCCACCTCGACCAGATGCAGCCACTGGACGTTGCCGTCCTCGTCGCCCTCGAAGTGGGTGGTGGAGACGGAGTACAGCCGCTCGCCGCCCTCCTCGTGCGCGGAGGTGACCTTGTAGAGCATCGGGAAGGTGGGCCAGGGCTGGTCCGGGTTCCGCTCGTCGCCCGGCTTGCCCATGATCTCCAGCTGGGTGACCGAGGCCGCGCCCTGGCGGTGCGCCGTGCCGACGCAGTCAGCGCCGGTGTCGCCGCCGCCGATGACCACGACGTGCTTGCCCTCGGCGGTGATCGGGGAGACGGTCAGGTCGCCCTCCTGCACCTTGTTGGCGAGCGGCAGGTACTCCATCGCGAAGTGGACGCCGTTCAGCTCACGCCCGGGGACCTTCAGGTCGCGGGAGGTGGTGGCGCCGGCGGCGATCACGACGGCGTCGTAGCGCTTGCGCAGCTTGGCGGCGTCGATGTCCCGGCCGATCTCCACCTCCGTACGGAACTTGGTCCCTTCCGCCCGCATCTGCTCGATACGGCGGTTGATGTGGCGCTTTTCCATCTTGAACTCGGGGATGCCGTAGCGGAGGAGTCCGCCGATCCGGTCCGCGCGCTCGTAGACGGCGACGGTGTGGCCCGCCCGGGTCAGCTGCTGGGCGGCGGCCAGGCCGGCCGGGCCCGAGCCGATGACCGCGACGGTCTTGCCGCTGAGCCGCTCCGGCGGCTGCGGGGTGACGTCCCCGTTGTCCCACGCCTTGTCGATGATGGTGACCTCGACGTTCTTGATGGTCACCGGCGGCTGGTTGATGCCCAGCACACACGCCGACTCGCAGGGGGCCGGGCACAGGCGACCGGTGAACTCCGGGAAGTTGTTGGTCGCGTGCAGCCGCTCGCTGGCGGCCGTCCAGTCCTCGCGGTAGGCGTAGTCGTTCCACTCGGGGATGAGGTTTCCGAGCGGACAGCCGTTGTGGCAGAAGGGGATGCCGCAGTCCATGCAGCGTCCGGCCTGCTTGCTGATGATCGGCAGCAGCGAGCCGGGGACGTAGACCTCGTTCCAGTCCCGGACGCGCTCCTCGACGGGGCGGGTCTCGGCGACCTCGCGGCCGGTGGTCAGGAAGCCCTTGGGGTCAGCCATTGATCGCCGCCTCCATCATCTTCTCGTGGGTCTCGGACTCGGAGAGCCCGGCTCGCTCGGCGGCGTCCTTGGCGGCGAGCACTGCCTGGTAGGTGGCCGGAATGACCTTGCTGAAGCGGGGCAGCGCGGCGTCCCAGTCGGCGAGCAGCTTCGCGGCGACGGTGGAGCCGGTCTCCTCCTGGTGGCGGCGCACGACGTCGTGCAGCCACTGCCGGTCGGTGGCGTCCAGCTCGGTGGAGACGGCGGCGGTCAGCTCGCGGTTGACGTTGGCCGGGTCCAGGTCGATCACGTATGCGATGCCGCCGGACATGCCGGCCGCGAAGTTGCGCCCGGTCTCGCCCAGGATGACGGCATGGCCGCCGGTCATGTACTCGCAGCCGTGGTCGCCGACGCCCTCGGACACCACCGTGGCACCGGAGTTGCGGACGCAGAACCGCTCGCCGACACGGCCACGCAGGAACAGTTCGCCGCCGGTGGCCCCGTAGGCGAGGGTGTTGCCCGCGATGGTCGAGTACTCGGCCAGGTGGTCGGCGCCGCGGTCCGGGCGGACCACGATCCGGCCGCCGGACAGGCCCTTGCCGACGTAGTCGTTGGCGTCGCCCTCCAGCCGCAGCGTGACGCCGGGCGGCAGGAACGCGCCGAAGGACTGGCCGGCCGAGCCGGTGAAGGTGATGTCGATCGTGTCGTCGGGCAGGCCCTTGCCGCCGAACTTCTTGGTCACCTCGTGGCCGAGCATGGTGCCGACGGTCCGGTTGATGTTGCGGATCGCGACCTGGGCCCGTACGGGCTGTGCGGCCTCGGCGGTGTCCGCGGACAGCGCGTCGACGGACAGCTTGATCAGCTCGTTGTCGAGCGCCTTCTCCAGGCCGTGGTCCTGGACGGTGACCTGGTGGCGTACGGCACCTTCGGGCAGCTCGGGCACGTGCAGCAGCGGGGCCAGGTCCAGGCCCTGCGCCTTCCAGTGGTCGACGGCCTTGGAGGTGTCGAGCAGTCCGGCGTGGCCGACCGCCTCCTCCAGCGAGCGGAAGCCCAGTTCGGCGAGGATCTCGCGGACCTCCTCGGCGATGAACTGGAAGAAGTTGACGATGTACTCGGCCTTGCCGCTGAAGCGCTCGCGCAGTGTCGGGTTCTGGGTGGCGATGCCGACCGGGCAGGTGTCCAGGTGGCACACGCGCATCATGACGCATCCGGAGACCACCAGCGGCGCGGTCGCGAAGCCGTACTCCTCGGCGCCCAGGAGGGCGGCGATGACCACGTCGCGGCCGGTCTTGAGCTGACCGTCGGTCTGTACGACGATCCGGTCGCGCAGGCCGTTGAGCAGCAGCGTCTGCTGTGTCTCGGCCAGCCCCAGCTCCCAGGGGCCGCCCGCGTGCTTCAGGGAGGTCAGCGGGGAGGCGCCGGTACCGCCGTCGTGGCCGGAGATCAGGACGACGTCCGCGTGCGCCTTGGAGACGCCCGCCGCGACCGTGCCGACGCCGACCTCGGAGACCAGCTTCACGTGGATGCGGGCCTGCGGGTTGGCGTTCTTCAGGTCGTGGATGAGCTGGGCGAGGTCCTCGATGGAGTAGATGTCGTGGTGCGGCGGCGGCGAGATCAGGCCCACGCCGGGCGTCGAGTGCCGGGTCTTGGCGACCCACGGGTAGACCTTGTGGCCGGGCAGCTGGCCGCCCTCGCCGGGCTTGGCGCCCTGCGCCATCTTGATCTGGATGTCGTCGGAGTTGACCAGGTATTCGCTGGTCACACCGAAGCGGCCGGAGGCGACCTGCTTGATCGAGGAGCGGCGGGCCGGGTCGTACAGGCGCTCCGGGTCCTCGCCGCCCTCACCGGTGTTGGACTTGCCGCCCAGTTGGTTCATGGCGATGGCGAGGGTCTCGTGCGCCTCCTGGGAGATGGAGCCGTACGACATCGCGCCGGTGGAGAAGCGCTTGACGATCTCGGAGGCGGGCTCGACCTCCTCCAGCGGCACCGCGGGGCGGTCGGACTTGAAGGAGAACAGGCCGCGCAGCGTCATCAGGCGCTCCGACTGCTCGTTCACCCGGTCCGTGTACTGCTTGAAGATGTCGTAGCGGCGCGAGCGGGTGGAGTGCTGGAGGCGGAAGACCGTGTCCGGGTCGAACAGGTGCGGCTCGCCCTCGCGGCGCCACTGGTACTCGCCGCCGATGTCCAGCGCGCGGTGGGTGGCGGCGATGCCGGTGGCCGGGTACGCCTTGGCGTGCCGGGCGGCGACCTCCTTGGCGATCACGTCGAGGCCGGCGCCGCCGATCTTGGTGGTGGTGCCGTGGAAGTACGCGTCCACGAAGCCCTGGTCCAGGCCGACGGCCTCGAAGACCTGCGCGCCCCGGTAGGAGGCGACGGTGGAGATGCCCATCTTGGACATCACCTTCAGGACGCCCTTGCCGAGCGCCTTGATCAGGTTCTTGATCGCGGGCTCGGGGTCGGTGGCCTTCGGCAGGAACGTACCGGCGCGGACCAGGTCCTCGACCGACTCCATCGCCAGGTACGGGTTGACGGCGGCGGCGCCGTACCCGATGAGCAGCGCGACGTGGTGCACCTCGCGCACGTCACCGGCCTCGACGAGCAGGCCGACCTGGGTGCGCTGCTTGGTGCCGATGAGGTGGTGGTGCACCGCGGCGGTGAGCAGCAGGGACGGGATCGGGGCGTGCTCGGCGTCCGAGTGCCGGTCGGAGAGCACGATCAGGCGGGCGCCGTCCTCGATGGCGGCGTCGGCCTCGGCGCAGATCCGGGCGATCCGGGCGGCCAGTGCCTCGCCACCGCCGGAGACCCGGTACAGGCCGGACAGGGTGACGGCCTTCATGCCCGGCATGTCCCCGTCGGCGTTGATGTGGATGAGCTTCGCCAGCTCGTCGTTGTCGATCACCGGGAACGGCAGCATGACGCTGCGACAGGACGCCGCGGTCGGCTCCAGCAGGTTGCCCTGCGGGCCGAGCGAGGAGATCAGCGAGGTGACCAGTTCCTCGCGGATGGCGTCCAGCGGCGGGTTGGTGACCTGCGCGAACAGCTGGGTGAAGTAGTCGAACAGCAGCCGCGGGCGCTCGGAGAGGGCGGCGATCGGCGAGTCCGTGCCCATCGAACCGATCGGCTCGGCACCGGCCTTGGCCATCGGTGCCAGGATGACGCGCAGCTCCTCCTCGGTGTAGCCGAAGGTCTGCTGGCGGCGGGTGACCGAGGCGTGGGTGTGCACGATGTGCTCACGCTCGGGCAGGTCGGCCAGCTCGATCAGGCCCGCGTCCAGCCACTCCTGGTACGGGTGCTCGGCGGCGAGCTGCGCCTTGATCTCGTCGTCCTCGATGATGCGGTGCTCGGCGGTGTCCACCAGGAACATCCGGCCGGGCTGCAGACGGCCCTTGCGCACGACCTTGGCCGGGTCGATGTCCAGGACGCCGACCTCGGAGGAGAGCACCACCAGGCCGTCGTCGGTGACCCAGTAGCGGCCGGGGCGCAGGCCGTTGCGGTCCAGGACCGCGCCGACCTGGGTGCCGTCGGTGAAGGTGACACAGGCCGGGCCGTCCCAGGGCTCCATCATCGTGGAGTGGTACGCGTAGAACGCCCGCCGCGCCGGGTCCATGGAGGTGCTGTTCTCCCACGCCTCCGGGACCATCATCAGCACCGAGTGCGGCAGCGAGCGGCCGCCCAGGTGCAGCAGCTCCAGTACCTCGTCGAAGGAGGCGGAGTCGGAGGCGTCCGGCGTGCAGACCGGGAAGAGCCGCTCCAGGTTCGCGCTGTCGCCGGTGGCGTCCGCGAAGAGCTTGCTGGCGAGCTGGGACTCGCGGGCCCGCATCCAGTTCCGGTTGCCCTGGACGGTGTTGATCTCACCGTTGTGGGCGACGAAGCGGTACGGGTGGGCCAGCGGCCAGCTCGGGAAGGTGTTCGTGGAGAAGCGGGAGTGCACCAGCGCGATCGCGGTGGCGAAGCGGCGGTCGGACAGGTCCGGGAAGAACGGCTCGAGCTGCCCGGTCGTCAGCATGCCCTTGTAGACGATCGTGCGGGCCGACAGCGACGGGAAGTAGACGCCCGCCTCGCGCTCGGCGCGCTTGCGCAGCACGAACGCCTTGCGGTCCAGGGCGAGGCCGGTGTCCTCGCCGTGCTTGTCGGCCACGAACAGCTGGGAGAAGGCGGGCATCGTGGCGCGGGCGCCGTTGCCGAGCAGCTGCGGGGCCACCGGGACGACCCGCCAGCCGAGGACGTCCAGGCCCTCCTCGGACGCGATCGTCTCGATCCGTGAGACGGCGGCCGCGGCATCCTCGGCCACGGACGGCAGGAAGGCGATGCCCACGGCGTACGCGCCGGCGTCGGGCAGGGCGAAGGTGACGCTCTCGCGCAGGAAGGCGTCCGGGACCTGGAGGAGGATGCCGGCGCCGTCACCCGAGTCGGGCTCGGAACCGGTCGCGCCGCGGTGCTCAAGGTTGCGCAGGACGGTGAGGGCCTGTTCGACCAGGGCGTGGCTGGGCTCGCCGGTAAGGGTCGCCACGAAGCCGACGCCGCAGGCGTCGTGCTCGTTGCGGGGGTCGTACATTCCCTGCGGGGCGGGGCGCCCGTCCATGGGCGACCAGGGGGCGGCGCTGGCGCTGCCGGTGGTCGCGGAGTGCGTGGACGCGGAACGCATCGGCTCTCCCAACGTCGTCGTGGCATGTGAAGTGCCGAGGGACGACGTTGGCCCTCCGCGAAATTTCGTGCAGGTTACAGGATGGCTCGCTTCTCGAAAAGCGGATAGAGCCTTCCAGCATGCGGACACCACTCGTGGCGGTGGACCGGGGGCACGGGCGGACGGATCGACCCCCACCGGCGCCGTGTGCGTCGTTTTCGAGCAGGCGACATTGCCCGCAACGCTTGGGCCTTATGCCCGGCCCCTCACGAGACCAAACCGCTCAGTAACGCTTTAGTTATACGGTGGTCCGCATAGCACTGCACGAGGGGTCACCCTACGGCCGTACCGAACAGTGCGCCCAGGACGTACGTCACACCCGCCGCCGCGCCGCCGAGGGCCAGCTGCCGCAGGCCGCTGAACCACCAGGACCGCGCCGTCACCCGCGCCACGACCGCCCCGCACCCGAAGAGCCCCACCAGCGCCAGCAGCACCGCGGGCCACAGCTCGGAGGCGCCCAGCAGGTATGGCAGGACGGGCAGCAGGGCGCCCAGCGCGAAGGAGCCGAAGGACGAGACGGCGGCGACGGTGGGCGAGGGCAGGTCGGACGGGTCGATACCCAGCTCCTCGCGGGCGTGGATCTCCAGCGCCTGCTCGGGGTCCTTCGACAACTGCCTGGCCACCTCACGGGCCAGCTCCGGCTCCACACCGCGCGACTCGTACAGCGCGGCCAGCTCCTCCAGCTCGTCCTTGGGGTGCTTGCGCAGCTCCCGCCGCTCCACGTCCAGTTCGGCGAGGACCAGCTCCCGCTGGGAGGCCACCGAGGTGTACTCGCCGGCCGCCATGGAGAACGCACCCGCGGCCAGGCCCGCGAGACCGGTGATGATGATGGTCTGCTGGGAGACCGCGCCGCCGGCGACGCCCGTCATCAGGGCGAGGTTGGAGACCAGCCCGTCCATCGCGCCGAACACGGCGGGCCGCAGCCAGCCGCCGTTGACGTCGCGGTGGGTGTGGTTGTCGCGGTGGGCTATGTGCGTGGCCGCCGAAGCGTCCATGACAGACATATGGGGACCCGTTCCCTTCTCGCGAGGTGTGGGCCGATGCCGGCGCTTCCCCCTCCAACACCTCGAAGCTATGCGCCGTACACCCGGCCGCGCTAGCAAGGAAGGCCGAACTTACTGCGCTGACCTGGGGCTTTGTGGGCGGCTCAGACGGCAGTGAGGGGTGGATCACACCGCGCGGGACGGCGGGGTGCGGGAAACCGCAGACGATCCTGCGGGAAACCGCAATGCGGCCGGGGGCCCGGCGCGGGAGTCTGATCACAGCTTCACCGACGGTGGACGAACTGCCGGTGTACGGACTGCACGTGTACGTACTGCCGGTGTACAGGCTGCGCGTGCACAGACTGACGGCGTGCGAGGGGGCGGGACATGAGCGGACGACACCATCCAACCGCGGGAGCCGCGGTGCGAGAACTGGCCCATGTCGCGCCGGAGGTGCGCGACCGGCTCGTCGTCCGGTTCGGGGAGAAGGTGCGCGCCTGGTGCGACGCACTGCCGGATCTCGTCGGCGCCCTCACCGCCCGCTGGCGCCTGGAACTTGCCGAGGCGAACGGTGGCGGCACCTCACGGGTGTTCCGCTGCCGGCGTCGTGACACCGACACCTCGGCATGGCTGAAGCTCACGCCGGAGCCCGCCCTCGCCCGCGAGGAGGCCGAAGCCCTGTCCGCCTGGGCAGGGACCCCGTCGGTCGTCCCCCTGCTGGCGCACGACCTCGCGGCCGGTGCCCTGTTGCTTGCGGACGTGGAGCCGGGCGTGCCGGTGAGACACCTGGACTGGCGGCTGCCCGAGGTCGCGCCCCTCCTGCGGGACCTGCGGAGCCTTGCTCCCCCGCCGGACAAGCCCTCGGCGGTGCAACCTCTGGCGCACCGGGTGGACTTCCTCTTCCATCAGACGGGCCGCAGGCTGGCGGCGTCCGGCGACAGCGGCCCGCTCGGCCCGGCGGTGCTCGGCCGGGCCCGGGCGGCGGCTCTGGACCTCGCCACCAACGGGCCCCGGACCCTGGTGCACGGCGATCTCCATCCGGGCAATGTGCTCTCAGGTCCGGGCGCCCGCATGGTGGCCATCGATCCGCGCCCCGCGTGGGGCGACCCCGACTTCGACGCGGTGGACTGGGTACTGGGCGGTGTCACGACGCTCGCCGCGCTGGAGGAACGGGCCGAGGCACTGGCCGCGTTGGTGCCCGGTCAGTCCCCCGACCGCGTACTGGGCTGGTGCCGGGCTCTGGCCGCCCTCAACGCGGCCCTCGCGATCTGCGCGCGGCGGGACGACGCGGAGACGCGGTTCCTCATAGCCCTGGCAGGCGGCTGAACCACCCGAGACCGGCCCGGAGCAGGCCTTTTACGACGGCAGCCCGGAGAACTGACACTCAGGTCAGAAACCGACAACTCCCCTGACATGGAGCTGATCCGGACAATCGGGGGCGTATTCCAGCCGGGGGCCAGGAAGAAGATTGCCATGTACAGGAGATTTACAGGATCGTCTTTTTTGTCAGGACGAGGCGATCTGGTGGCCGCGGTTCCGGGTCATGCAGATACTCGTTCGGCACGCCGCGATGCGCGTCGGTCGCCGCGTGCCCTCCGGTTCGACATTCGAATTGAGGAGAACACATGCTGTCCAAGACGAAAAGGGTCGGGCGTTCCGTCGCCGTGGCGTTCGCCGCGGCTGCCGCGTTCACCATGGCCATGCCTACCGGTAACGCATTCGCCATCAACAAGGTCGAGTGCCGCGGCGGGGAGAACTTCTTGAAGATCTGGTCGCACAGCGGCGGCAAGAACAGCGTGGACTGCTACGCCAACCGCGGGCGAATCGACTTCGGCAGTTGGTGGGTCGACAGGATCTACACGGGCAACAACGACCTGATCTACTACGACGACAACGGCGATTCGGTGCGGGTAAACCGGTGGACCGACATTTCCTACCCCAACCGTCCGCCGAAGGTGAAGTCCATCGAAATCCTGTGACAGGTAGCGCATGGGCCGACCGGTATCGGGAATGGGGATTTCCCCTGACTGCCCATTCCTGACCCGGCCGCGTCCCGGGCGGGAAAAGAAATTCCCGTGACGCGCGTACCGCCGGAAACGGCGGAGGCCGCCCGGCCCCGGTGGGGTCGGGCGGCCTCCGCCGGTCTCTTCGCGGTGTGGCGCCGCGCGTCAGGAGTCCTTGCCGCTCCGGCTCCCGGTCCCGGCGTCCTTCGTCAGCTTCGCCGCACCGTCGGCCGCGTGCTCCGTGCCGCTGCCCGCGGCCTTGGGCGCTCCCTTGACCGTCTTGGGCGCCGCCTTGGTGGTCTCGGCTTCGGCCTTCGCCGCCTTGGCGCCGGCCTTCTTCGACTCGGCGCCGGGCTTCCCCGTCCCGGTGTCGTCCGCGGCCGCTTCCAGCGCGCCCGGCTCGACGACCTCCTCGCGGCCCGGGATCTTCTTCGCGGAGACCACGATGTAGGCGACGGACACGACGAGGCCGATGAGCGCGGTCCAGACGTTCAGGCGCAGGCCCAGGATGTGGTGGGCCTCGTCGACCCGCATGTACTCGATCCAGGCGCGGCCGGCGCAGTAGGACGCCACGTACAGCGCGAACGCCCGCCCGTGGCCCAGCTTGAAGCGCCTGTCCGCCCAGATCACGAGCAGCGCGACACCGATGCACCACAGCGACTCGTACAGGAACGTCGGGTGGTAGGTGCCGCCGACCCGGCCGATGGAGGGGTCGTCGCTGATCTTCAGCGCCCACGGGAGGTCGGTGGCGCGGCCGTAGAGCTCCTGGTTGAACCAGTTGCCCCAGCGGCCGATCGCCTGGCCCAGGGCGAGGCCGGGCGCCAGCGCGTCCATGTAGGCGGGCAGCGGGATGCCGCGGCGGCGGCAGCCGATCCAGGCGCCCACCGCGCCGAGCGCGACGGCGCCCCAGATCCCGAGGCCGCCCTCCCAGACCTTGAAGGCGTTGAGGGGGTGACCGCCCTCGCCGAAGTACGGCTCGTACGTCGTGATGACGTGGTAAAGGCGGCCGCCGACGAGCCCGAAGGGCACGGCCCACACGGCGATGTCCGCGACGGTTCCGGAGCGGCCGCCGCGCTGGATCCAGCGCTTGTTGCCGAGCCAGACGCCGATGAAGACGCCGATGATGATGCAGAAGGCGTACCCGCGCAGCGGGATCGGGCCGAGGTGTACGACGCCCGTCGACGGGCTGGGAATGAATGCGAGGTCCATGGCAGGGACGACGCTACCGCGCCAGGTGGGCGCGGCGACAACCCACCCGGCTACGGCTGTGTAACGACCGTCACTGCCGACGGTCGGTTACGGACCCGGTCGGCGATCGGGCACGGGCCTGTCCGGCGGTCGGCTACGAGCCCGTCCAGCGGTCAGATGCGGGTCCGGCCGAAGCCCGGTCACGTACCCGGTCGGCCTCCGGAACGCGGTCGGCGACCGGCCCCGCCCGGCACCGGCCTGTGCGCGGACCCGAGCACGAGCGCCGACCCGAGCGCGAGCGCGGCCCCGAACGCGAGCGCCGACCCGAGCCCGAGCGCGGAGACGGACACGGAAGGCACCGCGCCGCACCGTCGCCGCACGGTGCCGGTCCAGGAGCCGGTCCCGCTGCCGACCCCGTCGCCGTACGGTGCCCATCCCAGCGCCAATCCCGCTGCCGCCCCCGTCGCCGCACGGTACCCATCCCAGTGCCGGCCCCAGCGCCAATCCCGGTGCCGCACGGCGCCGACCCAGGTGCCGCACGGCGCCGACCCAGGTCCCGATCAAAGACCGGTCAAGGAGCCGGAACCCGGTCCGTGCTCCCGCCCGGTTGCCCGGTGTCCGCCCCGGCACTGTGCCCCTGACCGGCACCGTGGCCCGCTCCGGCCCCGTCCCCGGCTCCGGCACCGTGGCCCGCGCCGGCCCTCTGCCCGGCACCGTGGCCCGTACCGGCCGAGGCACCCGCCGAGTGCCCTGACCCGCTGCCCGCCGAGGCGCCGACCGTGCCGGCTCCCCGCTCTGCCCCCGCACCGCCGGGCTTCGCGCCGGACGCCTTGCCCCCGGAGGCCCCGGAAGCCCCGCCCGCCTTCTTGTCCTTGGCGGCGTCCCGCACCTTCTGCTTGAGCCCGTCGGGGGTGAGGTTCTTCTCCTCCGCGAGGTTCTTGCCGTTCAGCAGGACCGTCGGAGTGCCCTGGTGGCCGGAGTTGGTGAAGGCGGTGTTGGACTTGTACACGAAGTCCGTGTAGGTGCCCTTGTCGACGCACTGCTTGAACGTGTCGCTGACCAGCCCGTTCACCTTCCCGGCCAGCTCGATCAGGTACTTCTTGTCGGCGAACCGGTCCTGCTGCTCCGGCGGCTGGTTCTCGTACAGCACGTCGTGGTACTCACGGAAGCGGCCCGCGTCCTGGGCGCAGAGCGCGGCGTTGGCGGCGGTGACCGACCCCTTGCCGCGCATGCTGCCGTCGATGATCGTCGCGAGGTGGTAGTCGGTCCTGAGCAGCCCGGCGTCCTCCAGCTCGTGGATGGCGCCGCGGAAGCCCTTCTCGAACTGGGCGCAGGCGGGGCAGCGGAAGTCCTCCCACACCGTGAGCGTGGACGGGGCCTCTTTCTTGCCGACCGGCACCGCGGGCTTGTCGCTGTCCTGGGTGCCCTTGGGCAGGGCCACCTTGCCGCCGCCGGAGTCGTCGCCCGAGGAGGAGGCGGCCCAGACGCCTACGCCACCGGCGACGGCCAGCACCGCCACCACTGCCCCGGCGACCTTCAACTGGCGGCCGCGCCGTTCGCGCGCCTTCTCCTTCGCGCGCTGGGCTTGCAGCCGCTCACGGGCGCTGCTCTTTTTGTCTTGATTGTTCTGGCTCACGCCCCTGAACAACGAAGCGGAGGGGCGCCGTCGCACCCCTCCGCCGCGTTCTTCGTCCTAACGAGGGACAGCCTCGCCGGGCACCGGCCCGGACATCCGCCGACGCCCACTCAGACGTGCGACCGCACGCCGCCCGGCGTCACCCGCGCTTGCGTACGCCCGCCGCCAGGTCACCGGCGAGTGCGCGGACGCCCGCGAGGCCGGCCTCCAGGTCGTCCCCGGCGTCCAGCAGCCGCTTGACGAAGGCCGTCCCGACGATGACCCCGTCCGCGAACTGCGCCACCTCCGCGGCCTGTTCGGCGTTGGAGACGCCGAGGCCGACGCAGACCGGCAGGTCGGTGGTGGCCCGGGTGCGCCCGACCAGCCCCTGCGCCTCGCGGCCGACCGACTCACGGGTGCCGGTGACCCCCATCAGCGAGGCCGCGTACACGAAGCCGCTGCCCGCCTCGGTGATCTTCGCGAGGCGTTCGTCCCGGCTGCTCGGCGCGACCACGAACACGGTGGCCAGGCCGTGCTGTTCGGCTGCCGCGCGCCATACCCCGGACTCCTCGACCGGCAGGTCGGGCAGGATGCAGCCGGCCCCGCCCACGGCGGCTAGGTCGGCGGCGAAGCGCTCGACGCCGTACGCGTCCACCGGGTTCCAGTACGTCATGCACAGCACCGGCGCGCCGGTCGCCGCGTGCGCCTCGCCGACCGTGCGGATGACGTCCTTGATCTTGACGCCGCCGCGCAGCGCGATGTCGTCGGCGGTCTGGATGACCGGGCCGTCCAGGACCGGGTCGCTGTGCGGCAGCCCGACCTCGACCACGTCGCAGCCGCCCTCGATCATCGCGGTGACGGCCCGTACCCCGCCGTCCACGGTCGGGAAGCCGGCCGGCAGGTAGCCGACCAGGGCGGCCCGGTTCTCCTCCTTGGCCGCGGCCAGGGTGCTGCTGAGCAGCCCGACGTTGCCCGCCATCACTTGCTCCCCTCGTCGTGCGCGCCGAGCGCGGTGTCGGTGGCGTCGGTGTCATCGGCCTCCACCGTGTCGTCGGCGGGCGCCCCGTACAGCCCGAAGTAGCGGGCCGCGGTGTCCATGTCCTTGTCGCCGCGCCCGGACAGGTTGACCAGGATCAGCCCGTCCGTGCCCAGGTCACGGCCGATCTCCAGGGCGCCCGCCAGCGCGTGGGCGCTCTCGATGGCCGGGATGACGCCCTCGGTCTGCGACAGCAGCCGCAGTGCCTGCATGGCCGCGTCGTCGGTGACGGCGCGGTATTCGCCGCGTCCGGAGTCCTTCAGGTAGGAGTGCTCCGGGCCGATGCCCGGGTAGTCCAGCCCGGCGGAGATCGAGTACGGCTCGGTGATCTGTCCGTCCTCGTCCTGGAGGACGTAGGAGCGGGAGCCGTGCAGGATGCCGGGGGTGCCCTCGGTGAGGGTGGCGGCGTGCTCGCCGGTCTCGACGCCGTGACCGCCCGGTTCGCAGCCGACGAGGCGTACGGAGGCGTCCTGGAGGAACGCGTGGAACAGGCCGATGGCGTTGGAGCCGCCGCCGACGCAGGCCACCGCGGCGTCCGGGAGGCGCCCTGCGCGCTCCAGGATCTGGCGGCGGGCCTCGACGCCGATGACCCGGTGGAAGTCGCGGACCAGGGCCGGGAAGGGGTGCGGCCCGGCGACCGTGCCGAAGAGGTAGTGGGTGCGGTCGACGTTGGCGACCCAGTCCCGGAACGCCTCGTTGATGGCGTCCTTGAGGGTGCGGCTGCCGGACTTCACGGCGATGACCTCGGCGCCGAGCATCCGCATCCGGGCGACGTTCAGGGCCTGCCGCTCGGTGTCGATCTCCCCCATGTAGATGGTGCATTCGAGGCCGAAGAGGGCGCAGGCGGTGGCGGTGGCCACGCCGTGCTGGCCGGCGCCGGTCTCGGCGATGACGCGGGTCTTGCCCATGCGCCGGGTGAGCAGCGCCTGGCCCAGCACGTTGTTGATCTTGTGCGAGCCGGTGTGGTTCAGGTCCTCGCGCTTGAGGAAGATCCGGGCGCCGCCGGCGTGCTCGGCGAACCGCGGCACCTCGGTCAGGGCGCTGGGCCGCCCGGTGTAATTGACCATGAGGTCGTTCAGCTCGGCGGCGAAGGCCGGGTCGGCCTTGGCCTTCTCGTACTCGGCGGCCACCTCGTCCACCGCGGCGACCAGCGCCTCGGGGATGAACTTGCCGCCGAAGTCACCGAAGTAGCCCCCGGCGTTCGGGACCTGGCCCTCCGGGTCCGGGATGAAGAAGTCAGAAGACATCCGTCGTACTCCTTGATCGGGGCAACTGCCCCGGAAGTATGGATATGCGGGCATCACGGTATGCGGCGCGCCCGCGCCCGATGCGCTCTCTCGCGCGCGGCGTCGCGGAACGGCGCACGGACACGAGGTGGAGGCGGAAAGGCGGAGACGGGACCGCGGGAACGCTGCGCACGCCACGGTCTGCGGGCACACGGCCCGTCCGGGACAGCCCGCCGGGCAGGCAGGGAGCAGCGGGACGGGCAATACGGCACACAGACCGAAGGGCGACATGGCGCGAACGAGCGGGCGCCGGGGACGAGACCCCCATAGAGGGACCAATCACCCACGCCCGGCAACGAGCGGCTACAGCGCGCCGTTACGACGCCATCGCCTGCCGTTGATCTGGCCCGGCTCCGCGCCGATGTGATACCTGACGCGCCGCCCGCGCACCCGGCGGGCCGGCGCCCGGCAGCCTCGCGGCCGGCACCCGCGCCCCAGCGCCGCGTGCGGATCGCGCGCGGCACCGGCCGCGGCGAGCACGCCGGCCGGTCCCGGGAGGGTTCCCGGGCCGGGGCGGTGGAGGCGGGCGGTGGCCACGGTGGGTGTCAGCCCCGTCCGTGCCGGATGGCTGGGTGAGAGCCGGCCGCGACCAGGTCGGCGACGGCGGTCTTCGGGTCCTTGCCGGTGACCAGCGACTCGCCCACCAGTACGGCGTCGGCGCCCTCGTTGGCGTAGGCGATCAGGTCGTGCGGCCCGCGCACACCCGACTCGGCGATCTTGACGATGTGGTCCGGGATCTCCGGCGCGATCCGCGCGAAGTTCCCGCGGTCGACCTCAAGGGTCTTCAGGTTGCGGGCGTTGACCCCGATGATCCGCGCACCGGCGTCCACGGCCCGCTGGGCCTCTTCCTCGTCGTGCGCCTCGACCAGCGGCGTCAGACCGATCGACTCGGCGCGCTCGATCAGCGAGACCAGCGCCTCCTGCTCCAGCGCGGCGACGATCAGCAGCGCCAGGTCGGCGCCGTATGCACGGGCCTCCCACAACTGGTAGGCGGTGACGATGAAGTCCTTGCGCAGGACGGGGATGTCGACCCGGGCCCGTACGGCCTCCAGGTCGGCGAGCGAACCGCCGAACTTCCGCTGCTCCGTCAGTACGGAGATGACCGCCGCGCCGCCCGCCTCGTAGTCGGCGGCGAGGCCGGCCGGGTCGGCGATGGCGGCGAGCGCGCCCTTGGACGGGCTGGAGCGCTTGACCTCGCAGATCACCGTGACGCTGTCGCCCTTGAGGGCCGCCACTCCGTCCTTGGCCGGGCGCGCCTTGAGGGCCCGCTCCTTGAGCTCGTCGAGGCCGACGCGCGCCTGCCGCTCGGCAAGGTCGGCGCGGACTCCCTCGATGATCTCGTCGAGCACACTCACGCGAGCGGCCTCCTTCTTGAGCGGTGGAGGGTGACAGTCGCCCTCCGGGCCAGTGTCACCCCGTCAGGCTCTCCGATGGTATCCGGCGAGGGGCAAAGGTCTCACATCCGGTTGACGGCAGTCCCACCAGGTGGACGGAGGCGCCTCACCGCGGACGGGAAAACAGCAGGTCGGGCGAGCTTTCGGCGCTGCGAGGCAAGGATCTCGCGACCTTGATCCAGATGCCGTGCCGGGCTTCCCGTACCGCGTCCGGAGGCGGTACGGAAACGGAGGGGAACCCTCCTGCCCACCCCGCCCCGGCCCCCGGGCGGCCCCGGTCCGTCAGGGAGTCAGCCCCTCCCCCACCGGAAGATTCCGTACGACTGTGAAGACGAGGAGCAGCCCGGCCAGCGCCCACCAGTGCGCCGCTCCGGGCCGTGGGCCCGCCGTCGGGAGCCCGCGTGCCGCCCGTACGGTCCAGGCCGCCCAGAAGAGCACGAAAGCCGCGTAACCGGCGACTGCCAGCACGTTGGCGCCGGCGGCCGTGGCGAAGTCGCCGTGCGCGACGGCGTGCGCGCTGCGCAGTCCGCCGCAGGCCGGGCAAAAGATGCCGGTGAGGGCGAGGAGGGGGCAGGCCGGGTAATGACCGGGCTCGTTGGGGTCGACGAGCCCCACGAAGGCGAAGGAGGCGACGACGGCCGCCATGGCGCCGAGCGGCGCAGCCAGCCGCCGGACGGGGCCACGCCGCCCGTGCGGGCGGGCGGAGCCCTGGCGGGCGGCTTCCAGGTGCGCAGGCCCCGGACGGCCGGGCCAAGACACGGAGCCCGGCCCGCCGGCCGGTGCCACGGGTTCACTCACGTGGCGATTGTGCGGCCGTACCGGCGGGGACGCAGCGCGGCGGCCGCCGTACGGGCGACCGTCCAGACCGTCCCGACCGCCCCGACGCCGCCGGACAGGCGAACGGCGCGGTCCCGGGCCGCCGCACGGGTGGCGCCACCGGGGCACCTCTCCGTACGGGCCACGAGGCCGCGCCGTCGCAGGATCCGCTGTCGCCGGGCCAGGCCCGGCGGGGACTCAGCCCTCCTGGGGCCGGACCCTGGCCTGACCGTGGGCGGTCGAGCCCTTCTTGCCGCCCTGGCCCATCCCGGCCAGGCGCATCACACCGCCCACGACGGCACCGAGGCCGATCAGGACCATGCCCGCCCAGAAGCCGGGCACGTTCGCCAGCACGATGAAGGCGCCGGCGACGCAGAAGCCGATGAACGAGATGATGACGCCGGTCCAGGCGGCGGGAGTGTGTCCGTGGCCACTGCTCGACATGAGTGCTCCTCGTAGCTTTTTCGCGCCTGAGTCGGGGCGCGGTGATCCCTCGCGGTCCATTGTCCCCGATGGCCGGGGTGCGGCCACTACCGGGTCGGGTCCTCGCCCCGGTCCAGGGACTTCCACATCTCTTCCGGGCGGTCCGGGTCGGCGGCGGCGGAGCGGCGCGGGCCGCGGGGAGCCGCGCCGGCGCGCTCGTAGCGCGCGGACATCGCGGGCCAGTGGCGCCCGTACAGCAGCGCCAGCACCCCCGCGACCAGCAGCAGGAGGCCGCCGGCGACCGCCACCCAGGGCCAGAAGGTGTGCGAGACGTCCTGCACGCCGGCGTCGGACAGTCCGGTCGCGGTGGCCGCCTTCTCGCGGAGCGCGGCGGTGTCGGAGATACCGAGGTACGCGCCGACGACGGTGCCCAGGCCGCTGAGGGCGAGCAGCACGGCGACCGCCGTCCGGCCCGCGCCGCGGACGGCGAAGAGGGCGACCAGGGCGGCGAGCCCGACGATGGCGAGCGCCCCGGGCACGCCCGTGACGTCCTGCCCCGACGCGGTCTGCGGCAGTTGTCCCTGGGCGACGACGGCGGTGGCCTTCGCCCAGGTGCGGCCGGAGGCCAGCAGCACGACGGCGGCGCCGGCCGCGCCGGCGATCAGCGCGAGGGCCAGGCTCCTGCCGCTGCGTGCGGGCTTGGGCGGCGAGGACGACAAGGACGACGAGGACACTGTCGCGCCGGTACGGGAAGGGTCTACGGCAGTCACACCCACCACTGTACGGAGGCGGCGCGCCCGCTTCCTCCGCGCGGTCCCCCCACCCCGTGCGGGCCCTGCTCAGGCACCGGTCCGAAGACCCCTGCCCATGACCCCGCTCAGGCCCCCAGTCCGTTGGCCGTGTGCACGGCCCGCAGCACGGCGGCCGCCTTGTTGCGGCACTCCGTGTCCTCCGCCACCGGGTCGGAGTCCGCGACGACGCCCGCGCCGGCCTGGACGTACGCGGTGCCGTCCCGCAGCAGCGCGGTACGGATCGCGATGGCGGTGTCGGAGTCGCCGGCGAAGTCCAGGTAGCCGACGCAGCCGCCGTACAGGCCGCGCCGGGTCGGCTCCAGCTCCTCGATGATCTGCATCGCGCGCGGCTTGGGGGCGCCGGAGAGGGTGCCCGCGGGGAAGCAGGCGGTGAGCACGTCGAAGGCGGTACGGCCGGGCGCCAGCCGCCCGGTCACGGTGGAGACGATGTGCATGACATGGCTGTAGCGCTCGACGGACATGAAGTCGACGACCTCGACGCTGCCGGGCTCGCAGACCCGGCCCAGGTCGTTGCGGCCGAGGTCGACGAGCATCAGGTGCTCGGCGCGTTCCTTGGGGTCGGCCATCAGCTCGTCGGCGAGGGCCTGGTCCTCGGGGACGGTCGCGCCGCGCGGCCGGGTGCCCGCGATGGGGTGCAGCGTGGCCTGCCCGTTCTCGACCTTGACCAGCGCCTCGGGGCTGGAGCCGACGATGTCGATGCCGTCCTCGAAGCGGAGCAGGTACATGTACGGGCTGGGGTTGGTGGCCCGCAGCACCCGGTAGACGTCCAACGCGGAGGCGGTGCAGGCGGTTTCGAAGCGCTGCGAGGGCACGACCTGGAAGGCGTCGCCCGCGCGGATGCGCTCCTTCACGTTCTCGACCGCCTCCTGGTAGGCGGGGCCGCCCCACTGCGCGGTGTACGGGGGCAGTTCGGAGGGCGGCAGGGCCGCGGCGCTCGCGGGGGCCGGGCGGGCCAGGTCGTAGGCCATCGCGTCCAGCCGGGCCACGGCGTCCGCGTACGCCTCGTCCACGCCGGTGTCCAGGTCGTTGTGGTTGATGGCGTTGGCGATCAGCAGGACCGTGCCGTTCCAGTGGTCCAGTACGGCCAGGTCGGAGGTGAGCAGCATGGTCAGCTCGGGCAGGCCGAGGTCGTCCGCGGTGCTGTCGCCGATCTTCTCCAGCCGGCGCACGATGTCGTAGCCGAGGTAGCCGACCATGCCGCCGGTGAAGGGCGGCAGGCCCTGGCCCTCGATCAGGTCGCGCGGGGTGTGCAGCGCCTCGACGGTGGTGCGGAGCGCGGCGAGCGGGTCGCCGCCGGCGGGCATGCCGACCGGCGGGGTGCCCAGCCAGTGGGCCTGCCCGTCGCGCACGGTCAGGGTGGCGGCGCTGCGGACGCCGATGAAGGAATACCGGGACCAGGTGCGGCCGTTCTCGGCCGATTCGAGCAGGAAGGTGCCCGGACGTTCGGCGGCCAGTTTGCGGTAGAGGCCCACCGGGGTGTCGCCGTCGGCGAGCAGGCGCCGGGTGACGGGGATGACCCGCCGGTCCTTGGCGAGCGTACGGAAGTTCTCCAGGTCTGGCGTGGCGGTGCCGGTGGTTCCCGAGGTCATGGCGCGGAGCCTACTGCCCTTCGGTGAGCACATCCTCATCGAAGCAGGTACGGGCTCCGGTGTGACAGGCCGCGCCGACCTGGTCGACCTTGACCAAGACCGTGTCCGCGTCGCAGTCCAGGGCGACGGACTTCACGTGCTGGACGTGGCCGGAAGTGTCGCCCTTGACCCAGTATTCCTGGCGGCTGCGGCTCCAGTACGTGCAGCGGCCGGTGGTGAGGGTGCGGTGCAGCGCCTCGTCGTCCATCCAGCCGAGCATCAGCACCTCGCCGGTGTCGTACTGCTGGGCGATGGCGGGGACCAGACCGTCGGCGTCGCGCTTGAGGCGGGCGGCGACGGCCGGGTCGAGCTGGGAGTTCAGGACGCGGCTGCTCATACGTCCATTGTGCCGTGCGCCGGCGGCGCGCGGTGCGGGTGGCGTACGGCATCCTGCCTCCATGACCCGCCAACCGCCGCCTCCGGACGCCGACCGCACGGCGAAGGTCGCGTCGGCGGTGCTGTTCGCGATCTTCGCCGCCGGGCTGCTGGTCACGGTCGTCCTGCTGCTGCGGGGCTGACGCCGTACGGCCGGGACGCGGGGCCGGCACCGTACGGTGGGCCGGTGTCCGGCCGCGCATCCGGACAAACCCGGCGCCGTGTCCGGAGCGCGGCGCCGTGGCACCCGCCGCGCCCCGGTCGTAGGGTGGGCGTATGTCGACCCATGCGAAGCGCGAACGGCTGCTGCTTGCCGACCTGTTGGAGAGCGCCGGGCCCGAGGCGCCGACGCTGTGCGAGGGCTGGACCGCACGGGACCTCGCCGCACACGTCGTGGTGCGCGAGCGGCGTGCGGACGCCGCCGGCGGCCTGGTCCTCAAACCGCTGGCGAGCCGCCTGGAGCGGGTGCAGCGGGAGTTCGCCGCCAAGCCGTTCGAGGAGTTGCTGCAACTGATCAGGACCGGTCCGCCCAAGCTGTCGCCGTTCTCGCTCAAGCAGCTCGACGAGGCGTCCAACACGGTCGAGTTCTTCATCCACTCCGAGGACGTACGGCGGGCGCGGCCCGACTGGACGCCGCGTGAGCTGGACCCGGTCTTCTCGGACGCCCTGTGGTCCCGCCTGGAGAAGATGGCGCGGCTGCTGGGGCGCAAGTCGCCGGTGGGGCTGGTGCTGCGGCGGCCGGACGGCCGGACCGCGGTGGCCCACCGGGGCACGCCGGTCGTCACGGCCACCGGTGAGCCGGGCGAGCTGCTGCTGTTCACGTTCGGACGGCAGACGGTGGCCGATGTGCAGTTGGACGGGGACAAGGACGCGGTGGCCAAGGTTCTGGAGGCCGGGCTCGGCCTGTAGGCAGGCGGGCCCGGGGGCCGCTCCGACGGCCCCCGGGCACCGCGTTCACCGTTCCCTGTCGACCTCGTAGAGCCCGCCCGTCTCCTGGAGTTCCAGCGCGCGCAGCCGCCGGTAGTCGGTCTCTATCTGCCGCTCGTCCTCGTGCAGGAGGTAGCAGACGCCGGGTGACGTCGCCGAGTCCACCGTGGGGCTGAGGAAGTCGCCGGCCCGGACGCCGAGGTGGTGGTCGGCGTACGACGGCAGCTCGCGCAGCCGCTCGAAGCCGTCCAGGGACGTCAGCCGCCCCGCGAACGGGGAGATCAGCGAGACGTAGCGCAGTCCGGTGCGCGGCTCGGCCGGGACGGCGGTGCGGGCGGCGAAGGCCGCCGGGTCGCTGCCGGCCAGGGCGGTCAGTTCCACGTGGTTGGTGCCGAAGCAGCGGCTGACCACGTGCGGCAGGATGCTGCCGGCCAGCCGGGCGCCGGTCTCGATCAGGACGGGCCCCTCGTCGGTCAGCATGACCTCCGAGTGTGCGGGCCCCCACCGCACGCCGAGCGCGTCCAGGACGCCCAGCAGGTACGGGGCGAGGGCGGCGGCAGCGGGGTCGTGCGCGGTCAGCGGCTCCTCGTAGTCGTAGATCGCCGCCCCGCTGCGGCCGCGCCGCTTGTGGTAGCGCCAGATCTCGGCGATGTGGTGGCGGCCGTCGGCACTGACGGTGTTGGCGAAGTACTCGGTGCCCGTCAGGTGTTCCTGGAGGACGACGGTCCTGTTGCGGTTGCCCTGGATGTTGGACGAGCTGAGGATGTGGCCGAAGGAGGTGCACAGTTCGACCGGGTCGGCGCAGAAGAAGACGTTGTCGGTGCCCGCGCTGTCGGCGGGCTTGACGACCAGCGGCCAGCGGCCGTGGGCCCGTGCCCAGCCGAGGGCGGTGTCGAAGCGGGAGGTGCGCAGGGTGTCGGGGGCGCGCAGCCCGTGGGCCCGGACGGCCATCGCCATGTCGTACTTGTCACGCCGTACCCGCCGCTCGTCCGGGGCGTTGCCGGGCAGGCCGAGGCGGCGGGCGAGGGTGTCGGCGAGGTCGACGCCGCTCTCGTTGCCGGGCAGGACGAAGGCGGGGGCGGCCGGGCGCACCGCGTCCAGCAGCGCCTCCAGGTCGCCGTCGTGCACCAGGCATTCGGTGAAGGCGCCCTGCGGGAAGGTCCGCAGGAGGTGGGCGGGAAGGGCCGGGGTGCTCTGCACGTGGACGCACTTGACGCCGTGTCCGGCGAGGGCGGCGGGCAGGAAGCGGCCGGTGGAGTAGGCGTCAACGATCAGACACTGCATGGGTCCTGCTTTCCTGCGCCACCGCGGCCGGGGGCGCGCCCCGGCGGGCCAGCAGCCCGATCGCGATGAAGACGGTGATCACGGCGATGCCGAGGGTCGACGGCACCGAGAACGTCAGCCGGGAGTCGGCCAGCTGGACGAGGAGGGTCATGGCGGGGGCGAGCGCGCAGATCATGGAGGCGGTCATCGGCGTCACCTTCCGCACCCCGATCTGCACCAGATAGGCGGGGATCGAGACGCCGATGACGGCCACCACCGCGCCGGGCACCAGCGCCCGGCCCAGTTGCTCGGCCCCGGAGAAGGACGCCAGCGTCCAGCCGACCGCCGCCACCAGGCCGAACCGCAGCCCCATGACGGTCGGTACGTCCACCCCGGCCGCGCCCAGGCGGGCGGAGAAGACGACGTTGGCGGCCCCGCCGGCGCCGGAGGCGACCGCGGCGCACAGGCCCAGCGTCATGGCCAGGGCGGCCCGGTCGCCGACGCCGCTGCGGCCGTCCAGCGACGCCCAGACCAGCCCGGCCAGGGTGAGCAGGATGCCGATCGCGGACAGCAGCTCGCCGGGCAGGACGCGGTCCCGCTTCCACCACAGGGCCTGGAGGAGGACGGTGAAGGCGGGGCCGATGGCGATGGACACGACGTTGGTGACGGCCGGCTCCATGAGCTTGAGGGCGTACAGGAGCGTCAGCCAGGTCACGGCGGTGGTGATGTTGAGGACGAGGAGGTCGACGGCGTGCGCCCGGACGACGGCCAGCAGCCGGGCCGGGCGCAGCCGGACGGCGGTGAGCAGGCAGAAGAACGCCCCGGTCAGGGTGAAGGCGACCGCGGCCACGCTCCCCGGGTCCACGTGCTGCAGGCGTTCGGAGGCGAAGACGTCCACCAGGGCGGAGAACAGGCTGAAGACGAACAGCGCGGTCACGGCACCTCCTCAGTACCGCGGGCGCGGCCCGAAGACCGCCTCGCCGACCCGCACCGTGGTCGCGCCCTCGGCCACCGCGGTCTCGAAGTCGGCGCTCATCCCCATGCTGAGCTGCCGCAGGCCCGACGCGGCCGCCAGCGCGCGCAGCGTCCTGAAGTGCGGGCGGGGGTCGCTCCCGTAGGGCGGGATGCACATCAGGCCGACGACGGGCAGGCCGTAGGTGTCCACGCACTCCGTGACGAACGCGTCCGCCTCGGCTACGGGCACGCCGCTCTTGTGCGGTTCACCGCCGGTGTTGACCTGGACGAAGCAGTCCGGGCGGCGCCCGGTGCGGTCCATGGCGGCGGCCAGGGCCGCGGCCAGGCGCGGCCGGTCCACACTGTGCAGCACGTCGAACGCGCGGACGGCCGCCGCGGCCTTGTTGGTCTGCAACGGGCCGATGAGGTGGAGCAGGGTGCCGGGGTGGCGCTCGCGCAGCGGCGGCCACTTGCCCTGCGCCTCCTGCACCCGGCTCTCGCCGAAGTGCCGGTGCCCGGCCTCCAGAGCAGCGGCGATCGCGGGCGCGCCGTGGAACTTGCTGACGGCGACGAACCGTACGTCCCGGGGCGGCACCCCGGCCCGCGTACAGGCCAGGTCCAGCCGGGCGGTGACGGCGGCCAGGCGCGCCGCGAGGTCCGGTTCCGCCGTGGAGAGCTGCTCGGCGCTCATGAGTCCGTCCCCGCCCCGTACTGCTCGTAGCGGCCGTCCCAGATGCTGAGGTACTTCCAGGCGGAGTCGAACAGCACGGTGAGCACGATCTCTTCGGGCGGCAGGGTCCTGGCCAGCCGCTGGGCGGCGAAGATGTTGCCGCCCGCGGTGGGCCCGACGGGCAGCCCTTCCTCGGAGATGAGGCGTTTCATGGTGTTCCAGCCGTCGTCGCCGGTGATCAGTTCGACCTCGTCGACGAGTTCCTCGCGCAGGTTGGCCGGTACCTTGCCCGGTCCCAGGCCCATCAGGTTGTGGCTGTGGTGCTCGAAGGGCAGGCCGTGGCGCTTGGCGTACAGGGCGGCCGAGCGGTCCACCTCGACGGCCCGGGTCCGCAGGGCGGGGTACGTGCTCTTGAGGACGTCGGCGATGCCGGTGAAGGTGCCGCCGGTGCCGACGGAGCAGACGAAGTGGCCGGGAGTCCCGCCCGCCGCGCGCAGGTCGGCGACGAGTTCGCGGCCGCAGGAGCGCCAGGCGCGCCAGTTGAGCTGGTTGGTGGACTGGTCGAGGAAGTGGCTGCCGAGATGTTCGGCCACGTACCGCCGGGCGGTCTCCTCGCCCTCCAGCAGGAAGCCGTCGGCGGAGGTCTCCACGACCGTCCCGCCCCAGGACGCGATCTGTTTCCTGCGTTCTTCGGTCATGCCTTCCGGCATGATGATGACAATGCGGTATCCGCGTTGGGCGCCGACCCGGGAGAGGGCGGCGCCGCCATTTCCGGTCGAACATTCGACCAAGGTCATTCCGGGGCTGATCGTCCCGGCCCGCTCCAGTTCATCGATCATGTAGGAGAAGACCCGGTCCTTGTGACTTCCGGTGGGATTACGGAATTCACATTTGGCGAATATGCGGGCGGCTCCGGGCTCGGCGATGTGGCGTAGTTCGTACAGCGGCGTGCGGCCGGTCTCGGCGCCGGGGCTGGTCGTGCTCACACGAAACTCCTCGGGCGGGTGTGAACGGTGGTGTTCCGGCATACGTGCGGAAAGCGGGGACGCGCGGCGCACGGGCGTACGGCGGCTGCCCCGCGCGGCGTCCTCCGTGCGGCGTCCTCCGTGCGGTGTTCAGCCCAGGACGGCCACGCGTCCGGACTCCGGGTCGACCGCGATGCGGATGACCGAGCGGACCTCGACGCCGAAGCGCTCGGCGACCCGCTGCCGGCCGCCGTTCTCCGGTTTCTCCACCGCCACCAGAACTTCCTCCACCCGGGCACCGGCCGCCCGGACGGCCTCGATCAGGGCGATCAGGGTGCCGCCGGTGCTGATGGTGTCGTCGACGATCGTCACCCGGTCGCCCGGCTCGACACCGTTGACGTAGAGCGTGCCCGCGAAGTACTCGCTGTCCAGGGGCACCGAGATGCCGTGCCCGCTCAGGTCGTAGGTGTACCAGCGGGCGACGGCGAGCGGCAGTCCGACGGCCAGCGACACCGCGCTGCCGAGAATCGCGCCCTTGTCCTCCTCGACCAGGATCTTCCCGGTCTCGAAACTGCCCAGTTCGATCAGTCGGCTGGTCGCCTCCGCGAGTACTTCCGGGCGGAGTGCGGGTGACTGGTCGGTGAATTCGTTGACCGTGGTGAGATGCCGCCCCGATTTGACGGTCGGCGCGCCCGCGTAAACCTCTTCCAGCAACATCGGCTGTCCTGTGCCTTTCCCCCGTGGCGCCCATTGCTGTGCCGTTGTTCGGCAAGTGCAGCTTTTTTACCGCCGCAAACGTAGAAAGGGCAATGGTCGCCCTGGATTGTGCCCGGAAACAGCCTGTTCTCGCTGGGACCACTGTGCCGCGCGCCGGTTCGCGCCCCCTGCCACCTGGGCAGCACCCCGGGTGGGGGCGCGTATTTTCTCGGCCGCATGGCTGAAAAGCGCTCTGCGCCCGGGCCCCGGCGGGGCCGGCGGCGCGCCATGACACGTCGTGGCACGTCAGCCGCCCGGCCGCGCCAGCCCCAACTGCGTCAGCAGGATGCGCCGCAGTTCCCGGGCGGCCCGCGGCGGTGAGACGTCCCCCCGGTGTGCCACCGAGATCACCCGGTGCATGCCCGGCGTCGCGAAGCGGGTGACGTGCAGCCCCGAGCGTTCGGCGACCATGCTGGGCACGACCGCGACGCCCAGCCCGGCCCGTACGAAGCCCAGTACCGCGTCCATCTCGCCGCCCTCCACGGTGAAGACCGGCTCGAAGCCGGCCGCCCGGCACGCTGCCGTGGTGAATTCCCGCAGGTCGTAGCCGCGCCGGAACATCGCCAGCGGCCGGTCCCGCAGATCCTCGACGCGCATCCGGCGGCGGCCGCCCACCGGGGCCGGGCGGTCCGGCGCGGAGACCACGACCAGTTCCTCGCGCAGCAGTTCGGCGGTGGCCAGCGCCGGGGCCTGTTCCGGCAGGGGCGTGATGATGAGGGCGAGGTCCAGCTCGCCGGCCGCCAGGACCCGGACGAGATCCTGCGAACCGTCCTCGTGGACGACCAGTTCCACGCCCGGATAGGCGGTGTGGAAGACGCTCAGCACGTCCGGGACCAGGCTCGCGCACAGGCTGGGCGGCGCGCCGAGCCGCAGCCGGCCGCGCCTGAGCTGCGCGACCTCCTGCACCTCGCGCCGGGCGGTCTCGGTGTCGGCGAGGATGCGCCGGGCCAGCGGCAGCAGGGTGCGGCCCGCGTCGGTGAGGGTGATGTGGCCGCGCGCCCGGTGGAACAGATCGGCGCCCAGTTCCCGCTCCAGGGCCTTGATCTGCTGCGAGAGAGAGGGCTGAGCGACGTGCTCGCGCTCGGCGGCGCGGGTGAAGTGGCGGGTGTCGGCGACCGCCACGAAGTAGCGGAGCTGCTGCGGCTGCATACGGCCGATGATAGGCGGCGATAGAGAGAGCCTATGGAGATGAGCCGGACCATGTCTTGGACTGATGGGCCGACCGGTCCTTACCGTCGGGACTCATGGCACTGGACACCCGGACGGAACGACGGCCGTCCTTCGCGGGCCTACTGTGGCGCTCGACCGTCGGCAAGAAGACCGCGATGGCGGTCAGCGGCATGGTGATGCTGCTGTACCTTGTCGCGCACATGCTGAGCAACCTCAAGATTTTCTTCGGGCCCGACGAGCTCAACGGCTACGCGCACTGGCTGCGGACCGTCGGCGAACCCTTCCTGCACCACGAGTGGTTCCTGTGGATCGCCCGGGTGGTGCTGCTGGCCGCCGTCGTGACGCACGGCGTGGCCGCCTTCCAGCTCAGCCGCCGCGACATCAGGGCGCGACCGAGCACGTACGTGCACAAGAAGCCGCGGCAGAGCTACGCCACCCGCACCATGCGCTGGGGCGGCGTCATCCTCGCCCTGTTCATCGTCTGGCACATCCTGGACCTGACGACGCTGACGGTGAACCCGCGGGCCGAGGCCGGACACCCGTACCAGAACCTGATCGCCTCCTTCGACCGCTGGCCCGTCACCACGCTCTACATCGTGGCGATGCTCGCCCTCGGCCTGCACGTACGGCACGGGTTCTGGAGCGCCGCGCAGACGCTGGGCGTCGGCAGCGCCGCCCGCGACCGGGTGCTCAAGACCGTCGCCAACCTCCTCGCCCTGGTGCTGACGGCGGGTTTCGTCGCCGTACCGGTGGCCGTCGTGACCGGAGCAGTGAGCTGACCATGACCACGTACACCGATTACCGGACCGGGGAGCCGGTCGCCGACACCAAGGCGCCCGAGGGCCCGGTCGCCGACCGCTGGGACACCCGCCGCTTCCAGGCCAAGCTGGTCAACCCGGCCAACCGCCGCAAGCACACCGTCATCGTCGTCGGCACCGGCCTCGCGGGCGGCTCGGCAGGCGCCACCCTCGCCGAACAGGGCTACCACGTGGTCCAGTTCTGCTACCAGGACTCGCCGCGCCGCGCCCACTCGATCGCCGCGCAGGGCGGCATCAACGCCGCGAAGAACTACCGCAACGACGGCGACTCCGTGCACCGCCTGTTCTACGACACCGTCAAGGGCGGCGACTTCCGGGCCCGCGAGTCCAATGTGCACCGCCTGGCGCAGATCTCCGTGGAGATCATCGACCAGTGCGTGGCCCAGGGCGTGCCCTTCGCGCGGGAGTACGGCGGCCTGCTCGACACCCGCTCCTTCGGCGGTGTCCAGGTCTCCCGTACGTTCTACGCCCGCGGCCAGACCGGCCAGCAGCTCCTGCTCGGCGCCTACCAGGCGCTCTCCCGGCAGATCGCCGCCGGAAACGTCGAGATGCACCCGCGTACGGAGATGCTGGACCTGATCGTCGTCGACGGCCGGGCCCGCGGCATCGTGGCCCGCGACCTGATCACCGGCCGGATCGACACGTACTTCGCGGACGCCGTGGTCCTCGCCACCGGCGGCTACGGCAACGTCTTCTACCTGTCGACCAACGCCATGAACTCCAACGCCACCGCGATCTGGCGCGCCCACCGGCGCGGCGCGTACTTCGCCAACCCCTGCTTCACCCAGATCCACCCCACCTGCATCCCGCGCACCGGCGACCACCAGTCCAAGCTGACGCTGATGAGCGAGTCGCTGCGCAACGACGGCCGCATCTGGGTGCCGAAGACCAAGGGGGACGACCGCCCGCCCCACAAGATCCCCGAGGCGGAACGCGACTACTACCTGGAGCGGATCTACCCCTCCTTCGGCAACCTCGTCCCCCGCGACATCGCCTCCCGCGCCGCCAAGAACGTGTGCGACGAGGGACGCGGCGTCGGCCCCGGCGGCCAGGGCGTCTACCTGGACTTCGCCGACGCCATCGCCCGGATGGGCCGCAAGGCCGTCGAGGACAGGTACGGCAACCTCTTCGACATGTACGAGCGGATCACCGCGGAGAACCCGTACGAGGTCCCGATGCGGATCTACCCCGCCGTGCACTACACGATGGGCGGCCTGTGGGTCGACTACGACCTCCAGACCACCGTGCCCGGCCTGTTCGCCGTCGGGGAGGCCAACTTCTCCGACCACGGCGCCAACCGGCTCGGCGCGTCCGCCCTCATGCAGGGCCTCGCCGACGGCTACTTCGTGCTGCCGTCCACGATCAACGACTACCTGGCCCGCAACCCGCACCACGACGAGGTCACCGCCGGCCACCCCGCCGTCCAGGAAGCCCTCGCCGAGACGGAGGACCAGCTCAACCTCCTCCTGGCCGTCGACGGCGACCGCACCCCCGACTCCTTCCACCGCGAACTGGGCGAACTGATGTGGGAACTGTGCGGCATGGCCCGTACGGAGACCGGCCTGCGCAAGGCGCTCGACCGCATCCCGCAGATCCGCGAGGAGTTCTGGCGCCGGATCAAGGTGCCCGGAACCGGCGAAGAGCTCAACCAGTCCCTGGAGAAGGCCAACCGCATCGTCGACTACCTGGAACTGGCCGAGCTGATGTGCCTCGACGCGCTGCACCGCGCCGAGTCCTGCGGCGGCCACTTCCGCGAGGAGTCGCAGACCCCCGACGGCGAGGCCGAGCGCCGCGACGAGGCGTTCTCCTACGCGGCCGCCTGGGAGTTCACCGGCACCGGTGCCGCACCCGTCCTGCACAAGGAAGACCTGGTCTTCGAGTACGTCCACCCCACCCAGCGGAGCTACGCATGAAGCTCACCCTGCGCGTCTGGCGGCAGCGCGACGCCGACGCCGACGGCGGCATGTCCACCTACGACGTGGACGGCATCTCCCCCGACATGTCCTTCCTGGAGATGCTCGACACCCTCAACGAGGAACTCATCCTCAAGGGCGACGATCCCGTCGCCTTCGACCACGACTGCCGCGAGGGCATCTGCGGCGCGTGCAGCCTGGTCATCAACGGCGAGGCGCACGGCCCGGAGCGCACCACCAGTTGCCAGCTCCACATGCGGTCCTTCCGGGACGGCGACACGATCGACGTCGAGCCGTGGCGCGCGGCCGCCTTCCCCGTCGTACGGGACCTGGTCGTCGACCGGTCCGCGTTCGACCGGATCATCCAGTCCGGCGGCTACATCACCGCGCCGACGGGCGCAGCGCCCGAGGCGCACGCCACGCCCGTACCGAAGCCGGACGCCGACTTCGCCTTCGAGCACGCCGAGTGCATCGGCTGCGGCGCGTGCGTGGCGGCCTGCCCGAACGGCTCGGCGATGCTGTTCACCTCGGCGAAGGTCAACCACCTCAACGTCCTCCCGCAGGGCACGCCCGAACGCGAGTCCCGGGTGCTGGACATGGTCACCACCATGGACGACGAGGGCTTCGGCGGCTGCACCCTCGCCGGGGAGTGCGCCACCGCCTGTCCGAAGGGCATCCCGCTGTTCAGCATCACCAAGATGAACCGCGAGTACGTACGGGCGGCCCGCAAGGGCAGGCGGTGAAGCGCAAGCCTTCACCTCAGTCGAACGCCCCGTGCCGGCGCAGCCAGGCCATCGGGTCCACCGCCGACCCGTAGGCGGGCGTCGACCGTACCTCGAAGTGCAGATGCGGTCCGGTGACGTTGCCGGTGGCGCCGGACCGCCCGATGCGCTCACCGGCGCCGACGGTGGCGCCCACCGGCACCCGGATCTGCGACAGATGCGCGTACTGCGTGTACGACCCGCTGTGGTGCCGGATGACGACCTCGTACCCGAACGCGCCGCCCCAGCCCGCCTTCACGACGGTCCCGCCGCGGGCGGCGCGGACGGCGGTGCCGACGGGCACGGCGAAGTCCTGCCCGGTGTGCCCGTTGGCCCAGTGGCCGCCACCGGCCCCGAACCCGGCGGTGAGCGTGCCCGCTCTGACGGGCCGTACGGCGTCCCCGCCCGCGGCACGCGCGGCGGGCCGCTCGGCGGCGCGGGAGGCGCGCCGTTGCGGGGCCGCGGCCGTACCGCTCAGCTTCAGTTTCGTACCGACCTTGATCAGGTCCGGATCACCGCCGACCGCCGAGCGGTTGCTCGCGTACAACTTCGTCCAGCCCCCCTTGACCCCCTGCTTCGCGGCGATCTCGGAGAGGCTGTCACCGGGGGCGACGGTGTACGTCCCGCCGTCCGCGGCGGAGGCGACGGACGCGCCGACGACCGGCAGCGCGAGGGTGGCGGCCGCGGTCGAGGCGCGGGTGAGTAATCGGCCCGCACCGCTGCGGCGACGGGGTGCTCGGTGACGGCCGGTCGGGGAGAACATCATGGCGGGGCGTCCTTCCGGTGGGCATCCGGGATCCGAACGCGAGAACGGTAGGGAGCCCCCGTCCATGAACACAAGCACCACGGGAGAATCGGTCAGCGGCTGTCCCGATGGGCCCGTTACGCGCCGGGGTCCGCGCGGTCACTCACCGCGCGAGCCGCACCTGGTTACGTCCTACTTCACTTTCCAGTCACGCAGGCGCAGTGCCGTTTCCAGCAAACCGGCTTCACCGCTGCGCAACTCGCGCACCAGATGCGCCATCGCACCCAGCGGCGGAGCAACCGGTTCACCGGACTCCGCCATGTATGTTTCGGCACAGGCCGCCCCGATCGCGGCGTTGTAGTCCGAGAACGGCTGCAGGAGCAGCGCCGTGTGCAGGAAGCTGGCGGCCCGGGTGGCCGTTTCCTCGTAGTACGCCTCTCCCGCGAAGCGTTCGTACTGATGACGCTGGGCCATGCAGTACAGAGCACCCCAGTCCCGTACGGGGGTGTTCTCGGGCGAGACCTCGATCTGTACGTTGAGGATCCACCCGGCGTCGGCGTGGAGGATCACCGCAGGCCTTCCGGGAAGACCTGTTCGAATTCGGCCTTGTACTCCAGCGCCTTCTTCGTGGCTCCCTCGACGAACCGCTGCTTCTGCCGCCGCCGCACCACGCTCTCGGTCAGTATTCCGTGCGCCAGCCGCTTGATCGCGACGCCCTGCTCCTTGGCCTCGGCGCGCAGCTCGGCCAGCTCTTCCTCGGTGAACTCAATCGTGATTCCAGGCATGTGCGCAGGCTAGACCCGGCGCCACCTTGATCACTACCAGACTCACTACCAGGGGTGAACCGAGGGTGCGCCGACCCCCACGCCCCTCACCGCACCGGATGCCCAGCCCCCCGCAACGTCTCCTTCACCTCACCGATCCGCAGATCCCCGAAGTGGAAGACGGACGCGGCCAGCACCGCGTCGGCACCGGCCTCGACCGCGGGCGGGAAGTCCGCCAGGCGGCCCGCGCCGCCGCTGGCGATGACGGGGACCGTGACGTGCTTGCGGACGGCGGCGATCATCTCCGTGTCGTAGCCGTCCTTGGTGCCGTCGGCGTCCATGGAGTTCAGGAGGATCTCGCCGGCGCCCAGTTCCGCGGCGCGGTGGGCCCACTCGACGGCGTCGATGCCGGTGCCGCGGCGGCCGCCGTGCGTGGTGACCTCGAAGGAGCCGGTCTCCGTGCGGCGGGCGTCGACGGACAGGACCAGGACCTGGCTGCCGAAGCGTTCGGCGATCTCGCGGATCAGGTCGGGGCGGGCGATGGCGGCGGTGTTGACGCCGACCTTGTCCGCGCCGGCGCGCAGGAGTTTGTCGACGTCCTCGGGGGTGCGGACGCCGCCGCCGACGGTGAGGGGGATGAAGACCTGTTCGGCGGTGCGGCGGACCACGTCGTAGGTGGTCTCGCGGTTGCCGGAGGAGGCCGTGATGTCGAGGAAGGTCAGCTCGTCGGCGCCCTCCTGGCCGTAGACCTTGGCCATTTCGACGGGGTCGCCGGCGTCCCGCAGGTTCTTGAAGTTGACGCCCTTGACGACCCGGCCGTTGTCCACGTCCAGGCAGGGGATGACTCGGACCGCCAGGGTCATGTGCTCGTGGCCTCTCTGAATGCTTCGAGTTCGACTTCGACCAGTACGCGCGAGTCGGCGAAGCCGGAGACCACGACCAGGGTCGCGGCGGGCCGTACGGTGTCGAAGAGTTCCTTGTGGGCGCGGGCCGCCTCGTCCACGTCCCGCGCGTGGGTCAGGTACATCCGGGTGCGGACGACCGAACCGGCCCCGAGCCCGAACGGCTCCAGGGCCACCAGCGCGTTGGAGAAGGCGACCTTCGTCTGTTCGTACGGGTCGCCCTCCCCGTACAGCACGCCGTCGACCAGTGGCATCGTGCCGGCGACCAGGACGCGGTCGCCGGCCGCCACGGCGCGCGCGAAGCCGATGATCTCTTCCCAGGGACTGTCGGTCTGCGCGCGCTCGATGGTCATGACGACACGGCCTCCAATGCCTCTTCCAGGGTGAACGCCTTGGCGTAGAGCGCCTTGCCGACGATGGCGCCTTCGACGCCTTCCGGTACCAGGGTGGCGATCGCGCGGAGGTCGTCAAGGGAGGAGACGCCGCCGGACGCGACGACCGGCTTGTCGGTCGCGGCGCAGACGCCCCGCAGCAGTTCCAGGTTGGGGCCCTGGAGAGTGCCGTCCTTGTTGATGTCGGTGACGACGTAACGGGCGCAGCCCTCGGAGTCGAGGCGGGCCAGCGTCTCGTAGAGGTCGCCGCCGTCGCGGGTCCAGCCGCGGCCGCGCAGCGTGGTGCCGCGGACGTCCAGGCCGACCGCGATCTTGTCGCCGTGCTCGGCGATGACCTTGGCGACCCACTCGGGGGTCTCCAGCGCGGCCGTACCGAGGTTGACGCGCTTGCAGCCGGTGGCCAGCGCGGCCTCCAGGGAGGCGTCGTCGCGGATGCCGCCGGAGAGTTCGACCTTGATGTCCATGCTCTTGGCGACCTCGGCGATCTGCGCGCGGTTGTCGCCGGTGCCGAACGCCGCGTCGAGGTCGACCAGGTGCAGCCACTCGGCGCCGGACCGCTGCCAGGCCAGCGCGGCCTGGAGCGGGTCGCCGTAGGACGTCTCGGAGCCGGACTCGCCGTGCACGAGGCGGACCGCCTGGCCGTCGCGGACGTCGACGGCGGGGAGGAGTTCGAGCTTGCTCATCGCGGAGGGTCCTAGAGGGTCTTGGTCCAGTTGGACAGCAGCTGGGCGCCGGCGTCGCCGGACTTCTCGGGGTGGAACTGGGTGGCCCACAGCGGGCCGTTCTCGACGGCGGCCACGAACGGCTCGCCGTGCGTGGCCCAGGTGACCTGGGGCGCGCGCATGTTGGGATTGCCGACTTCCAGCTCCCATTCGCGTACGGCGTAGGAGTGCACGAAGTAGTAGCGGGCGTCGGCGGGCAGGCCGTCGAAGAGCCGCGTGCCCTCCGGTGCCCGTACGGTGTTCCAGCCCATGTGCGGCACGACGTCGGCCTTGAGCGGGCCGACCGTGCCAGGCCACTCGTCCAGGCCCTCGGTCTCCACGCCGTGCTCGATGCCGCGGGAGAAGAGGATCTGCATACCGACGCAGATGCCCATGACCGGACGTCCGCCGGACAGCCGGCGGCCGATGACCCAGTCGCCGCGGGCCTCGCGCAGGCCCTTCATGCAGGCGGCGAAGGCGCCGACGCCGGGGACCAGCAGACCGTCGGCGTTCATCGCCTTGTCGTAGTCACCGGTGATCTCCACGTCCGCGCCGACGTGGGCGAGGGCGCGCTCGGCGGAGCGGACGTTGCCGAAGCCGTAGTCGAAGACGACGACCTTCTTGGCGGGTGCGGCACTCAATTCCAGACCTCCAGGCGGAGGATGCCGGCGACCAGGCACATGGCCGAGCCGATGCCCAGCAGGACGAGCACGCTCTTGCCCATCCCCTGCTTCCAGAAGGAGTAGAGCCCGCCGAGCAGGAAGAGGCCGAGGACGATGAAGACGGTGGACAGGCCGTTCACAGCGCTCCCTTGGTGGACGGGAGGATGCCGGCGGCGCGCGGGTCGCGCTCGCTGGCGTAGCGCAGCGCGCGGGCCAGCGCCTTGAACTGGCACTCCACGATGTGGTGGGCGTTGCGCCCGTACGGGACGTGGACGTGCAGGGCGATCTGCGCCTGCGCGACGAAGGACTCCAGGATGTGCCGGGTCATCGTCGTGTCGTACGTGCCGATCATCGGCGCGATGTTCTCCGGCTCGGTGTGCACCAGGTAGGGGCGGCCCGAGAGGTCGACGGTCACCTGGGCCAGCGACTCGTCCAGCGGGACGGTGCAGTTGCCGAAGCGGTAGATGCCGACCTTGTCGCCGAGGGCCTGCTTGAAGGCGGCACCCAGCGCGAGGGCGGTGTCCTCGATGGTGTGGTGGGTGTCGATGTGCAGGTCGCCGTCGGTCTTGACCTTGAGGTCGAAGAGGCCGTGCCGGCCGAGCTGGTCGAGCATGTGGTCGTAGAAGCCGACGCCTGTCGACACGTCCACCTGGCCGGTGCCGTCGAGATCGATCTCGACCAGCACCGAGGTCTCCTTCGTGGTGCGCTCCACGCGCCCAACGCGGTTCATCGGTTCTCCTTCAGTACTGCACGGACCGCGTCGAGGAACGCGTCGTTCTCGGCGGGGGTTCCCGCGGTGACCCGCAGCCAGCCCGGTACGCCGTTGTCACGGACCAGGACGCCCTGGTCGAGGATGGCCTGCCAGGCCGCGTGCTGGTCGTCGAACCTGCCGAACTGCACGAAGTTGGCGTCGGAGTCGACCACCTGGCAGCCGGCCGCGCGCAGCTCGTCCACCAGCCGGTCGCGCTCCGCCTTGAGCTCTTCGACGTACTTCAGGAGCGTGTCGGTGTGCTCCAGGGCGGCCAGCGCGGTGGCCTGGGTGACGGACGAGAGGTGGTACGGCAGGCGGACGAGCTGGACGGCGTCGACCACGGCCGGGTCGGCGGCCAGGTAGCCCAGGCGCAGCCCGGCGGCGCCGAACGCCTTGGACATGGTGCGCGAGACGACCAGGTTGGGGCGGCCCTCGATCAGCGGGAGCAGCGAGGGGCGGTGGCTGAACTCGCCGTACGCCTCGTCCACGACGACCAGCGCGCCGCCGGTGTCCGCGCGGGCGGCCTGCGCGGCCTCGTACAGCGCGAGAACCGTTTCGGCGGCGACGGCGGTGCCGGTGGGGTTGTTGGGCGAGCAGACGAAGACCACGTCGGGCCGCTGCTCGCCGATGGCCGCCACGGCCGCCTCGACGTCGATGGTGAAGTCGTCGTTGCGCGGCCCGGAGATCCAGCCGGTGCCGGTGCCGCGCGAGATCAGGCCGTGCATGGAGTACGACGGCTCGAAGCCGATGGCGGTGCGGCCCGGCCCGCCGAAGGTCTGGAGCAACTGCTGGATGACCTCGTTGGAGCCGTTGGCGGCCCAGACGTGGGCCGCGGTGACCTCGTGGCCGCCGGTGCGCGTCAGGTAGGCGGCCAGTTCGGTGCGCAGCTCGACCGCGTCCCGGTCGGGGTAGCGGTTCAGCTCGCGGGCCGCCTCGGTGACCCGCTCGGCGATCCGTCGCACCAGCGGCTCGGGCAGCGGGTACGGGTTCTCGTTGGTGTTCAGGCGGACGGGGACGTCAAGCTGCGGCGCGCCGTAGGGGGACTTGCCGCGCAGCTCGTCCCGGATGGGGAGGTCGTCGATCTTCGTCACGTGCTCGCTCACTTGCCCTGCGGGACCTTCCAGTCGAACCTGGCCTTCAGCGCGGCGCCGTGGGCCGGGAGGTCCTCGGCCTCGGCGAGGGTCACCACATGGTGGGCGACCTCGGCCAGCGCGTCACGGCTGTAGTCCACGACGTGGATGCCGCGCAGGAACGACTGGACGGACAGGCCCGAGGAGTGGCAGGCGCAGCCGCCGGTGGGCAGGACGTGGTTGGAGCCGGCGCAGTAGTCACCGAGCGAGACGGGCGCGTACGGGCCGACGAAGATCGCGCCGGCGTTGCGCACCCGGGCGGCGACCGCGGACGCGTCGGCGGTCTGGATCTCCAGGTGCTCGGCGCCGTACGCGTCGACGACCTTCAGGCCCTCGTCCACGCCGTCCACCAGCACGATCGCGGACTGCCGCCCGCCCAGCGCGGTGCTGATCCGCTCGGTGTGCTTCGTCGCGGCCACCTGGGTCTTCAGCTCGGTCTCGACGGCGGCGGCCAGTTCGGCCGAGTCGGTGACCAGGACGGCGGCGGCCAGCGTGTCGTGCTCGGCCTGGCTGATCAGGTCGGCGGCGACGTGCGCGGCGTCGGCGGTGGCGTCCGCGAGGACCGCGATCTCGGTGGGGCCGGCCTCCGCGTCGATGCCGATGCGGCCCTTGAGCAGGCGCTTGGCGGCGGCGACGTAGATGTTGCCGGGGCCGGTGACCAGGTTGACCGGGCGGCACTCCTCGGTGCCGTACGCGAACATGGCGATCGCCTGGGCGCCGCCGGCCGCGTACACCTCGTCCACGCCGAGCAGGGCGCAGGCGGCGAGGATCGTCGGGTGCGGCAGGCCGCCGAACTCCGCCTGCGGCGGGGAGGTGACGGCGACGCCTTCGACGCCCGCCTCCTGCGCCGGAACCACGTTCATGACGACGGAGGACGGGTAAACCGCCAGGCCACCGGGTACATACAGGCCGACGCGCTCGACCGGGACCCAGCGCTCGGTGACCGTGCCACCGGGGACGACCTTGGTGGTGACGTCCGTGCGGCGCTGCTCACGGTGGACGATCCGGGCGCGCCGGATCGACTCCTCCAGGGCGGCCCGGACGGCCGGGTCCAGCTCCGCGAGCGCCCGCTCCAGCGCCTCGGCGGGCACGCGTACCCGCTCGATGGCGACCCCGTCGAACCGATGGGCGTACTCGATCAGCGCGGCCGTCCCACGATGGCGCACGTCCTCGCAGATGGGCCGCACCTTCTCCAGGGCGGCTTCCACGTCGAACTCGGCACGGGGCAGCAGGTCGCGCAGGGCGCCGCCCTCGGGGAGGGCGGCACCGCGCAGATCGATTCGGGAGATCACCCCTCCAGTGTCTCAGACCCGTTCCCGGGGCCGAGCGCCCGTATCAGCCGGTGATACACAGCTCAGTCGGTGACGCACGGCACCGGGACCGGGCCGGGGCTGGGCCTCACAGCCGTCCGCAGGACCGTCTCGAAGTGAACCTCACCGCGCGTGTTCAGGTGGTCACGTAGCGGGCATGGGGTTCGTACGGGCGTACGGGCGCAGGGAGTGACGGGGCGGACGCGCGGGGGACAGGTCGCGGAAGCGGCCCCCGGGGCCGGTCCGGCCCGTACGGCGGCACGCTGCGGCACGCCTCAGCGGGCCGGCGGCGTGCACAAACGGTTGGACGCGGGCCCCGCACACGCGGGACCGTACGGACCCGCTCGGGGGAGCGGGGAAAGGGGGAAGGCACGGTGGCCACGCCGGAGGAGGGCGACGCACCCGCGGCCCTGATGCTGAACCCTGCCGAGTGGAGCCTGTGGCAGGCGTTCCGCAACGGCAGCACCTGCGACCTGCGCACCGGCGACCCGGCCAGGGACGACCCGCACGGGCAGTTCCGGTGGGGCCCGGAGCGGCGGGTGCGCGCCCGGATCGTCGCGCTCCTGCTCCTGGAAGGGCCGCCCGCGCAGCCCGGACGGGTCTCCGCGCTGAAACTGGCCGGTGCGTACATCACCGACACTCTCGACCTCGCGGGCGGCACGATCAAGCCATTCGTGGAGCTGCGCGACTGCCGCTTCCAGAACGAGGTCGTCCTGCCGGAGAGCCGCTTCACCACCCTGCGGATGGTCGGCTGCGCCATCCCCCGGGTCGAGGCCGCCCGGCTGCACACCGAAGGCGACCTGCACCTGCCGCGCTGCGTCGTCCGCTCCGGCATCCGCCTGACGGACGCGCACATCGGTACGGACCTGCTGCTCAACCAGACCGTGGTGCACAAGGACCGGCAGGGCCGCTCCGTGATGGCGGACGGGCTCACCGTCGCCCAGGACCTCCAGGCCGAGATGATGGAGTCCTACGGTGAGCTGTCGCTGCGCGGCGCGACGATCGGCGTGTCGCTGAGCCTGCGCGGCAGCCGGCTGAGCAACCCGTACGGGCGGCGCGCCCTGAACGCCCCTCAGATGACGGTCGAGCGCACCCTGTACCTGACCGGCGCCGGCCTGGCCAGCTCGCCGTTCTCCAGCACCACCGCCACGCCCCCGTACGGCATCGCCCACACCCCCACCCGCGGCACCCGTATGCAGCGCTTCGAGTGCGAGGGCGGCATGCGGCTGGACGACGGGCGGTTCGGCGACGCCGTCGACTTCGAACAGGCCCGCTTCATCATGGAGGCCGACCAGGAGCTGTCGCTGCGCCGCATCCAGACGCCGGAGCTGCGCTTCCTGGGCGAGCGGCCGCAGCGCGGGCGGGTCATCCTCTCCGGCGCGCGGGTCGTCAACCTGGTCGACAAGGCGGCGAGCTGGCCCGGCCTCGGCGGCCTGTGGATGGCGGGCTTCAACTACGAGACGCTCATCCCGCGCGGCCACTTCCCGCTGTCCCGGCGGCTGGAGTGGGTGGCCGCCGCCACGCCGGAGTACGCGCCGGAGCCCTACGAGATGCTCGCCACCGCCCTGCGCGGCAGCGGCGAGGACTCCGACGCCCGCGAGGTACTGCTCGCCAAGCAGCGACGGCGGCGCGAGACCCTGCCGATGGCCGCCAAGCTGTGGGGGTTCCTCCAGGACTGGACGGTGGCGTACGGCTACCGGCCCGGGCGGGCCGCGGTGTGGATGGTGATCCTGTGGGCCCTCGGCACGGTGTACTTCGCCCAGTCCCCGCCCCCGGCCCTCAAGCCCGGCGAGGCGCCGCCCTGGAATCCGTATCTCTACTCCCTGGATCTGCTGCTGCCGGTGATCGATCTCTACCAGGGCTCGTCGTGGAAACCGGACGGCGGCTCCCAGTGGGTCGCCGCGGTCATGATCCTGGCCGGGTGGGTCCTGGCGACGACGGTCGCGGCGGGCGCGTCGCGGCTGCTGCGGCGGCAGTAGCCGGGGACTGCGGCGGGGCGCCGCGGCGAGCGCGGCACGGCGGGCGCGGCACGGCGGGCGCGGCACGGCGGGCGCGGGAGTGCGCGGGGGCGCGCGGATCGGGCCGGGCTCCGGAACACCTACGCGGGGCCGGTCCGGGCCGTACGCCGCCGGAAGAGGGGCCGCTCGCCCCTTCCCCGCGCGTCCCGGATCGCGGGCCGCGAACCACTCCCGTCTCCACAGGCTCTAGGCTTACGGGCTGTGACCTCCGTGCGCCTACCGCTCTTCCCGCTGAACTCGGTGTTGTTCCCGGGACTCGTCCTCCCGCTCAACGTCTTCGAGGCGCGGTACCGGGCGATGATGCGCGACCTCCTCGCCCTGCCCGAAGACGAACGTCGTTTCGGGGTCGTCGCGATCCGCGACGGCCGCGAGGTGGCGCCCTCCGCCCCCGGCCTGCCGGACAGCACCGCGCTGCCCGCCGGCGGTCCCGGCGCCGGTTTCGGCCCCGACCCGATCAGCGCCTTCCACACCGTGGGGTGCGTGGCCGACGCGGCCACCATCCGGGAGAAGAGCGGCGCCCCCGGTTCGGCCCTCGCCTCCGACGAGGGTGCCGAGGCCGCCGCGGACGCGGCGCTCTCCCCCGGCGCCGGGGCCGAAGCCTCCGGGTACGAGGTGCTGGCCACCGGCACCACCCGCTTCACGCTGCTGTCGGTGGACGCCTCGGGCCCGTACCTGATGGGCGAGGTGGAGGAGCTGGCGGAGAGCGAGGGCGAGGGCGCCGGAGCGCTGGCCTCCGGTGTCGTACGGGCCTTCCGCACCTACCAGAAGCGGCTGGCCTGGGCGAACGAGCGTACCCTCGCCGGCGGCCAGGACCTGCCCGGCGAGCCGTCGGTGCTGTCGTACCTGGTGGCGGCCGCCGCCGTGCTCGACATCCCGGCCAAGCAGCGGCTCCTGGAGGCGCCGGACGTGGCGGCCCGGCTCACCCAGGAGCTGAAACTCCTTCGCCAGGAGACCGCGGTGATCGGTAAGCTCCCGTCGCTGCCCGCGGTGGACCTGACCCGCCACCCGACCAGCCCCAACTGAGCGCGGGGGCATCGCCCCTGCCGCCACCCCCGCACCCGTCCCCGTACCGACGACCTTACGAGCGAGCCGAGGCGCGACGACCATGTCCAAGAAGCCGAAGCGGACCAAGCAGCCGAAGAACGGGAAGCAGCCGGCCGGCGGCACCCCGGCGACGGTCGCCCTCACCGAGGCGGGCGTCGACTTCACCCTCCACGCGTACGAGCACGACCCGGCCGCCGCCTCGTACGGCGAGGAGGCCGCCGAGGCGCTCGGGGTCTCCCCCGACCAGGTCTTCAAGACGCTCCTCGCCGAGGTGGACGGCGCGCTGACGGTCGCCGTCGTACCGGTCTCCGGCTCCCTGGACCTCAAGGCCCTGGCCGCCGCGGCCGGCGGCAAGCGCGCCGCGATGGCCGACCCGGCCGCCGCGGAACGCAGCACCGGCTACGTACGCGGTGGTATCTCCCCGCTCGGCCAGCGCAAGCGCCTGCGTACGGTGCTCGACGCGTCGGCGGCCGCGCACGGGACGGTGTGCGTGTCGGCCGGGCGCCGCGGCCTGGAGGTCGAGCTGTCCCCCGCCGACCTCCAGCAGCTCACGGAGGCGACGCTCGCGGACATCGCGCGCGACTGAGTCCGCACGCGGCCGAGGGCGGCCGAGGGCGAGGGCGCGGCTCTGCCAGGTGCGCGCTCCGCGTGCGCCGGGGTGCCGGGAAGCGCTCCACGCGCCGTACGCCGTGCCGCGCGCGGCCGGATGTGCCCCGTACGCCCCGCCCGTCACGACGCCGGGCCTTTACGCCTGCCCCGTCCTCCGCTACGACCCGTGGAGGAGGTTCGCCCATGTCGAAGAAGACCCGTAAGCGGAAGTGGCGCATCAAGAAGGGCAAGGCCAACCACGGCCGTCGGCCCGCCTGAGCGAGCGGACGGACCCGACGCGCGACGGGACCCCGTCAGCCGCCGGCTGTCAGCTGTCCGAAGGCGGCGGGGCCTGCGGGCTCTGCTGCCCTCCGGGGTACCACTCCGGCTGCGGCGGCTCCGGGTCGCGGGGGCCGAAGAGGCCGGTCAGGAGCAGATGCGCGATCATGGCGCCGGCCGGCCAGGCGATCAGCGCGCCCTTGGCCTGGAGGCGCAGCGGCGCGTCGAACGGGACGCCCTTGCGGACCTCCGCCGCGAGCTCCGCCAGGTCCGACGTCGGGCCCAGCCAGATACCGAACCGCCAGGCTGCCACGGAGCCGAGCAGTCCGCCCACCACCAGCGCCACCACCAGCGGGATGCCCCCGCCCCGGCGGAAGAGGAACGCGCCCGCCGCGCACACCACCCCGAAGCCGAGGGCCAGCAGGATGAACGTGCCGTCCCCGCCGATGGCCTCCTCGCCCTCGACGTTCTGGAGGTAGACGTTGCCACTGCCGTCCGCGATCAGCGGGACGCGCGGTGCCAGCCACGCCCACAGGGCGCCCAGCAGCACACCGCACACCGTCACCACGAGCGCGACAAGCGCGGCCTCGAACAGTTCACGGCGGAACTCGGCCCGGTCCTGCACGGCGGACCCCCCGGAGGTCGGATGGTCGGACGTCGCCCCGGACGGACTGGCCCAGGGGTTGTACGTCTGCTCGGTCGCCCGGTTGTCGTGCGGCTGGTTCTCGTGCGGCTGCGGCGTCTGCGGTGCGGTCACCCTGTCATCGTGCCAGGTGGGCACGGTGCCGCTGTCGGCAGGACGGCCGAGCGGCCGGTTCCGGCCGGTCTGCCCGGCACCGCCCGGGGGGCCTGCGGAGGCCCCGCGCCCCGCCGGGCCGTCCGCCGGGTCCGTCACCGTACGGCCGCCCGGCGGTACGCCCACGTCGCCACGGCCAGCGACAGGACGCCGACCGCCGCGCAGACCCCCAGGTCCGCGAGGACCGCCAGCCAGTCGGGTCGGGCGTCGAACCCGCGGGCCAGGGCCTCGACGCCGTACGTCGACGGCAGCAGGTCCCGCGCGTACGAGATCGGTACGGGCAGCCGGGCGGCCGGCAGCACGCCCAGCAGCAGGGCCGCGGACATGCCCAACTGGCCGCATAGGGTGGCCAGTTCCGGTCGCGGCGCGAGCAGGCCCAGCGCCGCGCCGAGCCCGGCTAGGGCCGCTCCGGCCAGCGGGATCACCGCGATCAGCACCCACAGGTTCGTCATCGGAAGCTGGAACAGCAGACAGCCGGTCACGGCCGTGACCACGGTCCCCGGCGCGGTGAACGAGGCGTACGCGGCGGCCGCGCCGAGCACCACGGCGGCGGGCGGCACCGGCAGCGTGGCGTAGTGGTCGAGCCCGCCGCTGGCGCGGAGCTGCCCGAAGTACTGGGCCAGCAGGTTCAGCGCCACGAACGCCACGACCAGCACGCTGGAGCCGGCGACGACGGCCCGCGCGGCGTCGCCGCCGTCGACCACTCCGCGCATCAGGACCATGATCCCGACGGACTGGAAGGTGGCCACGAACAGCAGCGGAATCCGCGCCACCCGGGCCCGGGACAACTGGGCCCGGTACACGGCGGCGAGAGCGGGCAGCAGACGGGCGGCGGGCGCCAGGGGCGCGGCGGCCGGGACGTCCGGGTCCGGGCGCGGCCCGGCGGCGCTCTCCGGTCCGGCGGCAGGCCCGGCCGCGGCCGGTCCCACCGTCCGAGCCTCCGTCTCCGCCTGCTCCGCCGCCTTCGCCTGCGCCTCCGCGGGAACCACGCTCACGCCTTCACCAAGCCTTCCTCCGTACGGCCCCCCAGCGCGAGATACACATCTTCCAGGCTCGGCGTCGCGAGCGTGAAGTCGTCCAGCGCGGCGAAGGCCGGGCCGGCCGTCACGGCGGCCACCGCCTCCCGCGCCCGGTCCGGGGCCAGTCTCAGGGTCCAGCGCCGTCCGTTGGTCCGCGCGGCCTCGCCCAGGGCGGCCACCTCGGGCACGTCCAGCGGCGCCCGCTCCCGCCACACCAGCTCCAGCCGGACCTCTTCGCCCACCAGGTCCTTCAGCCCGCCGGGCGTGTCGCAGGCGATGACCTTGCCGCGGTCGATCACCGCGACCCGGTCCAGGACGCTCTCCGCCTCGATGACGTTGTGGGTGACGAGCAGCACGGTGGCGCCACGTTCCGCCCGGCGCCGGTCCACGGCGGCCCACACGGCGCGGCGCGCCACCGGGTCCATGCCGGTGGTCGGCTCGTCCAGGACCAGCAGCGGCCGTTCGCCGACCAGGACGGCGGCGAAGCACGCGAGGCGGCGCTGGCCCCCGGAGAGCCGCTTGAGCGGGCGCCCGGCGAGGTCGCCGAGCCCCAGCTCCTCGACGACGGCGTCGCGCTCGGCTCGGGCCTCCCGGGCCGGCAGGCCGCGCAGCCGGCCGGTGGTCTCCACGGCGAGGGCGACCGTCATCTCGTCCAGGGCGCTGGACTCCTGGCCCAGGTAGCCGAGCAGGCGGGCGGCGCGCTCCGGATGGCGGACGAGGTCGTGGCCCAGCACGGTGACACGGCCGGAGTCGGGACGCAGCAGCCCGGTGAGCTGGCGGACCAGCGTCGACTTGCCGGCTCCGTTCGGCCCGAGCAGCCCGAAGATCTCCCCTTGGCGCACGTCCAGACTGATCCCGTCACTGGCCCGTACGGCCGGTGCCCCCGCCGCTCCCCGCCGCCCGCGTACCGCGGGGTACGTCTTGACCAGGTCGCGCACGGCACACACCGGCTCGCCGCACTCCACCCGCTTCGCACCCATCCTCACGAGCAACGAGCGTACGCGCTGCCGGGGCCGCGACTGCCCGCACCCCCTGCTCGCGGCGGCCGCGGCCCGCCGCTCCGCCCGGCGGTCAGGAGCGCGCCGCCGCCCGCCGGGCAGCGGCTGCCGCCTCCGTCACCGGGACGCGGGCCTCGCCACCGGGTGAGGCGCCCACCCGGGTGACCGGCGCCCGCCCCCACCGGTCAGGGCCGGGCGACGCGCGGGGCTCCCGTACCCGGTCCGCCCCCACCGGGGCCGTTCCTACTCCCCCACCGGCACGTGCGACGCCGCCGTCCGAAGGTCGACTTCGCGCCAGAATCCGGCGCGAATCGCATAGCGGTCGTGTTCGTCGATCTGGTCGTCCTTGTGGGCGAGCAGGCCGAAGCGGGCGGCATAGCGGAGAAGTTCGCCGTCGATGCGGTGCGGGATGCGGGGATACTCCGTGGAGATCTGCTGGAGGTGGGCCGTGTCGGAGAGCCGTTCCGTCCAGCGGCGGGCGAAGACCTGGCCCACTTCGAAGGGGTCGCCGCTGACGGCCGTGATGTCCTCCTCCCGGTCGGCCCAGCGCTGCTCGGCGCTGGTGAGCTGGGCCAGGGTCGGGAGCGAGGCGGTCTCGGGCGGTTCGCCGACCGGACCGCCGCGCTCGACCCAGCCCTTGTCCGAGGACCAGCGCAGCGTCGCGCTGGGCACGGGCGCCGGGGCGGAGCCGCCCGGTCCGGCGCCGGGGCCGCGGTTCAGGTCGGCGAGGTCCTTCGGGGTGGGGACCGGCGTGCCCCGGCCGCCCGCCGTGCCGCCTTCGCCGTCCCGCTCGGCGGCGGGTCCCGGCCGGTCGCAGGCGTCCGCGGGGCCGGTCCGCTCCGCGGGGGCGGCCGCCGGCCGTGCCGCGCCGTTCGCGCCGTTGCGTTCCCGGGCGGCGGTCCGTTCCGCGTCGTGTGCGGCGGAGGCCGCGGCCGCGGCGGCCGCGACGGCGGACTCGGGCAGCGGCGCCGAGAGGATGGCGGCGATCTCGGGGCGCGGTGCGGGCGGCGGCGCGCAGGGGCCGCCGAGCTCCTTCAGCCGTACGGCGCGGGTGATCCACGCGCGGTCGAGCACCCGCCGCTCGTCGGCCTCGGCGACGAGGTCCTCCGACTGGTTGTAGTCGCCGTCGGCGGCCTGCACGGCCCACAGGTGTACGGCGACGCCGTGCTCCTTGGCCGACATCAGGCCGGGCAGCAGGTCACCGTCGCCGGTGACCAGGACGATGTCGGAGCAGGCGCGGTTACGGGCCAGTTCGGTCAACTCCGCGTGCATCGCGGCGTCGACGCCTTTCTGCGCCCAGCGGCCGTCACTGCGGGTCAGCGCGCCGAGCCGGACGGTGACCCGGGGCATGACGCGCAGCCGGCGGTGCTCGGGCTGCGGTACGCGGTCGGGCGCGCCGTCGAACCAGTAGATGCGCAGCAGCGGCCGTTCGGTGTCGGCTTCGGCGCGCTGCCGCAGACCCTGGATGAGGGCGGCGTGATCAACGGTGATCCGGGACCGGGTGGGCTCTCCGGCGAGCAGGCTCGCGGCGGCGCCCAGCAAGTATCCGGCGTCCACCAGGACGACGCAGCGATCCACGTTCCACCCTCTTCCCTGAGGTGCTGAAGTCGGACGCCCCCCGGCTCGGCCTGTGGCACGAGGTTTCCTCCCGCTTTACCTTCGAGTCTGCCCGACCGCGCGGGGGTTAACTGCCCGAACTCGATCATCGGCGTGGCGGATTCGGCATCCAGGGCGAACACCGCACGCGACACGGCGCATTACGCACGGTAATTGCCCGAAATGCGCGCATCAACGGTCCGTGTAAGCCTGGTCACGGCCCCGATCCCAGGATCCCCTTCAGGAGGCACGGTCATGGCCAAGAACAAGAATCGCGACCGCAATCAGCAGCAGAAGGGCGCTCAGTCCGCCGAGCGCAGCCGCCAGGACGCCGAGCGGTCGGCGATGGAGGCCCAGACGTCGGCTCAGTCCGTGGACGCGACCCCGCGCGACGTCGCCCGTAAGCACCAGCGCCGTTTTGGTCACAACTGACCTTCGCCGTACAGCAGTAGAGGGGCGCACCCGTGCGGGGTGCGCCCCTCCTGCGCGCCGTGCGCCTCCTGCACGCCGGCGGCTGCCGGAGAGCAGGCCCGCGCCGCCCCGGCCCGTGAAGCCGTGCCGCTCGTGGGCCGAAAATTCGTTCCCGCGAGGAGCGCCACTCGCGTAGACATCCGGTTCACGCCATGCCCTGTCACCAGTTGGGCCCCTGCGTTGCGCGGTGGTACGCGGTCGGGTAGCGCGCGACCGCGCTGCCCGGAGCCGGGGCCCCGGGCAGCGCTCACCGGCTCAGCCCGCCAGGCAGGACGGCCCCAGCAGCACCTTCAGGTCACCGAAGAGCGACGGGTCCGGGGTCACCCGGTGCCGGTCCAGCCGGAGCACCGTCGTCTTGCGCGCCCCCTGGAGCTTGATCCGTACCTCGGTCGCGCCGCGGTGGCTGGTGAGGACCTCGCCCAGCTTCTCGACCAGCGGCGGGGTGACCTTGACCGTGGGGATCGTGATCGTCACGGGGGCGTTGGCTCCGGCCTCCGAGAGGTCGGGGACCATCATCTCCATGGCGACCAGCCGCGGGATGTCCTCGCGCTTGTCCAGCCGCCCCTTGACGAAGACGACGGTGTCCTCGACGAGTTGGGTGGAGACGAGCTGGTAGGTCGCCGGGAAGAACATGCACTCGATGGAACCGGCCAGGTCCTCGACGGTGGCGATGGCCCAGGCGTTGCCCTGCTTGGTCATCTTGCGCTGGAGGCCGGAGATGATGCCGCCGATGGTGACGATCGAGCCGTCGGAGTAGTCACCGCCGGTGAGCTGGGAGATCGCCGCGTCCGCCTTGTCGGACAGCACGTGCTCCAGACCGAACAGCGGGTGGTCGGAGACGTACAGGCCGAGCATCTCGCGCTCCTGGGCGAGCAGGTAGGTCTTGTCCCACTCGATGTCGGAGAACTCGATGTCCAGGCCGAAGCCGGGGCCGTCGTCGGCGCTGTCGTCGCCCATCCCGCCGAAGAGGTCGAACTGTCCCTCGGCCTCCTTGCGCTTGACCTGCACCACGTTGTCGATCATGGCTTCGTAGTGCGCGGTCAGGCCCTTGCGGGTGTGCCCCATCTCGTCGAAGGCGCCCGCCTTGATCAGCGATTCGGTGGTGCGCTTGTTGCACACGACCGCGTCGACCTTGTCGAGGTAGTCGGGGAAGGAGGTGTACTTCCCCTTGGCCTTGCGGCAGCGGATGATCGAGTCCACCACGTTCTGGCCGACGTTGCGGACGGCGGTGAGGCCGAAGAGGATCACGTCGTCGCCCTGGGCGGCGAAGTTCGCCAGCGACTCGTTCACGTTCGGCGGGAGCACCTTGATGCCCATGCGGCGGCACTCGTTGAGGTAGACCGCCGACTTGTCCTTGTCGTCGCGCACCGAGGTGAGCAGCGCGGACATGTACTCCGCCGGGTAGTTCGCCTTCAGGTAGGCGGTCCAGTACGTGACGAGTCCGTACGCGGAGGAGTGCGCCTTGTTGAACGCGTAGCCGGCGAACGGGACCAGCACGTCCCACAGGGCCTGGATCGCCTCGTCGCTGAAGCCGTTCTTCCGGGCACCGGCCTGGAAGAGGACGAAGTTCTTCTCCAGTTCCTCGGGCTTCTTCTTGCCCATCACGCGGCGCAGGACGTCGGCCTCGCCGAGGGAGTACCCGGCGACGATCTGGGCGGCCTTCTGGACCTGCTCCTGGTAGACGATCAGGCCGTAGGTCAGGCCCAGGACCTCCTTGAGCGGCTCCTCCAGCTCCTTGTGGATCGGCGTGATCTCCTGGCGGCCGTTCTTGCGCTCCGCGTAGTTGATGTGCGAGTTCATGCCCATCGGGCCCGGACGGTACAGGGCCGATACGGCGGAAATGTCCTCGAAGTTGTCGGGCTGCATCTGGCGCAGCAGCGAACGCATCGGACCGCCGTCGAACTGGAAGACGCCGAGGGTGTCACCGCGGCAGAGCAGCTCATAGGTCTTGGGGTCGTCCAACGGGAGCTCCAAAAGCTCCAGCTTCTTGCCCTTGTTCGCCTCCACCATCTTGACGGCGTCGTCCATGATGGTGAGGTTGCGCAGGCCCAGGAAGTCCATCTTCAGCAGGCCGAGCGACTCGCACTGCGGGTAGTCCCACTGCGTGATGGTCACGCCGTCGGTGTGCCGCGTCCAGAGCGGGGCGTGGTCGACGATCGGCTCGCTGGACATGATCACGCCGGCCGCGTGCACACCCATCTGCCGGACCAGGCCCTCCACACCCTTGGCGGTGTCGATGACCTTCTTCACGTCCGGCTCGTTCTCGTACATCCCCCGGATCTCGCCGGCCTCGCTGTAGCGCGGGTGCTGGGGGTCGGTGATGCCGGAGAGGTCGATGCCCTTGCCGAGGACGTCGGCGGGCATGGCCTTGGTGAGGCGGTCGCCCATGGCGTACGGGTAACCCAGCACACGGGCCGAGTCCTTGATCGCGTTCTTGGCCTTGATCTTGCCGTACGTACCGATCATGGCGACCTTGTCGGCGCCGTACTTCTCCGTCACGTACCTGATCACTTCGACGCGCCTGCGCTCGTCGAAGTCGATGTCGACATCGGGCATGGAGACGCGCTCGGGGTTGAGGAACCGCTCGAAGATCAGTCCGTGGGTGATCGGGTCGAGGTCGGTGATGCCCATGGCGTACGCGACGATCGAGCCGGCCGCGGAGCCTCGGCCCGGACCCACCGCGATGCCGTTGTTCTTCGCCCACATGATGAAGTCCGCGACCACGAGGAAGTACCCCGGGAACCCCATCTGCAGGATGATGTCCATCTCGTACTCGGCCTGCCGCTGCCGGTCCTCGGGGACCCCGTCGGGGTAGCGGCGGGCCATGCCGCGCCGCACCTCCTCCTTGAACCACGTGACCTCGGTGTAGCCCTCGGGTATGTCGAACTTCGGCATCAGGTCGCGCTTCTCGAACATGCCGGTGGTGTCGATCTGCTCGGCGACCAGGAGGGTGTTGCGGCAGCCCTCCTGCCAGGCGTCCGAGGAGTCGATGGCGTACATCTCGTCCGTGGACTTCAGGTAGTAGCCGGTGCCGTCGAACCGGAAGCGGTCCGGGTCCGAGAGGTTCTTGCCGGTCTGGATGCACAGCAGGGCGTCGTGGGCGCTCGCCTCGTGCGCGTAGGTGTAGTGCGAGTCGTTGGTGACCAGCGGCGGGATGCCGAGCTTCTTGCCGATCTCCAGCAGGCCGTCGCGGACCCGGCGCTCGATCTCGATGCCGTGGTCCATCAGCTCCAGGAAGTAGCGGTCCTTGCCGAAGATGTCCTGGTACTCGGAGGCGGCCTTCAGGGCCTCGTCGAACTGGCCGAGACGCAGCCGGGTCTGGAGCTCACCGGAGGGACAGCCGGTGGAGGCGATCAGGCCCTCGGACCACTGGGAGATCGTCTCCTTGTCCATCCGGGGCCACTTCTGCAGCCAGCCTTCCTTGTACGCGTCGGAGGAGAGCTTGAAGAGGTTGTGCAGCCCGGTGCTGTTCGACGCCCAGATCGTCTTGTGGGTGTAACCACCGGAACCGGAGACGTCGTCGCGCTTCTGGTGCGGCTGGCCCCACTGGATCTTGCGCTTGGTGCGCCGCGACTCGGGCGCCACGTACGCCTCGATGCCGATGATCGGCGTGATGCCGGCCTTCTGGGCGGAGTGGAAGAAGTCGTAGGCCCCGTGGAGGTTGCCGTGGTCGGACATGGCGATGTGGGTCATCCCCATCTCCTTGCACGCCTCGAACATGTCCTTCAGCCGCGCGGCGCCGTCCAGCAGCGAGTACTGGGTGTGCACGTGCAGGTGCGTGAAGGGCGGCTTGGCCACGGCGGAAGACCTCCGGAGACTGGGTACTGCGGGCACGCCGACGCCTCGGCCGAGCCGGGACCGGGCCGCGGCGGGCGAGAACGGGGACGGTCTCGAAGTCTACGACCCTCCGCCGACAACCTGACGGGGACGGCGGCCGCTCCACGAAGAGAATCCGCCCGGGCGGCGGCGCGCAGCGCCTCCGTGAGGGGTGGGGGTCGGGTGACGGGCGGGCACTCGTGAGTAGCCTCGGCCGTTGGAAGAGACGGCACACCCGTCCGCAGCACCTGCCTCAGGAGGCACCCCGCGATGTCGTCCCAGCTCGTCCCGGCGCCGGACGCCGCTCAGCGCGGCGAGGAGATCCTCGCCGTCTTCGACACCGCCTTCGGGGAGCTGCTCGCCGCCGACCCGTCGGCCTTCCGTGTGAAATTCCGGAAGATGGCCGCCTCCGCCTTCGCCTTCTACCGGGGCACGGCCTGCCTCTTCTACCACGACCTCCACGCCCTGGACGGCGGCCCGGGCAGCGGCCCGTACGAGGACGAGCGCACCGGCCAGGTGTGGATCCACGGCGATCTGCACGCCGAGAACTTCGGCACGTACATGGACGCCACCGGCCGGCTGATCTTCAACGTCAACGACTTCGACGAGGCGTACGTCGGCCCCTTCACCTGGGACCTCAAGCGCTTCGCCGCCTCCGTCGCCCTGATCGGCTACGCCAAGGCGCTGAGCGACGAGCAGATCAGCGAGCTGGTGGGGATCTACGCCGCCGCCTACCGTGAGCGCATCCACGCCCTGGCCACCGGCGCCAAGGACGACGACGTGCCGCCCTTCACCCTGGACACCGCCGAGGGGCCGCTGCTGGGCGCGCTGCGGATGGCCCGCTCGCTGACCCGCTTCGGCCTGCTGGACTCGATGACCGAGATCCGCGACTTCGAGCGCCGTTTCACCGCGGGCAGCGGCACGGTCGAGCTGGACGCCGCGACCCGCTACAAGGTCCTGGCGGCCTTCGACGGCTATCTGGAGACGCTGCCCGAGTCCAGCCTGACCCGCCCGGACTCCTACCGCGTCAAGGACGTGGTGGGGCGCCGCGGCATCGGCATCGGCTCGGCGGGCCTGCCCTCGTACAACATCCTGCTGGAGGGCAACAGCGACGCCCTGGAGAACGACGTCGTGATCTACATGAAGCAGGCGCAGACCCCGGCGGTCTCCCGGCACATCACCGACCCGCGGGTGCGCGGCTACTTCCGGCACGAAGGGCACCGCACGGTGATCTCGCAGCGGGCCCTCCAGGACCACGCCGACCCGTGGCTGGGCTGGACCGAGCTGGACGGCGCCGGCCAGCTCGTGGCCGAGATCTCCCCGTACGCGGTCGACCTGGACTGGTCGGACATCGACGACCTGGCGGAGATCGCGGCGGTCGTCGCGGACCTGGGCCGGGCGACCGCCACGATGCACGCCGCCGCGGACGACGAGAGCGGCCACTCCCTGGTGCCGTTCTCCACCGAGCGCGCCATCGACGCGGCCATCGCCGCCGACGAGGACGGCTTCGGCCGCCTGCTGGTGGACTTCGCGCACGCGTACGGCGCCCGGGCCCGCGCCGACCACCAGACGTTCGTGGATCTCTTCCGCAACGGCCGCATTCCCGGTCTGTGAGCCGCGCCACCGGGTGAGGGGGCGGAGAAGCGACGGGTTCGCGCCTCTTAGTGCCCACTTACACCGGACCATGGCAGACTCGCTGCAATGGACATCTCGGCGGCACACCTGCGGGCACTGCGCGCAGCGCTCTTCACGGCGCTGTGCGTGACGCTGTCCGCTGCGGGTCATGTGCTACTGTCCCGGATGCCGCTGCCGCTGACCACCGTCGCCCTCCTGTCGGCCGCCGTCTTCGCCGTCGCGTACGCGCTGGCCGGCCGGGAGCGCGGCTACTGGCGCATCGCCGCCCTGCTCGTACCGCTGGAGCTGGCCGCCGACACGGTCTTCAGTGCCGGCCAGCACACCTGTTACGGGCGGGCCGGCGGTCCGGTCACCGGGCCGTTGCGGTCCCTGGGCGTGGATCTGCTGTGCGGCGGCGGTGACGTGGGCACGCCCCTGGCGCACCTGTCGCCGGAGGACCGGACGCCCGTCGCGACCTGGCTGCTGCTGCTCGCCGTGCACGTCGCCGTCGGGCTGCTCGCGGCGGCCTGGCTGCGGCGGGGCGAGGCGGCGCTGGCCCAGTTGCTGGGAGCGGTGACGGCGTTCGCGTTCCGGCCGCTGCTGCTGGCGGTGGCGGTCGTCCGGGCGCTGCCCGTGCCGCTCCGTCCGGCCGCCCGGCCCGCGCGTACGGAACCGGCTCCGCGGGCCGTCCCGCTGCTCGTGCACTGCGTCGTACGGCGTGGACCGCCCTGCTCCCTCGCCGCGTAGCCTTCGGGCCGCGGCTTATGGACAGGCACCCGTTCACACCTTTCCCAGGAGCAGGACAGTCATGAGCAACCGCAACAGCCAGGCCAACAAGCAGGCAGCCCGCGAGCGGCTGCGCGTCGAGCGCGAGCGGCAGAAGAAGAAGGAGAAGGTCCGCCGGCAGTTGACCGTCGGCGGTTCGATCGTCGCCGTGCTGGCCGTCGCGGGCGGCATCGGCGTCGCCGTCGCCAACTCGGGCGGCGGCGACTCGGGCGGCGGCTCCGCCAAGTGGTCCGACGCGGCGAGCGCCAAGCTGGTGCAGCCGGCCAACACCTCCGGCAAGAACGGCACGGAGATCACCGTCGGCAAGAAGGACGCCAAGCACACCCTGTCGCTCTTCGAGGACGCCCGCTGCCCGGGCTGCGCGAGCTTCGAGCAGAACGTCGGCGAGACGATCCAGAAGGACCTGAAGGAGGGCAAGTACAAGGCCTCCATCCACCTGGGCACCTTCCTGGACAACAACCTCCAGGGCACCGGCTCCAAGAACGCGCTCAGCGCGATGGGTGCCGCGCTCAACGTGGGTCCGGACGCGTTCCTGAAGTACAAGGAAGCGCTGTTCTCGAAGGAGTTCCACCCCGACGAGCGGCAGGACAAGTTCGCCGACAACGACTACCTGCTCAAGGTCGCCGACACGGTGCCCGCGCTGAAGGGCAACGCCAAGTTCCAGGACGCGGTGAAGGCCGGTACGTACAACCGCTGGGCGATGGAGATGTCCGAGGCCTTCAACGGCTTCAAGGACGTCAAGAGCACTCCGACGGTCAAGCTGGACGACACGGTGCTGGGCACCGACTCCGCGAACGGCAAGGTCGCGCCGTCCACGCCGGACGCGTTCACGGCCGAGGTCGACAAGGCCATGAAGGGCTGACGGAGCTTTTCCCGGAGCCCTGGCCCGGGGCTCCGGTCCAGGTTTCCGGCGTACGGCAGCGGCCGGCGTGCATCTCGCGCGCCGGCCGCTGCCGTACGTACCGGTCACCGCCCCTGCCGATGCCAAATCTTGACCCGGCAAGTCGCCGTGCCCATGGCAGACTCCGGGCATGGAGCGGACCGGAGCACGGCCGTGGACGCCCTCCGGCGCCCCCCTGCGCGCGGTACGCGCCGCGGTGGCCACCGCGCTGGAGCGGCTGCTGCGCGCCGTGCCGGGGTTCGCCTTCCGGCCGCTGCGGCTGGCGGCCGCGGTGGCAGCCGCCGGACCCGGCCCGGAGCACCGCCGCGCCCGGCCCGTACGCCAGCTCCCTCTTCCCCGGCCGCTCCCCCGGCTCGGACACTGCGTCGTGCGGCGCGGCCCTCCCTTGCCCGGCCCCTGCGCCGCGTACTGACGCGGCGTGCGGGGCGCCCGTACGACGGGGGGTCCACCACGGCACGTACCAGGAACAGGGAGTCGGTAAGCACCATGAGCGACCGCAACAGCCAGGCGAGCAAGCAGGCGGCCCGCGAGCGGATCCGTGCCGAGCGCGAGCGGCAGAAGAAGAAGGAGAAGATCCGCCGGCAGCTCGTGGTGGCGGGCTCGGTGGTCGGTGTCCTCGTCATAGCCGGCGGCATCGGCTTCGGGGTCATGAAGGCGAACGAGCCCACCGGCTGGGAGGCGGCCAAGGAAGCCGACCTGGTCAAACCCGCCAACACCAGCGGCAAGAACGGCACCGAGATCGTCATCGGCAAGCCGGAGGCGAAGGAGACCCTGGAGGTCTTCGAGGACATCCGCTGTCCGGCCTGTGCGGGCTTCGAGCAGAGCGCGGGCCCGGCCCTCCTGAAGGGCATGGAGGACGGCCGCTACAAGGTCCGCTTCACGATGTACACCTTCATCGACGGCGGGCAGGGCGGCGAGGGTTCCAAGAACGCGCTCAGCGCGCTCGGCGCGGCCCTGGACGTCGGTCCGGAGGCGTTCCTCAAGTACAAGACCGCGCTGTACGCGGAGAAGAACCACCCCGAAGAGGCCGACGACGCCTACGCCAAGGACACGAAGCTGATCGAGGTCGCCGATCAGGTGCCCGAGCTGAAGAACAACAAGAAGTTCCAGGCGGCGGTCAAGAACGGTACGTACGACCGCTGGACCATGGAGATGACCGCGCTCTTCGGCCGCAAGGGCGTGACCGGGACGCCGGCGTTCCTGCACGGCGACAAGAAGCTGACGCTGCCGCCGGTCCCGCAGAAGCAGATGACCAAGGAGCAGTACCACGAGCTGGCCACGGCCAACTTCAACAAGATGATCGACGACGAGTTCGGGCCCGCGAAGGACGCGAAGAAGTAACCGCGGAGGCCGGAGCACCGGCCCGGTGGCCAGGTGCTGACGGGAGGGCGAACTTCCTGCGCGAGCCCTCCCGTAGCGCCCTACCCGACAGTATGGTGATCGGCCGTGACCGATCATGACCAGATATCACGTCGCACCGCTGTCACGGCCGCGGCCGCCTCCGCCGCCCTGCTGCCCTTCGCCACCGCCGCCCCCGCCCGTGCCACTCAGACCGGCCCGGACACCCGGACCGGCACGGACGCCCGCCCCCGTACGGACGCCCAGGTCTTCCAGCACGGCGTGGCCTCCGGCGACCCGCTCCCGGACGGCGTCCTGCTGTGGACCCGGGTCACGCCCGAGCCCGGCGCGGTGCCCGGCTCCGGCCGTGGCCCGGACACCACGGTGGACTGGGAAGTGGCGACCGACAAGGACTTCGGCTCGGTGGTCGCGCGGGGAACCGCGACCACCACGGCCGCGGCCGACCACACCGTCAAGGCCGACGTACGCGGCCTGGCGCCGGCCACCGCCTACTACTACCGCTTCACCGCCGTCGGCGCCCGCTCCCCCGTGGGCCGCACCCGCACCGCCCCCGCCCACGACGCGAAAGCACCCAGCATCCGCTTCGGCGTCGTCTCCTGCGCCAACTGGGAGGCGGGCTACTTCTCCGCGTACCGGCACCTGGCGGCCCGCCGCGACCTGGACGCGGTGCTGCACCTCGGCGACTACCTCTACGAGTACGCGACCGGCGGCTTCCCCGCCTCGGGGAAGGTCGTACGGCAGCACTCCCCCACCCACGAGATCATCACGCTCGCCGACTACCGCACGCGGCACGGCGTCCACAAGACCGACCCCGACCTGCGGGCCATGCACGCCGCGCACCCGCTCATCGCGATCTGGGACGACCACGAGTTCGCGGACAACGCCTGGTCCGGCGGCGCCGTGAACCACACCCCCGGCACCGAGGGCGACTGGGCGACGCGGATGGCCGCCGCCAAGCGCGCCTACTTCGAGTGGATGCCCGTGCGGACCTCCACGGCGGGCACCACCTACCGCAGGCTGCGCTTCGGCAAGCTCGCCGACCTGCACCTGCTCGACCTGCGGACCTTCCGGGACGAACAGGCCGAGCCGGGCAGCGGGACGGTGGACGACCCGGGGCGCTCGATCACCGGGCGCGCCCAGTTGGACTGGCTCAAGGCCGGGCTGGAGCGCTCGGACACCGCCTGGCGGCTGATCGGCACCTCCGTGATGATCTCCCAGGTCGCCTTCGGCTCCGTACCGGCCCACCTGCTGGCGCCGCTCGCCGAACTCCTCGGCCTGCCCAAGGAGGGCCTGGCGGTCAACACCGACCAGTGGGACGGCTACACCGACGACCGGCGCGAGCTGCTGACCCACCTGCGCGACCGGGGTATCGACAACACCGTCTTCCTGACCGGCGACATCCACATGGCGTGGGCCAACGAGGTGCCGGTGAAGGCCGCGACCTACCCGGCCACGCCGCCGGTGGCCACCGAGTTCGTGGTCACCTCGGTCACCTCCGACAACGTGGACGACTTCCTGCACGTCGCGCCGCACACCGTCTCGCTGGTCGGCGTCGCCGCGGTCCGGGCCGCCAACCGCCATGTGAAGTGGCTGGACATGGACTCGCACGGCTACGGCGTCCTGGACGTCAGCGCCGAGCGCACACAGATGGACTACTTCACCGTCTCCGACCGGACCGATCCGCACGCCACCACCGCACTGGCGCGCTCCTACCGGACCCTGTCGGGGACCCAGCGGGTGGAGCGGGTCCGGCAGCCGGTGCGCTGACCCGCCCCGTACCCCCCTCTACAGCGAGTCGAGGAAGCCGAGGGCGACCTTCCAGGCGCTCTCGGCGGCCTCCTCGTCGAAGTCCGGCAGGTCCGGGTCGGTGAACAGGTGTCCGGCGCCCGGGTAGCGGTAGACCTCCACGTCCGCGCCGGCCCGCCCCATCCGCAGGTACCAGGCGTTCAGCCAGTCGTGCGGCTCGAACGGGTCCGGGTCGGCGACGTGGAGCTGGACGGGCAGCTCGTCGACCGCCGCGTCGTCGGCGATGTCCGAGGTGCCGTGCATCAGCAGCAGGCCGCGCGCCTTCTCGTCACCCAGGGCGAGGTTCTGCGCGACCGCGCCGCCGAAGGAGAAGCCCGCGTAGACCACGCCCCGGTCGGAGTACGGCGCGGCGGCGGTCACCGCGCGGCGCAGCAGCTCGTCCTTGCCGATCTCGTCCTTGATCACCACTCCGTCCTCGACGGTGTCCGCGGTCCGCCCGTCGAAGAGGTCCGGTACGACGACCTCGTGGCCGGCCGCGCGCAGCCGGTCGGCGGCGGCGTGCACCGCGGGCCGCAGACCGCACACCGAATGGAACAGAACCACCGTCGAGGGTTTCGCGGACGGCGCGGACGGCGAGGCGGGCGAAGAGGCCACTGAATTCACTTCCCTGTCATTGGATCGCACTTCCACCATCGTGCCAGTTACGGTCAGTAGGTACCGGCACGAAGCTGACCACACCTAGGAGGACCGGAAGTGTCCATGGAGGACGTGCTTCGTCCGCTCATCGTCGTAGGCGGCTCCATAGTCGTGACGCTCGTCCTGGGCTGGCTGGCCGACCTGGCACTGCGCCGGGCCGACACGGCCCGCCCGGACACGCCACTGTGGGGACTGCTGCGGCGCTGCCGCGTCCCCCTGCAGGTGGTGCTGGTCACCGCGCTGCTGCGCGGTTTCTACGACAGAACGGGCCTGGCGTTCATCGAGGACCACGAGGCGGGCCTCGGCCAGATTCTCTCCCTCGTCCTGATCGCGGCCACCGCCTGGCTCGCCATCCGGGCGTCGGCGGCCATCGTGGAGTCCTCGTACTCCCGGTACGCGGCCGGCGCGCGGGACGCGGCCCGGGTCCGGCGGGTCCGTACCCAGGTCACCCTGATCCAGCGGGTGGTCACGGCGATCGTCATCGTCGTCGCCGCGGCCTCGATGCTGCTGACCTTCCCGAAGATGCAGACGGTCGGCCAGTCCATGCTGGCCTCGGCGGGACTGGTCGGCATCGTGGCCGGTGTCGCCGCGCAGTCCACCCTCGGCAACCTCTTCGCCGGCCTGCAGATCGCCTTCGGCGACATGGTCCGCATCGGGGACACGGTGGTCGTGGACAAGGAATGGGGCACCGTCGAGGAGATCACCCTGACCTTCCTGACCGTACGGACCTGGGACGAGCGGCGGATCACCATGCCCGTGTCCTACTTCACCAGCAAGCCGTTCGAGAACTGGTCACGCGGGGGCGCGCAGATGACCGGGACCGTCTTCTTCCACCTGGACCACGCGGCCCCCGTGGAGAAGATGCGCGAGCGGCTGCACGAGATCCTGCAGAACAGCACCGACTGGGACGGCCGCGGCTGGAGCCTGGTGGTCACCGACACCACCCCGACCACCATCCAGGTACGCGCCCTGGTCACCGCCCGGGACTCGGACTCCATCTGGTCGGTGCGCTGCGAGGTCCGCGAGCGGATGATCGACTGGCTGCGCGCGGAACACCCGTACGCGCTGCCGCGGGTGGTCACCGCCGCCGCGCCCGACAGCGGGGAGGACACCGCCCGGCTGGCGCGGACGGACGGGGAGCGGCGCCCGGGGACCCTGGACAAGGGGCCGGGGCTGGACGGCTGACAGCACCCGGCTGCCGATGCCGGGGCGCGATGCCGGGGCAGGCGCCGCACCCGGTCCTCGCCCTACGGCAGCGGAGCGCCCCGCAGACTGCGCATGTCCAGCTGGCGCAGCACCCGGTCCACGATCTCCGGGTCGGCGCCCGGCTCGCTGCGCGCCGCCAGCACCTCGTGGCGGGCGGCCGAGAGCATCTCGCTCTGGATGCTCTGCACCTTCTTCATCCGGGTGATGCGCTTCTCGAAGTGCTCCCGGCGGTCGTCGTCCACGATGTCCGGCGCGATGCGCGCACCCATGTCGTAGGCGCGCCGGGCGAGCTGCTCGCTGATCTCCTCCGGCAGCTCCTCGACCTCCAGGATCTCCTTCAGACGCCGTTTGGACGCCTTGATCACCCGGAGCGCCAGCTCGTGCTCCAGCTTCTCCTCGGCCTCCGAGTCGGCCTTGACCCGCAGCTTCTTGACCAGGGTGGGCAGCGACAGGCCCTGGACGACGAGCCCGGAGAGCACCACGGCGAAGGCGATGAACAGGATCTCGTCACGGGCCGGGAAGTCCGCGCCGCCGTCGATCGTGTACGGGATGGCCAGCGCCAGCGCGACGGACGCCACACCGCGCATCCCGGACCACCACATGATCACGGTCTCCCGCCAGCTCAGCGGGATGTCCTCGTCGAAGTCGCGGCGCTTGTGCATCCGCTTGGCCAGCCAGGCGGCGGGCAGCAGCCACAGCAGCCGGACGCCCACCACGACCACCACGACGGCGGCGCCGACGCCGAGCATCTCGCCCCAGCGGCCGGAGGCCACCTTGATGACGTTGTGCAGTTCCAGGCCGATCAGCCCGAAGGCGACACCGGTGACGAGGGTGTCGACGATCTCCCAGAAGGTGTAGCCGGCCAGCCGACCCATCACGTCGTCGGCGTCCACCGCGTACTCGGCGAGGAACAGCGCGGTGGTCAGCACCGCCAGCACTCCGGAGCCCTCGAACTCCTCGGCGAGGACGTACGCGACGAACGGCACCAGCAGCGTCAGGCCGATCTGCAGCGTCGGGTCGCCCAGCAGGCCCATCAGCTTGTTGGTGATCCAGCCCAGCACCAGCCCGACCGCTATCGCGACCACGGCGGACAGCACCAGCGAGCCGATTGCGGAGGGTACCGAGAAGGAGCCGCTGACGGCGGCGGCGAGCGCGACGTGGTACAGCACGATCGCGGTGACGTCGTTGAACAGCCCCTCGCCCTCCAGGATGGAGACCATGCGGCGGGGCAGCCCCAGCTTGCCCGCGACGGCGGTCGCGGCGACCGGGTCGGGCGGTGCGACGAGCGCGCCGAGCACCACCGCGGCGGCGATCGGCATCCCGGGGACGATGGCGTGCGCCACGGCGGCGACGGCGGCCGTGGTCGCGAAGACCAGGGCCACCGCCAGCAGGAAGATGGGCCGGATGTTGGCCGTGAACTGCCGCCAGGAGGTGCGCTGCACGGCCGCGTAGAGCAGGGGTGGCAGCACCAGCGGGAGGATGAACTCCGGCGGTACCTCCACGTTCGGCACGAACGGCAGCAGCGCCAGCACCGCGCCGGCGAGCGTCATCAGGACCGGCGACGGCAGGCCCAGCCGGTCACCGACCGGGACCATGACCACGGCCCCGAGAAGTAGGACGAACATCAGGGCCAGCTGGTCCACGGTGGCTGCACTCCGGGGTCGAGATCGATCACGTACCGACCCAAGCCTGCCATGAAGCGCACAAAAACCGCTCGGACGAGCGGTCCGGCCGCACGGCCGTCCGGCCTACCCGCGCACGGCGCCCGGACGGCCGGCGCGGCGCGTACCGCCCGGACGGCCGGGTCGGAGCGTCCGGCTCAGGCGCTCTCGGCCCGCACCCGGTCCAGGGCGCGCTGAAGATCCTCGGGGTAGGCGCTCTCGAACTCCACCCACTGCCCGTCGGCCGGGTGCTCGAAGCCCAGCCGCATCGCGTGCAGCCACTGCCGGGTGAGGCCCAGCCGCTTGCCGAGCGTCGGGTCGGCGCCGTAGGTCACGTCGCCGACGCACGGATGGCGGTGCGCGGACATGTGGACCCGGATCTGGTGCGTACGCCCCGTCTCCAGCTTGATGTCCAGCAGGCTGGCCGCCCGGAACGCCTCGATCAGGTCGTAGTGGGTGACCGACGGCTTGCCGTCGGCCGTCACCGCCCACTTGTAGTCGTGCTGCGGGTGCCGGCCGATGGGGGCGTCGATAGTGCCGCTCATCGGGTCCGGGTGGCCCTGCACCAGGGCGTGGTAGCGCTTGTCGACCGTACGCTCCCGGAACTGCTGCTTGAGCAGGGTGTACGCGCGCTCGGACTTGGCCACCACCATCAGGCCGGAGGTGCCGACGTCGAGGCGGTGCACGATGCCCTGGCGCTCGGCGGCGCCGGAGGTCGAGATACGGAAGCCCGCGGCGGCCAGCCCTCCGATGACGGTGGTGCCCGTCCAGCCGGGGCTGGGGTGCGCGGCGACGCCGACCGGCTTGACGATCACGACGATGTCGTCGTCGTCGTGCACGATCTCCATGCCCTCGACCGGCTCGGCGACGATCTCCACCGGCGGCGCGGCCTGCGGCATCTCCACTTCCAGCCAGGCACCGCCGTGCACCCGCTCGGACTTCATGACTTCGGCGCCGTCCACCCGGACCTTCCCGCCGGCCGCCAGCTCGGCGGCCTTCGTACGGGAAAAGCCGAACATACGGGCCAGCGCGGCGTCGACGCGCTCGCCCTCCAGGCCGTCCGGTACGGGCAGGGTGCGGATCTCGGGAATCGTGCTCACATCACCGAGTATGTCAGCCCGCTGTGACACTCCCGCCGGCCCCGTCGCCCGGACCCCGTACGTACGGTGTCCGGCCGCCGCGAAGCCGCTGTCAGTCCTTGTGGACCGTGCCGTCCGGGTCCAGGCCGCGGAAGGACAGGATCACGATCAGGATGCCGCCGCAGACGATCGCGGAGTCCGCGAGGTTGAAGACCGCGAAGTGGGCGGGGGCGATGAAGTCCACCACCGCGCCCTCGAAGACGCCCGGCGTACGGAAGATCCGGTCGGTGAGGTTGCCGAAGGCGCCGCCCAGCAGCAGGCCGAGCGCGATGCCCCACGGCAGGCTGTAGAGCTTGCGGGCGATCCGGATGATCACCACGATCACGATCGCCGCGATGATGGTGAGGAAGATCGTCAGTGCCTCGCCGATGCTGAAGGCGGCACCGCGGTTGCGGATCACCTCCAGGCGCAGCAGCGAACCGATCACCTCGATGGGGGCGTGGTGCTCCAGCTTCGCGACCACCAGCGCCTTGCTGCCCAGGTCGAGGAGGTAGACGACGGCCGCGACCAGGAACAGCGTGCCGATCCGCCGCTTGCCCCGGCCCTTGGCCTTCGCCGCGGTGGCGCCGGCCTCGCCGCCGTCCGCGTTCTCGTCCCGGTCCTCGTCCGGCTGCCGCTCCCGCGACGCCGTCCCCTCGGCGCTCCCCCCGGCTCCGGGCACCGCCGCCGTCCCCGGCTCGGAATCCGGTCCGGTCTCCGGCGTACCGGTGATGCGCTCCGCCTCTGCCACGTTGTGAGCCCCTCAGCCCGTCGAGTCCCGCACGCCAGGCCGCCCCCGGCTGAGGACGAGGGTACGGCACAGGCGTACGGACACCGCGGGTACGGTCCCCTCGGCCTCGGGTGATTCATCCGGAGGCGGTCACCGGCCACGCGCCTCTCACCGTCCCGGCCGGCCTCCCGGCACCCTCCACCCCCACCGCGGCTCCCGCCTCTACCGCCCTCCCGCCCCTACCTCCTCTCCTGCCGCTGCTTGCACTCCACGCACAGCGTCGCCCGGGGGAACGCCTGCATCCGGGCCTTGCCGATCGGCTTGCCGCAGTTCTCGCACAGGCCGTACGTGCCCGCGTGCAGGCGCTCCAGCGCGCGTTCGGTCTGGAGCAGCATCTCGCGGGCGTTGGAGGCCAGCGCCATCTCGTGTTCGCGGGTGATGTTCTTGCTGCCGGTGTCGGCCTCGTCGCCGGTGCCTTCGCCGGAGTCCCGCATCAGCCCGGCGAGCGCGTCCTCGGACGCCTCGATCTCGGTACGCAGCCGGGCGACCTCGTCGTGCAGTTCCGTGCGGGCCTCGGCCACCTCGGCCGGCGTCCAGGGGTCCTCGCCGGGCCGTACCGCCAGCTCGCCGGGGTCCGCGGCGCGCGCCTTGGGCACCGCGCCCGCCGTCCCGTCCTGCTCCGCCTCGGCGGCCGGTGCCCCGCCCGGAGTCTGCTTCTCCACCACCGTCTTGGCTCCCGTCTTCTTCGCGGGCACCGCCTTCTCGGCAGGTGCGGTCTTCTTGGCCGCCTTCTTCGCGGCGGCCTTCCGGGGCGCGGGCCCGCCGTCCGCAGGAGGCTCCCCGGCCTCCTTCGCCGCCCTCTTCGCGGCGGCCCTCTTCCCCGGCGTCTTCCCCGGCGTCTTCCCCGGCGTCTTCTTCGCCGCCTTCTTGGCCGCCTTCTTGGCCGCGGGCGGGTGCTCCGGCTCCTCCGCCGGGGCGTCCGGCACGGCCTCCGCGCTCATCGCCGTGGCGGACACCCGCTTCTTCGCCGTGGGCTCGGGCTTGTCGGCCACGGCCTTCCCGGCGTCCGCCGTGCTCTTCTTCGCGGCGGTCTTCTTCGCCACCATGGCCGCGACCCCTTCACGTATGTGATCATGTTCGCGAATCGTGACCGGAACGATAAATCGCCTCAAGGCACGCGGCAACGGGACGCACCGCCCTTTCCCGCCCGGTCTCCCCCACGGCAGCCGGGTCTGCATCCGTTGTGCCCCCCTGCCCGCGCGGTAATCCGCCAGCCCACGGCCCGCCGGGAGCCCGCCACGGGCCGCCCGACGCGCGGGCGCCGACTCCCGCGCCCTGCGTATCGCCATTCGGGTCACGCTCTCGGCGCCCGCTACCTCACTCGGCGCAGCCCGGAAAACCGGTCGGTCCGCCCCGTCGGTGCCCCGTACACTGTGGGCAGCGAAAGGCGCCGACGGGACGAGTAGCGTCGTACGCAGCGATGAGCGATCCGGGGACGGTGCGAGCCCGGAGGCGTGCGCGACGTGAAGATCACCCCCGAGCCGCCGGAAGAACGCCCACGGGCGGCCCGCAAGCGGCCCACGGGTCAGTAGAACCGGCTTCGCGACCCCAATGAGGGGGCGGTGGAGCACGCACCGCCAAGGAGGGTGGTACCGCGGGAGCCCAGGCTCTCGTCCCTCCGGACGGAGAACGCAGCAGGTGTCCGCCGGAGGAACGCCCCGATGTCACAGCCTCAGTACCGCCAGGTACCCGCCCAGGTAGACCTGCCCGCCCTTGAGCACGCGGTGCTCGATTTCTGGCGCGAGCAGAAGGTCTTCGCCCGTACCCTCCAGCAGTCCGAGGGACGCCCCGAGTGGGTGTTCTACGAGGGCCCGCCGACCGCCAACGGCATGCCCGGTGCCCACCACATCGAGGCCCGCGTCTTCAAGGACGTCTTCCCGCGCTTCCGCACCATGCGGGGCTACCACGTCGGCCGCAAGGCCGGCTGGGACTGCCACGGCCTGCCGGTCGAGCTGGCCGTCGAGAAGGAGCTGGGCTTCAACGGCAAGAAGGACATCGAGGCGTACGGCATCGCCGAGTTCAACGCCAAGTGCCGCGAGTCGGTGACCCGCCACACCGACGCGTTCGCCGACCTGACCACCCGGATGGGTTACTGGACGGACCTGGACGACCCGTACCGCACCATGGACCCCGACTACATCCAGTCGGTCTGGTGGTCCCTCAAGCAGATCTTCGACAAGGGCCTGCTGGCGCAGGACCACCGCGTCGCCCCGTGGTGCCCCCGCTGCGGCACCGGCCTCTCCGACCACGAGCTGGCCCAGGGCTACGAAACCGTCGTCGACCCCTCGGTCTTCGTCCGTCTCCCCCTCACCTCGGGCCCGCTGGCCGGCGAAGCGGCCCTGCTCATCTGGACGACCACCCCCTGGACGCTGGTCTCCAACACCGCCGTGGCCGCCCACCCCGACGTCACCTACGTCGTGGCCACCGACGGCCGGGAGAACCTGGTCGTCGCCGAACCCCTCCTCGAAAAGGCCCTCGGCGAAGGCTGGACCACGACCGGACAGACCTTCACCGGCCGCGACATGGAGCGCTGGGCCTACCGCCGCCCCTTCGACCTGGTCGAGCTGGAAGACGCCAACTTCGTCGTCAACGCCGACTACGTCACCACCGAGGACGGTACGGGCCTGGTCCACCAGGCCCCCGCCTTCGGTGAGGACGACCTCAAGACCTGCCGCGGTTACGGCCTGCCGGTCGTCAACCCGGTACGCCCCGACGGCACCTTCGAGGAGGGCCTCGCCCTCGTCGGCGGCCAGTTCTTCAAGAAGGCCGACGAACACCTCGTCGCCGATCTCGACGCCCGCGGCCTGCTCTTCCGGCACGTCGCCTACGAGCACAGCTACCCGCACTGCTGGCGCTGCCACACCGCGCTCCTCTACTACGCCCAGCCGTCCTGGTACATCCGGACCACCGCGGTCAAGGACGCCCTGCTGCGCGAGAACGAGGGCACCAACTGGTTCCCCGAGTCGGTCAAGCACGGCCGCTTCGGCGACTGGCTCAACAACAACATCGACTGGGCGCTGTCCCGCAACCGCTACTGGGGCACCCCGCTGCCCATCTGGCGCTGCGCCGAGGACCACCTGACCTGCGTCGGCTCCCTCGCCGAGCTCACCGAGCTCACCGGCACCGACCAGTCCGGCCTGGACCCGCACCGCCCCTACATCGACGCCGTCACCTTCCCCTGCCCCACCTGCCAGGGCACCGCGACGCGCGTCCCCGAGGTCATCGACGCCTGGTACGACTCCGGCTCCATGCCGTTCGCGCAGTGGGGCTACCCGTACAAGAACAAGGAACTGTTCGAGAAGCGCTACCCGGCGCAGTTCATCTCCGAGGCCATCGACCAGACCCGCGGCTGGTTCTACACCCTCATGGCCGTGGGCACCCTCGTCTTCGACAAGTCCTCCTACGAGAACGTGGTCTGCCTGGGCCACATCCTCGCCGAGGACGGCCGCAAGATGTCCAAGCACCTGGGCAACACCCTCGACCCGATCCCGCTCATGGACCAGCACGGCGCCGACGCCGTCCGCTGGTTCATGGCGGCGGGCGGCTCCCCCTGGGCAGCCCGCCGTGTAGGCCACGGCACCATCCAGGAAGTGGTCCGCAAGACCCTCCTCACCTACTGGAACACGGTCGCCTTCCAGGCCCTGTACGCCCGCACCTCCGGCTGGTCCCCCAGCCCGGCCGACCCCGCACCGGCCGACCGCCCCCTCCTCGACCGCTGGCTGCTGTCCGAACTGAACGCCCTCACCCGGGATGTCACCGACGCCCTCGAAACCTTCGACACCCAGCGCGCCGGCAAACTCCTCTCCTCCTTCGTCGACGACCTCTCCAACTGGTACGTACGCCGCTCCCGCCGCCGCTTCTGGCAGGGTGACAAGGCGGCCCTGCGCACGCTCCACGAGGTCATCGAGACGGTCACCCGGCTGATGGCTCCCATCACCCCGTTCATCACCGAACGCGTCTGGCAGGACCTGGTCGTCCCGGTCACCCCCGACGCTCCCGACTCGGTCCACCTCTCCACCTGGCCCGAGGCCGACACCGCCCTCATCGACCCGACGCTCTCCAGCCAGATGCAGTTGGTGCGGCGCCTGGTCGAACTGGGCCGCGCGACCCGCGCGGAGTCCGGCGTCAAGACCCGCCAGCCCCTCTCCCGCGCGCTGGTGGCAGCCTCCGGCTTCGCAGCACTCTCTCCCGAACTGCGCACCCAGATCACCGAAGAGCTGAACGTCTCCACCCTCGCCTCCCTCTCCGAGGTGGGCGGGAGCCTGGTCGACACGACCGCGAAGGCCAACTTCCGCGCCCTGGGCAAGCGCTTTGGCAAGGGCGTCCAGGCAGTGGCCAAGGCCATCGCCGCAACCGACGCCGCAGCCCTCTCCGTCGCCCTGCGCGAGGGAACCGCCACCGTCGAGGTGGACGGCGAAACGGTCGCCCTCTCCCCCGACGAGGTCATCATCACCGAGACCCCGCGCGAGGGCTGGTCGGTGGCCTCCGACGCGGGGGCCACCGTGGCCCTCGACCTGGAAATCACCCCCGACCTGCGCCGCGCGGGGCTGGCCCGCGACGCCATCCGCCTCATCCAGGAAGCCCGCAAGAACAGCGGCCTGGACGTGGCCGACCGCATCGCCCTCCGCTGGCGGACCACCGACGAAGAGGCCCGCACCGCTCTGACCGACCACCAGTCCCTCATCTCGGACGAGGTTCTGGCCACCGACTTCGCACAGGGCGAGGCCGACGCCACGTACGGCCAGGCGTTCGAGGACGAGAGCCTGGCCCTCACGTTCCGCCTCAAGAAGACCGAGGCGTAGTCACCGAACCGGTGTAGCAACACCACGGCCCCCGACGCACCACGCGTCGGGGGCCGTTCCCGTACCAGCACTCGGGCGTTTCTATGCGACATCAGCCCAATTCGCACCGAAAGCTGCCGAACGGCCAGGGCTCGGGGGCACGCAGGGGTCTCGCCGCAGGCGGTCCGGACGCTGGCCCACGAATCCGATTCACTGAAGCTCAAGGATGCCGTGGGGACCCCCGGCCGAAGGCTGGGGGAGAGTGACCACGCTGGCGTGGCCCTGAGCCCCCCACCACCGGACAGACCGCGCAGCACACGCACCCCTACCGGGGCCGGGCCGCAGGCCGCAAACAAAAGAACCGGGCCCCCGGGGAATCACCCCAGGGGCCCAGCCCTGATTGCCGACCACGCGCTACACGCAACGACTACGCGCGAAGCGCGGCTCCGCTCAGTTGTCGTCCTCGTCGATGAGGAACCCACGCATCGGCGACGGCGCCTGCTGCATGGGCTGCTGCCCCTGCGGCCGCACCGGAGCCATCGGCTGCGTCATCGCCGGCGACATCTGCTGCTGCCCGCCGTACGACGGCGCGCTGCCCGAGCCACCACCGTGACCACCCATCGACTGCCCGCCACCCATGGAGTGGTTGCCCCCCATGGACCCGGCACCGGCCGAAGCCATCGACGGCGACGGCGGCAGCGAGGCGGTCGCCGGCGTCCGCGGCGGCGCCAGCGAGTCGTCGGCCTGGTTCTCCAGCTGGCGCAGCTGGCTCTCCAGGTACGACTTCAGCCGCGTACGGTACTCGCGCTCGAAGCCGCGCAGGTCCTCGACCTTGCGCTCCAGCGTGGCGCGGGCCGACTCCAGCGACCCCATCGCGACGCGGTGCTTCTCCTGCGCGTCCCGCTCCAGTGCGTCCGCCTTCGCACGGGCGTCCCGCTCCAGCCCCTCCGCACGCGAGCGCGCCTCGCCCACGATCTTGTTGGCCTCGGAACGGGCCTCCGCGATCGCCTGGTCGGCGGTCTGCTGCGCGAGCGACAGCACGCGAGCGGCACTGTCACCGCCCGGACCCTGGCCCGGCTGCGGCAGCTGCGGGCCGCCGTGTCCACCGGGGCCACCCATCGGGCCGCCCAGCGGACCGCCGGGCCCCATCGGGCCGGGGCCGTGCGGGCCCTGCGGGCCGTGGCCACCGGGCCCGGCCGGGAGCTGCGGGGCTCCTCCGGTCAGCTGCGGTGGGCCGCCCAACTGCTGCTGTTGCTGCTGTTGCTGCGGCGGCACCGGCTGCGGACCGGATATGGCGGCGGGCACAGGAGCGCCGGGCCTGCCCTGCTGGTGCTGCTGCCCCTGGTCCTGCTGCTGCTCCTGCTGCTTGCGCATGTTCTGCTGCTGGTTCTGCGCGGCGGCCCGCGTCGCGGCGGCCAGCTTGGCGCGCAGGTCCTCGTTCTCCCGCAGCAGTCGGGTCAGTTCGGCTTCGACCTCATCGAGGAAGGCATCGACCTCGTCCTCGTCATAGCCTTCTCGGAGGCGGACGGTCGTGAACTGCTTGTTCCGCACGTCCTCGGGGGTCAACGGCATCTCTACTTCACCTCAACGTAGTCGTCGGCAATCGGCAAGACCGTATCGTTCACACCAACAACACCGACCTCACGACGGTGATCAGGATGTAGACGATGATCATCAATACGAAGAAGGACAGGTCGAGCGCCACGCCCCCGAGACGCAGCGGCGGAATGACCCGCCGCAAGAGCTTGAGTGGCGGATCAGTGACAGTGTAGGTGGCCTCCAGAACGACCACCATCGGCTTGCCGGGTTGCCATGAACGGGCGAACTGGAAGACATAGTCCATCACCAGCCGGAAGATCAACACGATGAGGAAGCAGTACAACGCGATGTAGATCACCTGTCCAGCGATGCTCATCCGCGGTGTCCTCTCCCCTTGCCATGCTGTCGTGTTGGGCGCTTTCGGCCCGGTGTGCCCGGTGTTGCGTCTCAGCTCTGGTTGAAGAACCCGCCCTCTGCGATACGGGCCTTGTCCTCCGCCGTGACATCGACGTTAGCAGGCGACAACAGGAACACCTTCTGCGTCACCCGCTCGATGCTGCCGTGCAGGCCGAAGACGAGACCGGCCGCAAAGTCGACAAGTCGCTTCGCGTCCGTGTCGTCCATCTCCGTGAGGTTCATGATCACCGGAGTGCCCTCACGGAAGTGTTCCCCGATGGTACGGGCTTCGTTGTAGGTCCGGGGGTGCAGCGTCGTGATGCGGTACGGCTCCCGCTCGGACACAACCTTGGGCATGATCACCGGTGCGTTCTTCTCCAGATTCGGACGGTCGGGTGTGATGGACGCCACGGGGGCGATTCGGGCGGGTCGTCCGCTTTCGGCAGCCAGAGGGGCGGACTCACGCTGAGCGGGCGGCTGGGCGACTCGGACGGGTTCGTCCCGTTCCGGGTGCGGCTCGGTGGGTACTTGGGTCTGCTGTCGCCGCCCCCGTTCGGGCTCCGGGTCAAGCTCGGGCTCGAACTCGTCGTCGGGGTCGAACCCCCGGCCGTCGTACCCATCGTCCTCCACGAGGCCGAGGTAGACCGCCATCTTGCGCATCGCGCCGGCCATTCTCTGCGTCCTCCGCTCTGTGGTGGATCGGCTCCGTCACCAGGTGCCTTGAATCCACGCGGTCTGCCCTCCTTTTGGGGGCAATGACCATATTTTGTGCTGTGGTCCGACTTGCTTGGCGACGTTACCCGAGCCGTGGTCGGACTCCGAGTACCGCAGTGCCGACGCGCACATGTGTCGCCCCGGCAGCCACGGCTTCATCGAGGTCCGCGCTCATCCCTGCCGACACCATGTTCGCAGCAGGATGGTTCACGCGCAGGCCGGATGAGATTTCCATCAAACGCTCGAAAGCGGCACCGGGAAGGCCGGCATAACGGCCGGTCAGCGGAGCCACCGTCATCAGGCCGTCCAGGCGCAGCCCTTCGGCGGACGCGACGGCGTCGGCGAGCGCGGCGACACCGGCCGGGGCGACCCCGCCACGCGCTCCGGTCTCTCCCCGGGTGTCACCCGACTCGGCGTCAAGCGCCACCTGGAGCAGGCAGCCGAGCTCACGGCCGGCCCGTACCGCTTCCTTCGACAGCGCGGTGACCAGCTTGGCGCGGTCGACCGACTGCACAATATCGGCGTAATTGGCCACAGACCGCACTTTGTTGGTCTGCAACTGACCGACGAAATGCCAGGTAAGGGGCAGATCCGAGCAGGCCGCGGCCTTCGGTGCCGCGTCCTGGTCGCGGTTCTCCGCCACCTGGCGGACGCCGAGTTCCGCGAGCAGCCGCACGTCGCTCGCCGGGTAGGTCTTCGTGACCACGATGAGGGTCACGTCCTCCCGCTTGCGACCGGCCTTGTCGCACGCGGTGGAGATTCGTTCCTCCACGCGCGCCAGATTGTCCGCCAGTTCGGTCCTACGATCCGTCACAGCTCAGCATCCCAGCCATACATAGCTCGCGAGCCGCCCGGTGACGCGGTCCCGCCGGTACGAGAAGTGGTCCGCCGACTCCAGCGTGCAGATGTGGGAATGCTCACCCATCCGGACGCCGTGCGCGGCGAGTTGGGCACGGACCCCGGCGGCCATGTCCACCGCGGGCGCGCCCCACGAGGTGGTGGCCCAGGCTTCGGGCACCACCGCGGCGACCTCGGCACGCATCGCCTCGGGCACCTCGTAGCAGCGTCCGCAGACCGCGGGTCCGGTACGGGCGACGATCCGGGCCGGGTCGGCGCCGAGCGCGGTCATCGCCTCGACGGTCGCCGGAACCACCCCGGCCACCAGCCCCGGACGCCCCGCGTGCGCGGCACCGGTGACCCCGGCGACCGGGTCGGCGAGGAGCACCGGGGTGCAGTCGGCGGTCAGGACGGCGAGGGCCAGGCCCCGGCGGGCCGTCACCACCGCGTCCACGCAAGGGATCTCGGAGCCGTCGCGCCAGGGGCCGTCGACCACGGCCACGTCACGGCCGTGCACCTGGTTCATCCACACGACCGAGGCCGGGTCCAGGCCCAGCGCCTCGGCCGCCCGTTCGCGATTGGTCCGTACCGCGCCGGGGTCGTCACCGACCGCGCCCCCGAGGTTCAGCTCGGCATACGGAGCGGCGCTCACCCCGCCCCACCGGTCGGTGGAGGCGAAGTGCGCGCCGCTCGTGTCGTTCGTCAGCACCGGGTGCTGTTGCCCTATCACGTCGGGACTTCGGTCACTTCAGGAAGTCGGGGACGTCCAGTTCCTCGGCCGCGGTGTCCGAGTACGGACGGGCCGGCGGAACCTGCGGCGAGGCGGTCGGGGGCGGCGGCACCTCGCCGAGCGGGGACGGGTCGGCCGGGGCCGGTTCCTCGTCCCGTACCGGCACCGAGCCCAGGCCGCCGAAGGACGACGGCCGGGACTCGGCCTGCGGGGCCGGGCGGCTGGGGGCCGGGGCCGGTTCCTCGCGCTTGCCGTTGTTCTGGCTGCCGAGCACGGTCTGCTGACGGGCCGGCGGCTGGCCGCCGTCGAAGCCCGCGGCGATGACGGTCACCCGGACCTCGTCGCCGAGCGCGTCGTCGATGACCGCGCCGAAGATGATGTTCGCCTCGGGGTGGGCCGCCTCGCTGACCAGCTGCGCGGCCTCGTTGATCTCGAAGAGACCGAGGTCCGAGCCGCCGGAGATGGAGAGCAGCACACCGCGGGCGCCGTCGATGGACGCCTCCAGGAGCGGCGAGGAGATCGCCATCTCCGCGGCGGCCACCGCGCGGTCGTCGCCGCGCGCCGAGCCGATGCCCATGAGGGCCGAGCCGGCCTCGGACATCACGGACTTGACGTCGGCGAAGTCGAGGTTGATCAGACCCGGGGTGGTGATCAGGTCGGTGATGCCCTGGACACCCGACAGCAGTACCTGGTCCGCGGACTTGAACGCGTCGAGCACGCTCACCTGGCGGTCCGAGATGGACAGCAGTCGGTCGTTGGGGATCACGATGAGGGTGTCGACCTCGTCGCGCAGGCCGGCGATGCCGTCCTCGGCCTGGTTCGCGCGGCGACGGCCCTCGAAGGTGAACGGGCGGGTGACCACACCGATCGTCAGGGCGCCGAGCGAGCGGGCGATGTTGGCGACGACGGGGGCGCCGCCGGTGCCGGTGCCGCCGCCCTCTCCCGCGGTCACGAAGACCATGTCGGCCCCCTTGAGGACCTCCTCGATCTCCTCACGGTGGTCCTCGGCCGCCTTGCGGCCGACGTCTGGGTTGGCGCCTGCGCCCAGACCACGGGTGAGTTCCCGGCCGACGTCCAGCTTGACGTCGGCGTCGCTCATCAGCAGGGCCTGTGCATCGGTGTTGATCGCGATGAACTCGACGCCCTTGAGCCCGACCTCGATCATCCGGTTGATGGCGTTCACGCCACCGCCGCCGATGCCGACGACCTTGATGACTGCGAGGTAGTTCTGCGGTGCTGCCACGTCGAAGGCCTCTCGCCTCGAGTTACGTGTCGCCGCCGCACCGGGGTGCGGACGTCGACTGATGCCGATGGGACGGTTCGTAGTGCCGACCCGAACCCTAACGCTGAAGTTTAGGGTTACCAGTGCCTGTGTTCCTGGGACTCTTTGGAACGAGACACTAAGTCGACAAGTGGCGCACGTTCAACGAACACGCCGAACCTCCCGTTTTTCTTTTCACCCTATGTGATCACCCATAGTGGTAGCCATCCAGGGTGCTGGCCTGCGGGTACACACGTCAACTCCCCGACACTGCGGGTGCGGTGGGAACACTCACGTCGAAGTGGCGCGCGTCACGCGCCGCTTTCAGGGCCGCGGCGAGCACCTTGGCCTTCGCCGTACTGCGTTCGTCACTCCCCCAAACGACGGTACGGCCGCCCGTCAGCTTCAGGGTGATGGCGTCGAAGGAGCGCACCTCGACGGTGCGAACGTCCTGGTGGAGCGCCTTCGGCAGGGCGGTGACGACGGTGCCGGCCGCGCGCCGGAGCCGGTCGGCGCCGAACCGCCGCAGTCCCGGGCTGTCACGTACGGCCATTTCCAGAAGCGGAACACCCTTCGGGGCGGCGGCGACCGTGGCGAAACGCGTCCCTTCGGCGTCCACTTCGACGAACTTTCCGCCCGTTTGAATAACGAGTTCCGGCTGCCTTTCGGTCACTTTCAGGCTGACCGTGTGCGGCCAGGAGCGCCTGACCGCAACGGACTTGACGCGCGGGAGTTTCGCGCGCACCCGGTCGGCGACGGCCTTCTTGTCCACCGAGGCGAGCGGGGTGTCCATCGGCACCGCGGCGGCCCGTACGACCTCATCGACCGTCAGGACGCCCGTACCGCTCACCTTGACGGCCTCCGTGCGCAGCCAGGTGGAGCCGTACAGGGACCAGGCGCCGAAACCGGCCAGCAGCACCGCACCGGCCAGTGTGATGATCAGAGTGCGCCGGGGCGGCACCTTGAAGTGGGCCCGCAGGCCGGAGCGCCCGCCCGGAAAGCCGGATTCGCCCCGCTTCGCGGGCTTTTTGCCCCCGCCGCCGCTGCCGGACCCGGCGTTGCCGGTCTTCCCGGCCTTCCCGGACGAGGGCGGGCCGGAGCGCGCGGACTTCTTCTCACCGCGTCGGGCGGTCGTCGGTCCGGCCACGCTCCCTCTCCTTCCGGCCGCCACCCCGGGGTTCACCCCCGGGGCAGCACGGCCGTACCGTCCGTCAGCGGCCAGCGACCGCCTCGTACACCATGCCGACCAGCAGCTCGTCCGCGTCCCGGCGGCCGAACTCGGACGCCGCGCGGGACATCTCGTACAGCCGGTGCGGGTCGGCGAGCACCGGGAGCACCTGGCCCTGCACCCACTCCGGCGTGAGCTGCGCGTCGTCGATCAGCAGGCCGCCGCCGGCGTTGACCACCGGCTGGGCGTTCAGCCGCTGCTCGCCGTTGCCGATGGGCAGCGGTACGTAGGCGGCCGGGAGCCCGACGGCGGACAGTTCGGCGACGGTCATCGCGCCCGCGCGGCAGAGCATCATGTCGGCCGCGGCGTACGCGAGGTCCATCCGGTCCACGTACGGTACCGGTACATACGGGGGCATACCCGGCATGTTGTCCACGTGCGGCATTTCGTTCTTCGGGCCGACCGCGTGCAGCACCTGGATGCCGGAGCGCTGGAGCGCCGGCACGGCGGCCTGGATGACCTCGTTGAGCCGCCGGGCGCCCTGCGAGCCGCCGGAGACCAGCAGCGTCGGCAGGTTGGGGTCCAGCCCGAAGGCGGCCCGCGCCTCGGGGCGGACCGCCGCCCGGTCGAGGGTCGCGATGGAGCGGCGCAGCGGAATACCGACATACCGGGCGTCCCGCAGCTTGCTGTCCGGGGTGCTGACCGCGACGTACTTGGCGTACCGCGAACCGATCTTGTTGGCCAGCCCGGGGCGGGCGTTGGCCTCGTGCACGATGATCGGCACCCCGCGCCGCTTGGCGGCCAGGTAGCCGGGCAGCGCGACATAGCCGCCGAAGCCGACCACGCAGTCCGCCTTCGTGCGCTCCAGGATCTGCTCGGCGGCCTTGATCGTGCCGCGCAGCCGCCCGGGGACGGTGATCAGTTCGGGCGTGGGCTTGCGCGGCAGTGGTACGGCCGGGATCAGCCCCAGCTCGTAGCCCCGCTCCGGCACCAGCCGGGTCTCCAGCCCCTTCTCCGTGCCGAGTGCCGTGATCCCCACGGTCGGGTCCTGCCTGCGCAGGGCGTCCGCGAGGGCGAGCGCGGGCTCGATGTGGCCGGCGGTCCCCCCACCGGCGAGTACGACATGCACCGAAATTCACCGCTCTCCGGACGGTCGCTTCTTGACGCGCCGTCTCATCGTCTTCCGTCTCACCCCAGCCAGTTTCCTGCCGAAAACAGGCTGCCGCATGGCCAGTGCCGCCCGTGCAGCGGGCTCGTCACGCGCGAAGGCGATCAGCAGACCGATGGCGAACATCGTCGGCAGCAGGGCGGAGCCCCCGAAGGAGAACAGCGGCAGCGGGACACCGGCGATCGGCAACAGACCGAGCACCGCACCGATGTTGATCACGGCCTGGGCCGTGATCCAGGTGGTCACGCCTCCCGCTGCGTACCTCACGAAGGGATCCTCCGTGCGTCCGGCCACGCGGATACCCGCATAGCCTAGAGCCGCGAAGAGGGCGAGCACCGACAGCGTCCCCGCAAGCCCCAGTTCCTCCCCGGTGATGGCGAAGATGAAGTCGGTGTGCGGTTCAGGGAGTTCACCCCATTTTTCCATACTGGCGCCCAGTCCCGAACCGAAGAATCCGCCGGAGGCCAGCGCATAGATGCCGTGCACGGCCTGCCAGCACTGGTCCTGCGGCCCGGGGTCGGTCGCGCCGATGCAGGCGAGCCGGGCCATCCGGTTGGCGCTGGTCTTGATCAGCAGCGCCCCTATGACGACGGCCGCGCCGAGCACACCCACGAAGAGCCGGGTGGGGGCGCCGGCCAGCCACAGCAGGCCGAACAGGATCGCGGTCAGGATGATCGCGGTGCCCATGTCGCCGCCCAGCATGATCAGACCGAGCAGCAGGAAGGCCATCGGGATCAGCGGCACCAGCAGGTGCTTCCACTGGGCGAGCAGTTTCTTGTCCTGTTTGCGCGCCAGCAGGTCGGCGCCCCACAGGACCAGCGCCAGCTTGCCGAACTCGCTGGGCTGCATCTGGAAGGGGCCGCCCAGGTTGATCCAGTTCTGGTTGCCGTTGACCGCGACCCCTATCCCGGGGATCTGCACCAGGGTCATCAGGAAGACCGAGACGGCCAGCAGCGGATACGCCAGCGTGCGGTGCAGCCGGACCGTCATCCGGGCCGCCACCAGCATCAGGATGCCGCCGAGCACCGCCGCGAACAGTTGCTTGCGGAAGAAGTACGTCGGTGCCAGACCGAGCTGGAGAGCCTTGATCTGGGAGGCCGAGTAGACCATCACCAGGCCGAGCACGGTGATCAGCAGGCTGCCGCCGACCACCAGGTAGTAGGCGGTCAGCGGCCGGTCCCAGGCCCGGCGGACCTGGGTGTACAGGCCGCGCGGGTTACGGGGGGCGCCGCCGCGCGGCAGGCGCGGGCCGGGGCGCCGTGCCGGGCGCGGCGGCGCGGCCTTCGCCGATCGGGCCGTCATCCTCGTCCCCTCCACGGGTGCGCTGCGCCGTGCGTCCTCGACGGCGGCGGGGACGTACGGACTACTGTTCCTGTGCGGCCAGCGAGCGGACCGCGTCGGCGAAGGCTTCGCCCCGCTTGTTGTAGTTCAGGTACATGTCCATCGAGGCGCAGGCCGGGGCCAGCAGGACCGTATCGCCCGGCCGGGCCAGGCGCGCTGCCTCCCGTACGGCTTCGGACATCGCCCCAGTGTCGGTCCGGTCGAGGTCGACCACCGGGACATCCGGGGCGTGTCGCGCCAGGGCCTCCCGAATGAGCGCCCGGTCGGCGCCGATGAGGACCGCGCCGCGCAGCCGCCCGGCGGACTTCCGGACCAGTTCGTCGAAGGTGGCGCCCTTGGCCAGGCCGCCGGCGATCCAGACGATGTGCTCGTACGCCGCCAACGACGCCTCGGTGGCGTGGGTGTTGGTGGCCTTGGAGTCGTCGACGTACGCGACCCCGGAGACGTCCGCGACGTGCTCGATGCGGTGCGCGTCCGGGTGGAAGGCGCGCAGGCCGTCGCGTACGGACCGGGGGCTGACGCCGAAGGCGCGGGCCAGGGCCGCCGCGGCGAGCGCGTTGGCGATGTTGTGCGGGGCCGCGGGCGTCACGTCCGAGACCTCGGCCAGCTCCTGTGCCTGCTTCTGCCGGTTCTCGACGAAGGCCCGGTCGACGAGGATGCCCTCGACGACGCCGAGCTGGGAGGGGCCCGGGGTGCCGAGGGTGAAGCCGATGGCGCGGCAGCCCTCCTCGACGTCGGCCTCCCGCACCAGGTCCTCGGTCACCTGGTCGGCGACGTTGTAGACGCAGGCCACGGTGTTGCCCTCGTAGATCCGGCCCTTGTCGGCGGCGTACGCCTCCATGGAGCCGTGCCAGTCGAGGTGGTCCGGGGCGAGGTTGAGGACCGCCGCGGAGTGGGCGCGTACGGAGGGCGCCCAGTGCAACTGGTAGCTGGAGAGCTCGACGGCGAGAACGTCATAAGTACCGGACGGCTCCAGCACCACGTCCACCAGCGGCACCCCGATGTTGCCGACGGCCGCGGTACGCAGCCCCTCGGCCTCCAGGATGGCGGCCAGCATCCGTACGGTCGTGGTCTTGCCGTTGGTGCCGGTGATCGCGAGCCAGGGCGGGGAGTCCGGGCCGCGCATCCGCCAGGCCAGCTCCACGTCGCCCCACACGGGGACGCCGGCCGCCTCGGCGGCCCGGAAGAGCGGGCTGGCGGGCTTCCAGCCGGGGGTGGTGACGACGAGGTCGGTGCCCTCGGGGAGCGTGTCGCCGTCGCCGAGGCGGACGGTGATGCCCAGCTCCTCCAGCGGCGCCGCCTGAGCCCGTTCCCGCTCGCCGTCACTGCCGTTGACGACGGTGACGACGGCGCCGAGGCCGGCCAGGGCGCGGGCGGCGGGAACGCCGCTCACGCCGAGACCGGCCACGGTCACGTGCTGTCCGGCGAGGTCGAGGCCGGTCACTTGGCGGCCTGCCAGCCGCCGTAGAAGAGGCCCAGGCCGACGATCACGCACATGCCCTGGATGATCCAGAACCGGACCACGACAAGGACTTCGGACCACCCCTTGAGTTCGAAGTGGTGCTGTAGTGGCGCCATCCGGAAGACCCGCTTGCCGGTGAGCCGGAAGGACCCGACCTGGATGACCACGGACATGGTGATCAGGACGAAGAGGCCGCCCAGGACGGCCATCAGCAGCTCCGTGCGGGAGCAGATGGCCAGACCGGCCAGCGCGCCGCCCAGGGCCAGCGAACCGGTGTCACCCATGAAGATCTTCGCGGGCGAGGTGTTCCACCACAGGAAGCCGAAGCAGGCACCCATCAGGGCGGAGGCGACGACCGCGAGGTCGAGCGGATCGCGTACCTCGTAACAGGCGGGCCCGGCGCTGATCGCGTTGGCGCAGGACTCCTGGTACTGCCAGATGCCGATGAAGGTGTACGCGCCGAAGACCATCACCGAGGCGCCGGTGGCCAGGCCGTCGAGGCCGTCGGTGAGGTTCACGCCGTTGGACATCGCCAGGATCATGAACAGTGCCCAGATGACGAAGAGCACCGGGCCGATCTGCCAGCCGAAGTCCTGGGTGAAGGACAGCCGGTCGGAGGCCGGGGTCTGGCCGCGCAGGTCGGCGAACTGGAGCGAGAGCACCGCGAAGGCGATGCCGACGATCAGCTGGCCGGCCATCTTCGCCTTGGCCCGCAGGCCCAGCGAACGCTGCTTGACGATCTTGATGTAGTCGTCGAGGAAGCCCACCAGGCCCATGCCGGCCATCAGGAACAGCACCAGCACACCGGAGAAACTCGGGTTGCTGCTGGTGATGACCTTGGTCAGCGCGTAGGCGATGAGCGTGGCCAGGATGAAGGCGATGCCGCCCATGGTGGGCGTACCGCGCTTGCTGTGGTGGTCGCGCGGGCCGTCGTCACGGATGAACTGCCCGTAGCCCTTCCTGGCCAGCAGCTTGATCAGCAGCGGGGTGCCGATCAGCGTCAGGAAGAGTCCGATCATTCCGGAGAAGAGGATCTGCTTCATCGGGTGGCGGCTCCGCCCTCGACACCGGCGTCGCCCAGCAATGCCGCGGCGACCCGTTCCAGGCCGACCGACCTGGACGCCTTCACCAGCACGACGTCACCCGGCCGCAGCTCGCTGCGCAACAGGTCGATCGCCGCCTGCGCGTCGGACACGTGCACCGACTCCTCACCCCACGAACCCTCGTTCTTGGCGCCCATGTCGAGCCAGGCCGCTTCCCTGCCGCCGACCGCCACGAGCTTGCTGACGTTGAGCCGGACGACCAGGCGCCCGACCGCGTCGTGTTCGGCGAGTGACTCCCCGCCGAGCTCGGCCATCTCACCGAGCACCGCCCACGTACGGCCTCCCGTTTCCTTGGAGGCTTCGCCCATCGCCACGAGCGCGCGGAGCGCCGCCCGCGTGGATTCCGGGTTCGCGTTGTAGGCGTCGTTGACGACCGTCACACCGTCCGCGCGCTCGGTGACCTCCATCCGCCAGCGGGAGAGCGTGCCGGCTTCGGAGAGCGCGACGGCGATCTCGTCCACGGGCATGCCCAACTCATGGGCGACGGCGGCCGCGGCAAGCGCGTTCGACACGTGGTGCTCACCGTACAGCCGCATGGTCACGTCGCTGCACCCGGAGGGTGTGTGAAGCGTGAAGGCGGGCTGCCCGAGCGCCGTGAGCCGGACGTTCTCGGCCCGCACGTCGGCCTCGGCGGACTCGCCGAAGAAGATCGTACGGGCCTTCGTACGGGAGGCCATGGCGCGTACGTACGGGTCGTCGGCGTTGAGCACGGCGACGCCGCCCTCGTCCGCGGTGGGCAGCGCCTCGACCAGCTCGCCCTTGGCCTGCGCGATCTGCTCGCGGCCGCCGAACTCGCCGATGTGCGCGGAGCCCACGTTGAGGACCACGCCGATGCGCGGCGGGACCAGCTCCGCGAGGTAGCGGATGTGGCCGACGCCGCGGGCGCCCATCTCCAGGACGAGGAACTTCGTGCCGTCGTCCGCGCGCAGCGCGGTCACCGGCAGCCCGATCTCGTTGTTGAGGTTGCCCACCGGGCACACGGTCGGCCCCCGGCGGGCCAGGAGCTGGCCGATGAGGTCCTTGGTGCTGGTCTTGCCGGCCGAGCCGGTGAGCCCGACGACGCAGGCGCCGAGCCGGCCGACGACGGCGCGGGCCAGCGCCCCGAGGGCGGCGACCACGTCGTCCACGACGATCGCGGGGACGCCGACGGGACGGGCGGCCAGGACCGCCGCCGCGCCCGCCTCGACGGCGCGTGCGGCGTAGTCGTGGCCGTCCACGCGTTCGCCGGCGAAGGCCGCGAAGAGGCTGCCGGGGCACACCTCACGGGAGTCGAACACGACCGGGCCGGTGACCTGGGCCTCCGGGTCCGGTATGTCGTGCTGCTGCCCGCCGACGATGGTCGCGATCTCGGCGAGGGACAGGGAGATCACTTCTCACCCCCGGCCGTGGGCAGGTCGTGCCGTTCGAAGGGTTTTGCGCGCATGGCGGTGTGTCATCCCTGGTGGTTCGGCTGCTGCGAGTTCAACGAAGCCTCGATGGCCTCGCGCAGCACCTGACGGTCGTCGAAGGAGCGGACCACTCCGGCGATGTCCTGGCCCTGCTCGTGGCCCTTGCCCGCGACGATCACGGTGTCGCCGGGCTCGGCGCGGGCGACGGCGGCCGCGATGGCGGTGGCCCGCTCCTCCTCGACCAGCACGGTGCCGCGCTCGTGGACGGGCACCTCGGCGGCGCCCGCCAGCATGGTGGCGAGGATCGCGAGGGGGTCCTCGCCACGGGGGTTGTCGGAGGTCAGTACGGCGGTGTCGGCGAGGCGGGCGACCGCCGCGCCCATCGGCTTGCGCTTGTGCGGGTCGCGGTCGCCGCCGCAGCCCAGCACGGCGTGGATACGGCCCCCGGTGACCTTGCGCAGGGCGCGCAGGACCGATTCGACCGCGTCGGTCTTGTGGGCGTAGTCCACGACCGCGAGATAGTCTTGGCCCACGTCGACGCGCTCCAGGCGGCCGGGGACGCCGGGCACCGCGGCGACGCCGTCGGCGGCGGTCTGCGGGTCCACACCGGCCACGACGAGCGCCGTGACGGCCGCGAGCGCGTTGGCGACGTTGAACGGGCCCGGGATGGGCGAGGCGGCCCGTACGGACACGCCGTCGGGGCCCAGCACGGTGAAGGTGGAGCCGAGCGTGCCGACCTCGACGTCGGCGGCGCGCCAGTCGGCGTCCGGGTGGCCCTCGGCGGAGAACGTGGTGACCGGCACCTCGGACTCGCCGGCGGCCAGCCGCTTGCCGTACTCGTCGTCCAGGTTGACCACGCCGGCCTTGCTGCGCGCCTTGGTGAACAGTTGCGCCTTGGCCTGGAAGTAGTCCTCCATCCCGGAGTGGAACTCCATGTGCTCCGGGCTGAGGTTGTTGAAGATCGCGACGTCGAAGACGCAGCCGTCGACGCGGCCGAGGACCAGCGCGTGGCTGGAGACCTCCATCGTCACCGCCCGCACGTCGCGCTCGCGCATGACGGCGAACAGTGCCTGGAGGTCGGTGGCCTCGGGCGTGGTGCGCTCCGACTTCAGGCGCTCGTCGCCGATCCGGGACTCGACCGTACCGATCAGGCCCGTCAGGCCCGCCCGGCGCCCGCCGCCGTCCCCCGGCAGAGCCGCTGCGCGCCGCTCCTCCCGGGCGGCCCTCTCGGCCGCGGCGCGCAGGCCGCCGTCGATGAGGTACGCGGTGGTGGTCTTGCCGGAGGTGCCGGTGATGCCGATCTGCAGGAGATCGCTGCCGGGGTCGCCGTAGATCGAGACGGCGAGCGCCCCCATACGGGCCCGCGGCTCGTCCACGACCAGGACGGGCAGGCCCGTCGCGGCGGCGCGCTCGCGGCCCGCCGGGTCGGTCAGGACCGCCGCGGCACCGAGGTCGCGGGCCTGGTTGGCGAAGTCGGCGCCGTGGAAGCGGGCGCCGGGCAGCGCGGCGTAGACGTCGCCGGGGCGCACGGCCCGGGAGTCGTGCGTGATGCCGGTGACGACAGCGTCGGCGGCGTCCGCCGCGGCCGGCACCGAGGTGCCCAACTGCTCGGCGAGGTCCGCGAGGGGGGTGGCGCGGACCCGCTCTGGGCGGGGCGCTCCCGGAAACTTTCCGGGGGCGTCCTTCTGGGCGTGGTGGGACTGATCAGCGTGTGACACGGCGGTGAGCGTACCGGGCGCGGCGGCCTCGGGGCGAAGTGAGGGCCGCGAGCTGGAGCGGTTCCCGGGGTCGGGGGTGATGGTCGTCACGGCGGTGCTGCCTCGTTTTCATTCGCCTGGCTTGAAGGTGACGGGCAGGCGCGGGGGCTGGGCGCCGCTCGGCGGGACCTGGAGCGTCTTGAGCGCGAACTCCATGACCTGCTGGTAGATCGGGCCGCACACCTGGCCGCCGAAGTAGCTCCCCCTGGTCGGGTTCTGGACGGCGCAGTAGACGGTGACACGGGGCTGGTCGGCGGGCGCGAACCCGGCGAAGGAGGCGGTGTAGCCGTGGTAGCGGCCGGTTTTCGGGTCCACCCGGTTGGACGTGCCGGTCTTGCCGCCGACGCGGTACCCGTCGATCTTCGCCTTGGCGCCGGTGCCCTCCTTGTCGTCGACCACCGATTCGAGCATGGTGGCCAGCGTCCTGGCGGTCTTCTCGCTCACCACCCGGCTCTTGTGCGGCTGCGGCGCGGGCCGGTACCGGCCGTCCGGGCCCGTGGTGCCCCTTATGAGCGTGGGGGCGATGCGCTCGCCGCCGTTGGCGATGGCGGAGTAGACCGAGGCGGCCTGGACCGCGTTGAGCGACAGGCCCTGCCCGAAGGGGATCGTGTACTGCTGCGAGGTGCTCCACTTCTGCGGCGGGGCCAGCAGGCCCGGGGTCTCGCCGGGGAAGCCGAGTCCGGTGGGCTGTCCGAGGCCGAACTTGCGCAGGTAGGAGTAGAGCACCCGGTTGGCTTCCTGACGGGTCCTGCCGAGCTGTTCGGTGGCCAGGATCGTGCCGATGTTGCTGGATTTGGCCAGGACGCCGTTGAGGGTCAGGTGCCAGGTGGGGTGGTCGATGTCGTCCGAGAAGTTGCGGTCGCCGCGGTGCAGCCGGTTGGGGACGGTGACCCGGGTGGCGGGGGTCGCCGCGCCCTCTTCCAGGACGGCGGCCATCGACATGAGCTTGCTGGTGGAGCCGGGTTCGAAGGCGTCGGTGAGGGCGGCGTTGCCGAGCGCTTCCGGGTCGGCCTTCGAGATGTCGTTGGGGTCGAAGCCGGGGGCGTTGGCCAGGGCCAGGATCTCGCCGGTCTTCGTGTCCTGCACGACGACGTAGCCCCGGTCGGCCTGCGACGCGGCGACCTGCCGGGTGATGGCCTGCTGGGCCATCCACTGGATGTCGCGGTCCAGGGTCAGCTCGACGTCGGTGCCCGGCACGGCCGGGTGCTCCTGGGCGCCCGCGGTGGGCACCCGCCGCCCGCCGGACTGGGCGTAGACCAGCTTGCCGTCCTTGCCCGCCAGCTGCCGGTCGAGCCGGGCCTCCAGACCGCCGCCGCCCCGGCCCTCGCTGTTGACGAAGCCGAGCACCCCGGAGGCGAGGTCCTTGTTCGGGTAGACGCGCTTGCTGTGCTTGTCCGCGAAGATCCCGACCAGGACGTTGGGGCGGCGCTCGCTCTTGGGCTGCTCGGCCGCCTTGGCGTCCAGCTCCTTGCGCAGGTCCTTGATCTGCTTCCAGACCTGCGGGGTCTGCTGCCGGGACAGCCGTACGTAGCGGGAGCCGGGCGTGGCGAGCTTCTTGGCGAGGGCGGCCCGGTCCTCGTGGAGGATCGGCGCGAGCAGCGCGGCGGCCTGCCGCGGGGCGTCCTGGATCTTGATCTTGTCGGGCGCGAGCAGGCTGGGGTCGGCGGTGATGTCGTACGCGTCGACCGTGGTGGCCAGGTCCACGCCGTCCCGGTCGGTGATCGCGCCCCGCTCGGCGGCCAGCTTGACCGGAACGTACCGGTTGACGTTGGCCTTGGCCGCGTACGCGTCGGCGTCCACGGCCTGCACCTGGAACAGCCGGACGACGAAGACCAGCAGGATCAGCGCCAGGGCGAGGGAGACCAGGCGCAGCCGGGGGCGCGGGCTGCCCAGGCGCAGGGTGGGCGTGCGGGGGCGGGGGGCGCGCTTGGTGGTGGTGGGGCGCGCGGAGGCGGGACGGCTCTGGGCCGTCGCGCGCTGGGACCGGCCGCTCCCGCCGCTCTGGCCCGGGCCGCCACGGGCCTGGCCGGTGCGGCCGCCGGCCGGGGTGGGGCGGGGGACGCGGCGGCGGGGGTCCGGGGGGCTGGGCACCTTGGAGCCCGCGCCGGAGCCGGAGCCGGTACGGGAGCGGGCGCTGGAGGCCGGGCGTGCGCCGGAGTCGCTGCCGGTCTTGCGGGAGGACCGGGGAGCGGCCTTCGGTCCGGCGGGCTCGGGGCCGGAGATCTTGGGGTTCGGGGTCTTGGAGCCGGGCGCCTGGGGGCCGGAGGGCTTCGCCGCGGAGGATTTGGCGGGGCCGGTGGACTTGGCTCCGGTGGTCTTGGCGCCGGGGGGTTTGGGGCCGGAGGCCCTGGGCCCGGAGGCACGGGGGCCGGAACCTCTCGCACCGGAGCCGGAGCCGCTGCCGGATCGCGGGCCTTTGGGGTCGGTCATGCGACACCCTCCTCCGGTGCGGTCCTACGGGCGAGGGGGGCGCACCCGTAGGCGGGCAGGGGCGCGGCCCCGGGCAGGGCTTCGGCTGCGACTGCGACTGCGACTGCGACTGCGACTGCGACTGCGGGCAAGGCTGCGGCCCCGGGCAGGGCTTCGGCGTTCTCGTACGTCACGGGTCACCTGCCGGAAGTCGTCGGAGCGGAACCGGCTGCCGCGCCGGGGGCCGGGCGCACCGGTCCGGCCGCCCTCCGGCCGTCGGCCCCCGGGGCGCCGGGCAGAGGACGGCCGGGGGCGGTGAGAACGGGGAACGGGTGGTCGGGCAGCGGCTGGTCGGGCAGCCGCGCGCCCGGGGCGGCGGGAGCCGCGGACGGCTGCGGTCCGGCGGACGGCCGGGGCCCGGGGACCGGCGCGGCGGCGTGGCCCGGCGCCGTCCGGGGGCCCGGCACGGTGAACCGCGACGGGGTGCGCGCGCTCATCGGCCCCGTACCGCCCGGGGCCGCGCTCGGCTTGCCGCGTACCGTGCCGTCCGGCTCCAGGAACGCCGGGCTGCCGCCCGGGACCATGCCCAGCTCGCGGGCGCGCTCGTCCAGCGCGCCCGGCGCCGAGTAGGCGTCCACCTCCTGCTGGAGCGCCTGCTGCTCGTCCGTCAGCTCGTTGGTGCGCTTCTCCAGCTTGCTCAGCTCGAAGGAGCCCTGGTTGAGCGCGGAATTCAGCAGCAGCAGCGTGATCAGGCCGGAGCCGAGGAGCACGACCACGAGGAGCACGAACGGCGTACGCGCCGCCGTGCCCCCCGCTCCGGAGGCGAACAGGCCCGAGAGCCGTCCCGGCCCCGAGCGCGTGCGCCCCGGCCGGTTCACGCGATGTCCTCGCGGATGCGCTCGACGCCGCGCAGCCGGGCGGGGGCCGCACGCCGGTTCTCGGCGATCTCCTCCTCGGTCGGCAGCTCGGCGCCACGGGTGAGCAGCTTCAGACGCGGCTGGTACTGCTCGGGGACGACGGGCAGGCCGGGCGGCGCGGTGTTGGCCGCGCCCGCCGCGAAGACCTGCTTGACGATCCGGTCCTCCAGGGACTGGTACGACAGCACGGCGATCCGGCCGCCCACCGCGAGGGCCCGTACGGCGGCCGGCACGGCGCTCTCGACGGCGGCCAGTTCGGCGTTGACCTCGATGCGCAGCGCCTGGAACGTGCGCTTGGCGGGGTTGCCGCCGGTGCGCTTGGCGGCCTGCGGCAGGGCGTCGCGGATCAGCTCCACCAGGCGTGCGCTGCGGGTGAAGGGCTCCTTGGCGCGCTCCTTCACGACGGCCTCGACGATCCGCTTGGCCTGCTTCTCCTCGCCGTACGCGCGCAGGATGCGGACCAGCTCGCCGGGCGGGTAGGTGTTGAGGACCTCGGCGGCGCTCATGCCGGTCGTCTGGTCCATGCGCATGTCGAGCGGCGCGTCCTGCGCGTACGCGAAGCCGCGGTCGGCCTCGTCGAGCTGCATCGAGGAGACCCCGAGGTCGAACAGGACGCCCTGGACGCGCGGGACGCCGAGGCGGGCCAGGACCCGCGGCAGCTCGTCGTAGACGGCGTGCACGAGGGTGGCGCGGTCCCCGTAGGGCGCCAGGCGCTCCCCCGCCAGCTTCAGGGCCGCCGGGTCGCGGTCGAGGGCGATCAGACGTGCTGCCGGGAACGTGGCGAGCAGCGCCTCGCTGTGCCCTCCGAGGCCGAGCGTGCAGTCGACGACGACCGCGCCGGGCTCGGCGAGCGCGGGGGCGAGCATGTCCAGACACCGCTGGAGCATGACGGGTACGTGGCGATCGTTGCTGCTCATGCGCCTTCCGATGGGGTGGGCGGCAGGTGGGTCCCCCCGGCCGCTGGCTGGGGGAATGCCGCACGTACCGCTTGGTCCCCGCCCGCTCTGAAGGGGAAGTGGCCCTCCGACGACGGGGAAGTGCCGTCGGCGGACCGGTTGGAGCGGGAGGAGGCCGAGCCGTACGTGCAGATCGCACGCGAAAGATTCGGGATCCAAGGAGAGCGTCACGCCTCCCACTTCGCGCCACTTTAGTCCACTGCCGCGCGGGGTCAATCAACCGGTTCCGCGCGTCCCGCACCGCCCGTCCGGAGGTTTTCGACGCGTTTTCGAGCGGCCCCGGAGAGCCGTGGGACCCCCCGTCCCGAGGCCCGCGGCACGGGCGAAAAGGCCGCTTTCACCCGATCGGCGGCACCCCGCGGGGGCGTGTGGAAAACCTCACACGACGCCTCAGTGCCCCCTATGCCCGTCCCCACGTGCAGCCTTACCGGCCGATGCCCTTTACCGTGTTGCTATGTCGATACCTGCCTCGCAGCCGCTGCCCCCTTCCGCCGACAGCGCCGTGGCCCCCGCGGGCGGCACGGTCACCGACCGCCTCGTCGAGGCCAACAGGAAGTACGCCGCCGCCTTCACCGATCCCGGCATGGACGCCCGGCCCGTCCTCAAGGTCGCCGTCGTGGCGTGCATGGACGCGCGCCTCGACCTCCACGACGCGCTGGGCCTGGAGCTCGGCGACTGCCACACCATCCGCAACGCGGGCGGCGTCGTCACCGACGACATCATCCGCTCCCTGACGATCAGCCAGCGGGCGCTGGGCACCCGCTCGGTCGTCCTCATCCACCACACGGGCTGCGGGCTGCTCAGCCTGACCGAGGACTTCCGCCACGACCTGGCGGCCGAGGTCGGACAGCGCCCCAACTGGGCGGTCGAGGCGTTCAAGGACCTCGACGAGGACGTCCGGCAGTCCATGCAGCGGGTCCGGACCTCGCCGTTCCTGCTGCACACGGACGATGTGCGGGGATTCGTCTTCGATGTGACGACGGGTCTGCTGCGGGAGATCGACCCGCGGTAGGGACCAGCAATACGGGAAGTCCACGGCCGCGGGGCCCTGCTCCGCGGCCGTGGTGCCGTGTCCGGGACCGTGGTGGCGCGGCCCGTCGGGTGAGTTATCCACAGGCCATGACGCGAAGCGGCGTGGGCGGCGAGAATGCGTGAGTGACGTCGTCGCGGCCGTGCGGCCGGGGCGGCGCAGGGCGGGGAGGGCCGGTCCGTACGGAGGACGGGTGCCCGCAATGGGGTATCCCGCGCTCCCCGGAGCGCGGGGCAAGGCCGAGGAGGGCCGGGTGACGACCTATGACGAGCAGGCGAGCCTTGGAGGTCACCCCGCGCGGCCGGAGCCGGGCGCGCGGGGGGATCTGACCACCACGGCGGAGCGGGTCCGCAGGTCGGTGGAGGCCGTGATCGAGGGCAAGCCCGAGGTCGTACGGCTCTCGCTGACCGTGCTGCTCGCCGAGGGCCATCTGCTCATCGAGGACGTGCCGGGCGTGGGCAAGACGATGCTCGCCAAGGCGCTGGCCCGGTCCATCGACTGCTCGGTGCGGCGCATCCAGTTCACCCCCGACCTGCTGCCGTCGGACATCACCGGCGTGAGCGTCTACGACCAGCAGCGGCGGGACTTCGAGTTCAAGCCCGGCGCGGTCTTCGCCCAGATCGTGATCGGTGACGAGATCAACCGCGCCTCGCCCAAGACCCAGTCCGCGCTGCTGGAGTCGATGGAGGAGCGCCAGGTCACGATGGACGGGCAGACCTACGAGCTGCCCGCGCCCTTCATGGTCGTCGCCACCCAGAACCCGGTCGAGATGGAGGGCACCTACCCCCTTCCGGAGGCCCAGCGGGACCGTTTCATGGCGCGGGTCTCGATCGGGTACCCGAGCCCGGAGGCCGAGCTGCAGATGCTCGACGTGCACGGTGCCGCCTCGCCCCTGGAGGAGCTCCAGCCGGTCGCGCACGCCGACGAGATACTGAAGCTGATCGACGCGGTGCGCGCGGTCCACGTCGCCGCGCCGGTCCGCCGATACGCGGTGGACCTGGTGGCCGCCACCCGCAACCACCCCGAGCTGCGGCTGGGGGCCTCGCCGCGGGCGACGCTGCACCTGCTGCGCGCGGCGAAGGCGTCGGCGGCGCTGGCCGGCCGGGAGTACGCCCTCCCCGACGACGTGCAGGCGCTCGCGGTGGCGGTGCTGGCGCACCGGCTGCTGCCGACCGCTCAGGCCCAGTTGAACCGCCGTACGGCCGAGCAGGTCGTCGTCGAGATCCTGCGCCGTACGTCGGTCCCCGACCCCTCGGCACAGCAGTGGCCCCGACCGCACGCGCAGCAGCCGCCCGGCGCCCGGGGGTACTGATGGCGGGCGGGGGGACCGGGGAAGCTCCGGAGCCCGGCGGGCTGCGGGCCGCCTTCGCGGGGCTGACGACGCGCGGCCGGTCCTTCCTGGCGGCGGGTGTGGCCGCCGCCGTGTGCGCGTACGCCCTCGGGCAGACGGACCTGCTCCGGGTCGGGCTGCTGCTGGCCGCGCTGCCCCTGGTGTGCGCGTTCGTGCTGCACCGCACCCGCTACCGCGTCGCGGGAAGCCGGACCCTCTCCCCCGCCCGGGTGCCGGCCGCCGCCGAGTCGCGGGTGCTGCTGCGGGTGGAGAACGTCTCGCGGCTGCCCACCGGGGTGCTGATGCTCCAGGACCGGGTGCCGTACGTGCTCGGGCCGCGGCCCCGGTTCGTCCTGGACCGGGTGGAGGCGGGCGGCCGTCGCGAGGTGTCCTACCGGGTCCGCTCCGACCTGCGGGGACGGTATCCGCTGGGGCCGCTGCAGCTGCGGCTGTCCGACCCTTTCGGCATGTGCGAGCTGACCCGCTCCTTCAGCGACCAGGACACCCTGACGGTGGTGCCGAGGATCGAGCCGCTGCCGCCGGTGCGGCTCACCGGTGAGGCTTCCGGGTACGGCGACGGGCGGCAGCGGGCGCTCGCGCTGGCCGGCGAGGACGACGTCATCCCCCGCGGCTACCGCCACGGCGACGACCTGCGCCGTGTCCACTGGCGTTCCACCGCGCGCTACGGCGAGCTGATGGTCCGCCGGGAGGAACAGCCGCAGAAGGCGCGCTGCACGGTCCTCCTGGACACACGGCGCACGGCCCACCAGGGCTCCGGCCCGGACTCCGCGTTCGAATGGGCCGTGTCGGGCGCCGCGTCGACCGCGGTCCACCTGCTGGAGCGCGGCTTCTCGGTGCGCTTCCTGACCGACACGGGCACGTCCGTACCGGGCCCGGACGGGGCCGGCGGCTGGGCGGGCGGCACCGAGTCCGCCGACACCGCGGGGCTGCTGCTGGACACCCTCGCCGTGGTGGAGCACTCCGCCGAACCGGGCCTGGCCCGGGCGTACGACGTGCTGCGCGGCGGCAACGAAGGGCTGCTGGTCGCGTTCTTCGGCGACCTGGACGAGGAACAGGCCGCGGTGGCCGGGCGGATGCGGCAGCGCAGCGGGGCGGCGGTCGCGTTCGTCCTGGACGGCGACGCCTGGTCGCGGGGCGCGGACGGGCCGCGGGCCGGCACCGGCGAGGCCGGGCGGCCGCTCGCCGAGCGCCTGCGGATGCTCCGTGAAGCGGGCTGGAAGGCGTTGCCGGTGTCGCCGGGCGATGCGCTGACGGCACTGTGGCGGCAGGCGGACCAAGTGGCCGGCGTACGGCAAGGCCCCTCGGGTGGCGGCGGCCCGGCCACGGCGTACGGGCCTTCCGCCGGCCCCGGGTCCGCCGGGCCGGTCGCGGCACCGGGAAGCGGAGTGACGACATGAGCGGGCGGGCGCGGCTGACGGTGTGCGCGGCGGTGGCGACGCTGTCCGCGTCCAGTGCGCTGCTGCCGCTGGTGGAACCGGTCGGCTGGATGATGCAGGCGGCCGTCCTGCTGGTGATCGTGTCCGGCGCGGGCGCGCTGGCCCGCCGGGTACCGCTGGCACGGCCGCTGACCGTCGCGGCGCAGGCCGTGGTGGCACTGCTGCTGCTCACCGTGCTCTTCGCCAACGACCAGGCGATCGGCGGGGTGCTGCCGGGGCCCGACGCGTTCCGGGAACTCGGCGAACTGACGCAGGAGGGCGTCGCCGACGTCGGCCGCTACGCCATACCGGCGCCGGTGACGGCGGGCATCCGCCTGCTGCTGGTCGGCGGGGTGCTGCTGGTCGGCCTCGTGGTGGACACACTGGCCGTGACGTACCGCAGCGCGGCGCCCGCCGGGCTGCCGCTGCTCGCGCTGTATTCGGTGGCGGCGGGCCTCTCCCAGGGCGGCGCCGGCTGGCTGTGGTTCCTGATCGCGGGGGCCGGCTATCTGCTGCTGCTCCTGGCCGAGGGCCGGGACCGGCTCTCGCAGTGGGGCCGGGTGTTCGGCGGCCGGGCCCCTGGCGTCGGACGGCCACCGGTCGCCAAGGGGCAGAGCTATGCCTCCGCCGGGGGCGGCCCGGCGTACGCCCCGGTCCGTACGGGCCGCCGGATCGGCGCGCTGGTGCTGGGCGTCGCCCTGGTGGTGCCCGCGGTGCTGCCGTCCCTCGGCGGCGGGCTGCTGGGCCCGGCCGTGGCCGGCCGCGGGACGGGCGGCGGCGGCACGATCTCCGCGGTGAACCCGCTGGTCTCCCTGCAGAACAGCCTGAACCAGCCGGAGGACCGGCAGGTCCTCAACTACCGCACCACCGCTTCGGACACCCGTGACCTGTATCTGCGGATCGTCGCGCTCGACCAGTTCGACGGTACGGCGTGGAAGCCGTCCGAGCGCGCCGTCAAGGACGTGCCCGACCGGCTGCCCGACCCTACGGGGCTGAGCCCGACGGTGGATGTCACCACCGTCAACACCTCCGTCTCCGCCGCTCCTTGGTACGCGCAGAACTGGCTGCCGCTGCCCTACCCCGCCTCCCGCGTGGACATCGCCGGCCGCTGGCGTTTCGAACCGGAGGGCCGCACGCTGGTCGGCGACCGCGGGCAGAACACCCGTGGTGTGCAGTACCAGGTCGAGAGCCTGCTCGTGCGGCCCACCGCACGGCAACTGGACACCGCGCCCGCGCCGCCCGCCGAACTGACGCGGGAATACACGAAGGTGCCGGACTCGCTGCCCCCGGTGGTGCGCGAGACCGCGCGGCGGGTGACGCGGGACGCCGGGTCGGCGTACGACAAGGCGGTCCGCCTCCAGGACTGGTTCTCGCTCGACGGCGGCTTCACCTACAACACGGAGGTGCGGGCCGGCAGCGGCACGGAGGCCATCGCCCGGTTCCTGGAGCAGAAGGAGGGTTTCTGCGTGCACTTCGCCTTCTCGATGGCGGCGATGGCACGCACGCTGGGCATACCGGCCCGGGTCGCGGTCGGGTTCACCCCCGGCACCCGGCAGAGCGACGGATCGACCTCGGTGGGCCTCAAGGACGCGCACGCGTGGCCCGAGCTGTACTTCGAGGGGACGGGGTGGACGCGCTTCGAGCCGACGCCGAGCCGTGGCACGCCGCCCGACTACACCCTCGCGGACACCCCGTCCACCGGCGGGACGAGCGCCCCGGCGCCGCAGCCGTCGCGTTCGGCGGCGGCGCCCGTGGGGCCGTCGCCCTCGCAGAGCTGCGCTCCTGCCGAGCGGCGCGTGGGCCCCTGCTGGACACCGCCCGCGCAGTCGACGAGCGGCCCGGCGGACGACGGGCCCTCGCCCTGGGCGGTCACGGCCGTCGGCGTTGGCGCGGTGGTCCTGCTCCTGGTGCCGGTACTGCCGCTGCTGTGGCGGCTGCGGGTCCGCTCGCGACGTCTGCGCGGCGGCCGCCCGGGTCAGGACGGCCCGGCCGGGGCGTTCACGGCCCGTGCGGAGGCGGTCGACGCCGCCTCCCGGGGTCACGGCGGGCCACCGGAGCCGCAGGGCAGCGCGCGCCCCGGGCCGTACGGCACCGCCCGTACGCTCGCGGCCTGGCGGGAACTGGTCGACTCCGGCTGGGACTACGGCATCCTGCCGGACGAGTCCCTGACCCCGCGCAAGGCGGCGGAGCGCATCGTACGCCTAGGTGAGCTGGACGGCACGGCGGCGGCAGCGGCCCGTCGCGTCGCGGCCTCGGTGGAACAGGTCCTCTACGCGCCGGACCCGCGTCCGGCAGCCGGCCTCGCCGACGAGGTGCAGCGCGTCCGCGCCGGCCTACGAGACGGCGCCTCCCACCGCCTGCGCCTACGCGCCCTGCTGGCGCCCCGCTCGGCCGCCCGGGCCCTGTGGACCCTCTCGTCCCGCTGGTCCGCCTTCGTGACCCGCTGCACAACAAGCCCACCGGCCACGGCGGCGCGCCGCGCGGCAGGCGCGGTGGGGCTCTCAAGGGGCAGGCCGTAGTCCCGGCCATCAGGTGAGGGAAATGAGGCCGTCTCCCCCCTCACGGTCGCAAAGAGCAACAACGGCCTGGGCCCGCCGTCGGACCGAATCTCCGTCCGGACTACGGACAGCTCGACGGTGACGCGGGCCCGGGCCCTCCAGACTCCGTCCTCCGGTCCCGAACCCTCCCGTACGCGTTCGGCCACCGCGGCGTGGATGGGAGGACGTCTGCCCCAACCGGCCGACGGTCGCCATACGGCGGGGAGGGGGCGGACCGTAGGACGAAGTCTGGAGGCCCGGCCCCGTGTCCGGGCTGCGGCGGCGCCACCCGACACGGCCTGCCAGTCGGCCACGGACTCCGGCCCGCCGTCGGGCACCGAAACGCCGCCGGACCGCGGGCAGCTCGACCGTGGCGCGGGCCCGGGCCCTACAGACTTCGTCCTCCGGTCCCGCACCCTCCCGTACACGTTCGGCTATCACGGCGCAGGTGGGAGGACGCCTGCCCCCACCGGCCCGTTCGTCGCCATACCGCGGGAGGGGGCGGGCCGTAGGACGGAGTCCGGAGGACCGCTCCCGTGACCGGACCGAAGAGAGCGCCACCCGGCACAGACAGCCAGTCGGCCACGGAGCCCGGTCGCCGTCGGGCACCGAAACTCCGTCCGGACTACGGGCAACTCGACCGTGGCGCGGGCCCGGGCCCTACAGACTTCGTCCTCCGGTCCCGCACCCTCCCGTACACGTTCGGCTATCACGGCGCAGGTGGGAGGACGCCTGCCCCCACCGGCCGACAGTCGCCGTACAACAGGAGGGGGCGGGCCGTAGGACGGAGTCCGGAGGACCGGGCCCGTACTCGGCTGCGGGAGCGTGGCTACCGGCCGGGCGCGGGCCGCTCGGCTCGGTGCGGGCGCTGGGCGCACGAAAAGCGGCCGTCCGGGTTCGGACGGCCGCATCGTGAGGCGGGGACGCGGACGAGGAGGAAGTCCGCGGGGTGTTTCAGTGGCCCTGTTCGTCGCGGCGGCGCTGCCAGCGGCTCTCGATCCGGTCCATCATCGATCGGCGCTGCCTGGCCTGACGACGGGCCGAGGTGCCGCCGGAGCCGCCGGGTCCCGCGCGGCCGCCAGTCGTGGCCTGCTGCTCGCCCGGCTTGGGGGCCTTGCGCCATCCGGTGACCGCGAGCACCGCGCAGCCCAGCATGACAAGGAAGCCCACCACGCTGACCCAGATCTGCTGTGCGACCATTCCGGCCATGAGGAGCGCGATACCTACCAGGAAGCCCGCGACCGCTTGGTAGACCCGTCGCCGGGTGTACGTACGCAGCCCGCTTCCCTCAAGCGCTGTCGCGAACTTGGGATCTTCGGCGTACAGCGCTCGCTCCATTTGCTCGAGCATTCGCTGCTCGTGCTCCGAGAGCGGCACGGAGTCCTCCTACTCGTCGGTCGCGGGGGCGACCGGGTGCGACCCTTTCAGGATAGGCAGGGAATCGCCCCCGTGAAACCCGCCCCTCTACGCCAATTCACTGTCCGGGCCGCCACGGCGGTCGGTGGTGCTTGCAGGCTGCATTCCCCACCCTCCGATCCGTCATGCCGGACGCTGTACCCCGATCATACGGGGCGAAGCGGCTGATCGGGTGGCCTGTGGCCGACTGCACGTGCGGGAAAGCGGGCCGGCGGTGTCAGCCGCGCTCGGCGAGGACGTGCAGCTGGGTGGCGACCGAGTGGAAGGCGGGCTGCTCGGCGGCGGCTGCCTCCAGTTTGAGCAGGGCGTCCATGGCGCCGGGCTCGGTGTCCACGAGCACGCCGGGCACCAGGTCGGCGAAGACCCGTACGCCGTGCACGGCGCCGACCCGCAGGCCGGTGTCCGCGACCAGCTCGGTGAGCTGCTCGGCGGTGAAGCGCCGGGGCACCGGGTCGCCGTCGCCCCAGCGGCCCGCCGGGTCCGACAGGGCGTTCTTGGCCTCGGTGAAGTGGCCCGCCAGGGCGCGGGCGAGGACGGCGCCGCCGAGTCCGGCCGCGAGCAGGCTCAGGGTGCCGGCCGGGCGCAGCGCGCCGACGGCGTTGCGCACGCCCTCGGCCGGGTCGTCGACGTACTCCAGTACGCCGTGGCAGAGCACCGCGTCGTAGCCGCCGGGCTCGACCACGTCGAACAGTCCGTGGGCGTCACCCTGCACCGCGCGCACCCGGTCGGCGACGCCCGCCTCGGCGGCCCGCCGCTCCAGGGCGAACAGGGCGTTGGGGCTGGGGTCCACCACCGTGACGCGGTGTCCCAGACGCGCGACCGGCACGGCGAAGTTGCCCGTGCCGCCGCCGGTGTCCAGGACGTCGAGGGCGTCCCGCCCGGCGGCTTCGGCCCGGTGCTCCAGGGCGTCTTTGAGAACCTCCCAGACCACGGCGGTACGAAGGGATGCGCGCGGGCGCAGCGGGTCAGACACGGCGGGTGGCTCCTCGGCGGGGGCATGAACTGATGGGTACCACCCTAATGGGACCTGCGAGGACGGCCCGGCAGCCCCGCTGCCGCCCGCCCCTCCTCCTCACCCCGCCCGCTGCGAGGGCAGTACCGGCTGGAGGAGCAGCATCCGTTCCACCAGACGCAGGAACATCGCCACGTCGCGGATCAGGTCGTCAGCGTCGCGCGGGCCGGCCGCGCCGGCTATGCCCGCCTCGGCCCGGGCGCGGCGCTGGGCTCCGGAGGCGAACAGCGCGCTCCACTCGGCGAGTTCGGGAGCGACCTCGGGCAGGACCTCCCAGGCGCTGCGGATGCGCTGCCGGCGGCGGAGGCTGGTCTCCGGGCGGCCGCGCACGGCGAGGACGGCGGCGGCCGTACGCAGCGCGGCGAGGTGGGCGGTGGCGTAGCGCTCGTTGGGGGTTTCCAGGCTGCGGGCCTCGTCGACGCCGCGCTGCGCCTGGGCGAGCAGGTCGAGGGCGGCGGGCGGCGCGGCCGCCCGGCGCAGGACGGGGTGGACATCGCCCGGAGGGCCGTACGCCGCGGAGCTGCCCGCGGCCGAACTGGCTGCCATGACGAACCTCCTGTCGTCGCATGACGGTTCAGGACCGTTATGGGGCCATCGTGCGGCACACCACTGACAATCGGCTCTGACCTGCTCTTTCCCCGGAAGACAGGGGCAATGCGAAGAGATCCTTTCTTTCCGCGGAAAGCGGGCGGGCCCCGCGGACCCTCTTGCGGAGACATGACAAGGCTGCGCATACTTTTTTGTACTGACTGGTCAGTTCAAGGGAGGGGATCGTGCACAGCACCCCGCACGGGGCGGCCGTCACCGCCACGGGCTACGGCCTCCGGGGCCCGCGCGGCTGGGCCTTCCGGGACGTCGGCCTCGCGGCGCAGCCGGGTTCGCTGATCGCCGTGGAAGGCCCGTCCGGCTCCGGACGCACCTGCCTGCTGCTCGCGCTCACCGGCCGGATGGCGACCACCGCCGGTACGGCCGAGGTCGCGGGCCTGCCGCTGCCGAAGAAGAAGGCAGCGGTACGAGCGGTCACCGCCCTCGCTCACGTACCCGGTGTCACCGATCTCGAACCCGCGCTGACCGTGGCCGAGCAACTGCGCGAACGCGTCCTGCTACAGCGCCGGTTCGGCGACTCTCCCCCAGCTACCGCCGGGGGCACCCTCAGCGCGCTGCTGCGTCCGCGCCGGGAGCGTACAGCAGCAGCCCGCGCCCGGATCGACGCGGCCCTGGAAGCGGCCGGCCTGGACCTGGCCACCCTGCCCAAGGGCGACCGGACGTCCATACGCGACCTGGAACGGCCGGAGGCGCTGCGCCTGTCGATGGCCCTGGCGCTGATCGGCCGGCCCCGCCTGCTCGCCGTCGACGACACCGACATGAAGCTCTCCGACGCCGAACGCGCAGATCTCTGGGCGACGCTGCACTCCCTCGCGGAGTCCGGCACGACCGTGCTCGCGGTGTGCAGCCAGGCGCCGGGCGGCGCGGTCGTGGCGCGCACCGCCCCGCGAGGCGGCGTAAGGGGCGCCGAAGCCTCCGGCGCCGACGGCACGGGCACCCCCGACGACGAGAAGGGGGCGGCGGATGCGCTCGCCGAGACTGGCCGCGCTTGAGCTGAAGCGGTTCGGGAGGGGCAAGCTGCCGATGGCGGCGCTGATCGCCCTGCTCCTGCTGCCGCTCCTGTACGGCGCGCTGTACCTGTTCTCCTTCTGGGACCCGTACGGGCGCCTGGACAAGATCCCCGTCGCGCTCGTCAACGAGGACGCGGGTGCCGAGGCCAAGGGCAAGAAGGTCACGGCCGGCGACAGCATCGTGGACGGTCTGCGCGACAGTCACACCTTCGACTGGCACGAGGTGAGCGCCGAAGAGGCCGACCAGGGCGTCGAGGACGGCTCGTACTACCTGTCGCTGACCGTTCCCGAGGACTTCAGCAAGCGGATCGCGTCCAGTGCGGGCGACCATCCGGAGACCGGCGCCCTCCAGGTCCGCACGAACGACGCGAACAACTACATCGTCGGACAGATCTCCCGCACGGTCTTCTCCGAGGTGCGCTCGGCGGCCTCGGTGAAGTCCTCGCGCAGCTTCTACGACAACATCTTCGTCTCCTTCTCGACACTGCACGACAAGACGCAGGAGGCCGCGGACGGCGCCGGGAAGCTCAAGGACGGCATCGGGCAGGCCCAGGACGGCACCGGCGAACTCAAGGACGGGCTGGGTACCGCCAAGGACGGCAGCGGCACGCTGGCCGCCGGCCTGAAGGACCTCGACGCGGGCGCCGGCCGGCTCGCCACCGGCACCGCCGACCTCTCCAAGGGCGCGTCCGCCGCGTCCCGGGGAGCGGACCGGCTGGCTTCCGGTTCCGGCCAGGTCGCCCAGGGCACCCAGCAACTGGCCGACAAGGTCAACGGCGTGGTGGGCGAAGTGGGGCCCTTCATACGGGCGCACGGCAAGGAGATCGGGCGGATCGCCCAGGCGGTCGCCGACGGTTCGCAGGCCGTACGCGACAACCTGGACAAGCTGCCACGCGCGGCCGACGCGGGCGCCCGGCTCTCCCGGGGGATGTCCGACCACCTCGCGGAGTTCTACCGGCAGCGGTGCGGCGCCGGGGCGCGGCCCGACGCCTCCTGCGCCGAGCTGAAGCAGCTCAAGGAGCAGGCGGCGGCCGCCGCGGCCAAGGCCGAGGAGATCAGCGGCTACGTCCACGACCGGAAGAACCTCGACCAGTTGGGCCGCGACCTCGACTCGCTGCACCGGCTGGCAGGCGAACTGGCGCGGCGCGGCCCGACCCTCGGCGCCGACATGGACGCCGCGGTCGCGAAGATCAACCAGCTCAACGCGGGCGCCCACCAGGTCTCCGCGGGCGCCGGCAAGCTGGCCTCCGGGACCGGGAAGCTGGCGGACGGCGCGGGCCGGGCGGCCGACGGGGCCCGGAAACTGCACGACGGCGCGGGCCGCGCCGCGTCCGGCGCGGGCGAACTCGACCAGGGGGTCGGCAAGCTGGAGGACGGCGCGCAGACCCTGTACGGCGGCATGTTCAAGCTCTCCGACGGTTCCGAGAAGCTGGCGGGCGGGCTGCGCGACGGTGTGCGGCAGATCCCCGACTACGGCAAGCAGGACCGGGACGCCCGTACGCGCGTGATGTCCGACCCGGTGCAGCTCGCCTCCCAGGCGGCGCACCGCGCGCCCAACTACGGCACCGGCTTCGCCCCGTACTTCATCCCGCTCTCCCTCTGGGTCGGCGCGATGGTCGCGTACATGCTGATTCCGCCGCTCAACCGGCGCGCGCTCGTCATGGGCGCGGGCGCCTGGCGGATCGCGGTGTCCGGATGGCTGCCGGTGTTCGCCCTCGGGGTGCTCCAGACGGCCGCGCTGATGTCCGTCCTGCACTACGGTCTCGGCCTCCGGATGGAGCGGCCGGCCGGCACGATCGGCTTCCTGCTGCTGGCCACGGCCTGCTTCGCGGCGATCGTGCAGTGGCTGAACGCCCGCTTCGGGCCGGCCGGACGCATTCTGGTGCTGGCGCTGCTGATGCTCCAGTTGACGTCGGCGGGCGGTACGTACCCGGTGCAGACCAGTCCCGGTTTCTTCAACGCCATCCATCCGTACCTGCCGATGAGTTACATCGTCGAGGGGCTGCGACGGCTCATCACGGGCGGTGACCTCGCGCCCGTGTGGCAGGGCAGTGCCGTCCTGCTCGCCTTCACCGCCGCCGCGCTCGCGCTGACCGCCTGGGCGGCGCGCGGGAAGCAGGTCCTCCGGATGAAGGACCTCCACCCGGAGCTGAGCCTGTGAGCGCGCGGGCCGCCGGGAGCGGCACAATCTCCCCCATGGACAGCTCCAGCACGCGCCGCCAGACCACCCGGCGCAAGCTCTTCGAGGCCGCCGTCACGCTCATTGCCGAACAGGGCTTCTCCTCGACGACGGTGGACGAGATCGCCGAGCGCGCGGGTGTCGCGAAGGGCACCGTGTACTACAACTTCGCGAGCAAGAACGAACTCTTCGAGGAGTTGCTGCGGCACGGCATCGAGCTGCTGGCCACCTCCCTCCAGGAGGCGGCCGACGCGTCGGCGGACCGCGGCGGCAGCCGGGTGGACGCGCTGGACGCGATGATCCGGGCGGGGCTGGACTTCATCGCCCGCTATCCGGCGCTGACCCAGCTCTACGTCGCCGAGCTGTGGCGCACCAACCGGGCCTGGCAGTCGACGCTGATGGTGGTGCGGGAGCGGGCCATCACGGTCGTGGAGGGCGTGCTCCGGGAGGCGGTGGCGGGCGGTGAGCTGAGCGAGGACATCGACATCCCGCTGACGGCGTCCGCGCTGTTCGGGATGGTGCTGGTGGCGGCGCTGGACTGGCAGTCCTACCAGCCGCACCGGTCGATCGACGACGTGCACGCCTCGCTGTCCCGGCTCCTTCAGGGACGGGTGAGCGGGCACCCGTAGGCGCCCGTGGGCGCTCCCGGGTGCCCGGCACGCCCTCGGAGCGCCTGTCCGTGCGCCCCGGGGCGCACACAGCGGCGGGGGGGGGGGGGGGGGGGGGGGGGGGGGGGGGGCGGGGGGGGGGCGGGGGGGGGGGGGCGGGGGCGGGGGGGGGGGCCGGCCGGCGGGCGGCGCGGGGGGGGCGGGGGGGCCCCCCCCCCGCGCGGGGGGGGGGGGCGCGGGCGCGCCCCCCCCCCCCCGGGGGGGGGGGGGGGGGCGCGCCGCCCCCCCCCCCCGCCGCTGTTCCGTACCAGGCGCGCTGCCCCGGGCCGGATCGTTCCCCCGGCGATCCGTCCAGGACAGCGCTTCCCCCGTGGGGCCCCGTACCCCCGTACTTTCCCCCGTGGAGCCCCCTATCTTCCCCCGTACTCCCCCGTCACGTCCGGGCTGCCGTGCCGTTCCGCCGCCCCGTGCCGGCGGTGCCGGCCCGGCGTCCCTTCCGTGCTGCACACTCTTCCGTCCGCGCAGGTCGCAGCCCATCCGCGTACCTACTCATCTCGGTGACTGAGTACGGATACTCAAACCTGAGCACCGGCGCGCAGCGGCTGGTTACGATCTCCTGCGTGTCGGTACTCCCCCTTGTCTTCACCAGCGGATGGGCCAGCGGAATCAACGCCTATGCCGTGGTCCTGCTCCTCGGCGTGCTCGGTGCCACCGGAGTCGCCGACGAGGTGCCCGCCTCCTTGCAGCGCACCGATGTGCTGATCGTGGCGGGGGTGCTCTTCCTGATCGAGGCGGTCGCCGACAAGATCCCGTACGTGGACTCGGTCTGGGACGCCGTGCACACGGTCGTGCGGCCGGTGTCCGGCGGGGTCGTGGCGGCGCTGCTGGCGGGCCACGACGGGTCGCTGCCCGAGCTGGCGGCGGGCGCGGTGGGCGGCACCAGCGCGCTGGTCAGCCATCTGGTCAAGGCGGGCACGCGGATGGCGGTCAACACCTCGCCGGAACCGGCCAGCAACTTCGTGCTGAGCACCCTGGAGGACCTCGGGGTCGCGGGCATCGTGGTCTTCGCGGTGTTCCATCCGGTGGCCGCGGCGGTCGTCGCCGGTGTGCTGCTGGCCGGCGGGATCGTGCTGGTGGCGTTCCTGTGGTCGCGGGTACGGCGCTTCCTGCGGCGCAGGCGGCAGCGGCGGGAGGAGCGGCACCTGGCGGCGGCGCGGGAGGGCTCGACGCCGGTGGGCTGAGCCGGGGAGGCCGCGGGCCGGGCTGTCCGGCCCGCGCGGCACGGCTCCGGGCGGGCCGTACGGACAGCGCCGTACGGCCTGGGCGGGCTGTCCGGCCGACGCGGTACGGGCCCGGGCGCGGCCGCCGGTGCCGGGCGGGAGCGGCGTTGTCAGTGGCGCCGGATAAAGTCGCAGGCATGGCACGGATTGCGGTGATCGGCGCCGGGATGGGCGCGATGGCGGCCGCCGCCCGGCTGGCCGTCGCGGGCCACCGGGTGGCGGTGTACGAGCGTGAGGCGACGTACGGCGGCGCGGTGCGCCGGTTCGAGCGCGCGGGTTTCGGCTTCGACACCGGCCCCGGGCTGCTGCATCTGCCCGCCGTCTACCGCGACCTGTTCGTCAAGACCGGCCGCGAGCCGCTGGAGAGCGTCGTCGAGCTGTCCCAGGTCGACCCGGCCGCCCGGCACGTCTTCGCCGACGGCACGGCCGTCTCCCTGCCGAACGCGTCACGGGCCGGTGTCCTCGCGGCGCTGGACGGCGCGCTCGGTGAGGGCGCCGGTGAGCGCTGGAGCGCGTTCCTGGGCCGCGCCCGCGATGCCTGGGACCGTACCCGCCGCCCGCTGCTGGAGGAGCCGCTGTGGCCCGACTGGCAGGTGCTCGGGCGTGACCCGTACCCGGCGCTGCCCAAACGCGGGCTGTTCGGGCGCCGCAAGCCGGTGCCGGACGCCTCCCTCGCCGGCATCGCCGCCCACGAGCTGAAGGACCCGCGGCTGACCGCCCTCCTGGAGAGCTACGCCCTGGCGTACGGCTTCGACCCGCGCACCGTCCCGGCGAGCGCCGCGGTTCTTCCGTACATGGAGCAGACTTTCGGAAGTTGGTATCCACGCGGCGGCATCCGGGCGCTGGCCGACGCGCTGTACGAGCGTTGCCTGGCCCGGAAGGTGGAGTTCACCTTCGGCGCCGAGGTGACGCGCGTCGTCGAGGCGGACGGCCGGGCGGCGGGCGTGGAGTTGCGCGACGGCGGGTGTGCCGAGGCGGACACGGTCGTCGCGGGCGTGGCTCCGCAGCGGCTGACGGCCCTTCTGAAGGGCGCGCAGCCGTGGGGCGCGGACGACGTACGGCCCGACGCCGACGCACACCGCCGGACGCCGGGACGGTTCACGGTCGCCCTCGCACTGCGCGGCCCCCGGCCGGCGGACGCGGTCCACCGCACGGTGGTCCACGCGGCCGACCGGGCGGCGGAGTGGGAAACGCTCTTCGGGCCGGACGGCCCGGGAGCGCTGTGCGAGCGTCCGACGGTGACGGTGCTGCGCCCGGACGATCCGACGTCCCGGCCGGACGACGGGCACGAGGCCGCGACGCTGAGCGCCGCCGTCGCCCCGTACGGAGAACTGGCCCTGCCGCCCACCGCTCCCGACGCGGGCTCCGCGTCCGCCGGGGAGACGGCCGCGCAGGCGGCGGCCGCCGACCGGCTGATGGCGGCCGCCGAGGCGGCGATACCGGGGCTGCGGGAGCGGGTGCTGTGGCGGGCCGTGCTGCCGCCCGCCGAGGGCGCGGCGATACCGGGTCCGGCGCTGGCCGGGGCCGGCGGCCGCTTCCTGCGTCCCGGCAATCGCACGCGCATACCGGGGCTGTACGCCGTCGGCGGCTGGACGCATCCGGGCGGCGGACTGGCGCACGCCGGAATGTCGGGCGCCCTCGTCGCGGGCCTGATCGTGAACGGGGACGACTGGCGCGGCTCCGAGTGAGCCGACCCCGCCCGCGGGTGGGCCGACGGCGCCCGCGGGCCCCTCAGTAGCGGTACTGCTGCTCGTCGTAACCCTGGTTCTGGTTCTGCGGGGGCTGGTAGGGCGGGTACGGCTGGTCGGCGCCGGGCTCGTTGCCGCGCTGCTGGGGGACCCATACCCCGCCGGGCGGAGTGTCCCCGTAGGAGGGCTGCGCCTGGGCCTGCGACGGGTCCTGCACACCGGTGTACTGCTGCGCCGGGTATGCCTGGGTGCCGCCGAAGGCGTCGGGCTGGTCGTACGGGTCGTACTGCCCGGCGTACTGCTGCGCGCCGGCGTACGGGTCGGCGTAGGGCGCCTGGCCGCCCTGCTCCTGGCCGTGCAGCCCACCCTGGCCCTGCCCCTGACCGTGGCTCTGTCCCTGGCCGTGGCTCTGTCCCTGGCCGTGGCCCTGGTCCGTGCCGTAAGCGCTGTAGTGGTCGGGGTAGGCGTCCTGCCCGCTCTGGGCGGCGGTGCCGTAACCACCGTCGTAGCCGTAGGCGTCCTGCCCGTATCCCCCGTAGCCGTCGTATGCGGCATAGCCGGGCTGCTGCGAGCGCGCGTCGGGGCTGTATATGCCGTACTGGCCGGTCTCCTCGGGGACCGGCTGCGGGGCGTACACCTCGGTGGCGTCGCCGCCTCCGTAGCCGTTCGGAGTGCTCTCGACGCCCGCGAAGGGGTCCGTGCCGTCGAACGCCGCTGTGCTGTCGAACGCCGCCGTGCCGTCATAGACCGCCGTGCCGGTGTCTGCTTCCTCCGCCGCGGGGACCGCCTCCAGGCCGCTGACCTGGAGGGTCGGTCCGGCGGCGGGGGCCCGGCCGCCGCCCTTGGCCCGGCGGCGCCGGTTGTCACCGCGCTTGCCGCTGTCCCGGCGCTTGCCGCGCAGCGCCCAGCCGGACTGGAAACCGCTCCGGAAGGAGAGCGTGACGTAGGTCTGTCCGACGGCGAAGGCGATGGCGCCGGCCGCTATCACGATCACCGACGGGATGACGACACCGACGACCACACCGAGGAAGCCGGTGAAGGCCAGCAGCCGCCACCGCAGTCTGGCCTTGTACTGGAGCAGCACTTCACTGAGGAGCCAGAGGGCGACACAGCCGAATGCGATGTAGAGGACCACCCAGCCCATGTACGCCCCTCTTCCGCCGCGCCACAGACCGCCGTGGTACGGCAAACCGCCGTCAGGACTGCTGGTGCAGACCCAGATTCTCGTAGATTTCCAGCGTCGCCGTGGAGTGGTTCAGGGTAATGAAGTGCAACCCGGGACTTCCCTCGGCCATCAAGCGCGCACACAGCTCCGTCGCATACTCGATGCCAATGGAGCGTACAGCCGCCGGATCGTCCTTGACGGCGAGGATGCGCTCGGCCAGCTCGGGCGGGAAGGCGGCGTTGCTGAGCTGCGCGAACCGTTCGATCTGGCGGACGTTGGTGACCGGCATGATCTCCGGGATGATGGGCGTCTCGCAACCCGCCGCGGCGACCCGGTCGCGCAGCCGGAGGTAGTCCTCGGCGTAGAAGAACATCTGGGTGATCGCGAAGTCCGCGCCGGCCCGGCACTTGTCGACGAAGTGCCGTACGTCGGTGTCCCAGTCCGTCGAACGCGGGTGCATCTCCGGGAAGGCCGCCACGCCGACGCAGAAGTCGCCCGACTCCTTGATGAGGCGGACCAGTTCGGCGGCGTACAGGACACCTTCGGGGTGCTGGATCCAGTCGCCCATCGGGTCGCCGGGCGGGTCGCCGCGCAGCGCGAGCATGTTGCGGATACCGGCGTCGGCGTACTGCCCGATGATGTTGCGCAGGTCGGCGAGGGAGTGGTTGACGGCGGTCAGGTGGGCGACCGGGGTGAGGGTGGTGTCGGTGGCGATCCGTTCGGTCGCCCGTACCGTGCCCTCGCGGGAGGTGCCGCCCGCCCCGTACGTCACGGACACGAAGGTCGGCGCGACCGCCTCGATCCGGCGAATGGCGTTCCACAACGTCCGCTCGCCCTTCTCCGTCTTCGGGGCGGCGAACTCGAACGAATACGACTGCTTGCCGGAAGCGAGCAGGTCGCGCACGGTCCGTGCGCGATCAGTCCTGGTGGAAGCTGTGCCTAGGGCCATACGTGCAGATTATCCACGGGCTTCCCGCTCACCAACCGGCTCCGGTGAAATGCCCGGATAGCCGCGTTCCGGTCCACACCGTGGACACCGCCCGGCCATCTCCCGTCCAGCGACCCGCGGCGACGGTCACTCCCCGCGAGCGCGCACCCGCTTCGCCAGATCGGCGGCCGCGGCCGCCGGGTCCTCGGCCTCGGTGATCGCCCGGACGACGACCACCCGGCGGGCGCCCGCGTCCAGCACCTGGTCCAGGTTGGACGCGTCGATCCCCCCGATGGCGAACCAGGGGCGTTCGGGCCGCCGCGCGGCGGCGTAGCGGACCAGGTCCAGGCCGGGGGCGTGGCGGCCGGGCTTGGTCGGGGTGGGCCAGCAGGGTCCGGTGCAGAAGTAGTCCACGCCGGGCTCGGCCAGCGCGGCGTCCACCTCCGCCTCGGCGTGGGTGGACCGGCCGATCAGCACGTCGTCGCCGAGGACGGCACGGGCGGCGGGCACCGGCAGGTCGCCCTGGCCCAGGTGCAGGACGTCCGAGCCGATGGCGTGGGCGACGTCGGCGCGGTCGTTGACCGCGAGCAGCTTGCCGTGCCGGCGGCAGGCGTCCGCGAAGGTCTCCAGGTGGGCCAGCTCTTCGGCGGCCTCCATGCCCTTGTCGCGCAGTTGCACGATGTCCACGCCCGACGTGAGCACCGCGTCCAGGAAGGGCACCAGGTCGCCCTGGCGCTTGCGGGCGTCCGTGCACAGGTAGAGCCGGGCGTCGGACAGGGCATGGCGTGCGGTGCTCATCGAGCGGGTCCCCCCAGGTCTGCGGCGTACGGACCGGGCCTTCCGGCCCGTACGCCAGTGGTGCGAAGACGGTCGCGGCCACGGGTGCGGTCACGACGGTGGTACGGCTGCGGACGCACTCGGCGCACGGGTGCGCCCCGCAGCAGGGAGCGGGCCTAGACGGCGAGCGCCTGGGCCCGGCGCTTCACCTCCGTACCGCGATTCTCCCGCAGGGCCTGGGCGGGGGTGCCCGGCAGGGTCTCGTCGGCGGTGAAGAGCCATTCCAGCATCTCCTCGTCGGCGAAGCCGTCGTCCCGGAGGAGCGTCAGCGTCCCGACGAGGCCCTTGACGACCTTGCCGTCCTTGATGAAGTCGGCCGGCACATGCAGGGCACGGTTCTCGCCACGGCGCACCGCGATCAGCTGGCCCTCCTTCACCAGCTGCCGCACACGCGTCACCTCGACACCGATCATCTCGGCGATGTCGGGGAGGGTGAGCCAGGCGGGGACGAGTCCATCGATCTTTGCGTCAATCTCGGTCACGGGACAAGCCTGCCACCTCGCGCTGACAGCCGGTAGCCGGGCATCGCCATCGGCGCAGCCCACAGCACCCGAACGCACCGCCGGACGCGCCACCGGGCAACGCCACCGGACGCACCACCCGCCGGAGCCACGGGCCCGGCTCCGGCACCGGGTTCCGCCCCACGCCGCCTCGGGTCGCCCCACGCCCCCCAGGCCGCCTCAGGCCGTCCCAAGCCGCCCCAGATCACCCCGGGCCGCCCCGCGTCGCCTCAGACCGCCGCCGACTTCAGCGGTACGGACGCGTCCGCCGCCATCCGCCGGTCCAGCACCGCGCCCCGCTCGATGAGCCTGCGTCCCTGGGCCAGGTCACGGGGCCGGCCGACCGCCAGCAGCGCGACGAGCACGCCCTCGCGCAGCCAGACCACCGACCAGGCGGCGCTCTCCGGGTCGCCGCGCCACACCGTCTCGTCGGCGCCCGCGTGGTGCCCGGCGTACTGCACGAAACGGCCGAACTGCTCGGACCAGAAGTACGGGACCGGGTCGTACACCGGCCCCTCGGCGGCGCCGCGGACGATGGTGGCGGCCACCGTGCGCGGCCCGTGCAGGGCGTTGTCCCAGTGGTGGACCAGCAGGCGGCTGCCGTAGCGGGCGGACGGGAAGGAGACGCAGTCGCCGACCGCGTACACGTCGGGCTGCGTGGTGCGCAGCCGTTCGTCGGCCAGGACGGAGCGGTCCTCGGGCGACAGCTCGACGCCGGAACCGGCCAGCCAGGAGGTCGCGGGGCGGGCGCCGATGCCCACGACGACCGCGTCGGCGGTGAGCACCGCGCCGTCGGCGAGCGTCACCGCGCCCTCGGTGACCGCGGCGACCCGGGCGCCGGTCCGCAGCCGGGCGCCGCTGTCCTCGTACCAGGCCGCCATGGGAGCGGCGACCTCGGCGGGCAGCGCGCCGGCCAGCGGCCGGTCGGCGGCCTCGACGACCGTCACCCGGCAGCCCGCCTCGCGCGCCGCCGTGGTGAACTCCGCGCCGATCCAGCCCGCGCCGACGACCACGACCTCGCGCTGCCCGGTCAGTACGGGCCGCAGCCGCTCGACATCGTCGAGGGTGCGCAGGACGTGGACGTCCGGCAGCCCGTCGCAGCCGGGCAGCGTGACCGGTTCGGCGCCGGTGGCGATCACCAGGTGGTCGTACGGCAGCGGCCCGGCGTCCGTCTCCAGTACCCGCGAGCCGGCCGCGAGCCCTATGGCGCGGCGGCCCAGCAGCAGTTCGATGCCGAGCGCCTCGAAGTCCACGTCGAAGGCGGACCCGTCGGCCTTGCCGAGCAGCACGGCCTTGGACAGCGGCGGGCGGTCGTACGGCTGGTGCGGCTCTTCGCCGAGCACCGTGACCGCTCCGCGCCAGCCCTGTTCGCGCAGGGCGACGGCGGTCTGCACACCGGCCAGTCCGGCGCCGACGATGACGGCGCGCCGGTTGCGTTCGGCCGCGCGCTCGGCGGATTCGCGGTCCTGGCGCGCGCGGTCAGGGTCCTGGGGCTGGGTCTGCTCGCTCACCCGATCACTGTAAGACGGTGTGTCTCGCGACCTGGAGCACCGCGCAACGAGATCTATGACACAACGTCACGGTCCGTGACCCGCCGGCGCCGGCCCCGCTCCCCGCTCCCGGCGCTCCCTTACGGCGCGTCGGCGGCCCGTACTAGGGTTGCCGGTGAACGCACACGCGGGAGCCCGGACGCGACCGGGCTGAGAGGGAGGCTGACGCGGCCTCCGACCGTACGAACCTGATCCGGGTCATGCCGGCGAAGGGAGGGGCTGGACGCCCATGCATCCACCCGTACGGAACACGCATCCACCCGCACGGAAACCGACACCCCCCGGGGCGGCCTCCGCCCCCGGCGCGAGCCCCGACGTGCTCGTCATCGGCGGCGGCGTCATCGGCCTGGTCACCGCATGGCGGGCGGCCCGGCTCGGGCTGCGGACCGCCGTCGCCGATCCGGACCCCGGCGGCGGCGCCGCCCAGGTCGCGGCGGGGATGCTGGCCGCCGTCACCGAGCTGCACTACGGCGAGCAGACGCTGCTCGGCCTCAACCTCGCCTCCGCGCGCCGCTACCCCGAGTTCGCCGCCGAGCTGACCGAGGCGAGCGGGCTGGACCTCGGCTACCGCCGGTGCGGCACCCTGGCCGTCGCGCTGGACGCCGACGACCGCGCCCACCTGCGCGACCTGCACGCCCTCCAGCTCCGCAGCGGCCTGGAGTCCGAGTGGCTGACGGGGCGCGAGTGCCGGCGCCTGGAGCCGTTGCTCGCGCCGGGCGTGCGCGGGGGCCTGCGCGTGGACGGGGACCACCAGGTCGACCCGCGGCGGCTGGCCGCCGCGCTGCTCGCCGCCTGCGAGCGGGCCGGGGTCGTCCTCCACCGCGCCGCCGCCGAGCGGCTGACCGTCGTGCGGGGCCGCGCCACCGGCGCCGAACTGGCCGACGGCACTCGGATCACGGCCGGGCAGGTGGTCCTCGCGGCGGGCAGCCGGAGCGGGCTGCTGGCGGGCGTCCCGGAGGACGTGCTGCCGCCGGTCCGCCCGGTCAAGGGCCAGGTGCTGCGGTTGCGGATGCCGGACGGCCTGCCCGGCGGCGTACCGTTTCTGTCCCGCACCGTACGGGCCGTGGTGCGCGGCGGCCCGCTCTACCTCGTACCGCGCGAGAACGGCGAGCTGGTCGTCGGCGCCACCAGCGAGGAGCTGGGCTGGGACACCACAGTCACCGCGGGCGGGGTCTACGAGCTGCTGCGGGACGCCCATGAGCTGGTCCCCGGCATCACCGAACTGCCCCTGGTCGAGTCCCGCGCCGGCCTGCGCCCCGGCTCGCCCGACAACGCGCCGCTGCTCGGCCCGACCGCGCTGCCCGGCCTGCTGGTGGCGACCGGCCACCACCGCAACGGGGTGCTGCTGACGCCGGTCACGGGCGACGTGATGGCGGCGGCGCTGACCGGCGGCCCGCTGCCGGAGGAGGCCCGGGCGTTCACCCCGGACCGCTTCGCGCCGGACGCGCCCGGCCTCCCGACCTCGTCCGGCTCCGTGCCGCCGTCCGGCCCCGTCCCGCCGTCCGGTCCCGTGCCGTCGCCGGGCCCCGTCCCGTCGTCCGGTCCCCCTCAGGCTCCCGCGAACGGCACCGACCAGGGCCCCACGGCCGCCCCCGCCCCTCAGGAGCAGTCCGTATGACCGTCACCACGCCCATCACCGTCTCCGTGAACGGCGAGCCCCGGGAGTTCCCCGGCGGGCTGACACTGGACCGGCTCGTCGCCGGTCTGACCACGGCACCGGGCGGCGTGGCCGCCGCCGTCAACGAGGCCGTGGTGCCGCGCGGCCAGTGGCCCGCCACCGCGCTCGGCGACGGCGACCGCGTCGAGGTCCTCACCGCAGTACAGGGAGGCTGATCCGTACGTCATGGCCGACGATCTCCTCACCATCGCCGACACCACCTTCCACTCCCGTCTCATCATGGGGACGGGCGGGGCGCCCAGTCTCGACGTCCTGGAGCGGGCGCTGCTCGCCTCCGGTACGGAGCTGACGACGGTCGCCATGCGCCGCCTGGACCCGAGCGTGCAGGGTTCGGTGCTGTCCGTACTGGAACGGCACGGCATCCGTGTGCTGCCGAACACCGCGGGCTGCTTCACCGCGGGCGAGGCGGTGCTGACCGCCCGGCTGGCCCGGGAGGCGCTGGGCACCGACTGGGTCAAGCTGGAGGTGGTCGCGGACGAGCGCACGCTGCTGCCCGACCCGGTCGAGCTGCTGGACGCCGCGGAGACCCTGGTGGACGACGGCTTCACCGTCCTGCCGTACACCAACGACGACCCGGTGCTGGCCCGCAAGCTGGAGGACGTGGGCTGCGCCGCGATCATGCCGCTGGGCTCCCCCATCGGCTCCGGACTCGGCATCCGCAATCCGCACAACTTCCAACTGATCACCGAGCGGGCCGGGGTCCCGGTGATCCTGGACGCGGGCGCCGGCACCGCCTCCGACGCCGCCCTGGCCATGGAGCTGGGCTGCGCCGCGGTGATGCTGGCGTCGGCGGTGACCCGTGCGCAGGAGCCCGTCCTGATGGCGGAGGCGATGCGGCACGCGGTCGAGGGCGGCCGGCTGGCGTACCGGGCCGGGCGCATCCCGCGCCGCCACTACGCGGAGGCTTCCTCCCCGGCGGAGGGCGTCGCCGCGCTGGACCCGGAGCGCCCGGCCTTCTGAGCCACCGGGCCTCTCGGGGTACGGCGGACACCCGAGGCACGGCGGGTGGCGCCCCTGATCGGCCGCCGCCCGCCATCGCCCGCCACCACCCGCCCCGCGAAACGGGCATCCGGCACATCCCGGCCCGGCCGACGGCCCGCCCCTGTCACTGTTCGGATGCAATGGCCCACGGTTCCGGGCAGGGCGTCCGGCACCGCCGCGGCGGCTCGTAGACTCGTCTGCCGTGGATACGACCCTTCAGGACCCGCTGGTCGGGCAGCTGCTCGACGGCCGGTACCAGGTGCAGGCGCGCGTCGCCGCCGGCGGCATGGCCACGGTCTACCGGGCCGTGGACACCCGGCTGGACCGGGTGCTCGCCCTGAAGGTGATGCACCCGTCGCTGGCGGCCGACGCCGCGTTCGTCGACCGCTTCATCCGCGAGGCCAAGTCCGCAGCCCGGCTCGACCACCCCAACGTGGTGGGCGTCTACGACCAGGGCACCGACGGCACGTACGTGTACCTGGCCATGGAGTACGTCGCCGGGTGCACGCTGCGCGACGTCCTGCGCGAGCGCGGCGCCCTCCAGCCGCGGGCGGCGCTGGACATCGCGGAACCGATCCTGGCCGCGCTGGGCGCCGCCCACCGGGCCGGGCTGGTGCACCGCGACATGAAGCCGGAGAACGTCCTGATCGGCGACGACGGCCGGGTCAAGGTCGCCGACTTCGGCCTCGTACGGACCGTGGGCACGAACAGCACCGCCTCGACCGGCTCGGTCCTGGGCACGGTCTCCTACCTGGCACCCGAGCGCATCGAAGACAGTACGGACGGTGCGGCGGGGCCGCCCGCGGACGTCTACGCGTGCGGTGTCGTGCTGTTCGAGATGCTGACCGGCGGCAAGCCGCACTCCGGCGGCAGCGCCGCCCAGGTGCTCTACCAGCACCTGCACGAGGACGTGCCGGCCCCTTCCACGTACGCGCCCGAGCTGGCGCCGCAGCTCGACGACCTGGTCGCCGCGGCCACCGCGCGCCGCCCCGAGCTGCGCCCGCAGGACGCGGTGACGCTGCTCGCGCAGACCCGCACGGTACGGGCCGAGCTGACCGACGCGCAGCTGGACGCGGTGCCGCCGCAGGCCAACGAGGCACCGGCGGACGGCGCGGCGGCGGGCTCCGAGGACCGTACGAGCGTGCTGCCGCGGTCGGCCGTACAGCCGCCGCTGCCGCTGGAGGAGCCGCTGAACCACACCAGCAGGCTGGAGACCCCGCCACCGGACCCGGCGTCGGCGGCCGAGCCGACCACCCGGCTGCGCCCGGCGGCGGCCGCCCCGCGGTCCGGGACATGGACCGGGGTGCGGGCCGGGCTGCTGCGGACCCGGCGTAGGACGGCCTCGGTGATCGCGGCCGTGCTGCTCGTGCTGGTGGTGGGCGCGGGCGTCTGGTACATCAACTCCGGACAGTTCACCACCGTCCCGGCCGTACTGGACATGACGCAGGCCAAGGCGGAGCAGACGCTGCGCGCCGAGGGCCTGGAGGTGCGGGTGAAACGCGCCTTCAGCCCGAACGTGGAGCGCGGCCACGTCATGGCCACGGAGCCGGAGAACGGCAAGCGCATCCGCGGTACGGGCACGGTCACCATCACCCTGTCCAAGGGCCCGGAGATCGTCCAGGTGCCCGACCTGGCGGGCACCCCGGTCGCCGACGCCAAGCGCAAGCTGCGCGACCTGGGGCTGACCGTCGGCACGGTGCACAAGAAGTTCTCCGACGAGGTCGCCAAGGGGTCGGTGATCGGCACCGATCCGGCGGCGGGCAGCAAGCGGCGCCCGGAGACCGCCGTCGCGCTCACGGTCAGCCGCGGCGCCGAGGTCGACGTGCCGGACGTGACCGGCCGGGACCGGGCGGACGCGGAGGCGACGCTGCGCGGCGCGGGCTTCGAGGTGAAGATCGCGGACGGTACGGTGCACTCCCCGCACGACAAGGGCAGGATCGCCCGGCAGGCGCCGGGGGCGGGCGGCAAGCTGGGCCGCGGCGACACCGTGACGCTCACGCTCTCCGCGGGCCCCGAGATGGTCACCGTGCCGGACGTGACGGGCAAGACCGCCGCCGACGCCGAGCAGGCACTGTCCGACGCGGGCTTCGAGGTCGAGGTCAAGAAGCCGTTCCTGTTCCCGAGGGACAAGGTCGAGAGCCAGTCGGTCGCGGGCGGCGGGCAGGCGGCGAAGGGCAGCAGGATCACCATCCGGCTGGAGAGCGTGCTGTGAGCCGAGGCGGCGCCTCCGGTGCCGCCTCCCGGGCCCGCTGTGAGCAAGGACGCCCGCCCGCACGCCGGGACGGGCGCCCGGCACCTGGCACCCTTGACGGGTGAGCACCTCCCCTTCCCCGCAGAATTCTCCACAGAACATTTCGCAGGACTCCCGGCAGCGCGCCCGGGAGCGCAACCCGGTCGGCGGCCATGTGCCGGTGGCCGGCGGCCTGGCCAAGGTCGGCGTCCCGTACGCCCGTGACATCGGCGGCGAGGCCGTACAGGTCTTCGTCGCCAACCCGCGCGGCTGGGCGACGCCGCCCGGCAGCCCGCAGCAGGACGAGGCGTTCCGGGAGGCGTGCGAGCGGGAGTCGCTCCCGGCGTACGTGCACGCCCCCTACCTGATCAACTTCGGCTCGCACACCGCGGAGACCGTGGAGAAGTCCGTGCTCTCGCTGCGCCACTCGCTGCGGCGCGGCCGGGCGATCGGCGCGCGGGGCGTGGTGGTGCACACCGGCTCGGCGACCGGCGGGCGGCCCCGCTCCGAGGCCCTGACACAGGTACGGGAACGGATGCGTCCGCTGCTGGAGGAGCTGACGCACGACGACGACCCGTGGCTGCTGCTGGAGCCGACGGCGGGGCAGGGCGCGTCGCTGTGCGCGCTGGCGGAGGATCTCGGCCCGTACTTCGACGCGCTGGACCGGCACCCGAAACTGGGCATCTGCCTGGACACCTGCCACGCCTTCGCGGCCGGGCACGACATGGCGGCGCCCGGCGGCATGAAGGCGCTGCTGGACGAGCTGGTCGACGTCGCGGGCGAAGGTCGGCTGAAACTGATCCACGCCAACGACTCCAAGGACGTCGTCGGCGCGCACAAGGACCGCCACGAGAACATCGGCGCGGGGCACATCGGCGCCGGCCCGTTCGGTGAGCTGTTCCGGCACCCGGCCACCCTGGGCGTACCGCTGGTGATCGAGACGCCGGGCGGCAAGGAGGGGCACGCGGCGGACGTGGCCCGCCTGAAGGATCTGCGCCACCCGGCCTGAGGCGCGGGCGGGCCGGGCCGTCCGGCGCGGCTACAGCTCCGGCCCGTCCCCCGGCCCCTCCTGGTAGGAGTAGCGCTGTTCGCGCCACGGGTCGCCGAGGTTGTGGTAGCCGCGCTCCTCCCAGAAGCCGCGGCGGTCCGCCGTCATGTATTCGATTCCCCGCACCCACTTGGGCCCTTTCCAGGCGTACAGGTGCGGGACGATCAGACGGACCGGGAAGCCGTGCTCGGCGGTGAGCAGCTCACCGGAGCGGTGGGTGGCGAACAGGGACTTGGCGTCGGCGAAATCGGCCAGCTTGAGGTTCGAACTGAATCCGTATTCGGCCCACACCATCACATGGGTGACATCCGGGGCCGGCGGCGCGAGGTCGAGGATCGTCCGGGTGGAGACCCCGCCCCATTCGGCGCCGAGCATGCTGAATTTCGTGACGCAGTGCATGTCGGCCACAACGGTCGTATAAGGCAGCGCGGCGAATTCCTCGTGCGTCCAGCAGTGCTTGTCGCCGTCCGCGGTGGCGCCGAAAGCGCGGAACTCCCAGCGTTCGGGCCGGAATTTCGGCACCGGGCCGTAGTGCGTGACCGGCCATCCCCGTTGCAGTCGCTGCCCCGGAGGCAGCTGAGGATGCTCCGCTTCGCGGCTTTCGGGCTGACCCATGCCGTCCATGGTGTCAGACCCTCGGGTGTGCCGGTGACCAGGGCGGCAGCGATTCGGGCAACTCGTACTAAGCGTGCACTTACTGGACGCCCAGCTCACGACGGTGCAAGGATGCGCGGCACCTGCCAGTACTCGCGTGGAAGGAGCCCGCTGTCATGCAGGGCGACCCCGAGGTCATCGAATTCCTCAACGAGCAGCTGACCGCCGAGCTGACCGCCATCAACCAGTACTTCCTGCACGCGAAGATGCAGGAGAACTTCGGCTGGACCAAGCTGGCCAAGTACACCCGGCACGAGTCGTTCGACGAGATGAAGCATGCGGAGATCCTCACGGATCGCATCCTCTTCCTGGACGGCCTGCCCAACTACCAGCGACTCTTCCACGTCCGGGTGGGCCAGACCGTCACCGAGATGTTCCAGGCGGACCGGCAGATCGAGGTGGAGGCCATCGACCGCCTCAAGCGGGGCATCGACGTGATGCGGACCAAGGGGGACATCACCTCGGCCAACATCTTCGAGTCCATCCTGGCCGACGAGGAGCACCACATCGACTATCTGGACACCCAGCTGGACCTGATCGAGAAGCTCGGTGAGCCGCTGTACCTCGCCCAGGTGATCGAGCAGCCGGAGGGCTGAGGCGGTCTGCTGAAACGGTCCGCTCAAGCGAACCGTTCCTTCAGCCGGGCCGTACGGACGGGCCGCACGGAAAGGCAGTCCGGGCGGCGCCGCGTCGGCCTGCCGTGCCCCGGGGTGGCTTCAGGCTGCTTCCGGCAGGGCGCCGGGGGCCGCGTCGGGTGCCGCCTGCGGCGTGATGTCGTACGGACCGCGCGTCCCGGCTGCCGTACCCGCGGCCGCCTCGCCGGACGGCTCGGCGCCGAGCGGTTCGGGGGCGCCCCGGTCGATCAGCTCGCGCCGGGGGCACGTGCCCCGGCCGAGCAGCGCCTGGATGCGGCGGACGCAGCCGCCGCAGTCGGTGCCGGCCTTGCTGGCGGAGGCGATCTGGCGCGGGGTGCAGGCACCGGACTCCGCGTGCTCACGGACCTGCTGCTCCGTGATGCCGAAGCACGAGCAGACGTACACGCGGGTCACCTCCGTCGATCTGTTCCGCAGTGAGGTTACCCTTACCTTACCCGGGACGAAAGTCCGCTAACAACGCCGATGGGGCGCGGATCCTGTGATCCGCGCCCCATCGGTGCGTACGTACGGCCCGGCCGGGCCGGTGGCTCACTGGTCCCGGTACATCTCCGCCACCAGGAACGCAAGGTCCAGCGACTGGCTGCGGTTGAGCCGCGGGTCGCAGGCGGTCTCGTAGCGCTGGTGCAGGTCGTCGACGAAGATCTCGTCGCCGCCGCCCACGCACTCGGTGACGTCGTCGCCGGTCAGCTCGACGTGGATGCCGCCCGGGTGCGTACCGAGGCTCTTGTGCACCTCGAAGAAGCCCTTGACCTCGTCCAGCACGTCGTCGAAGCGCCGGGTCTTGTGCCCGGAGGCGGCCTCGAAGGTGTTGCCGTGCATCGGGTCGCAGATCCAGGCGACCTGCGCGCCGGAGGCGGTGACCTTCTCGACCAGCTCGGGCAGCTTGCCGCGGATCTTGTCCGCGCCCATGCGGGTGATGAAGGTCAGCCGGCCCGGCTCCCGCTCCGGGTCGAGGCGCTCGATGAGCGTGAGCGCGTCCTCGGCGGTCGTCGTCGGGCCCAGCTTGACGCCGATCGGGTTGCGGATACGGGAGGCGAACTCGATGTGCGCGCCGTCCAGTTGCCGGGTGCGCTCGCCGATCCAGACCATGTGGCCGGAGACGTCGTAGAGGTCGCCGGTACGCGAGTCGGTACGGGTCAGCGCGGACTCGTAGTCCAGCACCAGCGCCTCGTGGGAGGCGTAGAACTCGACCGTCTTGAACTCCTCCGGGTCCACCCCGCAGGCGTTCATGAAGTTCATCGCCCGGTCGATCTCGCGCGCCAGCGCCTCGTACCGCTGCCCGGACGGGGAGGACTTCACGAAGTCCTGGTTCCAGGCGTGCACCTGGCGCAGGTCGGCGTAGCCGCCGGTGGTGAAGGCCCGTACCAGGTTCAGCGTCGCGGCGGAGGCGTGGTACATCCGCTTCAGGCGCTGCGGGTCCGGGATGCGGGCCGCCTCGGTGAACTCGAAGCCGTTGACGGAGTCGCCGCGGTAGGTCGGCAGCGTCACCCCGTCGCGGGTCTCGGTGGGCTTGGAGCGCGGCTTGCTGTACTGGCCCGCGATCCGGCCGACCTTGACGACCGGGACCGACCCGGCGTACGTGAGGACCGCGCCCATCTGGAGCAGGGTCTTGAGCTTGTTGCGGATGTGCTCGGCGGAGACGGCGTCGAACGCTTCCGCGCAGTCGCCGCCCTGCAGCAGGAACGCCTCGCCGCGGGCGACCGCTCCCAGGCGCTCGCGCAGCTGGTCGCACTCGCCGGCGAAGACGAGCGGCGGATAGGACTCCAGCTCGGCGATCACATCGCGCAGAGCCTCTTGGTCCGGCCATTCGGGCTGCTGCGCCGCGGGCAGGTCTCGCCAGGTGTTGCCACCGGCGTGGATTTCAGCGTTCACGGTCACGCGTCAACTTTACGGGGTCCGGACGGGGGTCCATCTCGCCGACCGGGATGTGAGACGAAGGTCCCACTCCCGTGGACCGCCGGGGGCTCGCGCCCGGCCCGGTGGTGCGCCCGCGCGACTCGGTCCGGTACCGAGTCCTCCGGGGCGCCGCGGGCGAGGGCGGCCAGTGTGCGCAGCGCGTACGCCAGGTCGTCGGGGGCCGGGGCGGCGAGGGCGACCCGGACGGCGTTGGGGGCGGGCGCGGCGCCGTGCGTGCCCCCCGCGCCGACGGCGAACGCGGCGGCCGGGGTGACGGCGATGCCGTGCCGGGCGGCGGCCGCGAGGAACGTCTCGGCCCGCCACCCCTCGGGCAGCTCCCACCAGGCGAAGTAGGAGGCCGGGTCGGCCCGTACCCGGTAGCCGTCGAGATGCTCGCGCAGCAGTGCCTGCCGGGCCGCGGCGTCCCGGCGCTTGGCCTCGACGACCGTGGTCACCACGCCGTCCAGCAGCCAGCGGACGGTGGCCTCCAGGGCGAAGCCCCCGGCCGTCCAGCCCCCGGAGCGCAGGGCGGCCGCGACCCGGTCGGCGGACGCGGGCGGCGCGAGGACCAGTCCGGCGGTCAGGCCGGGCGCCAGGCGCTTGGAAAGGCTGTCTACCAGGAGGGTGCGCTCGGGGGCCAGGGCGGCCAGCGGCGGAAGACCGGCCTGCCGACCGTCGTCCAGGAGGAAGGACCACACGGCGTCCTCGACGGCCCACAGGTCCAGGGCGCGCAGCGTTTCGGCCAGCTCGGCGCGGCGCCCGGCGGGCATGGTCACGCCGAGCGGGTTGTGCAGCGTCGGCTGGAGGTAGAGGGCATGCAGCGGGGCGCCGCGGTGGGCCGCGCGTACGGCGTCCGGGTGCAGTCCGTACGCGTCCCCGGCGAGCGGTACGAGGGTGACACCGAGGCGGGCGGCGACGGACTTGACCAGCGGATAGGTGAGCGCTTCGACGCCGAGGCGGCCGCCGGGCGGCACCAGCGCGGCGAGCGCGCCCGCGATGGCCTGGCGGCCGTTGCCCGCGAACAGCAGGCCGGCGGGGTCGGGGCGGAAGTCCCCGCGGGTGAGGAGGGCGGCGAAGCCTTCGCGGGCGGGCGCGGAGCCGGTCGCGGGGGCGACGGCCAGGGCCGCGCTCAGCACGTCGGGACGCAGCAGGGGCTCCAGTCCGCGGGCCAGGAGGGCGGCCTGCCCGGGGACCTCGGGGTAGTTGAGTTCGAGGTTGACGCGGGTGCGGCGGGCGGGGTCGGCGGGTTCGGCGAGCGCGGGTCCGGGGGCGTGCTGGGCGGCGCGTACGTACGTGCCGCGCCCGACCTCGCCGACGGTCAGCCCGCGGCGGGCCAGTTCGCGGTAGACGCGGGCGGCGGTGGAGGCGGCGATGCCGTGGGCGCGGGCGAAGGCGCGCTGGGTGGCGAGCCGGTCGCCGGGGCGCAGGCGCCCGGCGGCGAGGTCGGCCGCGACGGCGTCGGCGATGCGCCGGTAGTCCTCCACGGGCCCTCCCGGCCGTCACTCCTGGCGTCGACCATTGCACCGAGTGCAATGTTTTTATTGCACCGAGATGGTGCCCGCCCTAGCATCGAGCTGTCAACAGGCCGGCCGCCAAGAACCTACGGACAGGGGCGAGTTGTGCTGTGTACAGCCATCGTCAACGGCATCACCACCACGTACGAGGACACCGGCGAAGCGGCCGGAGAAACGATCCTTCTGATCCATGGGCACCCCTTCGACCACACGATGTGGACCCCGCAGACCACCGCGCTGGCCGCCGCCGGCCACCGCGTCCTCGTACCGGACCTGCGCGGCTACGGCGCCACTCGGGTCGTACCGGGCACGACCCGCCTGGAGACCTTCGCCACCGACCTCGCCGCGCTCCTGGACCACCTCGGGGTGACGGACCGGATCGTCCTCGGCGGCCTGTCCATGGGCGGCCAGATCGCCATGGAGTGCGCCCGCCGCTTCCCGGAACGGCTGCGCGCCCTCGTCCTCGCCGACACCTTCGCCCGCGCCGAGACCCCCGAGGGCCGCCGGGCCCGCAACGCCATGGCCGACCGGCTGCTGCGCGAAGGGATGCGCGGTTACACGGAAGAGGTCCTGGACAAGATGGTCTCGCCGCGCACCCTCGCCATCCGGCCCGCCGTCGCGGAGCACGTACGGCGCATGATGCTCGGCGCGCCGCCCGAGGGCGCCGCCGCCGCACTGCGCGGGCGCGCGGAACGCCCCGACTACGCCGCCTCCTTGGCCCGCCTCGCCGTACCGGCCCTCGTCCTGACCGGCCGCGACGACACCTACACCCCGGTCCCCGATGCCGAGTTCCTGCGCGACCGCATCCCGGACGCGCGCCTGGCCGTCATCGAGGACGCCGCCCACCTGCCCAACCTCGAACAGCCCGACGCCTTCACCTCCGCGCTCACCGCCTTCCTCGCGGCGCTGCCGGAGCGCGTCGGGTAGGGTGACGCCCATGCACGCGCAACCGGCCAGGACCATGAACTGGTGGTGGACCGCTCATCCGGCGGCCCACTGATCGCGCGTAACCACTGACATCGCGAAGGCCGCCCCGAGGGGCGGCCTTCCGTGGTGTACGGGCCGTTCCTCCCTCCCGGAAGGAACCGCCGACATGCCTCGCTCCACCACCGACGCCGGCACCACCGACGTCCTGCGCCGCCTGCTGTCCCCCGGCTGCCCGCCGTTCGCCCTGCTGCACCGCCGTACACCCGGCCGTCCCGCCGCCGACACCGCCGGCACCGTCGGCACCGTCGAAGTACTGGTCGGCGAGGTGACCGAGGTGTCACGGCTGGACGGCATCCCGCTCGGCGACGGCGTGCCGGACAGCGGCACCGCGGTCACCGACGCCCTCGCACTCGTCCCGTTCCGGCAGATCCGCGAGCGCGGGTTCGATGTCCGCGACGACGGCACCCCCCTGGCGGTGCTGCGCCCGGACGAGGCGTACGAGCTGCCGCTGGACGAGGTGCTGGCGGAACTCCCCGCCCACGCGGTGCGGGTGACGGACGGCGCCTTCGACGTCTCCGACGACGCGTACGCCGGGACCGTCGAGCGGGTCCTGCGGGACGAGATCGGGACCGGCGAGGGCGCCAACTTCGTCATCCGGCGCACCTTCCAGGGCGGCATCCCGGACTTCGGCACGGCCGACGCGCTGGCCCTGTTCCGGCGGCTGCTGGCCGGTGAGCGCGGCGCGTACTGGACGTACGTCGTGCACCGGCCGGGCGTGCGCACGCTGGTCGGCGCCAGCCCCGAGGTGCACGTACGGATGTCCGGCGGGACGGTCGTGATGAACCCGATCAGCGGCACCTACCGCTACCCGGACGGGGGCCCGAGCGCGGAGCACCTGCTGGAGTTCCTGGGCGACCGCAAGGAGGTGGAGGAGCTGTCCATGGTCGTGGACGAGGAGCTGAAGATGATGTGCACCGTCGGCGACAAGGGCGGTGTGGTGGTCGGGCCGCGCCTCAAGGAGATGGCGCACCTCGCGCACACGGAGTACGAGCTGCGCGGGCGCTCCTCGCTCGACGTGCGTCAGGTGCTGAAGGAGACGATGTTCGCCGCGACCGTCGTCGGTTCGCCGGTGCAGAACGCCTGCCGGGTGATCGAACGCCACGAGGCCGACGGGCGCGGCTACTACGCGGGGGCGCTGGCACTGATCGGGCGGGACGCGGGCGGCGCGCAGACGCTGGACTCGCCGATCCTGATCCGTACGGCGGACATCGACGCGGACGGCGGACTGCGGGTGGCGGTCGGCGCCACCCTCGTACGGGCCTCCGATCCGCACGCCGAGGTCGCCGAGACGCACGCCAAGGCCGCCGGGGTGCTGACCGCCCTCGGCGTGCGCCCCGCGCCGGACCGCACGGAGGAGACCGCCGGGCGGCCCCGGCTGGCCGACGACCCGCGGGTGCGGGCCGCGCTCGACGCCCGCCGCGCGGACCTCGCACCCTTCTGGCTGCGGATGCAGAGCACCGCGCCGACCGCCGCGCTGTCCGGCCACGCGCTGGTGATCGACGCGGAGGACACCTTCACCGCGATGCTGGCGCACCTGCTGCGCACCTCGGGGCTGACGGTGACCGTGCGCCGGTACGACGAGCCGGGGCTGCGGGAGGCCGCGGCGGCCCACGAGGGGCCGGTCGTGCTCGGCCCCGGCCCCGGCGACCCGTCGGACGCCGCCGACCCGAAGATGCGGCTGCTGCGCGCCCTGACCGCGCAGCTCGTCCGCGACCACCGGCACGGGCTGCTCGGCGTCTGCCTCGGGCACGAGCTGATCGCCGCGGAGCTGGGTCTGGAGATCGTGCGCAAGGAGGTGCCGTTCCAGGGCGCGCAGGAGCGCATCGACTTCTTCGGCCGTCCGGAGACCGTCGGTTTCTACAACACCTTCACGGCCCGCTGCGACGAGGCGGCGGTGGCCGAACTGGCCATGCACCGGGTCGAGCTGAGCCGGGACACGGACTCCGGCGAGGTGCATGCGCTGCGCGGTCCCGGGTTCGCGGGCGTGCAGTTCCACCCGGAGTCCGTGCTGACGCTGGACGGGGCGGCGATCACCGCCCAGTTGCTGGCCGCTGTCCTGGTGTGACCAGGAGGTTCTCGTTGGTGCGGCCGGCCAGGTAGTCCTCGACGTTGCGTACGGTGGCGTCGAGGATCTGGCCGACCGCGTCCCCGGTGAAGTACGCCTGGTGCGAGGTGACGAGCACGTTCCCGAAGGTCATCAGGCGGGCGAGGGTGTCGTCGTGGACGACTTCGAGGGACTTGTCGAAGAAGAAGAGCCCGGCCTCCTCCTCGTAGACGTCCAGACCGACACCGCCGAGCCGGCCGGCCTTGAGGGTCTCCACCAGCGCCGCGGTGTCGACGAGGCCGCCGCGGCTGGAGTTGACCAGGATCGCGTCGTCCTTCATGGCGGCCAGCGCGGCGGCGTCGACGAGGTGGCGGGTCGACTCCATGAGCGGTACGTGCAGGCTGATCAGGTCCGACTCGGCGAACAGCCGGTCCTGGCCGACGTACGTCATGCCCAGTTCGGCGCAGCGGGGGTTCTCGACGAGGTCCCAGCCCAGCAGCTTCATGCCGAAGCCGTGGGCGATCCGGGTGAACGCCTCGCCGATCTTGCCGGTGCCGAGCACGCCGGCGGTGCGGCCGTGCAGGTCGCGGCCCATCAGCCCGTCGAGGCGGAAGTCGAAGTTCCGGGTGCGGTTGGCGGCCCGTACGATCCGGCGGTCGACGGCCAGGGCCAGGCCCCAGGCGAACTCCGCGACCGAGTACGGCGAGTAGGCGGAGACCCGGCCGACGGTCAGTCCGAGGTCGGCCGCGGCCTCCAGGTCGATGTTGTTGTAGCCGGTGGCGCGCTGGGCGATCATCTTCGTGCCGCCGACCGCCAGCGACTGGAGCACCTCGGCGTTCAGGTCGGCGTTGACGCTGACGCTGACGACCTCGTGGCCCGCGGCGATGGGGGCGGTGTCACGGTTGAGGAAGACGTCGAGGCAGCGGACCTGGTGACGGCCGTCGAAGGCCCGTACCAGCAGCGGCCGCTCGTCCGCCTGCACGCCGAACGCGATGATCTCCACGGTGTCTCCCGACGTTGCCGGTCATGCGGTCCGGTCACCGCCGCCCGTTTCGGGGCATTTACGGTGACAGGGCCGAATATACGGCGCGGGGCGCGCCCCGGCCGCCCGTCCGACGCGTACGGCGACGTACGGGCGCGGACGGGCGCGCACGAGGACGTACGGGCGCGTACGGCGCCGTACGGCGGGACCTGCCGCTCCCCCGGCCCCGCCACCGGCCCCGGCCGCGCGCCACCCACCGGCCGGGCTCAGCCGAAGAAGACCCCGGCCTCCGCGTACAGCTTCGGATCGACGGTCTTGAGCTTCGCGGTCGCCTCCGCCAGCGGCACCCGGACGATGTCCGTGCCGCGCAGGGCGACCATCGTGCCGAAGTCGCCGTCCCGCACCGCGTCGATCGCGTGCAGGCCGAAGCGGGTGGCCAGCCAGCGGTCGAAGGCGCTGGGCGTGCCGCCGCGCTGGGTGTGGCCGAGCACCGTCGTACGGGCCTCCTTGCCCGTACGGTCCTCGATCTCCTTGGCCAGCCACTCGCCCACGCCCGACAGCCGCACATGCCCGAACGAGTCCGTCGACCCGTCCTTGAGGACCATCTGGCCGTCCTTGGGCATGGCCCCCTCGGCGATCACCACGATCGGCGCGTACCGCACCTTGAAGCGGGACTCGATCCAGGCGCAGACCTGGTCGATGTCGAAGCGCTGCTCGGGAATGAGGATGACGTTGGCGCCGCCGGCCAGGCCGGAGTGGAGCGCGATCCAGCCCGCGTGCCGGCCCATGACCTCGACGACCAACACCCGCATGTGCGACTCGGCGGTGGTGTGCAGCCGGTCGATGGCCTCGGTGGCGACGCCGACGGCGGTGTCGAAGCCGAAGGTGTAGTCGGTGGCGGACAGGTCGTTGTCGATCGTCTTGGGCACGCCGACGCAGGGCACGCCGTACTCGCCGGAGAGCCGGGCCGCGACGCCGAGGGTGTCCTCGCCGCCGATCGTGATCAGTGCCTCGACCTCCTCCTTGGCGAGGGTGTCCTTGATCCGGCGGATGCCGTCCTGCTGCTTGAGGGGGTTGGTCCGCGAGGAGCCGAGGACCGTGCCGCCGCGGGGCAGGATGCCGCGTACGGCGGGGATGTCGAGCGGTACCGTGTCGCCTTCCAGGGGCCCGCGCCAGCCGTCCCGGAAGCCGACGAAGTCGTAGCCGTACTCCTGGACACCCTTGCGCACCACGCCTCGGATGACCGCGTTGAGACCGGGGCAGTCACCGCCGCCGGTCAGTACTCCGACCCGCATCGCTTCTTCACCTTCATCCCGTGAGGGGCCGCGCACCCGCCGGTGGCCGCGCGCGGCCGTGCTGTGCCGACGCCGGTCACGCTAATGGTGATGCACGTCACCCCGGGATGGGGAGGAAAGCGAATTCCCCGGAAATGCCGGGGACTTGACGCAATGCGTTCACTCGTACGAGCGCATTGCGCCTACGGGGCCGGTGCCCTCGCGACCCCCCGGACGGCGAGGGCCGGGCTTCTAGACCTCGTCCAGGCCCCGTTCTATCGCATACCGGACCAGTTCGACGCGGTTGTGGAGCTGGAGCTTGCCCAGGGTGTTCTGCACGTGGTTCTGGACCGTGCGGTGCGAGATGACCAGCCGGTCGGCGATCTGCTTGTACGACAGGCCCTTGGCGACCAGGCGCAGCACCTCGGTCTCCCGCTCGGTCAGCCGCGGCGCGCCCGGCTCGTCCTCGGCGGCCGGGACGGGCTCGGTCGCCAGCCGGCGGTACTCCCCCAGCACCAGCCCGGCCAGGCCCGGCGTGAACACCGGGTCGCCGGCCGCCGTACGGCGCACCGCGTCCAACAGCTCCTCGGTACTGGCCGACTTGAGCAGGTAGCCCGTCGCGCCGGACTTGACGGCCTCCAGCACGTCGGCGTGCTCGCCGCTGGCGGAGAGCACCAGCACCCGCAGGGCGGGGTGGGTGCCGACCACCTCCCGGCAGACCTCCACGCCGGGCAGGCCCGGCAGGTTCAGGTCCAGGACGAGGACGTCGGGTGCCGCGGCCTGCGCGCGGCGCACCGCCTGCGGCCCGTCCCCGGCCGTCGCCACCACGTCGTACCCGGCCTCGGCCAGATCGCGGGCGACCGCGTCCCGCCACATCGGGTGGTCGTCGACCACCATCACCTTCACGTCCTGCGGCTCGCTCACGCCGTGCTCCTCCCCCGTTTCCGGCCCTCGGGCACGCCGCCCTTGGGGACTTTCAGCTCCACTTCCGTGCCCTGGCCGGGGACCGAGATCCAGTCGGCGCTGCCGCCCAGGTCCCGCAGCCGGCCGCGGATCGACAGGGCCACCCCCAGCCGGCCCTCGCGCTCGGCGTCCGCGAGGCGGCCTTCGGGAATGCCGGGGCCGTCGTCCCGCACCGTCACGACCACCTCGTCCGGCTCGTCCTCCACCAGGATCCACGCCTGTGCCTCGGCCCCCGCGTGCACCCTGACATTGTCCAACGCGGCACTGACAGCGGCCGCCAGCTCCGCGGCGGCCACCGCCGGGAGCACGACCGGACCGCCCGGCTCGGAGAACGTGACGCGCGCACCGGCGTGCGGCGCGAGCAGGGCCCGTACGTCGCACGGCCCGGCGTCGGGGCCGTCCTCGGCGCACGGCACCGGCGCGGCCAGTGCCTCCTGAGGGGTGCGGACCGCCTCCTCCCCGGCGGCGGGGACGGCCGTACCGGACGGCGGGGTCAGCCCGCTGGAGACCAGCGTGCGCAGCGCGACCTCCTGCTCCCCCGCCATCCGGCCCAGTTCGGCGGCCTCGCCGCCGATCGCGGCACCGCGCCGCTGCACCATCGCCAGGACCTGCAGGACGCTGTCGTGGATGTCCCGGGCCAGCCGCTCCCGCTCACGGGTGGCGGCCTCGATCTGGAGGGCGCGGGCGAGGGTGCGCTCACTGGCGCGGGCCACCTCGACCACGTAACCGATGGCGACGCTCGCCACCCACACCAGGACGACGTTGTGGATGGTGTCGCGGGCGAGTTCCTGGCGTTCGACCAGATTGACGACGGCGACCAGCGCGGAGGCCACCGCGGCCCAGCGCCAGCCGCCCTTGATGGCGAAGCCGAGCACCGCGCCCGCCGTCCAGATGGAGGGCAGGGTCGCCGCGCCGTCCATGATCCGCTCGTGGCTGTCCGCCACCAGGGTGAGCAGGATGCCGCCGAGCGCGAAGGACAGGTCGCCGATGAGGAAGGCGCGGGTGCAGCGCTCCGCCGAGGTCGTACGGCGCCAGGTGAAGGCCATCCACACGGTCAGCGCCGTCATGTAGGCGGCGGCGACGAGGGGATGCGCGTACTTCTTGTAGGAGAACACGAACAGGACCAGGACGTAGGCCAGGGTCAGGACGCGGTACCCGGTCAGCGCCCGCCACAGCGGGAGCTCCACCGACATCCGGACCACCCGTTGCGGCCGCCCTTTACCCTGGCCCGCCGCCGCGCCGGCCGCGGGCCGTATCTCTGCCTCTGCCATTTCGCCCCCCACCCCTGTGCCGGGGCGCGCCTACGCCCCGGTGCCGGTCCTGCCCTGCCGGTCCGCGGCCGGCGCGGCCCGCCGCTTGCCGGTCCTGGCCGCCGTCCCTGCTTTCTCGGCCTTCTCGGCTTTCTCGGCCTTCTCCGCCTCGGCCTTCTTCTTGGCCGCGTCCGCGATCTGCCGCTTGGCGGCGGTCGCGTAGATGTCCACGTACTCCTGGCCCGACAGCTTCATGATCTCGTACATGACCTCGTCGGTCACCGAGCGCAGGATGAAGCGGTCGCCCTCCATGCCGTGGTACCGGCTGAAGTCCAGCGGCTTGCCGATCCGGATACCGGGCCGGATCATCTTCGGCATCACCTTGCCGGGCGGCTGCACCTTCTCCGTGTCGATCATCGCGACGGGGATGACCGGGGCGCCGGTGGCCAGCGCCACCCGGGCCAGGCCGCCGGGCTTGCCGCGGTAGAGCCGGCCGTCCGGCGAGCGGGTGCCCTCCGGGTAGATGCCGAACAGCTCACCGCGCTCCAGCACCTCGATGCCGCTCTTGATCGCCGCCTCGCCCGCGCCCCGCGCGCCCGAGCGGTCCACCGGCAGCTGGCCCACGCCCTTGAAGAAGGCGGCGGTCAGCTTGCCCTTGACGCCCGGCGAGGTGAAGTACTCGGCCTTGGCGATGAAGGTGACCTTGCGGTCGAGCACCGCGGGCAGGAAGAAGGAGTCCGAGAAGGAGAGATGGTTGCTCGCCAGGATCGCGGGTCCCGTTGCGGGGATGTTCTCCAGGCCCTCCACCCAGGGACGGAAAGCCAGCTTCAGCGATCCGCCGATGGAAAACTTCATTGCGCCGTAGATCAACCCACTGCCTCCTGTGTGTGACGCAAAGACCTTAACCTGCCCCGGCGCCCCCCTCTTCTCGGCGGCCCGCCCGCCGACGGCTCCACCCGGCCCGCCCTCCCGGCGGCTCCGTACGCCGGGGCACCCGTACGGAGCGCACGGTCACCGCGCGCGCGGGGCGCACGAGCGGGCTCCGCGGGGGCCTTCGGACCTATCCGCCCGGCGCCGCTCCGCGTAGGCTTCCAGTAACCCGCGCAACCCGTTGCCGCCCGGCCCCTCACCGATCGGAGTCCCCCGGTGCCGCTGCTTCCCGGAGCCGAGCCGTTCCGCCGCGACGGCGGCCGGACCGGCGTCCTCGTCTGCCACGGTTTCACCGGCTCCCCCCAGTCCGTACGCCCCTGGGCCGAGTACCTGGCCGACCGCGGCCTGACGGTCTCGCTCCCCCTGCTGCCAGGACACGGCACCCGCTGGCAGGACATGCAGCTCACCACCTGGCAGGACTGGTACGCCGAGGTCGACCGCGAGCTGCGGTCGCTGTCCGAACGGTGCGAGCAGGTCTTCGTCTGCGGCCTGTCGATGGGCGGCGCGCTGGCACTGCGGCTGGCCGAGGTGCACGGCCCCGCCGTCAGCGGCCTGGTGCTGGTCAATCCGGGCAACAAGGTGCACGACGCGGCCGCCCCGCTGCTGCCGGTGCTGCGGCACCTGATCCGTACGACCAAGGGCGTGGCGAACGACATCGCCAAGCCGGGGTCCGTCGAGACCGGTTACGGCCGGGTGCCACTGCACGCCGCGCACTCGCTGCGCCGTCTCTTCCAGCTCGTCGACGCCGAACTGCCCCGGGTCACCCAGCCGTTGCTGGTACTGACCAGCCCGCAGGACCACGTCGTGCCGCCCGCCGACTCCGAGCGCATCCTGAGCCGGGTGTCCTCCAAGGATGTACGGCAGACGCTGCTGGAGCGCAGCTACCACGTCGCCACGCTCGACCACGACGCCGAGCGGATCTTCGAGGACACCTACGACTTCATCGCCCGTCTGGCACCGAGCGTGCGCACGGGCGTGGAGAGTGAGGAGACGGCCACCGGTGGAGGAGCGTAGCCCCCGCGACCCGCTGGACGAGGAAGCCGCCTGGGCCGAGATCGTGGCCGGGTACGGCAAGGCGCCCGCCTTCCCGGACGAGGACGGGCCGGTCTCCAGCACGGGCCCGAAGACGGCCGGCGGGCCGTCCGACAGCGGCGGCACGGACAGCGGGCCGGACCGCGCCGACGTGGGCGGGGCAGGTGAAGACCGTGCCGGCCTGGGCAGGACGGGTGAGGACCGCGCCGACGGCGGGCGGCGGTCCGACGGCAAGCCTCCCGAGAAGACCGGCCCGGGACGCCCGGACCGTACGGAACGCGCTGATCACACCGACCGTCCGGACCCAGCGGACCGCACCGACCGGGACGACGGCGGCCTGACGGTCGAGGAGCGGCCGCGCAGCGAGCCCTCCCCCGGCGCCCCGGACAGGCCCGGCGCGAACGGCGTGGGCAGCTTCGTGGTCTTCGCGCCCGGCGTCGGCCCGCGCGACTGGTCGGCGGCCGAGGCGTCCGACGACGAGCCCGACGGGACGGACGAGGGGCACTTCGTGCCGCCCGAGCCGCCTCCGCTGCCCAAGGCCGACGTGACGACCAAGTTCGCCTGGATCGCGGTGCTCGGCGGGCCGCTGCTGCTGGTGCTCATGGTGCTGTTGCAGCAGCCCGTCACCTGGTGGATGACGTTGCTGGGCATCGGCGGCTTCCTGGGCGGCTTCGCGACGCTGGTGGCCCGGATGAAGCACGACGACGAGGACGACGAGGAGCTGCCGGGCGGCGGCGCGGTCGTATGACCGCACCGGCCGCCGCCCACGGCCGTACCGCCGTCCCCCGCACGCCCCGGGATTCACCCTCGCGCGCCAGGTGTCCTGACCGACGTTGACGCCGCGAACGGGGAGGATCACGCCGAGTATCCGGCCGTGTTCCCGGGAGGACCCCCGTGCGCCATCCGCTCTCGTCGTCATGCCCCCGTCCACGTCGTCGCGTCCGGGTGGCGGCCGCCGCCGCGACGGCCGCCGCGGTGACGGGCCTGCTGGCCACCGTGCCCGCCGCCGCCAGTCCGCCGCAGCAGCGGCAGGCTCCCGGTCCTGGCGCGGTGGTCTCCGTCGGCGACTCCTACATCTCCGGCGAGGCCGGGCGCTGGGCCGGCAACAGCGACGCCAACCCGGCCAACTTCCCCCGCATCGACGCGCTGGGCCCGACCGCGTACTTCGACAACGCGGGCCGCACCGCCGAGCGCACCCCGAAGTGCCACCGCTCGCGCTCCGCCGAGATCCACCTCGGGCTGCCCGGCACCGAGAGCGAGAACCTGGCCTGCTCCGGTGCCCGTACCGACTCCTTCCGGGCCTCGAACGGCGTCGCCAAGCCGGGGCTGGACTTCTCGGACGCGGCCGGGGTGCCCGGCCAGGCCAAGCAGCTGGAGGAGTACGCGCGCGACCACCCGGTGGACATGGTCGCCGTCTCGGTCGGCGGCAACGACTTCCGCTTCGGCGACGTCGTCAAGTCCTGCGTCCTGGCCTACCTCAGTCCGCTGCCGAAGTCGTGCAGCCAGGACCCGGCCAACCGGGCCCGGTTCACCGACCAGGCGGTGGAGCAGCGGGCGGACGACATCGCGGGCGGGCTGCGCAACGTCAAGCAGGCGATGCTGCGGGCCGGGCACGAGACCGACGAGTACGACGTGATCGTGCAGAACTACCCGGCGCCCATCCCGCACGGCCGCGACTTCCGCTACCCCGCGCCGCTGGGCGCGCGCCAGACCCTGGGCGGCTGCGCGTTCAACGACCGGGACGCCGACTGGGCGGTGGACAGCGTGCTGCCGGCCGTCGGCCGGGCCGTGCAGCGGGGCATCGACAAGAGCGGGCTGGACAATGTCCGCTTCCTCGACCTCACGCACAGCTTCGACGGGCACCGGCTGTGCGAGCGCGGCGTCGGGCTGGTCGACCCGGTGCGCGGCACGGTGAAGCGGTGGACCGACCCGGGCGCGGCCGACAAGACCGAGTGGATCAGCTGGGTGCGGACGGTCACCGCGGTGCTGCCGCCGTTCCAGGTGCAGGAGGCGCTGCACCCGAACCACTGGGGCCAGCTCGCCCTGCGGAACTGCCTGCGGCAGGCGTACACCTCACTCAACAGCGACAAGGCCCCCAAGAGCCGTCTGACCTGCACCGGCGGCGGTCCCGGCCTCAACGGGCGGGGCGAACCGAGGATGACGCTGTCCTGAGCGGAGCCGGGTCCGGAGCGGTGCTCAGGGCCCGGTGGCCGGCACCCGCAGCACGGCCAGTACCGGCAGGTGATCGGTGGCGGCGAGCAGGTCGCCGTGGGCGAGGCCCGGCAGGTCGCGCGGTACACCGCAGCCCAGCACCTCGACGCCGTCGGTCGTGAAGACGGCGTCGATGCGCTGGTGCGGGTCGTGGGGCGTGGAGGTGTACTCGCCGCCCCACGGCGCCGCCGTCCAGGCGTCGGTGAGCGAGCCCGCCAGCCGCCGGAAGGCACGCCCGTCCGGCCGGTCGTTCAGATCACCGGCCGCGACGGCGTACGGGGTGTCCAACGCGCGCAGCCGCTCCAGCAGCAGGCCCGCCTGGCCGTACCGCTCGTCGGCCTGAAGGCTGAGGTGGCAGCTGAGCAGGCCGACCCGGGCGCCCCCGATCCGTACCACCGCGGTCGCGAAACCGCGCTGGTGCAGGCCGGGGGTGCGGGGCAGCAGGACGTCCTCGGTGCGTTCCACGTGGGCGCGCAGCGAGGACAGGATCATCGGGCCGGCGGCGGTGGCGCCGCCCGTCACGTGCACCAGGTCCGTCGCCCGGCACAGCCTGGCCACGCTCTTGCGCCAGCGGAAGAACCGCGGCGCCTCCTGCACGAGCACGACGTCCGGGGCGCAGGCCCGGATCACCCGGGCCAGCGCCGCGCGGTCGTCGCGCAGGGAGCGGACGTTGTAGCTGAGCACACGGAGCACGGCCGAGCCGCTCCGCTCCGTTCCGCCTCCGCTCGATGCGAAGTCCTCGGGAGCGGAGCCCGGCTCGGTACGGGAGGCGGGCAGCGCGGCCGGCACCGGGGTCAGCCCTGGCGTGCCAGGTCGGCGGCGCCGACCAGTCCGGCCTTGCCGCCGAGCTGGGCGGCGAGCACCTGGGCGTGCGGACGCCACTGGTTGCCCACCAGCCAGCGGCGGAAGGACTTGCGGATCGGGTCGAGGACCAGTTCGCCCTCGTCCGAGACGCCGCCGCCGACGATGAAGGCGGACGGGTCGAAGAGCGAGGCCAGGTCGGCGAGGCCCGCGCCGGCCCAGCGGGCCAGCTCGCGGAAGGAGTCGACGGCGACCGGGTCGCCCTGGCGGGCGGCCTCGCTGATGTGCCGGCCCTCGATGCCCTCGGAGGTGCCGTCGCCCAGCGACAGCAGCACCTCGGCGTTCTCGGGGGTGGCGAAGGCGCGCTGGCGGGCGTAGCGCAGCAGGGCGCGGCCCGAGGCGTACTGCTCCCAGCAGCCCTGGCTGCCGCAGCCGCACAGCAGGCCGTCCGGTACGACGCGGATGTGGCCGAACTCGGCGGCGACGCCGAACCGGCCGCGGCGCAGCTTGTTGCCGATGATGATGCCGCCGCCCAGGCCGGTGCCCAGGGTGATGCAGATGACGTCGCTGTGGCCCTGGCCGGCGCCGAAGCGGTACTCGCCCCAGGCCGCCGCGTTGGCGTCGTTCTCGACGACGACGGGCAGGCCGACGCGCTGTTCGACCTTGTCCTTCAGCGGCTCGTGGCGCCAGTCGATGTTGGGCGCGAACAGGACGGTGGCCCGCTTCTCGTCCACATAACCGGCGGCACCGATGCCGACGGCCTCGACCTGGTGGTCGGCGCCGACGGTGCGGACGGCGTCGGCGATGGCCTCCGTCAGCTCGTCGGTGGCCTGCGGGGTCGGCACCTTGCACGTTTCGAGGATCGTGCCCTCTTCGTCGACCACGCCGGCCGCGATCTTCGTGCCGCCGATGTCGACGCCGATGGTGAGTCCCATGTGTCCCTCAGTTATTGGTCGTACCCCGCCGCGTACAACCGTACCGGAGTGCGGGGCGGCGCCCGTGCCCTCCGGCCGCGGGACGAGGGTCAGTCGAGGTCGATCCGCTCGGTGCCCGTCGGTCCTTCGTCGTCCCGGCGGGCGCCCGGGTCGTCACGCTTGTCGCGGGTGTCGCCGCCGTCGCGGCCGGCGCCCGGCCCGGCGGCCTCCCGCGGGTCGGCCTGCACGGCCTCGTCGGCGGCCTCGCGGGTCCAGCGGCGCTCGCTGCTCTCGACGGCCGAACGGTAGGCGGCCAGCAGCTCGGACCCGGCGGCGGCGAGGTGGTCGAAGACCTCCGGGTTGCGTTCGACGACCGGCTCGACGACGGCCTTGGCCTGCCGGAAGAGCTGCTGCACGGCGCCCTGCGCGGCCATACCGGCGAGCGCGCCCGGCAACTGGATGCCGGCGAGCTTGTCGGTGACGGCCTCCGCGAGGCGGCGCAGTTCCTCGGCGGCGCTGCCCGGCGGCGGGCCGTACTGCGCGCGGCGGCGGGCCTTCTCGGCCGCCAGGTCCTCGGCGCAGGCCGTTTCCCAGGCATCGGCGTCGAACCGGTCCGTACGGTCGGCGGGGCGCTCGGTGGCATCGCTCATGGCGGACTCACTCCTGCGGCGAGGCGGATCTGGACCCGCGTGGGCGGCGGGTGCGCGGCGGTGCTGCTTCTCCCGACGTTACCCGAACGGCGGTGTGCCGTTCAGTGTCCGCGGGGCCAGAGGTCCGGGTCGGGGGTGAAGCGGATGTGCAGCGCGCCGTCGCGCAGCCCGGCGCCGGAGACCGAACAGCGGCGCAGCGCGGAGGGCAGGGTGCGTATCCGCCGGAAGCGGCCGGCGGTGACGACGACCTCGTCGCCGCGCCGCAGCAGGCCCAGCCCGTCGCGTTCGGCGCCCGGCAGCGGCACCCGCCACACCAGGATGCCGTCCGGGGCCAGCCGGTCCTCCACGGTCCACGGGTCGTCGGCGCCGCCGGGCGCGGCCGGCTCCCCGACCGTGCCGCGGCAGAGCTCGTCCAGGTCCTCGGTGCCCTCGGGGTCGCGGCCCAGGTGCGGCACCTCGACGACCGGCGCCTCGGGGAACTCCTCGCGGAGCGCCTTGAGCGCGCTCTGCTGCTGTCCGGAGAGCGCGGCCAGGAACGGGTCGGCCGACCCGGTGGGCAGCAGCCGGTTCGCGACGACGGCGTCGGTGCGGTGCCCGTACAGGGCGAGGCCCGAGCGCACCTCCCGCAGGTCCGCGACGGCGGCCGGGCCCGCGTCGGTGACGATCCGTACGGTCGTGCCCGGGTGGTCGATGATCCGTTGCACGGCGGCGAGTTCGTGCTCCCAGCGCTCCGCGGCCTCGTACAGCTTCTGGGTGGGCATCTGCACACCCGCCAGTTGGGCCAGCACCGGCCGCAGCGCGCGGGCGGCCTGGCGTTCGGGCGGCAGCAGGCGGCGGAGGTAGCGGCGGGCCTGTTCGGGCAGGGCGAGCAGGGCGACGGTGTCGGCGGCGGGCGGCATGTCGACGACGACCGTCTGCGGGCCGTCGGGCCCGCCGGCCGCTTCGTGGGCCGCGCGCAGCTCGTGGAGCAGCGCGAACGCCTCCGCGCCGGGCAGTTCGGTCAGTTCGTCCTCGTCCAGGGGTGCGGCGCCCAGCAGGTCGAGGGCGGCGCCCGCGCGCTCCTGGAAGGCGAGGACCTCCCGGCGGAAGTGGTCGCCGGCGTCTACGCGCCGGGTGTGCAGGCCGGGCACGAAGGGCACCGGGCCGTCACCGGGGCGGCCCGGGCGGGTGCCCAGGGCGCGTTCCGCCGCGCCGCCGCGGGCGGTGAGCAGCAGGACGCGCTCACCGCGCCGGGCACCGGCCAGGGCGGTGGCGGCGGCGATGGTGGTACGGCCGGCGCCGCCGGGGCCGGTGACGAGGACGGTACGCATGGTCAGCGGCTCTTGGCCTCGCCGGCGGGGCCCACGGGGCCGCTCTCGACGCGCTTCTTCAGCCCGTCCAGCGCGCGGTCGATGATGACCTTCTCCGCCTTGCGCTTGATCATGCCCAGCATCGGGATCTTGACGTCCACGGTGAGCTGATACGTCACTTCGGTGTGCGCGCCGCCGGCCAGCGGTACCAGCCGGTAGGAGCCGTCGAGGGTGCGCAGCATCTGGGACTTCACCAGTGACCAGTTGACCTCGTGGTCGCTGATCCAGGTGTAGGCGAGGGTGTGGTCGTCCTTGATCGCGCCGGCGTCCAGCAGCAGGCGGACCTGCTCGGCGCGGCCCTGGTCGTCCTTGCTGAGGATCTCGGCTTCCTTGACCTCGCCGGTCCAGTCCGGATAGCGGTCGAAGTCGGCGATCACTCCCATCACCTCGGCGGGTGCCGCCTCGATCGTGACGCTAGAGCTGGTGTGTTCGGCCATCGCCGTGACTCCTCCATGCCGATTCGTGCCGGTCCGCCAGACGCGTATCCCTGCTGCTGAAGGCTACCGCGCGGCGAAAGCGCGCCGGACCGGCCTCCCGGCCGATCCGGTCGGCCCCGGAGACGGCCCCCGGGAGGGCCCTCCGGGAAGACCCCGGGAAGGCCCCGGAAGGCCGTCACCACTCCAGGACGTACGGCGCTCCCGTCGCGTTGAAGTGCCCCACGTTGACGCACTCGGTGCCGCCGACGCGTACCCGCCGGGCCAGCGGCTGATGCACGTGACCGAAGAGCGCGTAGCGGGGCCGGGTCCGGCGGATCGCGTCCAGGAGGGCGGCGCTGCCGCGTTCGAAGCGGCGGGCGACGACGTCGTAGCAGAGCTCCGGGACGTCCGGCGGGATGTGCGTGCACAGCACGTCCACCTCGCCGACGGCCTCGACCTTGGCGGCGTACTCCTCGTCGCTGATTTCGTACGGGGTACGCATGGGGGTCGTCAGCCCGCCGCCGACGAACCCGAAGACGCGGCCGCCGATCTCCACCCGCTCGCCGTCCAGGACGGTGGTGCCGGGTCCGGCGTACTCGGGCCACAGGTGGGGGAGGTCCACGTTGCCGTACGTGGCGTACGTCCGCTCCGGGAAGGCGGCGAACAGTTCGGCGTACTGGCGGCGGACGGCCTCCTCGATCACAGCCATCCGGCCGCCGCCCTCGCGCTCGATGTCGCCCCACAGGCGGCGGCCCAGCGCGCGGGCCTCCTCGAAGCGGCGGGCGGTGCGCAGCTCGACCAGCCGGTGGGCGTTCTCGGTGCCGAAGAGGTCGGGGAAGATGCCGCGGGAGTGGTCGGCGTAGTCGAGGAAGAGCACCAGGTCTCCCAGGCAGACCAGGGCGTCGGCCCCGTCGCCCGCCGTGGCGAGGTCCCGCCCGTTGCCGTGTACGTCGCTGACCACATGGACTCGCATGCCGGTCACCCTAGATCGAAAGCCGTACGCCCGGGAGGGGGGCCGGAGGTGCCGCCGGGAGACGGGTCCGACCTGCGGTTACTTCCCGGTCACCGAAAGCCTGGTCTAGTCTGCGCGAAGCAGTCCCAAGGCGTGTCCGGACGCGCGTCACGCAGCGTGTGACGCATCGAACATCTGGGCGTAACCCCCTATCCCAAAAGCAATACCGGTGGGTAACGTCCGGGCAGTCCACCACCCCCCCCCTGCCTGATCATGGACCGCAGCCGGCCAGCACACAGCGTCGTGACGCCGGCGCCATAGAGGAGCAGCAGTCTTGCGCGAGTTCAGCCTTCCGGCCCTGTACGAGGTCCCCGCGGACGGCAACCTGACGGATCTGATCCGCCGCAATGCCGCGCAGCACCCCGATGTCGCCGTCATGGGCCGCAAGGTCGACGGCCGGTGGCAGGACGTGACGGCCACCGTCTTCCTCGCCGAGGTACGGGCCGCCGCCAAGGGCCTGATGGCCGCCGGCATCCGGCCCGGCGACCGGATCGGCCTGATGTCGCGCACCCGGTACGAGTGGACCCTGCTGGACTTCGCGATCTGGAGCGCGGGCGCGGTCACCGTCCCGGTCTACGAGACCAGCTCCGCCGAACAGGTGCAGTGGATCCTCGGCGACTCCGGCGCGGTGGCCTGCGTGGTCGAATCCCCCGCGCAGGAGGCCGCCGTCGAGTCCGTACGGGACCGGCTGCCCGCGCTGGAGAACATCTGGCAGATCGAGCGGGACGCGGTCGCCCGGCTGCGCGCGGCCGGCGCCGGTGTCACCGACGCGGAGGTGGACGAGCGCAGCGCCCTCGCCGACGCCGACTCGCCCGCCACCATCGTGTACACCTCCGGCACCACCGGCCGGCCCAAGGGCTGTGTGCTCACCCACCGCAGCTTCTTCGCCGAGTGCGGCAACGTCGTCGAACGCCTCAAGCCCCTCTTCCGCACCGGCCACTCCTCGGTCCTGCTCTTCCTGCCGGTGGCCCACGTCTTCGGACGGCTGGTGCAGGTGGCCTCGGTCATGGCCCCCATCAAGCTCGGCCACGCCCCCGACATCAAGAACCTCACCGACGACCTCGCCTCGTTCCGCCCGACACTGATCCTCGGCGTCCCCCGGGTCTTCGAGAAGGTCTACAACGCGGCGCGGGCCAAGGCGCAGTCCGAGGGCAAAGGCAAGATCTTCGACCGGGCCGCCGAGACGGCCATCGCCTACAGCCGCGCGCTGGACACCCAGGCCGGGCCCGCCCTCGGCCTGCGGATCAAGCACAAGCTCTTCGACAAGCTGGTCTTCGGCAAGCTGCGCGCCGTGCTCGGCGGCCGGGCCACCCACGCCATCTCCGGCGGCGCGCCGCTGGGCGAGCGCCTGGGCCACTTCTACCGGGGCATCGGCTTCACCGCCCTGGAGGGCTACGGCCTGACGGAGTCCTGCGCGGCCACCGCCTTCAACCCGTGGGACCGCCAGAAGATCGGTACGGTCGGCCAGCCGCTGCCCGGCTCGGTGGTGCGCATCGCCGACGACGGCGAGGTGCTGCTGCACGGCGAGCACCTGTTCACCGAGTACTGGAACAACGAGTCGGCGACCAAGGAAGCGCTCTCCGACGGCTGGTTCCACACCGGTGACATCGGCACCCTCGACGAGGACGGCTACCTCGCGATCACCGGCCGCAAGAAGGAGATCCTGGTGACGGCGGGCGGCAAGAACGTCGCCCCGGCCGTCATCGAGGACCGCATCCGCGCGCACGCGCTGATCGCCGAGTGCATGGTCGTCGGCGACGGCCGCCCCTTCGTCGGCGCGCTGGTCACCCTCGACGAGGAGTTCCTGCCGCGCTGGGCGACGGAGCACGGCCGCCCGGCCGGGCAGAGCGTCACCGAGCTGAGCAAGGACCCGGAGCTGCTGGCCGCGGTGCAGCGGGCGGTGGACGACGGCAACGCGGCCGTCTCCAAGGCCGAGTCGGTACGCAAGTTCCGCATCCTGCCGACGCAGTTCACCGAGGAGTCCGGGCACGTCACGCCGTCGCTGAAGCTCAAGCGCAACGTGGTGGCGAAGGACTTCGCCGAGGAGATCGAGGCGATCTACCGCGCGTGACGCGCGGACGTACCGACACCCTTCCGGACGCCGGGCGGGCCGTGCACCCGGCCGCCCGGCGTCCGCGCGTCCGGCTACAGCAGCTCCTTGAGCCGCTCCGCCAGCAGGTCCCAGCGCCACTTCTCCTCCACCCAGGCGCGGCCGCGCTCGCCCATGCGGCGGCGGGCGGCGGGGTCCTTCAGCAGCGCGACGACGCGTTCGGCGGTGACCGTCGGGGAGCCGCCCGGGACGACGTACCCCGTCTCGCCGTCCAGCACGGCGTCCGGCGCGCCGCCGGAGTCCCCCGCCACGACCGGCAGTCCGGTGGCGGACGCCTCCAGGTAGACGATGCCCAGACCCTCCACGTCCAGCCCGCCGCGCCGGGTACGGCACGGCATCGCGAAGACGTCGCCCGCGCCGTAGTGGGCGGGCAGTTCCTCCCACGGCACGGCCCCGGTGAAGCGCACCGCGTCGGCGACGCCCTTCTCGACGGCGAGCGCGTGCAGTTGCTTCTCGTACGGGCCGCCGCCCACGATCAGCAGCACCGCGTCCGGCACGTCGGCCAGGATGCGCGGCATCGCCTCGATCAGGGTGTCCTGGCCCTTGCGCGGCACCAGCCGGGAGACGCAGACGACGACCGGCCGCTCGGCGAGCCCGAGGCGGGCCCGTACCCCGTCGCCGCCCGAACCGGGGTGGAAGGTCTTCTCGTCCACGCCGGGCGGCAGTTGCGTCATCCGCCCGGCGGCGGCCGGCGTCAGCGCGGCGGCGATCCGCGAGCGGGTGTACTCACCGAGATAGGTGATCGTGTCGGTGTCCTCGCCGATCCGCCGCAACAGGTGACGGGAGCCGGGGAGCTGCGCCCAGCCCGCCTCGTGCCCGTGCGTGGTGGCCACGATCCGGCGCGCGCCCGCCCGGCGCAGCGCGGGCGCCATCAGGCCGAGCGGCGCCGCGGCGCCGAACCACACCGAGGAGCAGCCGTGCCGGCGCAGCAGGGCGGTGGCCGTCCGGGTCACCCGGGGCGTCGGCAGCAGCATGGTCGTCCGGTCGCGTACGACCGGGAAGGGCTGCTCGGCGTCGAAGCGGGCGGTGGCCTCGACGCCCTCCTGGCCGCGCTTCCAGGTGGAGGCGTAGACCACGACCCGGTCCGGGTCCAGGCGCAGCGCCATGCTGTGCAGGAAGGCCTGGATGCCGCCGGGGCGGGGCGGGAAGTCGTTCGTGACGATCAGCGTCTTGTCCATTGCCCTGGCACAGTACCGGGTCACCGGACACGACCGGCGGGGGCCGCCCCGGCACGCGCGTGACTCGTCTACGGTCGTGACACGGCCCCGTCCACCGGGACGGACGGGCGGCCGCGGACGGCGGCGGACGACAGGACGAGGTGGCGATGGGCGGGGCCGGCAGCCGGCAGCCGAGGGACACGGTGCGCGCGTCGGCGCCGCCGGCGGCGGTCTGGGCCGCCACCCGGGCGGTCCTGCTGCTGTGCGTGTTCAAGGTGCTGGTGCTGCCCGGCCCGGACGTCACCAGCGACATCTCGGGCATCTACGCCGGCTGGTCCGAGGTCCTGAAGTCCGGCGCGTTCCCGCAGGACGACGTGACCTGGCAGTACCCGCCGGCCGCCGCGCTCGCCGTCCTCTCGCCCGGGCTGCTGCCCTTCCTGGACTACGCCTCGGCGTTCTTCGTCCTGGCGTGCGCCGCCGACGCCGTCACCTTCGCGCTGCTCCTGTACGCGGGCCGCCGGCCGGGCAAACGTCTCACCGGTGCCTGGGTCTGGACCGCGGGGGTCGCCCTGCTCGGCCCGACCGCGTACGCCCGGTACGACCTGATGGTCACCGCCGTGGCCGTCGCCGCGCTCTTCGCCGCCGCCCGGCGCCCGCGCGTCTCCGGCGCCCTGATCGCTTTCGGCGCGCTGCTGAAGGTCTGGCCGGTGCTGCTGCTGACCGGCGCTCCCCTGCGGGGCCGCCGCGCGCGGCACCTGTGGGGCGCGGCGGCCGTCGGCGCGCTGGCGATCACCGCGCTCTGCGTCGCCTGGGCCCCTGGCGGGCTGGCCTTCCTCACCTTCCAGCGTGACCGGGGTACGGAGGTGGAGTCGCTCGGCGGGCTCGTCTTCCATCTCGCCCGGCAGTTCGGCTGGGACGGCGAGGTGCTGCTGAACTACGGCTCGGTGGAGTTCGTCGGCCCGTACGTGCCGCTGGTCAGTTCCCTGGCGCTGCTCCTGACCGTGGCGGCCTTCGGCTGGCTGCTGCTGTGGCGGCTGCGCGCGCGGCGGTGCACGTCCGCCACGCTCGCCGACGCCGCCTTCACCGCCGTCCTGCTCTTCGTCACCACCAGCCGGGTGATCAGCCCGCAGTACATGATCTGGCTGGTGGGCGCGGCGGCCGTGTGCATGACGCTGCGGGCGAGCCGGATGGGACTGCCCGCCGTCCTGGTCCTGCTCGCGACCGGCGCGACGCTGTGGGAGTTCCCCGTCCGGTTCGTGGACGTCGTGGCCAGCGAGGGGAGCGGCGTCGTCCTGCTGGCCGTGCGCAACGTCCTGCTCGTGGCCGCTTCGCTGTCCGCCTGCCGCCGGTTGTGGCGCTCGACGGTCACCGGGCCGCGGCGCGTCACCGCAACTGCCGCACCACGTACGCCTGCCACCGCCGGGTGAACTCCGCCGGGCTCAGGCCCAGTTGGTCGCGCATCGCCCGCCCGGCGCTCTCCGGGCCGCCCCGGCCCGCCGCCCGGTAGAACGCGCCGAGCCGCTGCTCGCCCCAGTCGTCGGCGATCATGCGGCAGGCCAGCCAGCCTCCCTCGTACGCGCGGGCCAGCTCCCGCGCGCTGCGGCCGAAGCGGAAGTCGCCGTCGGCCGGCAGCCGGGACGGCGGGGTGCCCTTGGCCACGGCGTGCGCGAGTTCGGGGGCGGTGGCGGCGGCCGGGTGGCTGTCGCCGCGGTAGGCGGCCCAGTCGGCGAAACCCTCGGAGAGCCAGAGCGGGGTGGCGGAGGTGGTGGCCGTACGCGTCGCGACGTGGGTGGCCTCGTGGGTCAGTACGGTCTGGCGCCCGGCGGCGGACAGTTCGCCGTACGCCTCCGGATTGACGACGACCCGGTCGGCCGGTGCCGCCGGCGCCGCGCCCGCCTCGCCGGTCGTGACGGCCGCTATGCCCCGGTAGCCGGAGGGGTCGGCGGCGTTCAGCAGCTCCGCCATCCCGTCCAGCGACTGCGGCGCCTCGACGACCACCCGCCCGGCCCACTTCCCGGGCCACGCCTCGGTGACGGCGGGCACGGCCGCGTCCGTACGGTCCGCCAGTTCGCGCAGTGCCGCGCTGCCGCGGCGGACACCGAGGACCAGGCTGTGGCGCCCCTTGACGACCTGGACCGGCCCCTGGTCCCACAGTTGGCGCGCGCTGCGCCGCCCGCTCCCGGCACCGTCCGAGTCGGAGCTGATCAGCCACCGGCCGCCGCGGTCGGTGAGCGTCAGGTACTGCACGGAGGTGACCGGCGCGTTGTCGTACCCGGTCAGCCGGTAGCGCAGCCGCACCTCGGCGGCCACCCGGCGGCCCTCCGCCCCGACCACCGCCGGCAGACCGAACGCGTCGGTCTTCACCAGCTCGTACGACCAGGCGCCCAGCGGCACCTGCGCGAGGTGGGCGAACACCGCCCGCTGCTGGTCGCGGTACGCGGACGCGTGCGGGTCGACCGAGGCGAGGAAGGCCCCGGCGTCCCGGTCGCGCACCGCCGCCGCGCGCCGGTCCAGCATCCGCTGGATGCCCGGCGGGGGGTCCTGCCCGCCCGCCGGGTCCTGGCAGCCCGTGAGCAGCGGCAGCAGCGCCAGCGGCAGGGTCGCGCAGAGCGCCGTCCTGATCCGCCGGGCCGTCCGCCGCGTTGTCCGTCGCCCTGCCACGCGGTTGATCGTAAGCACCGGCCGCGGGTACGGACAGCGGTCAGGGTCGGGTTACGGACGAGATGGGCATCATGCCGACGGGGTCCGAGCGCACCCGGGCCCCCGGATACGGCGCGTGCACCACCTGTCCGTTGCCCACATACATACCGACATGACTGGCGTCGTCCCGGTAGATGACCAGGTCCCCGGGCCTGGCCTGACTGACCTGAACCTGCCGCCCCGCGCCGCGCTGGGCTTGCGAGGTGCGCGGGATGGAGACTCCGGCCCGCGCGTAGGCCCACTGCATCAGTCCGGAGCAGTCGAAGGAGGAAGGGCCGGACCGCCCCCAGGCGTACGGGGAGCCGATCGCCCCGCGCACCGCCTGGACGGCGGCCCCGGCCCGGCCGGAGGCGGGCGACGGCCCGGACAGGTCGGGCATCGACCGTCCGACTCCGCGGTTGGCTCGGTCGTAGGCGGCCCGGTCCGCGCCGGTCAGCGAGTTCAGCAGGCGCCGCGCCGCGGCCAGTTTGTCCTCGACGTCCTTCTTGTGGCGCACGACGGCCCGCCGGCTCGCCTCCAGGGCGGCCAGCTTCCCCGTCGCCTCCCGGCGCTCCTGCTCCAGACCGCGCTGGGCTCCCTGGAGTTCGCGCAGCTCCCCGGCCTGTTCGCCGTGGATGCGGTCCAGGGCGGCGGCCTTGTCGAGGTAGTGCGCCGGGTCCTCGGACAGGAGCAGCTTCAGGGCCGGGTCCAGACCGCCGGAGCGGTACTGGGCGGAGGCGACGGCGCCGAGCCGGCCGCGCAGCCGGTTGACGTGCTCCTGGCCGCGGGCCACCCGGTCCTGGAGGGCCGCCACGTCGGCCCGCAGCCTGCGCGCCCGCTCGTTGGCCCCGTTGAACTGCTCGGTGGCCTTCTCGGCCTGCTCGTAGAGGGCGTCGACGCGCGAGGTGACCTCGGCGGGCGCCGGGGCCGGGACGGCGTTGGCCGCTCCGGCGGACAGCGCGGCGGCTGCGGTGACCGCGGCGGCGGACAGGACGGTGGCCCTGGTCGCACCGGCCAGGCCGGACTGTGAGACACGGCGGTGGGACGCCACGTGAGGCCGCACTCCCTTCCGTGCAGCCCCTGCCGCCCGGGGCGGGCGGACACTGACCGGCAGCTGCGAGGGCAGACAGTAACGGCGCCGGTGGCCCGCGGCCAAAGACCCGCAACACCCGTCGCCGGTAGGGAAAAAGCCGCCCCGCCGGTGACTGCGCAGGTCACCGGCGGGGCGGGAAGTCAGCGGCGCACACCGCAATTCGCCCGATCGGGCGGCATGTCCGGCAGTGTCCCGCGAGCGCGGGACGCGGCCGACGGGACGTCAGACGCGGACGCCGAACTGGAAGGGCATGTTGTTGATCGACTCGTAGCGCACGGACGCGCCCGGCTTCGGCGCGTGCAGCACCTGGCCGTTGCCCGCGTACAGGCCGATGTGGTGCAGGTCGCCGTAGAAGAGCACCAGGTCGCCCGGCTTGAGCGCGCTCTGCGAGCTGATCCGGGTACCGGCGTTGGCCTGCGCCTGCGAGGTGCGCGGCAGCGACTGGTCGGCCTGCGCGTACGCCCAAGAGGTCAGGCCCGAGCAGTCGAAGGAGGAGGGACCGGTGGCGCCCCACACGTAGGGCGAGCCGATCTTCGAGGCGGCCGCGGCCAGGGCGGCGGCGCCGCGCTGCGAGGCCGGGACGTCCTTGCCCAGGTCGGGGCGCTCGTTGCCGCGGCTGGAACGGCCCTGGTTCTGCTTCTTCTCCTCCTCCTTCCGCAGCTCTTCCTTCTCCTTGGCGGTCAGCGTGTTGAGGAGTTCCTGCGCCTTGGCGAGCTTGCCCTTGATCTCGTCCTTCTTGTCACCCAGTGCCTTGCGGGTGTCCGAGAGGTCCTTGATCTTGCCGGCGGCCTCCGCGCGCTCCTGCGCGAGCCGGCGCTGCTTGTCCGCGATGGTCTTCAGCTGCTCGGCCTGCTTGCCGCTCAGCTGGTCGAGGGTGGCGGCCTTGTCGAGGTAGGTGTCCGGGTCGCCGGAGAGGAAGAGCTGCACGGACGGGTCGATGCTGCCGCTGCGGTACTGGCCGGAGGCGACGGCGCCGAGGCCCTTGCGGAGCTCGTTCAGCTCGCCCTGGCCGCGGGCGACCTTGTCCTGGAGGGCGTCGACCTCCTTCTGGAGCTTCTCCTGGTCCTCCTTGGCCCCGTTGTACTTCTCGGTGGCCTGCTCCGCCTGCTCGTAGAGCTTGTCGACCTCGGACTTGACGTCTTCCTTCTTCGGCTTCGGGTCGGCATGGGCGGCCTGGGACGAGAGGGCGACGGCCGCCGCTGCGGTCGCGGTGAGGACGGTCACGCGCGTGCGGCTCGGCTGCTTGGGTCGACGGTGGGACGCCACGGAGGCGAGCTCCTTCTTCCTTCAGCCGCCTACCGGGCGTGGGGGGTACGGGACCCCGGCTCCGCGTGTGAACACCGCGGACTCGGCGGTTCCTTCACTGTTCATCCCGGGTGGATGATCAACTGCATGAAGGGTTGAGGCCTGACCTTAGTAACCGAGTTGTGATCGCTTCAAATCCTCACCGGAAAAAACTGCTGGATGCTCCTCATCCTTTACCAACATCACACAGGCAGTAATGGTCACTTGACACTCAGAGACGAACGACAGGCATGAGACGCCTCGTTGTTGGGTACACGTTTACCCCCGTCGCGAGCACCACAGCGCTCCGCCGGCTCCCCCTCGGACGCTCGGGCCAGACCTGCCCCGCGCTCCCCTCCGTGAAGCACGTCCCGGACAAGTCGTACGGACGGAACGTACGACTCAGGTACGGGCAAGTCGCTTCAGCAGCAGGGCCGATGCGACCGGCCGCGCACCCGCCTTGGCCACCCCGTCGGCCACCTCACGGTCCGTGGAGACGACCACCACCGGACGGCCGGGCGGCTCGGCCCGTACGAGCTGGCGGATCAGCTCGTCCGCCGTCACACCCGGCTTGCTGAAGAGGACCCTCACCCCGCGCGGCGGCGCGAGCAGCACCGGAGCGGCCAGCTCGGCACCGTCGAAGACACACGTCATCTCCGCGCCGGTCTGGGCGGCCAGCACCGCGAGGCCGCCCAGCAGCCGCAGCCGCTGCTTGTCCAACGGCATCGTGGGATAACCGGTCTTGGTGACGTTGTAACCGTCCACCACCAGGTGGGCCTGCGGCAGCGCCAGCAGCTGGTCCAGCAGGGCGGGGTCGGTCTCCGACAGCGCGCGCGTGGCGATGTCCTTGGGCGTCATCTTGCCCGGTGCCACCGCGTCGACGGTGTCCGCCGGGTGGGTGTCGGCGGGCGGCAGCGCCAGCTCCCGGCGCAGCCCCTGGGCCGCGTCCAGGACGGTGTCCAGCAGCAGCCGCAGCCGCATGTCCTCGACGCTGCGGCCCTCGCGCGTGGCACGGCGGCTGGCCTCCAGCAGCGCCTCGACCTCCGCGACACGGGCCTTCAGGCGGCGCGCCTCGCTGTCGGCCACGGTCTTCTCCTGCGCGGCGGCGGCCCGTACGGACTCCACCTCCGCCGCGGCCTTGCGCGCCGCCGCCTCGCCCCGCTTGACGTCGCTGAGCGCGCTGCGCAGCTTGCGCTGCAACGACTCGTTCTCCTTGCGCAACGCGTCCAGGTCGTCGCGGGCGCGCTCGGCCTCGGCGCGGGCCTGCGCGCGGGACTGCGCCAGCTCCTCGCGCAGCGCGGCCAGCTCGCGTTCGGCCTCCTCGCCGGCCTGTTCCGCGCGGGCGCGCTGCGCCTCCTCGCCGGCCGCCGCGACCAGCTTGACCCAGCCCTCGGGACGCAGCACATAGGCCGCCGCCGCGACATCGAGCGGGTCGGCGGCGGCGGGCGGGGTGCCGTTGTCCAGCGCTTCGGCCAGTTCCGGCTGGGCCTCGCGCAGCCGGCCCGCGATCCGTTGCCGGAAGACCGCGTCGTTCTCCAGCGCGGCCGCCATCGCGTTGCCCGCGAATTTGGCCCGGCGGCTGGGGGTGAACCGGGCGTACTGGCGCAGCGGCGGCGGAAGTTCGGCGACCGTCAGGCCGCCGAAGGACTCCGCGGTGAGCGCCACGACCCGGCGCCGTACGCCCTCGGGCAGCGGACGGTCGAGCACCTCTTCCGCCTCGGCCGCACCGGCCTCGGCACCGTGCTCCGCCCCCGCAGGCCTTTCTGGACGCTCCACCACTGCTGCATCGCTCCGATCTCAGGCGCTCGACTCAGGCACCGGCGCCCGGCCGGTCGACCAGCTCGATCTGGTCGACCGCGTTGCACCAGCGGCAGCGCACGGACTCGATGCTCTCACTGAGCACCTCGCGTTCCTCCACCTTCGGCTCCCCGGCGAGGTCGAGGTGGAGGTACTCCACGACCTCGGAGCGGCGGGTCACGTCGAAGCGCGTCAGGTTGCCGCACAGGGTGCAGCGCCACCGGGTCCCGTCCGTCGGCAGGGGAACAGCCATGGTGTCGTCCTCTTTCGTCGCGCTCGGGCGAGCGGAGCTCGTGCTGTCGTTCGGGGGCTTCCCGCGGTGCGCCGTCGGACTGCGGAAGTACGCGGGGTACTGACCGTCAGAGCCTGTGCCATCACCCCGGCCAGGCTCCCGTCGCCTGGCCGGGGTGATGGCACAGGCTCTTACCCTACGGCCTGACGCCGCTACGGCGCGGGCCCGCCCGGGAGGCGGGACGCGGCGAGGCACTCTGTCCCGATTGCCCGTATTACGCCATGATCACTTCATGACGGCCCCGTTCCTGACCCCCCGGACGCCCCGCGCCCGCTCGGTGCTGACCGTGTTCTCCCGCATGACGAACGTCCTGATCGCCCTGTGCTGCGTGGTCTTCGTCGTCGGGCCCGCCTCCGGCCTCAACGGCATATACGGCACCGGCGACGCCGTCGTCCAGGCGCAGACCGCGTACTTCGAACGCTGGGGCGTCATCCCGCGTGACCTGTGGAGCGGCTCGCCCGGCCCGCTGCTCACCCCGCTGACCGCTCTGTTCGTGCACGGAAGCTGGCTGCACCTGCTGGGCAACGTCCTCTTCCTGTACGTCTTCGGCGGCATGGCCGAGGACCGCATGGGCCGGCTGCCGTTCACCCTCTTCTACCTCGTGACCGGCTATCTGGCCCTGATGGGCTACGCGGCCGCGCACGCCTCCTCGGGACAGACCCTGGTCGGCGCCTCCGGGGCGATCTCCGGGGTGCTGGGGGCGTTCCTCTACCTCTTCCCCAAGGCCCGGGTCACCAGCATCTACCCGTTCCTCTTCTTCCTGCCGCTCCGCTTCCCGGCGTGGATCGTGCTGCTGTTCTGGTTCGTCCTCCAGTGGATCGCCGCGCAGCGCGACCCCAGCAGCCCGGGTGTGGCCTACCTCGCCCACGTCGTGGGCTTCGCGGTGGGCTTCCTGTACGCCTGGGTGCGGTACCGGCCGAGCCCCGCTCCGCCCGGGGAAACGGCCGCGGCCACCGGTAGGGTGGACTCCGCCGGAACGGCGAAGCAGCAGGCGGCCGAGGGAGAGAGCCAACCGTGATCACTTCGATCGTGCTCATCAAGACCAGCGTGGACCAGATCCCGGAGATCGCGGAGAAGATCGCCGCGCTGGAGGGCGTCAGCGAGGTCTACTCGGTCACCGGTGCGCACGACCTGATCGCGCTGGTGCGGGTGGCCAGGCACGACGACCTGGCGGACGTCATCCCGGGCCGGATCAGCAAGGTGCCGGGCGTGGCCTCCACCGAGACGCACATCGCCTTCCGTACGTACTCCCAGCACGACCTGGAAGCGGCCTTCGCCATCGGCCTGGACGCCTGACCCGGACCGCCGCCGCGTACGAACCCGCGCCGCGGCGCCCGGACAGCGGAGCGCCGCGACGCGGGCGGTCGAAGGGGCTACGCCGCCGTGTCCGGCACGCAGCGCCCGTCCTCGGTGCGGTAGCTCCACCGCGCGCCCTGCGTCACCAGTTCCTTGACGGCCCGGACGAAACGCTCCACGTGCTCGTCGGGCGTACCGGCCCCGAAGCTCACCCGGATGGCGTTCAGGCTCCGCTCCCCCGGTGCCCCTTCGGGCGCGCCGCATTCCCCCGGGGCCTCGGACTCGGCGCCCAGCAGGGTCCGTACGAGGGGATGCGCGCAGAACAGCCCGTCGCGCACGCCGATGCCGTACTCCGCGGAGAGCGCCGCCGCGAAGTGCGAGCTGTTCCAGCCCTCGACGACGAAGGACAGCACGCCCACCCGCGGGGCGTCGTCCCCGAACAGCGAGAGCACCGTGACCTCGGGCACCTCGGCGAGGCCCGCCCGTACCCGCTCGACCAGTTGCTGCTCCCGGGCGACCAGGCCCTCGAAGCCCGCCTCGGTGAGGGCCTTGCAGGCGGCGGCGATGGCGTAGACGCCGATGACGTTGGGCGAACCGGCCTCGTGGCGGGCTGCGGTGGTGTGCCAGTCGACGTCCACGCCGCCGTCGGCGCGGCGCGCGACCGTACGGCTGGCGCCGCCGCCCGCGAGGTACGGCTCGGCCGCCTGGAGCCAGTCGGCGCGCCCGGCCAGCACTCCGGCCCCGAAGGGCGCGTACAGCTTGTGGCCGGAGAAGGCGACCCAGTCCACGTCCAGCTCGGCGATGTCGACCGGGTGGTGCGGGGCGAGCTGGGCGGCGTCGAGCACGATGCGCGCGCCGTGCGCGTGCGCCGCGGCGGCCAGCTCCCGTACGGGCCACAGCTCACCGGTCACATTGGAAGCACCCGTCACGCAGACCAGCGCGTTGCTGTAGGGCTCGCGCTCGGCCAGCGCCCGCTCCAGCGTGTCCACCGCCTGCCGCGGCGTACGGGGCGCGTCGAGGTACGTCACCTCGACGCCGGCGCGCTGCTCCCAGGGCAGCAGCGAGGCGTGGTGCTCGGTCTCGAAGACGAACACCCGGGTGCCGGCCGGCAGCACGGCGGCCAGCAGGTTCAGCGAGTCGGTGGTGGAGCGGGTGAAGACCACCTGGTCCCCCTCCCGGCACCCGAGGAAGCGGGAGACCTCCGCCCGGCTGTTCTCGAACAGGTCGGTGGACAACTGCGAGAGGTAGCCCGCGCCGCGGTGGACACTGCCGTAGTACGGGGCGTACGCGGCCACGTCGTCCCAGACGCGCTGGAGCGCCGGGGCGCTGGCGGCGATGTCCAGCGCCGCATACTCGACCTCGCCGCCGGTGACGAGCGGGACCAGCACGTCCCGGCCCAGCACGGGCAACGGGGCGCAGACGGCGGCAGCGGAGACGGCATCAGTGGCGGCAGTGGTGGCGGCAGCGGAAACAGGCATGGCGAACTCCCGTGAGGGCAGAGCGAATTCGCTGCGGGGCACGCACGCCGAAGCGGGGCCGGCCGACAGCGGTGAAGGAAAAAGGGGGGTGCGGAAAAGGGGCCCGTACGGCCCTAACGCATTCGCTGCATCATGAGAGATCTCCCTCAAGGACCAGGATCCCTGGCACGAGGGATCCGCGCTTGCCGCAGACCTCGCTGCCTGCGACCTGGTCATCACCCGGGGCACCCCGCCACGGACGGAGGGTTGCCGGACAGCGGGCCGGGGCCGTAGTCGCTGTCACTCGTGACCTGGGCAGAATCATGCCACACGATCGGGAACGCGCAAGGCCCGGTCCGTATCCCGGACCGGGCCCCGCGTCACACCACAGCCGCCTCAGGCGTTGCTGGCCGCCACCCAGCGCTCCAACGCCCGGCGGGCCGCCCCCGAGTCGATCGCCTCGGCGGCCCGCTCGATGCCGGCCACGATCTGCTCGTTCAGCGGCGCCGCGGTCGGCTCCAGGGCCACCAGCGCCGCCGCCGAGTTGAGCAGCACCGCGTCCCGCACCGGTCCGGGCTCGCCGCCCAGCAGGCGGCGCGCCACGTCCGCGTTGTACGAGGCGTCGGCGCCGCGCAGCGCCTCCACGGGCACCAGGCCGATGCCCACGTCCCGCGGGTCGAAGGTCTCCTCGCGTACGCCGCCGTCCCGGACGACCCAGACCTTCGACGTGGCGGTGGTCGTCAGTTCGTCCAGCCCGTCGTCGCCGCGGAAGACCAGCGCGCTGGAGCCGCGTTCGGCCAGCACGCCGGCCAGGATCGGCGCCATCCGCGCGTCGGCGACGCCGGTGGCCTGCGCCCGTACCCGCGCCGGGTTGGTCAGCGGGCCCAGCACGTTGAACGTCGTGCGGATGCCCAGTTCGCGCCGGGCGGGCGCCACGTGCCGCAGCGACGGGTGGAACTTGACCGCGAAGCAGAAGGTGATCCCGGCCTCCTCGGCGACCTCGACGACCCGGCGCGGGGTCAGGTCCAGGTTGACGCCCAGCTTCTCCAGCACGTCGGACGCGCCGCTGGCCGACGAGGCGGCGCGGTTGCCGTGCTTGACGACCTTCGCGCCGGTGCCGGCCACCACGATCGAGGACATCGTGGAGATGTTGACGGTCTTGGCGCCGTCACCGCCGGTGCCGACGATGTCCACGCTCGGGCCCGGCACGTCGATGAGGTTGGCGTGCGCGTACATCGCCCGTACGAGACCGGTGATCTCGGCGACCGTCTCGCCCTTGGCGCGCAGCGCCACCGCGAAGCCCGCGATCTGCGCGTCGGTGGCCTCGCCGCGCATGATCCGGTCCATCGCCCACGCGGTGTCGTCGGCGCCCAGGTCGCGGCCCTGGAGGAGGGCGTCCAGTACGCCCGGCCAGGTGCGGACCGCCACGCTGTCGCCGCCGTTCGGGGTCGCAACGTTCATGGTCCACACTCCTGGATTCGTGTCCTGCTGGTGCCGAAACCCTATCCGGCGGCCGGGCGTGCCGAAGGGCCCCGTCCGTTCCCCCAGCTCTTGAAGAGCAGGGGAGACCCTGATCGGACGGGGCCCTCTGGGTGGCGTGCTTACGCGGGGGTGCTGCCGTGGGTCACACGGCGGAGATCAGTGGTGGCCGTGGCCGCTGGTGATCTCCTTGTACTCCTCCGGGGTCGGCTTCGGGATGACGTTGTCCTCGCCGTAGTAGCTCTTGGAGAGCTTGGCGCGGAGCTTGGTCGTCCGCTTGACCTTCCGCTCGACACCGTTCTCGTCGACCTCCGGGCCGATCTCGAACGGCTTGGGCTGGTCGTGCTGGGTGAGCGTGTGCAGCTGCTCCTGGTTGAGCGGCTCGTGCACCTCGATGAACTCACCGTGCGGCAGCCGCTTGATGATGCCGGACTCGCGTCCGTGCAGCACCTTGTCGCGGTCCCGGCGCTGGAGACCCAGGCAGATCCGCTTGGTGACGATGAAGGCCACCACCGGGCCGACGAAGAAGCCGATCCGGACGAACCAGGTCAGCGAGTTCAGCGACAGGTGGAAGTGGGTGGCCCACAGGTCGTTGCCGCCGCCGATCAGCATGATGAGGTAGGCGGTCAGCCAGGCCACACCGAAGCCGGTACGGGTCGGGGCGTTGCGCGGGCGGTCCAGGATGTGGTGCTCGCGCTTGTCGCCGGTGACCCAGGACTCGACGAACGGGTAGACCGCGATCGCGACCAGCACCAGCGGGAAGATGAGGATCGGGATCAGCACACCGAAGTTGATGGTGTGGCCCCAGATGTCCCACTCCCAGCCGGGCATCACACGGACCAGACCCTCGGCGAAGCCCATGTACCAGTCGGGCTGGGCGCCGGTGGACACCTGGTCGGGCCGGTACGGGCCGATGGCCCAGACCGGGTTGATGCTGGCGACCGCCGCGATCACCGAGATCACGCCGAAGACCAGGAAGAAGAAGCCTCCGGCCTTGGCCATGTAGACCGGCAGCAGCGGCATGCCGACGACGTTCTTGTTGGTCTTGCCGGCACCCGGGAACTGCGTGTGCTTGTGGTAGAAGACCAGGATCAGGTGCGCCACCAGCAGACCCAGCATGATGCCGGGCAGCAGCAGGACGTGCACCGTGAAGAACCTCGGGATGATGTCGTGCCCCGGGAACTCCCCGCCGAAGATGAACATCTGCAGGTACGAGCCGACCAGCGGCATCGCCAGGATGACACCCTCGATGAACCGGACGCCGGTGCCGGAGAGCAGGTCGTCCGGCAGCGAGTAGCCGGTGAAGCCGGTGAACATGCCGAGCACCAGCAGCAGGAAGCCGAACAGCCAGTTGACCTCGCGCGGCTTGCGGAAGGCGCCGGTGAAGAACACCCGCATCATGTGCACCATCATGGCGCCCAGGAAGACCAGGGCCGCCCAGTGGTGGATCTGCCGGATGAGCAGACCGCCGCGCACGTCGAAGCTGATGTCCAGCGTCGACTCGAACGCCTGCGTCATCCGGATCCCGTGCATGGGCACGTACGAGCCGTGGTAGGTCACCTCGGCCATGCTCGGGTGGAAGAACAGCGTCAGGTAGACGCCGGTCAGGATGATGATGATGAAGCTGTAGAGGCAGATCTCACCCAGCATGAAGGACCAGTGGTCCGGGAAGATCTTGCGCATGTTGGACTTGGCGAGGCTGTAGATGCCCAGCCGGCCGTCCGCCCAGTCGGCGATCCGCTCGCCCCGCGGCGCCTGGCCGCGGCGCGTGGTGGTCGCGCTCGTCTCGTTACTCATCCGCGCTCCCAGAAGCTCGGGCCGACGGGCTCCGCGAAGTCGCTGACGGCTTCGAGGAAGCCGTCCTTGACCGTGATGTGCAGCTGCGGCAGGGCGTGTCCGGCGGGGCCGAAGATGACGCGTCCACCGTCGGCCAGGTCGAAGGTCGACTGGTGGCAGGGGCACAGCACGTGGTGCGTCTGCTGCTCGTAGAGGCTGATCGGGCAGCCCACGTGGGTGCAGATCTTCGAGTAGGCGACGATGCCCTCGTGCGACCAGTCCAGTTCCTGCTTGTCCTTGATGTTCTGCGGCTGGATCCGCACGAGCATCAGGGCGTCCTTGGCGATCTTCTGGTTGAACTCGTGGTCGTCCTCCTCCAGGCCCTCGGGCTTGGCGAAGGTCAGCGAGCCGACCGCGATGTCCTCGGGACGCAGCGGGAGGTTGGTCGACTGGTTGACCAGGCGGATGCCCTTCTTCCAGCCGGTCGTACGGAGCTTCTTCTCCGGCAGCGGACCGAGGTCGCGCAGCAGCACCACTCCGGAGAGCGGCACCAGGGCCAGCGCGCCGAACATGGTGTTGCGGACCAGCTTGCGGCGGCCGATCGCGGATTCCTTCGCGCCTGCGCGGAAGTCCTCCATGACCTTGGCCTTGACCTCGGGGGCCGCCTCGATCGGGTGCCGGTCGTCGGCGACCTCCTCGTCCGACATCAGCGTGCGGGCCCAGTGGACCGCGCCCGCGCCGATGCAGAAGAGCGCCACACCGAGCGTCAGGCCGAGCCAGAAGTTCAGCGCGCTGACGTGGCCGAACGGCCAGATGTAGGTGATCTCGTCGACCGGGAAGATCACGTAGGCGGCGATGAAGCCGACCGTCGCGAGCATCGACAGGGTGAAGAGGAAGGCGACCGCGCGCTCGGAGCGCTTGGCGGCCCGCTCGTCGATGTCCTGGATGCGGTGCTCGTGGGGCGGCAGCCCCGGGTCGGCGAACGGGTTGTCCGCCGTCTCGACCGCGCCGCCGTGAGCCGTGTCCCGCTCACCGGGGAGGTTCTTTTCTGGCACGTCTTCGTGTCGTCCAGTCTCACTCATGACTTCTTGGCCTTCGTAGTCCGGGCTGCGACCCAGATGGCGACCGCGATCAGCGCGCCCAGGCCGGCGATCCAACCGAAGAGGCCCTCACTGACCGGGCCGAGACCGCCCAGGCCCAGACCACCGGGGCTGGGGGTGTCGTCGCTGTTGACGGCGCCGAGGTAGGACACGATGTCCTTCTTGTTCTGCGGGGACAGCGAACCGTCACCGAAGGAAGGCATGTTCTGCGGGCCGGTCTCCATGGCCTCGTAGATGTGCTTCGGGTCCACGCCTTCGAGCGTCGGTGCGAACTTGCCGTTGGTCAGGGCGCCGCCCTTACCGGTGAAGTTGTGGCACTGCGCGCAGTTCGTACGGAACAGCTCACCGCCCTTGGCGATGTCCGCGCCGTCCTTGCTGTACTGCTCCTTGCCCGGCACGCTGGGACCGGCACCCAGCGACGCGACGTACGCCGCGAGCTGGTCGATCTCGGCCTGGCTGTAGATGTTCTTCTTCCGCGGCACCTGGGCGCCGGGCTGCTGCGCCGGCATCCGGCCGGTGCCGACCTGGAAGTCGACGGCGGCGGCGCCCACGCCGACCAGGCTCGGGCCGTCGGAGGTGCCCTGACCGCCGGTGCCGTGGCAGCTGGCGCAGCCGACGGCGAAGAGCTTCTTGCCCTCCTTGATGGCAAGAGACTGGGCGGTGTCATCGGCCTGAGCCTTGTCCGCAGGCGCGAACGCGGCGTACAGCCCCCCAGTGACCGCCAGCGCGAAGAGTAGGACGACGAGCGCCGCCAGCGGATGGCGCCGTCGTGCGGAGAGCTTTTTCACGGATTACCCCGGTGTCAGGATCTTCTGCGTCGATGCTTTGGCTATGTCTGTCTGATGCGCGGTCGCGGTGCGGGACCGGTCAGCGGATCAGGTAGATCGTGGCGAAGAGGCCGATCCAGACGACATCGACGAAGTGCCAGTAGTAGGACACGACGATGGCCGCGGTGGCCTGTTCGTGGGTGAACCTCTTGGCCGCGTACGTCCTGCCCAGGACCAGCAGGAAGGCGATGAGACCGCCTGTCACGTGCAGTCCGTGGAAGCCGGTGGTCAGGTAGAACACCGAGCCGTACGGGCCGGACGAGAGCGAGAGGCCCTCTTCCTTGACCAGATCGGTGTACTCGAAGACCTGACCGCCGATGAAGATCGCACCCATGATGAAGGTGATCACGAACCAGGTACGGAGCTTCTTGACATCGCCGCGCTCGGCCGCGAACACGCCGAGCTGGCAGGTCAGTGAGCTGAGCACCAGGATCGTGGTGTTCGTCGCGGAGAACGGAAGATTCAGCGCATCGGCGGATTCCTTCCAATACTCGGTCCCGGTCACCGATCGAAGGGTGAAGTACATCGCGAAGAGGGCCGCGAAGAACATCAGCTCGGAACTCAGCCAGATGATGGTTCCGACGCTGGTGAGGTTCGGCCGATTGACCGACGGGTGCGCGTGCCCGGTTTCTACTGTCGTTGCTGTCGCCACGACCGACATTATGTCGGTCGCTTATCCCGCCCTCACTCCGGGGGGTGCCGTTCGGTGTGTCAAGGGCGTATGCCCTGCTCGTACGGCCCACTCCGGCAGTCGCCCGAAGGGAGGACCCGGGACCCGCCGTACGGCCCCGTGCCCCCGCTCCGACCAGTCCTGACGGGCCGTCGGTCAGATCGTGGATCGTGCCGAACCCTCCTGCGCGCCGCCGTACGAGCAGTAGCATCCGCGCTGGAGGCACTTCCCGGCGGCGGCCGGGCGGAGCCCCGCCCGAAGCCGTACCGCCGAGAAGCGTGGAGGAACGATGCAGGCGACTGCCACGGTGCTGGTCTACAGCGACAACGCCGACACCCGCGAACAGGTACGGCTCGCGACGGGCCGCCGGCCTGCCGCCGACGTGCCGCCGGTGGAGATCGTGGAGTGCGCGACCCTGCCCGCCGTTCTGGCGGCCCTGGAGCAGGGCGGCATCGACGCGTGCGTCCTGGACGGCGAGACGGCGCCCGCGGGCGGTATGGGCGTCTGCCGGCAGATCAAGGACGAGATCTTCCGCTGCCCGCCGGTGCTGCTGCTCATCGGCCGCCCGCAGGACGCCTGGCTGGCGACGTGGAGCCGCGCGGACGCCGCTGTGACGCACCCTGTGGACCCCGTGGAGTTCACGGACGCCCTGGCCGGGCTGCTGCGCCGCAGGCTGCTCACGGAGGCATGAGCGGCCTCCTGAGGGGCCTTCTGAGGGGCCTTCAGGCCTGCGGGCGCAGCCGGGCGGCATTCTCGGGTCCCGGCCGCTGATCCTGCTCACCTGTGGTGCTGGGCTTGTTCTTGTCCAGCGCGCTGCCCTCGCGCCACTGCTTCCACGGCATGTTCCAGTCGCCGAAACCGTTGTCGAAGGGCGTCATGGTCTCGCCGCCGCTGTTGACGACCTTGACGATGTCGCCGACCCGCACGGTGTCGAAGAACCACTTGGCGTTGCCGGTGGACATGCCGGTGCAGCCGTGGCTGACGTTGTCGGCGCCCTGCGACCCCACGGACCAGGGCGCCGCGTGCACGTACTCGCCGCTCCAGGTCACCCGGGTGGCCCAGTAGACCGGCAGGTCGTAGGAGTCCGAGCTGCCCGACGGGATGCCGATGCTCTCCCCCCGCATCCGTACGAAGCCCTCCTTGCCCAGGATGACCTTGGTGCCGTTGCGGGTGGAGTAGCCGGGCTTGCCGGTGGTGACGGGGATGGTGTTGATCTCCTCACCGTTGCGGGTGACCGTCATGGTGTGCGCCGCGGCGTCCGTGACGGCCTCCACCCGGTCCCCCGTACGCAGCTTCACGGGCTTGGCGGCGCCCCCGTACAGCCCGCCGGTGATCTTCAGGCCCTCCAGGTTGCTGCGCACCTCGATGTCGGCGTGCGTGGGCCAGTACTCGCGCGGGCGGAAGTGCAGCGTCTTGCTGTCGACCCAGTGCCAGGAGCCCTCCACCCGCGGGGTGGAGCGGACCTTGAGGGCACCTTCCACGATCGCCCTGGCCTTGGGGTCCTTGACGGGCTTGCTGAGCGCCGCGGTGACGGGCTGGCCGACCCCGTACGTGCCGTTGTCGGGCCCGAGCTTGACGTTCAGCCGGTCGCCGGTGTCCTCGGTGTCGATCTGGAGGACCTTGCGGCCCGGCGCGCCGTCCTCGTCCTCGGTGCTCACCCGCACGGTGTAGCGGGTGCCGGCGGCCAGCGGGACGGTGGTGCGCCACTGCCGGCCGTCGGCGGCCAGTTCGCCCCTGATGTAGCGGCCGGAGGCGTCGGTGGCGGTCACGTCCGTGATCCGGGCCTCGTCACCGGTGGTGGAGACCTCCAGCGGCTTGTCCGGGTCCGCCTTGTGGCCGTCTCCGGGCGCGTTGGCCGAGATCTGCCCGGCGGCGTCGTACGGTGCGGCCGAGAGCGGGTCCGACGACGAACCGCCGCAGGCGGTGGCGCCTGCCGCCAGGGGCGCCAGCAGGAAGGCGCAGCCGAGCGCCGTCCGGTGTCGTGGTCTGTGGCTCATGACCCCAAAGTAGGAAAATCCCCCGGCCGCGGCGCGCTGGAGGACTGCAAACGGGCGGGCCCGGACACCTGGAGAGGTGTCCGGGCCCGCCCGGTGTACGGGAGCCGCCGTTACTGCGTGCGGTTCTCGCCGCGGTAGTACTCGAAGACCCAGCCGAACAGGCCGATCAGGATGACCGGGGCCGAGAAGTACAGCAGCCACCAGCCGAAGACGACGCCCAGGAAGGCCAGCGCGCCGCCGACGCCGAGGGAGAGCGGCTGCCAGCTGTGCGGGCTGAAGAAGCCCAGCTCGCCGGCGTCGTCGGAGACCTCGGCCTCGTCGTTGTCCTGCGCTCCGGCGTCCACCCGGCGCGCGGTGAACGCCAGGTAGTAGCCGATCATGATGCACAGGCCGAAGGCGAGGAACAGCGCGGTGGTGCCCGCCGGCTCCTTCGACCAGACGCCATAGACGATCGCCATGGCGAGGACGAAGACGGAGAGCCAGATGAACATCTTGCCCTGGATCTTCACTTGCCGACCTCCTTGCCGCCGAACAGCGCCGTGTCCTTCTGGCCCTCGTTCTCGACGGCTTCCAGCGCCGCGATCTCAGGGTGGTGCAGATCGAACGCCGGGGATTCGGAGCGGATGCGCGGCAGCGTGAGGAAGTTGTGCCGCGGCGGCGGGCAGGAGGTCGCCCACTCCAGCGAGCGGCCGTAGCCCCACGGGTCGTCGACCTCGACCTTCTTGCCGTACTTGGCCGTCTTCCAGACGTTGTACATGAACGGCAGCATCGACAGGCCCAGCAGGAACGAGGCGATCGTCGAGATCGTGTTCAGCGTGGTGAAGCCGTCCGCGTTCAGGTAGTCCGCGTAACGCCGCGGCATGCCCTCGGCACCCAGCCAGTGCTGGACGAGGAAGGTGCCGTGGAAGCCGACGAACAGCGTCCAGAACGTGATCTTGCCGAGCCGCTCGTCGAGCATCTTGCCGGTGAACTTCGGCCACCAGAAGTGGAAGCCGGCGAACATCGCGAAGACGACCGTGCCGAAGATGACGTAGTGGAAGTGCGCCACGACGAAGTACGAGTCCGAGACGTGGAAGTCCATCGGCGGCGACGCCAGGATGACGCCGGTCAGACCACCGAAGGTGAAGGTGATCAGGAAGCCGACCGCCCACAGCATCGGTGTCTCGAAGGACAGCGAGCCCTTCCACATCGTGCCGATCCAGTTGAAGAACTTCACACCGGTCGGTACCGCGATGAGGAATGTCATGAACGAGAAGAACGGTAGGAGTACCCCGCCCGTCACGTACATGTGGTGCGCCCACACCGTCACCGAGAGACCCGCGATCGAAATCGTCGCCGCGATCAGACCGATGTAACCGAACATCGGCTTCCGGGAGAAGACCGGAATGACCTCGGAAATGATGCCGAAGAACGGCAGCGCGATGATGTACACCTCGGGGTGGCCGAAGAACCAGAAGAGGTGCTGCCACAGCAATGCGCCGCCATTGGCCGCATCGAATACATGCGCCCCGAATTTACGGTCCGCCTCCAGGGCGAACAGCGCGGCGGCCAGGACCGGGAAGGCCAGCAGGACCAGCACACCGGTCAGCAGGACGTTCCAGGTGAAGATCGGCATCCGGAACATCGTCATGCCGGGAGCGCGCATGCAGATGATCGTGGTGATGAAGTTGACCGAGCCGAGGATCGTACCGAAGCCGGAGAAGGCCAGACCCATGATCCACATGTCGGCGCCGACGCCCGGCGAGCGGACCGCGTCCGACAGCGGCGAGTAGGCGAACCAGCCGAAGTCCGCCGCACCCTGCGGGGTGAGGAAGCCGGCCACCGCGATCAGCGAGCCGAAGAGGTACAGCCAGTACGCGAACATGTTCAGCCGCGGGAACGCCACGTCGGGCGCGCCGATCTGCAGCGGCATGATCCAGTTCGCGAACCCGGAGAACAGCGGCGTCGCGAACATCAGCAGCATGATCGTGCCATGCATCGTGAACGCCTGGTTGAACTGCTCGTTCGACATGATCTGCGTGCCGGGACGAGCGAGCTCGGCGCGCATCAGCAGCGCCATCAGGCCGCCGATGCAGAAGAACGCGAACGAGGTGACCAGGTAGAGCGTACCGATGGTCTTGTGGTCAGTGGTCGTCAGCCAGCTCACCACGACGGAGCCGGGAGACTTCTTTCGGGCGGGTGGTGCTGCCGGAGCCGTTGCGGCGGCGGCACCCTGAGGTTCGTTGAGGATGCTCACTTGTTGTTGGTCTCCGCGTTCCTGGCGTGATCCGTCTGCTTGATGCCCGACGGCAGGTAACCGGTCTGGCCCTTCTTCGCCAGGTCCTTCAGGTGCTCCCGGTACTTCTCGGGGGAGACGACCTTGACGTTGAAGAGCATCCGGGAGTGGTCGACGCCGCAGAGCTCGGCGCACTTGCCCATGAAGGTGCCCTCCTTGTTGGGGGTCACCTCGAAGACGTTGGTGTGGCCGGGAATGACGTCCTGCTTCATCAGGAACGGCACCACCCAGAACGAGTGGATGACATCACGCGACGTCAGGACGAACTGAACCGTCTCGCCCTTGGGCAGCCACAGGGTCGGACCCGGGTTGCCGGTCTGCGGGTTCCGCGTTCCCGGAATGCCCTCGTCGTACACGCCGTCGGCGCCGGCGGGGACATTCTTCTTCCACTTGCGCGGGATCGCGTCGAGTTCCTTGGAGTTGATGTTCGTGGTGTCGGGCTTGCCGTCCACGTTCTCCAGGTAGTTGAACGCCCAGCTCCACTGATAGCCCACCACGTTGATGACGTGGTCGGGCTTCTTCGAAGTCTTGAGGAGTTCGCTCTCATCGCGCGCGGTGAAGTAGAAGAGCACCGCGATGATGATGAACGGAACGATGGTGTACAACGCCTCGATGGGCATGTTGTACCGCGTCTGTGCGGGGACCTCCACCTTGGTCCGGCTGCGGCGGTGGAAGATCCAGCTCCAGATGATCAGGCCCCACACCAGCACGCCCACTGCGAGGGCGGCGGCCCAGGAGCCCTGCCAAAGGGAGAGGATCCGCGGCGCCTCTTCAGTAGCCGGATTGGGCATGCCGAGGTTGGGAAAGTCCTTGTATGTGCAACCGGTCGCGGTTGCCAGGACCAGTCCCGCAGCCAGCACCTGCGGCAGCTTCCGCCGCATCGGGCGCCGCGACGAGCGGTCGGAGCCGTTGGGACTCACGTAGCGCCTTCCCGAGAGTCTCGCCCGCGAGACCGGCTGCGGCCGTCTCGCTGGTCGGTCGCCGGCCCTGGCACGGGCAGGGGTTTGGATGTTTATGCGGACCAAACCCTACTGGACGCTATTTGGGGTCGCGCGGGGAGGGTGCCCAACGCGCCGCACCGCTCCCCGAAGGGGTGGCTGCGGCATCCGGGGGAAGCCCCCGGAGCCCCGGAATGCCGGGCTCCGGCAGCCATCTGACGCCACGCCCGGACACGCGTACGACGCGCTAGCGTCTGTGGCGTGTCCTACTTCGATGCCGCCTCGGCCGTTCCGCTGCACCCGGTCGCCCGGGAAGCCCTGCTCGCCTCCCTCGACGAGGGCTGGGCCGATCCGGCGCGCCCCTACCGGGAGGGCCGCCGCGCCCGGCTCCTGCTGGACGCCGCGCGGGAGGCCGCGGCGGAGGCCGTCGGCTGCCGCCCCGACGAGCTCGTTTTCACTCCATCGGGGACGCAGGCGGTGCATTCGGCCATGTCCGGCACGCTCGCCGCGCGTCGGCGTGTCGGCCGCCATCTGGTCCACTCCGCGGTGGAGCACTCCTCCGTGCTGCACGCCGCCGCGGCCCACGAGGCGGCGGGCGGCACGGTGACCGAGGTCGGCGTGGACCGTACGGGCCGGGTGGCCGCCGGGGACCTCGCCGCCGCGCTGCGCCCGGACACCGCGCTGGCGGCCCTGCAGTCCGCGAACCACGAGGTGGGCACCGAGCAGCCGGTGGAGGAGACCGCCGCGGCCTGCCGGGAGGCGGGCGTACCGCTGCTGGTGGACGCCGCCCAGTCGCTTCCCTGGGGGCCGGTCGGCGGCGCCTGGTCGCTGCTGACGGCCAGCGCGCACAAGTGGGGCGGCCCGCCGGGCGTGGGGCTGCTGGCCGTCCGCAAGGGCACCCGGTTCGCGCCGCAGGGCCCCCAGGACGAGCGGGAGTCCGGCCGGGTGCCGGGCTTCGGGAACCTGCCCGCGGTGGTCGCGGCGGCGGCGTCGCTGCGCGCCGTGCGGGCGGAGGCGGCGGCCGAGGCGGTACGGCTGCGGGAGCTGGTGGACCGTGTCCGCGCGCGGGTGGCCGAAGCGGTGCCGGACACCGAGGTCGTCGGCGACCCCGTGCGCCGGCTCCCCCACCTGGTCACCTTCTCGTGTCTCTATGTCGACGGGGAGACCCTGCTGCACGCGCTGGACCGGGCGGGCTTCTCCGTCTCGTCCGGCTCGTCCTGCACGTCCAGCACCCTGACGCCGAGCCATGTGCTGCGGGCGATGGGCGTGCTGTCGGAGGGCAACATCCGGGTGTCGCTGCCCGCGGGCACCGCCGGGGCCGACGTGGACCGCTTCCTGGAGGTCCTGCCGGAGGCGGTCCGCTCCGTACGGGAGAAGCTGGGCGCCCCGGCGGCCGCGCGGCCGGAAGCCGACCTCTCCCCCGCCGCCGAAGACGAAGCCGCGGAACATGTCGTGGACGCCCTCGGCAAGCGCTGCCCGGTGCCCGTCATCGAGCTGGCGAAGATGATCGGCGACGTGCCGGTGGGCGCCACGCTGACCGTCCTGGCGGACGACGAGGCGGCGCGGCTGGACATTCCCGCGTGGTGCGGGATGCGGGGGCAGGAGTACGTGGGCGAGCGGGCGGCCGGGCGGGGCACCGCGTACGTGGTGCGGCGCCTCGTGTGACCGGAGCCGGGCCGAAACCCGGGGCCGGGACGGAGCCGGGCCGGGCACGGGACGCAACCGGGGCGGCGGGCCTGATCGACCCACCACCCCGCACGGCAGCCCGGTCAGGCCAGGTTGCCCCGGATGTCGGCGGCCGCGTCGTGTCCGTACGCCTTGGTGAAGCGGTCCATGAAGTGGCTGCGGTGCAGCTCGTACTCCTGGGTGCCGACGGTCTCGATGACCAGCGTCGCCAGCATGCAGCCGACCTGCGCGGCCCGCTCCAGGCCGACGCCCCAGGAGAGACCGGACAGGAAGCCGGCGCGGAACGCGTCGCCCACGCCGGTCGGGTCGGCCTTGGCCTTCTCCTCGGCGGTGCCGACGACGATGTCCGGCTCGCCGGCCCGCTCGATGCGGACGCCGTCGGCGCCCAGCGTCGTCACCCGGGTGCCGACCTTGGCCAGGATCTCCTCGGCGGTCCAACCCGTCTTGGACTCGATGAGGCTCGCCTCGTACGCGTTGTTGAACAGGTAGGCGGCACCGTCCATGAGGGTGCGGATGCCGTCGCCGTCCATCCGGGCGATCTGCTGGGAGAAGTCGGCCGCGAAGGGGATGCCGCGGGTACGGCACTCCTCGGTGTGACGGACCATGGCCTCCGGGTCGTCCGCGCCGATCAGGACGAGGTCGAGGCCGCCGACGCGCTCGGCGACGGCGTGCAGCTCGATCAGCCGCGCCTCGCTCATCGCGCCGGTGTAGAAGGAGCCGATCTGGTTGTGGTCGGCGTCGGTGGTGCACACGAAGCGGGCGGTGTGCTTGACCTCGGAGATGCGGACCGAGCGGGTGTCCACACCGTGCCGGTCGAGCCAGGCCCGGTACTCCTCGAAGTCGTTGCCGGCGGCGCCGACCAGGATCGGCGCGGTGCCGAGCTGGCCCATGCCGTAGCAGATGTTGGGGCCCACGCCCCCGCGCCGGACGTCGAGTTCGTCGACCAGGAAGGAGAGGGAGATCGTGTGCAGCTGGTCGGCGACCAGCTGATCGGCGAAACGGCCGGGGAAGGTCATCAGGTGGTCGGTGGCGATGGAGCCGGTGACTGCGATACGCACGACGGGTCTGCTCCTGCGGGAGGCGGAAGGACGAGGCGGACGTTGGTCAACGGTACCGGCTGTCCTGATCTCGGCCCACCAGCAGAAACTACCCAATAGTAGGGCTTTCTTCGCGCGATGCGGGATGCATACGGTGCGTGTATGACCAAGTATGTGAAGGGCGTCACACCGCATTCGTCCGCAGTTCGTCCCACGCTCGAACCGGAATCCATGGCTCAGCTGCTGGGCGACTGCGCGCGGATGGCACCGCACTGGCGCAGCGGCCGCCAGGTACCGGCGCCGCCCGCCCGCGAACTGCACGGGATCAGCGTGCCCGCCTCCTCCGCGGCCCTGGTCAGGGGCATGTCCGAGTACGGGGACTGAGCGCCCTCCCGGGCCCGGCCGCCGGGCCCGGGGAACCGCGGACGCACCGGCTCCGTCCAACCCGCGTCCTCCCCACGGAGGAGGACGCGTCAGTTGTTCAGCGGAGCCGAAGGAGCGATGCGGTGAGCACCGAGGACACTCCCCCCGCGGCCGGCGGGGAGAATTCCAGCGACCACAGCCCGGAGACGACCGCCCGGCGCCGGCGCAGCCCGCTGATCGCGGCCTCGGTGGCCGCGGCGGTGCTGCTGGCCGGCGGCGGCGCGGCCTACTGGGCCTCCAGCACCTCCGGTGGCGGGGAGAGCGGTACCGGCGCGCGTCCGGAAGGCGGCCCGCCGCCGCTCGCCCTGGACGGTCACGCGCAGGAGACGGGCTCGCGCAGCGGAATCGCGCCCGGCGAGCCCGACCCGCAGGGCGCGGGTTACCGGGCCGCGGCCAAACTGCCCGAGGGCCCCTCCTCGGCGCCGGTCTACCAGCCGCGCGGCGAGGTCTCCCAGGAAGCCGTGGCCCGGCTGGCGAAGGCCCTGGACCTGCCCGGCAAGGTGCGTTCGGACGGCGACTCCTGGAAGGTGGGCGGCCTGACGCGGGACGCGCGCAGCCCCGTGCTGGAGGTGGCCAAGGGCGGTTCGGGCGCGTGGACGTACTCGCAGTACGGCACGCCCGGCGGGACCGGCTGCGCGGAGACCGCGCCGAAGGGCGGCGGCAGCGGCTCGCAGGCGAGCGGGCCCGGCTGCCCGGGCGGCGACACCTCCGCCCAGAACGACAGCGGCACGAAGGACGCCGTCTCCCCGGAGAAGGCGAAGCAGGCGGCGCAGCCGGTGCTGGAGGCGCTCGGCCAGAAGGACGCCGAGCTGGACGCGAGCGGCCTGTCCGGCGCGGTACGGACCGTCAGCGCCAACCCGGTGATCGGCGGGCTGCCCACGTACGGCTGGCAGAGCGAGATCCGGGTCGGCTCGGACGGCCAGGTCGTCGGCGGCAGCGGCCAGTTGGCCCGGCCGGTCAAGGGCGACACGTACCCGGTGCAGAGCGCCGGGAACACGCTGGAGCGGCTCAACGCCGCGCACCGCGGCGCGAACTCCGGCTCCGGCGGGTGCGCGACGGCCGAGCCGCAGAAGAAGCAGGGCACCGACGCCGCGAACGTCGAGCCGTGCGCGGACAACGCCGCCGCGCGCAAGCCCGCCGACGTGACCGGCGCGGTCTTCGGCCTCTCGGCCCAGTACGTCAACGGCCGTCAGGCGCTGGTCCCCTCGTGGCTCTACAAGGTCCAGCGGACCGGCGGCGGTACGGTCACGCACCCCGCCGTCGACCCGAAGTACGTCAAGAACGGTGACGGCGGCGCCCCGTCCGACCCCGCCCAGCCGCCCGGCAGCGGCCGGCCGTCGGGGCCGTCGGGCAGGGCCGGGGCGATGGGCCTGGAGTCGTACGAGGTCAGCGCGGACGGCAAGTCGCTGAAGCTGCACTTCTGGGGCGGCGTGTGCAGCACGTACTCGGCGACCGCCGAGCAGACCGGCAAGAGCGTCAAGGCCGAGGTCATCGGCAAGGAGAAGAAGCCGAACCAGATCTGCGTGAAGATGGCGAAGCAGTTCACGCGGACGGTGCCGCTGGAGCAGCCGCTGGCCGGGCGGGACGTGATCGACGCGTCGACGGGCAAGGAGGTGCCGGCGAAGTAGCCGTAGGCACGCCGGGCACGGATACGACGACGGCGGCGCCCCCTGCGAAGGGGGCGCCGCCGTCGTACGTCCTGCCGTCCGTCCTGCACCGGCTCCGCCGGCGTCACCGACGGATCAGCTGAAGGAGTCGCCGCAGGCGCAGGAGCCCGTGGCGTTCGGGTTGTCGATCGTGAAGCCCTGCTTCTCGATGGTGTCGACGAAGTCGATGGAGGCGCCGCCCAGGTACGGGGCGCTCATCCGGTCGGTGACGACCTTGACGCCGTCGAAGTCCTTGACGACATCGCCGTCCAGCGACCGCTCGTCGAAGAAGAGCTGGTAGCGCAGTCCGGAGCAGCCGCCGGGCTGGACAGCCACCCGCAGCGCGAGGTCGTCGCGGCCTTCCTGCTCCAGCAGGGCCTTCACCTTCGACGCGGCCGCGTCGGACAGGATGATGCCGTCGCTGACGGTGGTCTCGTCCTGAACGCTCATCTAGATCTCTCCCGGGTTGGTACGGACCGCTTGCCCTCGGCTGCAACCGACGGGGCCCGGAATTCATTCCGGCTGGCGCGACGTGTTCTCGTTCTTTCGTCTTTCATGCTCGCACACTGCGCATCCGTCGCGGGCGGCCCGGGCGCGGGGATGCGTCACATCGACGCGATGCCCATCGTCAAAGTGACGTGAAGCGGTTATGATAGATAACGTCAAATAGACGAAAAGGGTTCCGGTGCCCGCGCCGGCCCTCGGTACGGCCCCTGTCGGCCGTACTCAGACGAAAAGAGAGGGTGCGTGTCGTGACCACCGCCCAGCCCCTGGACGTCCAGCCGACCCCGCTCGCGCTGCTCCTCCTCGGCCGCGAGGCCGACCCCAAGAGCGAGCGCGGCGTGGACTGCCCCGGCGACCTGCCGGCCCCGTCCGACCCCGGTCTCGTCGAGCGGGCCCGGGCCGCCAAGGCGAAGCTCGGCGAGAAGGTCTTCGTCCTCGGGCACCACTACCAGCGCGACGAGGTCATCGAGTTCGCGGACGTGACCGGCGACTCCTTCAAGCTGGCGCGCGACGCGGCCGCCCGCCCCGACGCCGAGTACATCGTCTTCTGCGGCGTCCACTTCATGGCCGAGTCCGCCGACATCCTGACCTCCGACGACCAGCAGGTCGTCCTGCCCGACCTGGCCGCCGGCTGCTCCATGGCCGACATGGCCACGGCCGAGCAGGTCGCGGAGTGCTGGGACGTGCTCACCGAGGCCGGCGTGGCCGGGCAGGTCGTCCCGGTCTCGTACATGAACTCCTCCGCCGACATCAAGGCCTTCACCGGCAAGCACGGCGGCACCATCTGCACCTCCTCCAACGCCAAGCGCGCGCTGGACTGGGCCTTCGAACAGGGCGAGAAGGTCCTGTTCCTGCCCGACCAGCACCTGGGCCGCAACACCGCCGTACGCGACATGGGCATGTCCCTGGACGACTGCGTCGTCTACAACCCCCACAAGCCGAACGGCGGCCTCACCGCCGAGGAGCTCCGCGCCGCCAAGATGATCCTCTGGCGGGGCCATTGCTCCGTCCACGGCCGGTTCTCGCTCGAATCCGTCGAGGACGTACGCGCCCGCATACCCGGCGTCAACGTCCTCGTCCACCCCGAGTGCAAGCACGAGGTCGTCGCCGCCGCCGACCACGTGGGCTCCACGGAATACATCATCAAGGCCCTGGAGGCCGCCCCGCCCGGCTCCAAGTGGGCCATCGGCACCGAACTGAACCTCGTCCGCCGCCTGGCCAACCGCTTCGCCGCCGAGGACAAGGAGATCGTCTTCCTCGACAAGACGGTCTGCTTCTGCTCCACCATGAACCGCATCGACCTCCCCCACCTGGTCTGGGCCCTGGAATCCCTGGCCGAGGGCAAGGTCGTCAACCGCATCCAGGTCGACAGCGAAACGGAGAGCTTCGCGAAGCTGGCGTTGGAGCGGATGCTGGCGCTGCCGTAGCGCGCCTTGGGTGCGCAGCCCCACGGCCACGTGCGGCTGTGCGCCGCCCGGCACCCGGGGTCAGGGCACGAGGCTGCCGAGGCCGATGTCGACGGGGAACGGGACGGAGACCTTCAGTCGGCCCCGGCGAACGCCGGTGGCCGCATAGGCGCCCGTCATGCCGTCGAGCTCGTAGGTGTGCACGGCGGGAACTCCGCCCCCGTCCTCGATGCGCCAGAAGTGGGCGATCTTGGCCTGTGCGTACTTGAAGGGCTTCAGTGACCTGTCGTCCGCGGATTCCTCCGAGACGACTTCGACGACCAGGTCAACGTCTTCGGGCGCGTACGCGACAGCCCCACGGCCCCATACTCACCTTCCCGACCACCGCCTGGACCGCGTTCATCGCAGCGCTCAAGTCGGCCTGACGCGCAGCTCAGCCCGTCCCCGAGACCTCCTGGGACGGGCTGAGCCGTGTGCGGCGGAAGGGTCAGACCCCCGCCGCCTCCGGCGTCCGGGTTTCCTCCGTGGACTCGCTCCGCTTCGCCGCCCGTTTGGCCGCGCGCCGTTCCTTGCGGAGTTCGATCATCGCGTACAGCGTCGGTACGAGCAGCAGCGTCAGCAGCGTCGACGTGATCAGGCCGCCGATGACGACCACGGCCAGCGGCTGGGAGATGAAGCCGCCGTCGCCGGTGATGGAGAGGGCCATCGGGAGCAGGGCCATGATCGTGGCGAGGGCCGTCATCAGGATCGGGCGGAGGCGGTGGCGGCCGCCCTCGATGACGGCTTCCACCACGCCGTAACCCTGCGACCGGTACTGGTTGATCAAGTCGATCAGCACGATCGCGTTGGTGACGACGATGCCGATGAGCATCAGCATGCCGATCATCGCCGGGACGCCCATCGGGGTGCCCGTCGCGACCAGCAGGCCGATCGCGCCGGTCGCCGCGAAGGGGATCGAGATGAGCAGGATCAGCGGCTGGACGAGGGACCGGAAGGTGCCGACCAGCAGCATGAAGACGATCGCGATGGCGGCGAGCATGGCCAGGCCGAGCGAGGAGAACGCGTCGGACTGGTCGGCGGAGACGCCGCCGATCTCGGCGGTGGCGCCCTCCGGCAGCTTCAGGTCCTTGATCTTGGACTGGAGCTGGGCGGTGACCGCGCCGGTGTTGTCGCCGGTCGGCTTGGCGGTGACGGTGGCGGACCGGGCGCCGTCGATGCGGGTGCTCTGGACGGGCCCCGCGACCGTACGGATCGTGGCGAGGTCGCCGAGCTGGGCCGGGCCGGCCGGGGTCGGGACGGGGAGGGCGCGCAGCGCCGCCTCGGAGGTGACCGGGTGGGCGGACTTGACGACCACGTCCCGCTCGGTGTCGCCGATCATCGCCTTGCCGCTGGTGGTGCCACGTACCGCCTGGGCGACGACCTGGCCGAGGGCGGCCTGGCTGTAACCGGCGGCCGCCGCCTTCTCGTTGGCCTGGACGGAGATGCGGGGCACGCTCTGCGCGAGGTCGCTCTGCACGTCGGTGACGTGGTCGAGCCCGGCGACGGCGGCCCGTACCTGCTCGGACGCCTTCTTCAGCACGTCCGCGTCGGCGGCCTTGACCACGACGCTCAGGTCCTGGTTGCCGAAGCCGCCACCGCCGGACGAGACGGTCGTCTCGCCGATGTCCTTGCCGAGCTTGTCGAGTGCGGCGCGGAGCTTGTCGGTGACCTTCCCGGAGTCCGCCGCGTCCTTCAGCTTCAGCTGATACGTGGCCTGGTTGGCGCCGCTGCCGCCCCCGAAGGCGGCCATGAAGCCGGAGGAACCGACGGTGACCTGGTAGTCCTCGACCTCGTCGAGGCCGCCGAGGATCTTCTCGACGCGCTTCGCCTGCGCGTCGGCGGCCGTCAGGCTCGTACCGGGCTTCAGTTCCTGCTTGACGCTGAGGGTGTCCTGGTCGCCCTGGTCGAAGAAGTTGGTCTTGAGGAGGGGGGCCATGCCGAAGGTGCCGAGGAGGACGACGACGGCGATGACGACGCTGGTCACCCGGCGGCGGGTGGCGAAGCGCAGTACGGGCACGTACAGACGCTGGAGCGGGCTGCCGCTCTCCTTGGCCTCGGCGGCCCGGCGCAGTTCCTCGGGGTCGGTGCCCTCGGGTATCTCCGGGGCGCGCAGGAACCAGTAGGAGAGGACCGGGACGACGGTCAGGGAGACGAGGAGGGAGGCGAGGAGGGCGACCGTGACGGTGATGGAGAAGGACCCGAACAGGGCGCCGACCATGCCGCCGACCACGCCGATGGGCAGGAAGACCGCCACCGTGGTCAGGGTGGAGGAGGTGATCGCGCCGGACACCTCGCGGACCGCGGTCAGGATCGCCGCGCGGCGTTCCTCGCCGTAGCCGAGGTGGCGTTTGATGTTCTCCAGGACGACGATCGAGTCGTCCACGACGCGTCCGATGGCGATGGTCAGCGCGCCGAGGGTGAGCATGTTCAGCGACAGGTCGCCGGTCCACAGCACGATCAGCGTGATGACGACGGACAGCGGGATGGAGACCGCGGTGACCAGCGTCGAGCGCAGGCTGAGCAGGAAGACCAGGATCACGATCACGGCCATGACCAGGCCGAGCAGTCCTTCGGTGGTCAGCGACTCGATGGACTTGGAGACCGCCGGGCCCTGGTCGGAGACGACCGTGACCTCGGTGCCCTTGCCGAGCGCCGTACGGATCTCCGGCAGCTTGTCCCGGACGGCCTCGGAGATGTCGACGGCGCTGCCGTCCTGGCCCATGGTCACCATGACGGCCAGGCTGGGCTTGCCGTTGGTGCGGGTCAGGGAGGTGGGGGTGGCCGCCTCTTCCTTGACGGTGGCCACGTCTCCGAGGCGTACCGGCTTGCCCGCCGCGGCGCCCCCGGAGCCGCCCGTGCCGCCGGACCCGCCGGGGCCCGCCGCCGGGGTGAGGGGCAGGTCGCGGATCTGCTGCACGGAGGTGAAGCCGGAGCCGACCTGGACGGTGTTGCTGCGGCCCTTCTCGGCGAACGAACCGGCGGGCACGGACGCGCCGCCCGCCTCCAGGGCCTGGCCCAGCGCCGCGGCCGTCGTCCCGGCCTGCGCGAGCTTGGCGTCGTCGGGCGTGACGGCGACGACGCGGTCCCGGACGCCGTCCACGGTGACCTGGCCGACGCCGTCGATGTTCTTCAGGCCGGGCACCACGCTGCGGTCGAGCCGGTCGGCCAGCGCCTGGTCGCCCTTGCCGCCGGACACGGCGAGCACGACGGCCGGGATGTCGTCCGTCGAACCGGCCACGACCTGCGGGTCCACGTCCTTCGGCAGCTTGGCCCTGGACCGGTTGACGGCCTGCTGCACGTCGGCGACCAGCCGCTTGGAGTCGTTGCCGTAGTCGAACTGGGCCATGATGACGGCCGAGCCCTCGCTCGCCGTCGAGGTGACGCCCTTGATGCCGTCGACCGCCTGGATTCCGTCCTCCAGCGGTTCGATCACCTGCTTCTCGACGACGTCGGGCGAGGCACCCTGGTAGGGCGCCAGCACGGACACCATGGGCAGTTCGATGGTGGGCAGGAGCTGCTGTTTGAGCTGGGGGATCGCGATGGCGCCGAAGGCGATCGCGACGATCGACATCAGCGCTACCAGGCCCCGTTGTACGAGGCTGAGGCGGGACAGCCAGGACATGGGTGGGGTCTCTCTTCTGTTCTGTACGGCGTTCCGGCGGGCGGGCACCACGGGCCCGACTAAACGATCCGCCATGCCCCGGACGCTTTTCCTCGCTCCCAGGTCGGTTTCCGCCCCACCCGCCGTACAGCGTTCGGAGTAGGGCGGTCTCCACCCCCTACTGCACCCGTGGGCGCACCAGCCCCGACTCGTACGCGATGACCACGAGCTGCGCCCGGTCGCGCGCGCCGAGCTTGGCCATGGCCCGGTTGACGTGTGTCTTGACGGTCAGCGGGCTGACCGCGAGCTGCTCCGCGATCCCGTCGTTGGACAGCCCGCCCGCGACCAGCGCCAGCACCTCGCGCTCCCGCCCGGTCAGCGCCTCCAGCCCGGCGGTCCCGGGCCGTCCGGGACCGCCCTCGGCCGGGCCCTCCCCCTGCGCGAGGAACTTGGCGATCAGCCCCTTCGTGGCGACCGGCGACAGCAGCGCCTCACCGGCCGCCGCGACCCGGATGGCACTGAGCAGCTCGTCCGGCTCGGCCCCCTTCCCGAGAAACCCGCTGGCTCCGGCCCGCAGCGCCTGCACCACGTAGTCGTCGACCTCGAAGGTGGTCAGGATGACCACGCGTACCGCGGCCAGGTCCGGATCGGCGCTGATCATGCGGGTGGCGGCGAGCCCGTCCACCCCCGGCATCCGGATGTCCATCAGCACCACGTCGGCCCCCGTGGCCCGCGTCAGCTCGTACGCCTCGGCTCCGTCGGACGCCTCCCCCACCACCTCCATGTCGGCCTCGGAGTCGACGAGGATGCGGAACGCGCTGCGCAGCAGGGCCTGGTCGTCGGCGAGCAGTACTTTGATGGTCATCCGGTGTCCCTCGTACGGCAGATGCGGGTGGGCGCTTCGGCCCGGGTGGGCTGGAGGGTCTGGAGGGGCAGCCGTACGTGTACCTGGAAGCCGCCGGTCGGGCGGGGACCGGTTTCGGCTGTGCCGCGCAGGGCCGCCACCCGCTCGCGCATGCCGATCAGGCCGTGGCCGCCGCCGGGTTCCTGGGGGTCGGGGGACGGGCCGGGGGTGCCGCCGTCGTCGAGGACCGTGACGGTCAGGACGTCGGTGTCCCGCGCGATGCGGACCGTGGCGCGGGCGCCCGTACCGGCGTGCTTGTGGACGTTGGTCAGGGCTTCCTGGACGACGCGGTACGCGGTGAGGTCGAGGGCGGCGGGCAGCGGGCCCGCCGGTTCCGGGACGTCGAGTGTGACGGGCAGGCCGGCGCGGACGAAGCCGTCCACGAGCTGGTCCAGCACGCCGAGGCCCGGGGCGGGTTCGGTGGGGGCCCGCGGGTCGTCGGACTGGCGCAGCAGGCCGACGGTGGCGCGCAGTTCGTCGAGGGCGGAGCGGGACGCCTCGCGTACGTGCGCCAGGGCTTGCTTGGCCTGGTCGGGGCGGCTGTCCATGACGTGCGAGGCGACTCCGGCCTGCACGTTGACCAGGGCGATGTGGTGGGCGACGACGTCGTGCAGTTCGCGGGCGATGCGCATCCGCTCCTCGGCGACGCGGCGCCGGGCCTCCTCCTCGCGGGTGCGTTCGGCGCGTTCGGCCCGTTCCCGTATGGCGGCCACGAAGGCGCGGCGGCTGCGGACCGCGTCACCGGCCGCGGCGGCCATGCCGGTCCATGCGAAGATCGCGAGGTTCTCCTGCGCGTACCAGGGGCGGTCCCCGAGGAGCATCGCGGCGGCGGTCAGCCCGAGGACGGTCAGCGCGCCGACGCGCCAGGTGGTGGAGCGGTCCGTGCGGGCGGCGAGGGTGCACAGCGCGATGACCACGGCGCAGAAGACCGGGGCGCGTGGCACACCGCTCTCCAGGAGCAGTTCGAGGACGGTGCACAGGCCGGTGACCGCCAGCACGCTGCGCGGGAAGCGGCGGCGCAGTACCAGGGCGCCGCCGGCGGCGACGGCGAGGACCACGGTGGTGACGGTCAGTTCGCGGTGACCGAACCGGGGCCCGTACGGGCCGTGCGGGCCGTGCGGCCCGGCCACCGCGCCGACCAGGATCGTCACGACGACGGCGAGGGCCAGCGCGCCGTCGAACGCGTACGGGTGGGCGCGTATCCAGGCGAGCGGGCCGCCGCCCGGACGCGGACCGGGCTGCCCGGGGGCGAGGGGAGTCACGGGAAAACGGTAGCGCCCCGGTCCCGTGCGGGATCCGGGGCGCTGCCTGCGCTGGAGGTGGTACGGGCCGCCCGGCGGACCGGGCGGCGGGTCAGCCCGGGATCAGGCCGTCGTCGCTGAGCATCTGCCGGACCTCGTCGAGGGTGGCGTCCTCGGAGGGCAGGATCAGCTCGGACGGTTCCAGGGAGTCGTCCGGCAGCGGGGCGCCGAGGCGGCGCACCGCGTCCAGAAGGGCGCTCAGGGTGCGCCGGAAGCCGGGCTCGTCACCGCTCTCCATCTCCTCGAGCAGCTCGTCGTCCAGCTTGTTCAGCTCGACGAAGTGCGCGTCGTCGAGCTTCACCTGCCCCTCCCCCATGATCCGTACGATCACGACGGTCTCCTTCTGGTCCGGTGCGACGGCCCGGTCCGATGCGACGACCGGGCCCGGTGCGGCGGTACCGACGAGGCTAGCCGCCGCCGGCCGTCACTGCTTGTCGAAACGCGGCTGCCCGGGCTGCGCCTGCGGGGCCTGCTGGCCCTGGCCCGTCTGGCCGCCCTCGATGGCCTGCTTGTCGGCGCCCGGTCCGGCCAGCTCGGCCTTCATCCGCTGGAGCTCCAGCTCGACGTCGCTGCCGCCGGAGAGCCGGTCCAGCTCCGCCGTGATGTCGTCCTTGGCCATGCCGGTCGGGTCGTCGAGCGCGCCGGAGGCGAGCAGCTCGTCGATGGCGCCGGCCCTGGCCTGCATCTGCGCGGTCTTGTCCTCCGCACGCTCGATGGCCATGCCGACGTCGCCCATCTCCTCGGAGATGCCGGAGAAGGCCTCGCCGATCCGGGTCTGGGCCTGGGCGGCGGTGTACGTGGCCTTGATCGTCTCCTTCTTCGTACGGAAGGCGTCGACCTTGGCCTGGAGGCGCTGGGCGGCGAGGGTGAGCTTCTCCTCCTCGCCCTGCAGCGTCTGGTGCTGCGTCTGCAGGTCCGTGACCTGCTGCTGGAGGGCGGCCCGGCGGGAGAGCGCCTCCCGGGCGAGGTCCTCACGGCCGAGCGAGAGGGCCTTGCGGCCCTGGTCCTCCAGCTTGGAGGACTGGTTCTGGAGCTGGTTGAGCTGCAGCTCCAGGCGCTTGCGGGAGGTCGCCACGTCGGCGACGCCGCGGCGCACCTTCTGCAGCAGCTCCAGCTGCTTCTGGTAGGAGTAGTCAAGGGTCTCGCGCGGATCCTCGGCCCGGTCCAGGGCCTTGTTGGCCTTCGCGCGGAAGATCATCCCCATCCGCTTCATGACACCGCTCATGGGCCTCGCGCGCCCCCTTCTGACCGAGTTACATCGGGCTTCGGCTCCAGCACATCTACAGACCCCACAGTACGGGCCTCGGTTCCATTACCGCACTGTTCGGCCCCGGATGCGCTCCTCCTGCAGGACGATCAGGACGCCGCCGCCATCCGGCGCAGGGAGTAGGGACCGCCCCGGGAACCCACATCACGCACCTTTCGCGCCGAATGTCCCCTGCGCGACGTCACCCGGAGGTCCGCGCCGTTGCCGGATCGTTCCCCATGCCACTGTGGTCCATGCGCGGCCAACCCGTACTCTTGCCTGTGTGTTCCGAAGCCGTTCGAAGGATGAGCAGGCCGCGACCACCAAGGTGACCGCGTCCGAGCCGAAGCAGCCCCGCGACCCGCAGGCCCCCAAGGGCCGCCCGACGCCGAAGCGGAGCCAGGCGCAGTCGCAGCGCCGTACGCGCGCGCAGACGCCGGCCAACCGCAAGGAGGCGACGAAGGCGTCGCGTGAGGCGCGCCGCGCCGACATGGCCCGGCAGCGTGAGGCGCTGGCCAACGGTGACGAGCGGTTCCTGCCGATCCGCGACAAGGGTCCGGTGCGGCGGTTCGCCCGCGACTTCGTCGACTCGCGCTGGTGCGTGGCGGAGTTCTTCCTGCCGATGGCCGTGATCATCCTGGTGCTGACGATGCTGCGCCAGCCGGGCATCCAGAACATCGCGCTGCTGCTGTGGCTGTTCATCATCGTGCTGATCGTCGTCGACTCCTTCGTGCTGTGGTTCTCGCTGAACAAGCGCCTCAAGCAGCGCTTCCCGAACGAGAACCACAAGGGCGTCAAGCCCTACGCCCTGATGCGCACGCTCCAGATGCGCCGGCTGCGTCTGCCGAAGCCGCAGGTCAAGCGCGGAGAGCGGCCCTGAACGCAACCCCTTTGGGCTTCTCGCCCGGCGCCGAGCGGTGGCTGGGCGGGCTGGACGGTCTGCGCAACACCGTCCGCCAGGAGCTGGTGGCCCGCCAGCTGGAGGAACAGATCGCGGCCCGCTTCCCGGTGGGACAGCGGCTGCGGGTGCTCGACGTGGGCGCGGGCCAGGGCACCCAGGCGCTGCTGCTGGCCCGGGCCGGCCACAAGGTCACCGGCCTGGAGTCCGACCCGGCGATGCTGGCGGCGGCCCGTACGGCGCTGGCGGAGGAGCCGGCCGGCATCCAGGAGCGGATGGAGCTGATCGAGGGGGACGGCCGGGACACCGGTGTGCACTTCCTCCCCGGCGCCTTCGACGTGGTGCTCTGCCACGGCGTGCTGATGTACGTGACGGAACCGGACCCGATGCTGGCCGGGCTGGCCCGTGTCCTGGCGCCCGGCGGACTGCTGTCGCTGGTGGTGCGCAACGCCGACGCGCTCGCGATGCGGCCCGGCCTGTCCGGTGACTGGGACGGCGCCCTGGGCGCCTTCGACACGGCCGAGTACGTCAACCGCCTCGGCCTCACGGCGCGCGCCGACCGCCTGGCGGCGCTGACCGCGACGCTCGACGGGATCGGCGCGCCGCTGGAGACCTGGTACGGCGTACGGGTCTTCACCGACACCGCGCCGGACGACGCGCCGCTGCCCGCCGACGGCGAGCTGGAACGGCTGCTGGCCGCCGAGGCGCGGGCCGGACGCACCGACCCGTACCGGGCGGTGGCGGCGCTGCTGCACCTGTGCGGCGTGCGGGGCGGTACGGGCGGCGAGGGGCGCCAGGGCGGCTGATCCGGCGTCTGGCTCTCAGCGCCGGCGCCGGGGTTCCACGGTGACGACGTCGTAGCCCTGGTCCTCCGACGCCTGGCCGCCGTACCCGCCGTACGCCTGGCCGCCGTACCCGCCGTACGACTGGCCGCCGGGCTCGACCGTGACGACGTTCGCGCCGCCGTACGCCCCGCCGCTGTACGACTGGCCTCCGGGCCCGACCGTGACGATCTCCGCGCCGCCGTAGGTCGCGTAGGAGGGGTCAGCGGCCGCGGGGCCCGCATACCCCTCGGGCGCGGACCCGTAATAGGCGGGACTGGTCCAGCGCGCGCCCGACCCGTCCATGTAGCGGCTCTCGCTCCTGGCCGCCCGGGTGCCGCCGTTGCACTTCTTGCACAGGACGCGGAGGTTCCCGGGGTGGCTCGCCGCCGCCCTGGCGTCGTCCAGGCTGATCGCCTCGACGTCGCGGTAGATGTTCTCGCCCACCTGCACGGTCCAGTTCATGGGGTCCACCGAGCGGTGCACGTTGGCGATGATGCCTTCCACGTGATCGATCTCGTACCAGTTGCTCTCCTTGGCGGCACCGCGCGCCTCCGCCTTGCTGAGGACCATTTTTCCGCACTTCCCGCATTCGTAGCGGTACGTTCCGGTCCGTGAACTCAGGCGCCTCGGCGTCACCGCCAGGACCGCGTTCACGGCGCCTTCCAGCCAGGTGAGGTGCTTGCGGCTGCCGTCCCAGAGCCGCTGGCCCGCCTCCCCGCGGCGCGGCGGGGGGACCCGTTCGGCCGCCGCCAGGGGACTCGTCTGGCGGCTACTGCCGGCAGCCGCGCCCGCGCGGGTGCGTGCGTGGGTACGCGGCCCGTTCTCGGCCTCGATGCGCTCGGATTCCCGCTGGGTGTGTTCGCGGCCGGAGCGCCGGGGCATGCGCTGTACGTGCGGTGCGTGGCCGCACCCCGCGTGCTGGTCCTGACCCTGCCGGCTCCGGGCGAGCCGCTGGACGACGGCGGCGTTGCCCGCGGCCTGCTGAAGCCGCACGACCTGCGCTGCCGTCAGCGGCCCCGGCTCCGCGACAGCCTTCTGGGCGGCCGACGTGTGCGACGCGTCCCTCGCCGGTCGTACGGGCCGACCGGCGGCACCGCGCTGGTCCCGCTCTCGCTCTGCGTGCATACGTCCACTCCGTCGGGGTCCAGGGGCCCTTACGCCGATGTCCTCGGCCTCCTTGTCTACGACAGGCGGCAGTCGCGCGGGAAGAGCCATAGGGGCAGCCCTGCCGCCCTTGGGTGCAGGGCGGTTTCGGACCGGAGACGAAATGGCCCGGACGGGAGTCAGGCGGCCGCCGCTCTCCCGCGTCTTGTCCTCTGTGACCGCCGCGCCCGCGCCCGAGCCCGCTCCCGAGTCCGCCTCCGAAGAGCCACCACCGCCCCGGCTGCCCGTCCGCAGGACCTGGCAGGTGCTGTACGGCCATGTCCGGCCGCACCGCCCGGCCATCGCCCTGGGCGGACTGCTCACCCTGATCGGCGCGGCCACCGGCCTCGCCCAGCCGATGGCCGCGAAGGTGCTGGTCGAGCGGTTGGGCGGGGGCGGGTCCGTCACGGCGCTGCTGGTGCTGCTGACCGTCCTGGTGGTGGCGGGTACGGCCGTCGAGGCGTTCGGCGCGTACATCCTGGAACGGACCGCGGAGTCCGTGGTGCTCGCCGCCCGGCGTCAGCTCGTCGCGCGGCTGCTGCGGCTGCGGATGTCCGAGGTCGACCGCAGCCGGCCGGGCGACCTGATGTCGCGGGTCACCGCGGACACCACGCTGCTGCGCGCGATCACCACCCAGTCGCTGGTCTCGGCCGGCACCGGCAGTGTCACCCTGATCGGCTCGGTCGTGCTGATGGCGCTGCTGGACCCGGTGCTGCTCGGAGTCACGGTCGGTGTGATCGTGCTGATCGGCGGCTCGCTGGCGCTGGTGATGCCGCAGATCGCGAAGGCGACGAAGCGGGCCCAGGAGGCGGTGGGGGCGATATCCACCGCGCTGGAACGGACGTTCGGGGCGTTCCGTACGGTCAAGGCGTCGGGCGCGGAGCCGCGGGAGGCCGCGGCCGTCGAGTCGGCGGCGCGCGAGGCGTGGCGTGGCGGCGTACGCGCCGCGAAGTGGCAGTCGGTCGCACTGTCCTCGGTGGGGCTGGCGGTCCAGCTCTCGTTCCTGGCCGTGCTGGGCGTCGGCGGCGCGCGGGTGGCGTCCGGGGCCACCGACATCGCCACCCTGGTCGCGTTCCTGCTGTACCTCTTCTACCTCATCGACCCGATATCCCGGCTGGTGGAGGCGGCGTCCGCCTATCAGGTGGGGTCGGCGGCGGTCGCCCGGATGACGGAGGCCGAGGCGATGGAGGTGGAGCCGGAGCCGGAGGCGGCGGGCACCGTGCGCGACGCTTCCACGGCGCCCGCGAGCGTCACCTTCGAGCAGGTGACCTTCCGCTACCGCCCCGATCTGCCGCCGGTCCACCACGGCGTGGACTTCGCGGTGCCCGGCGGCGGCATGACCGCGTTCGTCGGGCCGTCGGGCGCCGGGAAGACCACCGTCTTCGGGCTGCTGGAGCGGTTCTACGAGGCGGACGGCGGCCGGGTGCTGGTCGACGGCACGGACGTACGGGACTGGCCGCTGGACCGGTTGCGGTCGACGATCGGCTACGTCGAGCAGGACGCTCCCGTGCTGGCCGGCACGCTGCGCGAGAACCTGCTGTTCGCGGCGCCGGACGCCTCCGGCGCGCAGCTCGACCGGGTGCTCGTGCGGACCCGGCTGGACGGCCTGGTCGCACGGCTGCCCGAGGGGCTGGACACGCCGGTGGGACACCGCGGGAGCAAGCTGTCCGGCGGCGAGCGGCAGAGAGTGGCGATCGCACGGGCGCTGCTGCGCGAGCCGCGGCTGCTGCTCCTGGACGAGGCGACCTCGCAGCTCGACGCGGTCAACGAACTGGCGTTGCGGGAGACCGTCGCGGAGGCGGCCCGTACGACGACGGTGCTGGTGGTGGCGCACCGGCTCTCCACCGTGACGCTCGCGGACCGCATCGTGGTGATGGAGGCGGGACGGGTGCGGGCGGTCGGTACGCATGCGCGGCTGGTGGCGGACGATCCGTTGTACGGGGAGCTGGCGGCGACGCAGTTTCTCGCCACGGCGCCCGATCAGGCGGCGGACCGGGCGCCCTGACGGGACACTTCAGCCATGACGCCTTCACTGACTTCCCGCCACCGGGCGGCGGTCGCCGCGGCCGCCGCCCTGTGCGCGACCGCGCTGGTGGCCGGCTGCTCCGGCTCCGACTCCTCCGCCGGGCCCGGCAAGGACGTCTCCTCGCCGGCCTCCGCGGCCGCCGCCACCTCCCCCGCCGAGGCGGCGGCCCCCAGTGTCAGCACCGACCTCCAGAACGCGTACCAGAAGGTGGTCAAGGACGTCCTGCCGTCGGTCGTCCAGATCACCACCGGGGAAGGGCTGGGCTCCGGGGTGGTGTACGACGCGCGCGGCCATGTCGTCACCAACGCGCACGTCGTCGGCGAGGACAAGAAGTTCAAGGTCACCACGGCGCGCGGCAGCCGCTCCCTGGACGCGTCGCTGGTCGCCTCCTACCCGGAGCAGGACCTCGCCGTCATCAAGATCGACGACGCGCCGAAGGACCTGAAGCCCGCGACGTTCGGCGACTCCGCGAAGGTCGAGATCGGGCAGATCGTGCTCGCCATGGGCAGCCCGCTGGGGCTGTCCGGCAGCGTCACGCAGGGCATCGTCTCGGCGACCGGACGCACCGTCAGCGAGCCCAGCAGCGGCGGCGGCACGGGCGCGACCCTCGCCAACATGGTGCAGACCTCCGCCGCCATCAACCCCGGCAACAGCGGCGGCGCGCTCGTCAACCTCTCCGACCAGGTCATCGGCATCCCGACGCTGGCCGCCACGGACCCGCAGATGGGCGAGGGCGCGGCGCCCGGCATCGGCTTCGCGATCCCGGCGTCCACCGTCCGCAACATCGCCGACCAGATCGTCAAGGACGGCAAGGTCACCAACTCGGGCCGGGCGGCGCTCGGCATCACCGGCCGCACCCTGGTCGGCCAGGATTTCGAGGGCGCCGGGGTGAGCGTCGCGAGCGTCAAGGAAGGCGGTCCGGCGGACCGGGCGGGCATCGAGGCCGGTGACGTCGTGGTGAAGTTCGACGGCAAGGACGTCCGTACGATGCAGGCCCTTTCGGAGGCGCTGGCGGGCCACAAGCCGGGCGACAAGGTGGACGTCACCGTCGACCGGGACGGCTCGCGGAAGACGGTACGGGTGACGCTCGGGACGATCTGAGGCGCCGGCCCTCACCGGCTTGCCGGTTCAGCAATGTTACTTGCCGCTCCGCAGTGCGCACGCGCACTCTGCGTCCGGAAATCGGCACGCCGGACAGCGCGACGCCTTGCGGAGCGGAGGAGACAGCAGATGGAAAACCGCCATGTCGTCATCATCCCGATCGAGGTCGACGAGGAGAAGGAGAGTTCGTACCTCGACGCCTGGCAGGACGCGGCGGAGGTGATGGCCACGCAACCCGGGTTCATCCGGACGTACATGTTCCGCACGATCGTTCCGGGGAGCACCTTCCCTCTCGTCAACGTGGCGGAATGGGAGTCCACCGCTCATTGGGAAGAGGCGATGAACGTCTGCCCGATGATGGGGCAACAGATGGCCGTCGCCCATGCCTCGAACTACGAGGCGGTCCGGACGGTCCTGCCCGCCACGCCACGGAGCCCGAACTCCGGCGACGGTCACCCGCCCGCCGGCCTGTCTCCCGCCGAGACACATCGCCGCGTCGTGGACGGCAAGATCACGCTGGTCGATGTCCGGGAAGACGATGAATGGGCAGCGCGCCACCCGGCCGGCGCCGTCCACGCCGCGCTCGGCACGCTGCCGGCTTCGCTGTCGGACCTGCCCGACGGCCCGCTGGCCTTCGTGTGCCGCACGGGCACCCGCAGCGTGCAAGGCGGCGCGCAGGCGATCCGCGCTGGCCGGTCCTCCGTCTACACCGTGACGGGCGGCCTCGAAGCATGGGAAGCCGCCGGGCTTCCGGTCGTTCTCCCCGGCCACGAAGGCGCGGAGAACGACGGGTAGGTGCGAGTGGCGTGGTGAGCGGTCAGGGAGTCCCGGCCCCGGGCCCGATGACGGCATCGCACAGGTTCCGGAACATCCGGCGCGGCGCCGGCCGGGCCACCCGGCCCGGCCGGCGCCGGTCCGCGGGTCAGCCCACGTCGGCGTGGAGGCTCATCGCGTAGATCTCGGTCCCGTCCTCGAAGAGCGTCACCCTGTCGGCGCCCCCTTCGAGGAGGTCCTTCCACACCTCGCCGATCCAGGACTCCGCGTCCCCCTGGGTGGTGAATTCCTCGGGCTGCACCGCGGGCTCCGTCTCCGTACCGTCGGCCTTCTCGAACCGCCACGTCCACGCCATGTCCGCCTCCTGGGTCCCACCGAGTGCCTGCTGGTTCGCGTACCGCTGCCGCGGCGTGCCGCGGCGCGGTCCTGCTGCTGTCCTCCGTACGAGCGCCGTACGAGCGGCGTATTCCCCGCGAACGCGCGGCGTACGTCCCGCGTACGTGCTGTTCCGCAGCCTAACGGCCGTGTCGAGACGGGCCCCCGCGCGCCCGGTCGGCACCGTCGGGGGAAAATCGGCGGGTGGAACTGACTCTCCTCGGCACCGGAGCCCCCCGCGGGCTGCCGCGCCCCGGCTGCCCCTGCGCCGCCTGTGCCTCCGCCGTCGGCGACGAGGCGCGCGCGGCCACCGCGCTGCTCGTCGACGGAGCGCTGCTGCTGGACCTGACGCCGGGTCCGGCCTTCGCGGCCGCCCGCGCCGGGCACTCGCTCACCGCCGTACGGCAGGTGCTGCTCTCGCACCCGCACGACGGTCCGGCCATGGAGGTGCCGGCCGGGCTGCCGCAGCCGGGGCGGGTCGCGGACGGCCGGGAGCTGGCGCTGCTGGACGGGCACCGGGTGCGGGCCGTCGCCGTGGACGTGCCGGGCACCGGCTACGAGGTCGGCGGCGCCGAGGGCGAGCGGCTGCTGTACCTGCCGCCGGGCGCCGCGCCGGCCGGTGCGGCCGAGGGCGAGGGTGGCCGGGGTGTCCGCCCGTACGACATGGTCCTGCTGGACGTCCTGGGGCGGCCGGACGCACTGGCGCGGCTGCGGGCGAGCGGCGCGGTGGACGCCGCGACGGACGTGCTGGGCGTCCACCTGGACCACACCGTCCCGCCCGGCCCCGAGCTGCACCGCCGGCTGGCGGCGGCGGGGGCGCGCGCCGTGCCGGACGGCACGTCGCTGCTGGTCGGCGAGTACCACGCGGTGCCCGACCTGCCGCGCCGCACGCTGGTGCTGGGCGGCGCGCGCAGCGGCAAGTCGGCGGAGGCCGAACGGCGGCTGGCCGCCTTCCCGGACGTGCTGTACGTCGCGACCGGCGGCACCCGTGACGGGGACGCCGAGTGGGCGGCGCGGGTCTCGGCCCACCGGGAGCGCCGTCCGGCGTCCTGGCGTACGACGGAGACCTGCGACCTGCTGCCGCTCCTGGAAGGCGGCACCCGGCCGGAGGACCGGCCGGGCGGGCCCGCCGCACAGGCCGCCCCGGACGACTCGCCGCTGCTGATCGACTGCCTCGCCCTGTGGCTGACGCACACCATGGACGAGGTCGGCGCGTGGGACGACGAGAAGTGGGCGGCGGGCGGTGAGCGGGAGCTGCGTACGCGGGTGGACGAGCTGGTCGCGGCGGTGCGCGGCACCCTGCGCCCGGTGGTGGCGGTGAGCAACGAGGTCGGTTCCGGGGTGGTGCCGGCGACCGCGTCCGGCCGCCGTTTCCGGGACGAACTGGGGCGGCTGAACGCGATGTTCGGCGCCGAGTGCGAACACGTCCTGCTGGTCGTCGCCGGGCAGGCGCTTGCGCTGCGCGGATGACACGGGCCGGGCCGCGCCCGTGTCCGCTTGCCCGGACCCGCCGGGACGGGTGGTCTGGTCCGGTGACCGAAACGGATGGTCCGGTGACCAGCACCTCGCGCCGCCTCGACGCGGCCGTACGCGCTTATGTACGGCAGCACCCCTTCGCCACGGTCGTGGCGCTCGGCGAGGGGCCGGGGAGCACCGCCTTCTGGCGGCTGGACGACGGGCGGCTGGACTGGCTGGCCGTGGAGCCGCCGGAGACCGCCGCGGTCCGCCGGATGCTGCTGCCGGACGGGCCCCGGCGGCGGACCCTCGCACATCCGGTGGCCGACCCCGGCTGGCTGGAGGCGGTCCGCTCGCCGGAGCGCGGGGTGGTGGTGGCCGCGCGCGGGCTGCTGATGTTCCTGCGGCCGCCCGAGGTCCGTGCGCTGTTCGCGGCGTGCGCGGAGCGGCTGCCCGGTGGCGCGCTGGTCTTCGACGCGGTGCCCCGCTGGTGCGTGGGCCGGGACCGGCCGCGTACGGGCGTACGGGCGGCGCCCGGCGCTCCGCCGCTGCGCTGGGGCATGAACGCCGCCGACCGGCCCAGGGTGGCGAGTGCGCACCCGAACATCGTCGCGGTGTGCGAGGTGCCGCCGCCCGGCCGCGGACCGCTCGCCGGGCGCCTGGCGCGCTGGCGGGAGCACGTACCGCTGCTGCACACCCCGGCACGCACGGTCACGGAGATCCGCTTCGGCAGGCCGCGGCCCGCCCCGGGTCCCGGCCCCGGAGGCGGCCGGACCGCCGCGGGCCCCGGCACCCGCGGCGCCCCGCCCGACCCGGAGCGGGCCGCCGGGCACGGTTCCCGGTAATCTGCGCCGAATGAGCGCCCTGAACCTCGATGACTTCGCCCACCTGATCGAGCGCCCCGACGGCGGTGCCCGCCGCGATGCCGAGGAGCGCCGGCAGCGGCTGGCGGTGCCGCCCGGGGCCCTGGGGCGGCTGGACGAGCTGGGCGAGTGGCTGGCCGCCGCGCAGCAGCAGGTGCCGGTACGGCCGATCGGGCGGCCGCGGGCCGTGCTGTTCGCGGGCGACCACGGGGTGGCGTCGCTGGACGTCTCGGGCCGCCCGGCCGGTACCGCCCACCAGCTCGTGCGGGACGTGCTGGACGGGGCCAGCCCGGCGGCGGTGCTGGCGCGCCGGGCCGGTGTCCCGGTGCGGGTCGTGGACATAGCGGTGGACTGCGACCCGGCGGAGCTGCCGGAGGACGTCACCCGGCACCGGGTGCGGCGCGGCTCGGGCCGGATCGACATCGAGGACGCGCTGACGCCCGAAGAGGCCGAGCGGGCCTTCCGGGCGGGCATGGCGGTCGCCGACGAGGAGGCGGACGCCGGTACGGACCTGGTCGCGCTCGGCGACCTGAGCGTGGGCGGCACCACCCCGGCGAGCGCGCTGATCGCCGCCCTGTGCGGCACCGACGCCTCGGTGGTCACCGGGCGCGGCGGCGCGGGCATCGACGACCTGGCGTGGATGCGCAAGTGCGCGGCGATCCGCGACGCGCTGCGCCGGGCCCGGCCGGTCCTCGGCGACCAGTTGGAGCTGCTGGCCGCCACCGGCGGCGCCGACCTGGCCGCGATCACCGGTTTCCTGCTGCAGAGCGCGGTCCGGCGCACCCCGGTGATCCTGGACGGGGTGGTCTCGGCGGCCTGCGCGCTGGTGGCGCAGCGGGTGGCGTTCCGGGCTCCGGACTGGTGGCTGGCCGGGCAGGTCAGCGGCGAGCCCGCCCAGTCCAAGGCATTGGACCGGATCGCACTCAACCCTTTGCTCGATCACGGCGTCACTGCTGGCGAGGGGACGGGATCGCTGCTCGCTCTGCCACTGGTGCAGGCGGCCGCGGCCCTGGCGGCAGACCTGCCCGTACGCGACTGAGGGACGCCGGCCGGCAACGGCTCGCGGCCCTGTGCCGACCGGATTCCAGTGGATCCGGGGGTCGACGGCGCCCCCATATGATCAAGCTTCATGGGAGAAGTCCGTTTGAGCCCGGATGAGGACCGCACCCGCGGTCGGTGGTCACGACGCGGCGCCGCGTACGCCGTCTGGTACCTGCGTGCCGTCACCTTCATCAATGTCCTCAGCGCCGTGTGGGTGTCGGTCGGGCAGGACATCCGCCGGCACAACGTCGATGAGTTCTTCACCCCCTACCTGCTCACCGCGGGTTTCGCGTCCGGCGTCTTCTCGCTGTTCTTCGCGGTCACCATGCGGCGCCGCAAACGCGCCGCGTGGATACTGAACCTGATCCTGTCCGGGCTGTTCCTCGCGCTGTTCGCGCTCGCGATGGTGGCCGCGCCGGAGTTCCGGCAGCACGGGCAGAACTGGTTCTCCTTCGTCGTGACGCTGCTGTTCGTCGTCTCGCTGCTGGTGGGCCGCAAGGAGTTCTACGCCAAGGGCGACCGCTCCAACCCCAAGCTGGCCGCGGCCGTCGCGCTCGGCGGCCTGCTGGTCACCTCGCTGCTCGCGGCGCTGCTGGTCACCGTCGCCAACGCCGCGCACGACAGCCACCACTCGACGTTCGCGGACCGCTGGCGCTACGGCGTCATGCGGCTGGTCTCCATCGCCGCCGAGGAGGACCGTTTCCCCGGCATCGCCACGCCGAACTGGGCCAACGTCGTCATCAACGTCATGAGCACGCTCCTGCTGCTGCTCGTGCTGTGGGCCGCCTTCCGCTCCGTACGCAGCACCGACCCGATCACCCCGGAGGACGAGGAGCGGCTGCGCGGCCTGCTGGCCCGCCAGGGCGACCGGGACTCGCTGGGCTACTTCGCGCTGCGCCGCGACAAGAGCGTCATCTGGTCCCCCACCGGCAAGGCCGCCGTCACCTACCGCGTCGTCGGCGGGGTCTCGCTCGCCTCCGCCGACCCGATCGGCGACCCGGAGGCGTGGCCCGGCGCCATCGACCTGTGGCTCGCCGAGGCCCGCTCGCACGGCTGGGCACCGGCCGTGATGGGCGCGAGCGAGGAGGGCGGCACGATCTACGCCCGGCACGGCCTGGACGCGCTGGAGCTGGGCGACGAGGCGATCGTGGACACCGGGGAGTTCACGCTGGAAGGGCGCGCCATGCGCACCGTCCGGCAGGCGTACAACCGCGTCAAGCGGGCCGGCTACACCGTCCGCATCCGCCGCCACGAGGACATTCCCGAGGCCGAGATGGACCGGCTGCTGGAACTGGCCGACGACTGGCGCGACGGCGAGACCGAGCGCGGCTTCTCCATGGCGCTGGGCCGGCTCGGCGACCCCGGTGACGGCCGCTGCGTGATGCTCGAATGCACCGACGCCGACGGTGCGCTGCGCGCGCTGCTCAGCTTCGTGCCGTGGGGCGCCAAGGGCCTGTCGCTGGACCTGATGCGCCGCGACCGGGAGTCCGAGAACGGGCTGATGGAGTTCATGGTGCTGGAGCTGATCCAGCGGGCGAAGGAGGTGGACGTCACTCAGGTGTCACTGAACTTCGCAATGTTCCGCTCCGTCTTCGAACGCGGTTCGCGGCTCGGCGCGGGCCCGGTGCTGCGCCTGTGGCGCTCGCTGCTCAGCTTCTTCTCCCGGTGGTGGCAGATCGAATCGCTCTATCGCGCCAACGCGAAATACCGGCCCATCTGGGAGCCCCGGTACATGCTCTTCGAAAAGAGCACCGACCTGCTGCGCATCGGCCTCGCCAGTGCCCGCGCCGAGGGCTTCCTGGAGGCTCCCGGGCTGCCGAAGTGGCTCAACCGCAAACACCTGGAGACGAAGAGATGAGCGAGCCGGTCCTGCGCCGCGCCGTGCGTGCCGAGTGGGGCCTGCTGTTCCGGACCGTGTGGTCGGGGCTCCGCAGGAAGAAGCTGCTGGCGATCCCGATGACGATCTCCGCGGTCCTGCTCACCTCCCTCTTCCAGATCGTCCAGAACCAGTCCTGGGGGTATCAGTTCGTCCAGGACATCGGTTCGGTCCAGGCCCACGAGCACCTGTGGCTGGCGCTGCTGCGTACGCCGCTGTCGCTGTTCGTGCCCGCCCTGGACCTGCCGGTGTGGGGCGCGCTGGCGCAGCTCCTGATCGTCTTCGGGATCTGCGAGATCTGTCTGGGCCGGGCCCGGACGCTGCTGATCGCGTACGCGGCCACGCTCGCCGGGACGATGTACGCGCGGATCGGCATCTGGCTCGGCCCGGACCATCCGCTCGGCCTGCCGCCGACGGACGCGTTCGTGCACGACACCGGCCCGTCGGCGGCGGTGGTCGGCCTCGGGATCTTCGTGTGCTGGGTCTACCGGGCGTGGTTCACCTGTGCGCTGGTGGTGCTCTCGATGATCTACGAGGTGGTGTTCATCAAGAACAACCTGGCGGGCCGGGAGCACATCGCCGCGGTCGTGGCGGTGCTGGCGCTGTGCGGGGTCTGGGAGGCGCTGCACCGGCGCCGCAAGCCGCGGGGCGAGCAGCAGGTGCGGGCCGGCGGCTGACGGCGGGCGGGCGCCGGCCCTCAGTGGGTCGGCGCCCCGCCGATGACGTGGTTCACCCGGCGGCGCAGCCCGTTCCAGCGCCGGTCGTGCCGGAAGGCACGGACCTTCGCCTTGGCGCGGGCCTTGGGGCGCCGCCGGTAGAACCGTTTCGCCCACGGTGAGTTCGGCCGGGCCAGCCGGACGGCGCCGAACAGCGCGACGAACGGTACGAACACCCCGATCACCGCCATCCGGCCCTTCCCCTTGAAGAGCGCCACCAGGGCGAAGAGGAAGTTGACCCCCACCGTCCGGACCACCCGGAAGCGGTTGTGGAACTCGTCGGGCCCCAGTTCGTTCACCCCGAACGGCAGGGCGCCGCCCAGGATCAGCGCCACCAGCGCGGCCGTGACGATCACGATCTCCACGCTCTTGGTGCCCTGCTCGCTCCAGTACACGTCGTCCAGGTGCAGGATCAGCGCGAACTCGTCCAGCACCAGCCCGACCCCCATCCCGAACAGCACCGCCGCTATGCCCGACCCGTAGCCGTGGCGCCCGCCGGCCAGCGCGGTGAACCCGCCGACCACCATGAGCACCACGCCCGGCACGACGTGGTGGATGTGCAGGCCGCCCGGCGAGATGTTCCGGAAGGGGCCCTTCCCGGCCCGGATCAGCCGGGTGATCATCCGGGTCACGACGAAGGTCAGCATGAAGGAGACGAGCGCGAGCAGCAGGGGCAGCTTCCCCGGCTCGATGATGTTGCGGAACCACCAGTGACCCATGCCACGTACTCCCCATTTGTCGCGTATAGGGGCAATTTAGCGCCGTCCGGTCCACGGCAGCCGGGTTAGCCTGCCGCGATGAACGACGCCGCCGCCCCGTCCGGCCCCTCGCCTTCCCCCACCCTCGGGGACGCCATGCGCTTCGCCTTCGGCACGCTGACCGTGCTGCCCGTACGGCTCCGCCGCTGGGACCGGCCGGCGGCACGCGGCGGCATGCTGTGCGCGCCGGTCGCCGGGCTGGTGATCGGCCTGGCCGCGGCCGCCCTGGGCACCGGGCTCCTCCTCCTGGGCAGCGGCCCCCTCCTCGCCGCCGTCGCCACCGCGGCCGTCCCCGCCGTCCTCACCCGCGGCCTCCACCTGGACGGGCTCGCCGACACCGCCGACGGACTGGGCAGTGGCAAGCCCGCCGAGGACGCGCTGCGCATCATGAAGCAGTCCGACATCGGTCCGTTCGGCGTCATCACCCTGCTCTTCACCCTGCTGGCCCAGGTGGCCGCCCTCGCCCGTCTGTACGAACAGGGCTGGGCCGACGGCGCGACGGCCGCCGTGGTCGCGGCGGTGACCGCCCGCTGCGCCCTCACCCTCGCCGCCCGCCCCGGCGTCCCCCCGGCCCGCCCCGAAGGACTGGGCGCCGCCGTGGCCGGCACGGTGCCGCTGCCCGCGGCGGCCGTCGCGGCCGCCACCGTCGTCGCCCTCGCCGCGGCCCTGGGTGCTCGCACCGGCGGCCACGGCGCCCTCCACACCGCCCTGGCCGCCCTCCTCGCCCTCGCCGTCGGAGAGGCGGCCCTGCGCCGCTGCCGCCACCGTTTCGGCGGTATCACCGGCGACGTCTTCGGCGCCGTCGCGGAGACGACGGGGCTGACGGCGGTGGTGGTGCTGGCGCTGGGCTGAGGGCCCACACAGCAGAAAGCGGGCCCCGCGCCATGGGCGGGGCCCGCTTCACGCCTTCCGGCCCGGTGTCAGGGTCAGCAGGCCTTGCGCCAGGCGTCCAGGTCCTTCCGCTTCTGCAACGAGCTGAAGTGCAGGCGCTTCGTCGCCGGGCAGAACTGGGCGGCCTGGAGTTTGTACTCGACGTGGAAGACGGGCTTGCCGGCCTTGATGAAGGGGGTCATCTTGGCGCACTCGTCGAACTCGGCGCACTGTTCGTTGACGGCGAAGTCGAAGTCGCCGACGAGCTGGGGGATCTGGTCGAGGTCGTTCTTGAGGCCGACGGACATGCCGCGGTCGTGGGCCAGCTCGGCGATCATGCGGTTGAAGGCGAGCTGGTCCTCTTCGTCCAGGTCGAAGCCGGTGTCGTTCTTGTAGCCGTCGACGTTGTCCGGCTCGACCGCGTCGAAGCCCTTGTCACGGCACATGTCGAAGCGCTTGGCCATCAGCGGGCGCAGCACGTCCAGGCGGCGGATGTCGAGCCACTTCTCGCCCTCCCAGCCGTTCTCCTCGCCGATGACGTCCTTGGGGAAGCGGGACGCGTCCGGGCGGAAGTCCTCGTGGGCGCCGACGCTGATGTAGCAGATGACCTTGCGGCCGCGCTTGTGGAGGTCGGCGACGACGGAGGCGTCCTGCTTGAAACCGTCGATGTCGTAGACGGGCGCATCGACGGACGGGTCGAACGTGCCGGTGAGCTGCCACTGCCAGTCGACGCCGACCTCGGGGTGCCACACGGTGCGGGACTTGCCCCCTCCTGAGCTGCCCGAACTGCTCGCCTGGCTGGCGCTGTTCGAGCTGGTGGGGCCGGTGCTCGCGCCGTGGCCGGGCTGGTCGCCCGAGCCGGCCGGTGCCTGGGAGCAGGCGGTGGTGACGAGCAGCAGCGAGCCGAGGAGGAGCGAGAGGGAGACGGGGCGTCTCTTGCGCAGAAGGCCCTTGCGCAGGGGGTTCTTGCGGAGGTGCGGGGGCGTCATCGGGCGATCTCCAGGAAGGGGGGTAGGGCGTCCCAGGGGTGCGGCGCGGTGCCGGTGACGGCGCAGTGCACGGCGGCCCCACGCTGCCGGGCCAGCTCGAATGCGGCCTCCGCGCAGGACGCGGGGAGGCCGTGGACGAGATGGCAGAACCGTTCGGGCGGGTGGTGGGCCGTCCACTCCGGGACCTCGGCGTTCTCGTACGCCGCCCAGGTGTTCTCGAAGGTGACCAGGAGGTCGGCGAAGTCGAGGTAACCGGGGTGCGGATGGAGACCGTGGTTGAGGACCACGGTGCCGGCCCCGGCGGCGCGCGCCGCGACCGCCAGACGACGGTAGTGCGCGAGCAGTCCGGCCTCGGCGGCGGCCTGGTCGAAGAACGCGCCGTCGGCCCCGTACCAGTCGCGGTGCCGCAACAGGTCCTGGACGACGGTCGCGTGCGGGCGGCGCCCGTAAGCGGTGTCGGTGTAGCCCAGGACGCGTACGCCCGCTTCCCGTAACCGCCCGGCGACCGCGGCGAATTCCGGATCGGGGGCGGTACCGGGGCCGCTGGCCGGGTTGAGCACCACGCCGTAGAGATCCGGCGCCGCCGCGATCAGCCGCCGCCAGACGTCCGGGCGTTCGGCCGGGTGCTCGTAGAGCGGGACCAGCAGGCGGCGGGAGGACGGCCGGGGCTGCCGCGAGGACGGCCGGGTCATGGTTCGGTGGCTCCTGTCGGAAATGGGACGAGATGCTGAGCATACGAGGACCCACGACGGCACCCCGACCCGGTACCCGTCACCGGCCAAGGGGGGAAATTTCCGGGCGGGTTGGCCTTCGGCCCCGGCCCCCTCGGCGGGCGTCTCCCGGCTCTACGGTGCCTCCCCCGGCCCCCTCAGCGGTGCGCCGTGGCCCGTCCCAGCAGTACCGAACCCGCGGCGGCCAGGACGAGCGCGGCGGCGCCGCAGACCGTCAACTGGGCGACGGCCGGGGACAGCGGGCCGGTCACCAGGACCACGGTCTGGACGGCCGCGGCCGGCCCGCACACCGCCGCCGCGACCGGCACCGCCCCGAACGCCTGGAGGAGCAGCGCGGTCCACAGCACCACGCCCAGGCACAGCAGCCCCAGGCCGTGTGCCGCGTCCATCGGCGGCCCCTGCCGCCACAGCAGGCTGCCGACGCCGCCGAGGAGGGCGAGCACGGCGAGGTAGCAGGCCAGGCACCGGGCCAGCGCGCCGGAGGTCGCGCGCCGGAACCCGGCCGGGGTGGTGCTCGCGCGCAGCCCGGCGACGGCCCGGCTGCGGTAGCGGTACAGCAGCCATTCGGCCGGGCCCATGCTGAGCGTGAGGGCCACCGCCGCGGGTGCCGCGACCTCGGCGTGGGCCCCGTACCGCAGCACGTCGCCGAGCGCCGTGAGCAGCACCAGCACCCCGATGGCCAGCCCGAAGACCCCGTACGGCACGGACGCCACGGCCCGCGGCGCAGGCCCGTCCTGCCGCGGCTCACGGCGGCAGCGCAGGACGGTGACGGCGGCCAGCGCGACGGCCGCGCCGAGCGACAGGACGAGCAGCGCGGCCCGTACGGCGTCCGGCGGCACGTACACCGCCATCAGCACGGCGCCGAGCGCGACCGGGGCCAGGGCGCACAGCAGCCACCGCTCCCGGCCGAAGACGAGCAGGGTGGTGGCCGCGCCCAAGTAGGCCGCCTGGCCCGCGGCGAACGCCACCGCACCGGGCGCGTCCGCGTCGGCGGCGCCGACGCCCCAGGCGACCGCCGCACCGGCCAGCGCGCCGAGCGGCGCGCCGACGGCCAGGGCCCGGGCGGCGGCCCGCCGGGCGCCCAGGCCGAGCCAGGAGTACGCGCGGTGGGCGAGCGCCTGGTTCCAGACCCAGCCGGCCAGGGCGCCGGCGAGCAGCGGCATCGTTCCGGCGGGCAGCCCGCGGGCGTCCGGCGGGCCGGACAGCAGGTGGGAGCCGACGACGTAGGCGAGTCCTGGCAGAGCGAAGACCAGGGCGCGCAGCAGGCAGCCGAGCAGGCTGACCCGCCAGGGGTCGGTGACCGCGCGGTCCGGCTCCGGGTAGCTGCGCGGAACCCGTGCGTAGAGATCCTCGGCGAGGGCGAAGGAGTTCTCCCGCCCGTAGGTGAGTTTGATCTGGTCGTCGCTCATGCCGTCGGACTCGATGATGGCGGCGATCTCGTCGGGGTGCACGGCGGCGGCGATCAGGCCGCCCATCCGTCCCGCGAGTTCGTCGACCGGGTCGGGGGCGGCCCAGTGCGGGCGCCGGGGCCGCGGTACGTCCGGCAGGTCGTCCACCCGGTCCGTGCCGCCCTCCCCCGGCACCAGCCACAGGGATCCGCTCACCAGCCGGCCCCGTCGGCGGCGAGGGGGGCGTTCCAGGGCCCGCGCAGTTGGCGGGTCCACTCGTCCTGCTGCTGTTCGGCGGCCTGTCGGCCCGCGCCGTCGAGTTCGCGGTAGATGGTGCGGAAGCCGTCGACGGAGCGGCGCAGCGTGAACTGGTCGATGACCCGCTGCCGGGCCCGGCTGCCCAGTTCGGCGCGCTTCTCCCAGCCGCCCTTGAGCAGTTCCAGGGTGGCCTTGGCCATCGCCTCGGGTTCGCGGGGCGGTACGACGAGCCCGGTGTCACCGACCGCCTCGCGCACCCCGCCGACGTCGGTCGAGACGGTCGAGCGGCCGCAGGACATGGCCTCTATCAGGCTGAACGGGAAGCCCTCGGAGATGCTGGAGAGCATGACGACGCTGCCGGCCGCGTAGGCGCGGGCCACGTCGTCGATGCGTCCCTCCCAGCTCAGCCCGTCGGTCACGCCGAGCGAGGCGGCCAGCTTCTCGCAGCGGGTCCGGTACGCCTCGCCGCCGGCCGGCACCCCGCCGAACAGGCGCAGCCGCAGGTCGGGGACCTCGGCGCGGCACAGCGCGTAGGCGCGGACGAGGGTTTCCAGGTCCTTGATCGGGTCGATCCGCCCGGCCCAGCTCAGCGTCGGCGTGTCCGGCTCCTGTTCGGCGTGCGGGAACTGCTGGACGTCGACGCCGTTGTAGACGGTGCGGATCTTCTCGGGCGGGGTGCCGCCGCGCTCCTCCCAGCGCTTGTTGTACTTGTTGCACGGCGTGACGAGGTCGGCGGCCCGGTAGCTCTCGATGGTGAGCTGCCGGTAGAAGCCGAGCATCAGGGCCTTGACGGGCCAGCGCTGGGCGTCGGAGCGGTAGCCGAGGTAGCGCTCGCGCAGGTATATGCCGTGCTCGGTGAGGAGGAACGGTACGCCGTCGAACTCCTTGGCGGCGAGCGCGGGCAGACAGGCCAGCCCGTTGCTGACCGCGTGCGCGACGCTGTCCTCCGGCACCCGTACGGACAGCGGCCGCAGCGCGTGTTCGAGCAGGTCGGTGGCGGTCAGCGCGTCGTGCACGGTGGGGTCGGCCGCGCGCGTGGCGACGTGCGGCAGCGTCCAGATCCACATCAGGGAACGCAGCGCGGACTCGGTGCGCAGCGCGGCGCTCAGGCGCCCCTCGCGGGCCAGCGCGGCCAGTGCGTACAGCTCGGTGCCGAAGTCGGTGCAGGACTGCGGGTCCAGCATGGACAGCAGGAAGCGCTCGTAGGTGTCGACGAAGCGGCGGCGGTCGCGCCCCCGGAGGAGCCCGGCGGTGCGCCGGCCCGGCGGCGGGCCCCACATGGGTACGGAGGAGCGCGCGTAGACGTTGTCGGGCAGGTCCCAGGTCACCGGCTCACGGCCGCTGCCGGTGAGCGCGATGACGTTGAAGCGGACTTCGGGCATACCCCGTACGAGCTGGTCGCACCAGGTGGAGACGCCGCCGTGGACGTGCGGGTAGGTGCCCTCGGTGAGCATGGTGACGTGCCTGCCGGGCTGCGGCCCGTCGTCGGGCTGCCGATGTGGGCTGCCGACCTCGTACAGGGTTGCGTTCATGGCGATTTCCCCCCGGGAGTGAGTGCTGATTGGAGCGGTACGGAAAGCGCGGGCGGCGCGGGTGCTGCGGGCACCGTGCGGGCGCGTCGCGCGGCCGGCGGCCGTGCCGGCCTGGTGCGGTGCGCGCGTGCGGAACTGCGGGGACGTGCACGCGCTGACGTGCGGTACTGACGTGCGGGGACGTGCGGGTGCGAGGCGTGGGAGCGTGCGGTGCTGCGGGGGCGGGGGTGCGGTGGGCCGGCGCCGGTGTGCGGGCACGGCCGCGGGACGCCTGTGCGGACGCGTCCGTACCTGCGCGTCCGTCCAGGTGTACGGGTGCGGTGCGCCGTCGTGCACCGGTGCTTCGGTGCGGGCGCGGTGGTTCCGTGCGGGTCCATCGGTGCGGGAGCTGTGGTGCGCGGTGCTGTGCTGCGACCTGCTGTGCTGCTGCGTACCGGGCGCGGCGTGCCGTGGTGGGGAGTGCTGTGGTGGGGAGTGCTGTGGTGCGACGCGCTGGGGTGCGGGCGCGGGTGCGGCCGGGCGCGTGTGCGGTGCGCGGGCACGGCCGCCGTGCGCCCTCGGGGACGGTGGCGGGCGGGCAGGGGTCGGTGCGGGACATCGGCGGTGGCGGTGAGGGATGCGGCGGTGAGGGGATGCGGCGGTCACCGGCCGCCCGGTCCCGGCGCGCCCGGCCGGGTGCGCGGGCCGGGCGGAGCCGGGGACGTGTCAGGCGGTCGTCGGAAGCTTGAGCGTGATGGCCGCTCCGGGCGACTGCGCTGTGGCCCACTCCGATACCCGTCCGGCGTAGCGTTCGCCGAATTCCGCGGTCCCGTCGGCGAGTTGCTTTCTGGTTCCGTCGGGCATCGTAGCCGCAGCCGCCACCCCGGCCGGCGACGTGACGGTGACAACGTCACCGATTCTGTACGCCGTCACCGAACCGGCGTCCAGGGCCTGCTGCCAGGCCGCACGCTGCTGCATCTCGCGCCCGATGTCCCGGTGCCGCTGATTGACGACCGGGGTGCTGTCCTCGAAGAACCCCCGATAGTCGGCCAGAACTTTGTCCAGAACCGGGTAGGCGATCCGGTCCTCGGCGAGGTTCGACTGGTGGATGTAGTGCGGCCGCGGATCGTTGGCCAGTGCATGTCCGAGGGCGGTCCGCGCCTCCTGCGGGACGATGTACGAGGCGTAGCCGGTGTCCGTCGGCAGCGGCGCCGGCATGCAGGTGGAGTGGGGGTCGGTCTCGCAGATCCCGCTGCCGCCGTCGGCCTTGCTCGTGTAGATCCAGTTGTACTCGTCGACCTCTTCGGCCGCCGTGCCCACGTTGTAGTACACGTTCATCGGGTAGCGCGGTACGGTCAGCGCCGCACCGGCCGGGCGCTGCGCGGACTCCCGCGAGTTGTCGCTCGCCAGCCACTTGACGCCGGTGGCGGCGAGCGCGGGGCCGAGGTTGGGGTTGTCCTGCGGCTGCTGCGGCAGGGTCTTCAGGCCGGAGTGCTCGCCGGTGACCAGCTCCGCGGGGTCCACGTCCAGGCCCTTGGCCACGCCCCAGGCGTGGTTCTTCTCGATCTCGGCGGTGATCTCGCCGCGGCCGGTCCACCGGGTGTTGCCGAAGAAGTCCTTGGCGCAGCGCCAGGGCACGGTCGAGGTGTCCTGGACACAGCCGAGGAAGGGGTGGGTCCAGGTGTGGTTGACCCAGCGGTACTCGCCCTTGTCGGCGAGCAGCCGGTCGGCCATCGCGTCCACCCCGCCGTGCTCCGCCTTCCACTCCTCGCCGGAGCCCGCGTTGTAGACCATGTCGAGCCGGTAGCCGCTGTCGCGCTGCCACTGGGCGGCGTACGCGGCGTCCGCCTCGCTCATCCGGACCGGGGTGGTGTCCGGGACGCCGGAGGGGCAGTCGAAGTCGCCGGGGGTGCAGTTGTTCTCGACGTCCCAGCGGGCGTCCGGGGCGAAGACGTCGTCGACCTGGACGGAGAAGTAGTTACGGCTGCGACCCAGGTGGACGCCCTGGGTGAGCCAGTCCACGATGCCGCGGGCGAGCAGCCGGAACTGCTGTTGGTAGCGGTTCTGCGCGAAGGTGACGACCAGTTCGCGGCGGCCGTCGCGGGCGTACTCGCCGATCAGCGAGCCGCGCGCTGAGGTGCCCGGCACCGCCGCGTCCAGGTACGACGTGAACGTGGCCCCGGCGGGCGGGTCGGCGAGCGGCTGCGCGACGTAGCCATAGCTCTCGGAGACCTGCGGGTCGGCGTCCTCGAAGGGCACCGCGCCCTTGAGGTAGCCGAAGGGGCCCGCCTTGCCCGCAGCGGTGGTGCGGGTGGCGAAACCGTCCAGCACCCCGGCGTAACCGCCGTCGTCGGGCGTGCGCAGGCCGACGTCGGGCCGGGCGTAGGTGTACGCGTCCACCTGCGGGATCTTGTACGTGGTCTCGTACGCCTTCAGGGCGGCCAGCTCGGTGGAGGCGGCAGTGCCGAAGGGGTTGTCGTTCGGCAGTACGACGCCCTGGAACTTGGCGCGCGGCCGGCCGTCCACGGTGTCGCCGAGGAACGCCGCGTCGATCACCGGGCGGCCGGGGCTCGTCAGGTCGACGGTGGTGTACGGGACGCCCTGGCCGCGCAGTTCGGCGACGATCGCGTCGGTGGACTCGCCGCCGTCGCTCACGACCAGGACCCGCAGGTCGATACGGGGTGTCAGGTCCGCCGCCGCGGGCGCGTCCCGTGCGGCGGCGGGGGTGCTCACCGCCAGCGGCAGTGCCGTGATCATCGCTGCGGCGAGTGCGGTCAAAACCTTGGCCGGTCCGGTGACCGGCGTGCCGTTACTGCCCATGGGCGCAGTCCCTTCCCCCCGGAAGTCCCCCCTGCTTCCGGAAGCGGCACCGGGCAGGCTCGTGGACATCATGCGAAGGTTCGCGTCCGTCTATCCCGCAGTCGCCACTACTGTGACGCACGTCTCATCCGGCGCACGGAGATTGACGGCGGGACCCGGCGTACGGGCGGGCCGGGCGACCCGCGGAACCGCCAACTCCCCCGATTCACCGAAGTGTTGGGGCTCCTGCGACAGGTGGTGAAGATGTGACAGGCCGGGCCGATACGGCATCAAGCGGTTACGTCCGGCGCCCCCGAGCGTAGGCTCGGCCGCAGCAGCGCCCTCGGCGCGAACGGACAACCGGACGGAACAGGACTCTCATCACCGTGACTGCACTGACCCTCAGCACATCCTCCGCCGCGACGTTGCGTGCGGACACCGTTGTCGTCGGCGTGGCCAAGGGCGCCAAGGGCGTCGTACTGGCCCCCGGCGCCGAAGCCGTGGACAAGGCGTTCGACGGCGGGCTCGCCGCCGTCCTGGAGACCCTCGGTGCGAGCGGTGCCGAGGGCGAGGTCACCAAGCTGCCGGCCGGGTCCGGCCTGAAGGCGGCGGTCGTCCTGGCGGTCGGCCTGGGCGACGCCCCGGTCAAGGACGAGGAGTACGACCCCGAGGTGCTGCGCCGCGGCGCCGGCGCCGCCGCCCGTGCCCTGGCAGGCACCAAGAAGGCGGCCTTCGCGCTGCCCGCCGGGGACGCCGGGGACACCGCGGCGGTCGCCGAGGGCGCGCTGCTCGGCGCGTACGCCTTCACGGCGTACCGCAGCGGCGGCGACGCGAAGACCGCCCGCGGGACCAAGAAGACCGAGGGCAACGGCAAGGCGCCGCTGGCCGAGATCGCGATCCTCGGCGGCAAGCCGCGCGACAAGGCCTACAAGGCCGCCGCCGAGCGCGCCGAGACGCTGGCCGCCGAGGTCAACCGCGCCCGCGACCTGATCAACACCCCCTCCAACGACCTCACCCCGAAGTCGTTCGCCGCGCAGGCCCAGGCCGCCGCGAAGGAGTTCGGCCTCAAGGTCGAGGTGCTGGACGAGAAGGCCCTGAAGAAGGGCGGCTACGGCGGCCTGATGGGCGTCGGCCAGGGCTCGGACAACCCGCCGCGGCTGGTGCGGATCGCCTACACCCACCCGAAGGCCGAAAAGACCCTGGCGCTCGTCGGCAAGGGCATCACCTACGACTCGGGCGGCATCTCCCTGAAGCCGGCCGGCTTCAACGAGACCATGAAGTGCGACATGAGCGGCGCCGCCGCGGTGTTCGCCGCGGTCGTGGCCGCCGCCCGCCTGGGCCTGCGGGTCAACGTCACCGGCTGGCTGGCGCTCGCCGAGAACATGCCCTCGGGCAACGCGATGCGCCCCGGCGACGTGCTGACCATGTACAACGGCAAGACCGTCGAGGTGCTGAACACCGACGCCGAGGGCCGCCTGGTGCTGGCCGACGCGCTGACCCGCGCCTCGGAGGAGCAGCCCGACGCGATCGTGGACGTCGCGACGCTGACCGGCGCGATGGTGATGGCGCTGGGCAACCGGACCTTCGGGATCATGTCCAACGACGACGCCTTCCGGGCGAGCCTGCACGAGATCGCGGAGGCGGCCGGCGAGCCGTCCTGGCCGATGCCGATGCCGTCCGAGCTGCGCCGGAGCATGGACTCCCCGGTGGCCGACCTGAAGAACGTCGGCGAGCGGGCGGGCAGCGGCCTGCTGGCCGGGGTCTTCCTCCAGGAGTTCGTGGGCGAGGGCATCACCTGGGCGCACCTGGACATCGCCGGCCCGGCCTTCCACGAGAGCGCGCCGTTCGGTTACACCCCCAAGGGTGGCACCGGCTCCGCGGTCCGCACCCTGGTGCGGCTGGCCGAGCACACCGCGGACGGGGACCTCGGCTGACCCTGACGCGGTTGCCGCGTTCATGGCGGTGGTGACGTATTCGTCGGTACGGCCCCGGGCCCGGCGCCCGGGGCCGTACGCGCGTGTTCGCCCTCGACGAAATCCGTACGCCCGTACGCCTGAGTAACCGCGCGCGCAACCCCTCGGAACGGCCGTCGTGCCGTCCCCTGGCCCGGCCCGCCGTCCCGGTCGCGTTCAACAAGTGCGAAGATGGGTTCTTGGCAGGACAGGGCCCCCCTTACCCAGGGCCGATCCAAGAAGCGGCCGATCAACAGCCGCCGCCCGGTCACCGACGACCGGCTCCGGCGTACCCATGCATGGAGGACGTGACGTGGCGAACGACGCCAGCACCGTTTTCGACCTAGTGATCCTCGGAGGCGGTAGCGGTGGTTACGCCGCTGCCCTGCGCGGGGCGCAGCTGGGCCTGGACGTCGCCCTGATCGAGAAGAACAAGCTCGGCGGCACCTGCCTGCACAACGGCTGCATCCCCACCAAGGCCCTGCTGCACGCCGGCGAGATCGCGGACCAGGCCCGCGAAGCCGCGCAGTTCGGTGTCAAGGCCACCTTCGACGGCATCGACATCGAGGGCGTCCACAAGTACAAGGACGAGGTCATCTCGGGCCTGTACAAGGGGCTGCAGGGCCTGGTCGCCTCCCGCAAGGTGACCTACATCGAGGGAGAGGGCCGGCTGTCCTCCCCCACCTCCGTCGACGTCAACGGCCAGCGTGTCCAGGGCCGCCACATCCTGCTGGCGACCGGCTCCGTGCCGAAGTCCCTGCCGGGCCTGACCATCGACGGCGACCGGATCATCTCCTCGGACCACGCGCTGAAGCTGGACCGCGTGCCGAAGTCCGCGATCGTGCTGGGCGGCGGCGTCATCGGCGTCGAGTTCGCCTCCGCGTGGAAGTCCTTCGGCACCGACGTGACCATCGTCGAGGGCCTCAAGCACCTCGTCCCGGTCGAGGACGAGAACAGCTCCAAGCTGCTGGAGCGGGCCTTCCGCAAGCGCGGCATCAAGTTCAACCTGGGCACCTTCTTCGACAAGGCCGAGTACACCCAGGACGGCGTCAAGGTCACGCTGGCCGACGGCAAGTCCTTCGAGGCCGAGGTGCTGCTGGTCGCCATCGGCCGCGGCCCGGTCTCCCAGGGCCTGGGCTACGAGGAGGCCGGGGTCGCCATGGACCGCGGCTACGTCCTGGTCGACGAGTACATGCAGACCAACGTGCCGACGATCTCGGCCGTCGGTGACCTCGTCCCGACCCTCCAGCTCGCGCACGTCGGCTTCGCCGAGGGCATCCTGGTGGCGGAGCGGCTGGCCGGCGTCAAGACCGTGCCGATCGACTACGACGGCGTGCCGCGCGTGACGTACTGCCACCCCGAGGTCGCTTCGGTGGGTATCACCGAGGCGAAGGCCAAGGAGCTGTACGGTGCCGACAAGGTCGTCGCTCTGAAGTACAACCTCGCGGGCAACGGCAAGAGCAAGATCCTCAAGACCGCGGGCGAGATCAAGCTCGTCCAGGTCAAGGACGGTGCCGTGGTCGGCGTCCACATGGTCGGTGACCGTATGGGCGAGCAGGTCGGCGAGGCCCAGCTGGTCTACAACTGGGAGGCCCTGCCGGCCGAGGTTGCGCAGCTCATCCACGCGCACCCGACGCAGAACGAGGCGCTCGGCGAGGCCCACCTGGCCCTGGCCGGCAAGCCTCTGCACTCCCACGACTGATCCCGGTCCGGGCGCGACCACATCCGCACTTTTCTGTAAGGAGCAAGAGAAACCATGGCGGTTTCCGTAACCCTTCCGGCGCTCGGCGAGAGCGTCACCGAGGGCACCGTCACCCGCTGGCTGAAGGCCGAGGGTGAGCGCGTCGAGGCCGACGAGCCCCTGCTGGAGGTGTCGACCGACAAGGTCGACACCGAGATCCCCGCCCCCGCCGCCGGCGTGCTGGCCTCCATCAAGGTGGCCGAGGACGAGACCGTCGAGGTCGGCGCCGAGCTGGCCATCATCGACGACGGCAGCGGTGCCCCCGCGGCCGAGTCCGCCCCGGCGCAGGCCGAGGCGCCCGCCGCCGAGCCCGAGCCCGCCGCGGCTCCGGCCCAGGAGGCCCCGGCCCAGGAAGCCCCGCAGCAGGAGGCCCCCGCGGCCCCCGCCGGCGGTGCCGAGGGTACCGACGTCGTCCTCCCCGCGCTCGGCGAGAGCGTGACCGAGGGCACCGTCACCCGCTGGCTCAAGGAGGTCGGCGAGGAGGTGGCCGAGGACGAGCCGCTGCTGGAGGTCTCCACCGACAAGGTCGACACCGAGATCCCCGCCCCGGCCGCCGGTGTGCTGCTGGAGATCGTGGTCGGCGAGGACGAGACCGCCGAGGTCGGCGCCAAGCTGGCCGTCATCGGCCAGAAGGGCGCTGCCCCGGCCCAGGCCCCCGCCGCCCCGGCTCCGGCCCCTGCCCAGGAGGCCCCCAAGCAGGAGGCGCCCAAGCAGGAGGCTCCGGCCCCCCAGGCCCCCTCGGCGCCCGCGCCGCAGCAGGTCACCACCCCCGCCCCGGACCCGGCCCCGGCCGCTCCGGCCCCGGCGCCGGCTCCGGCTCCGGCTGCCGCCCCCGTCACCCCGGCCCCGGCCGCGGGTGAGGCGGACGCCGCGTACGTCACCCCCCTGGTCCGCAAGCTGGCCCAGGAGAACAGCGTGGACCTGGGCTCGGTCAAGGGCACCGGCGTCGGCGGCCGTATCCGCAAGCAGGACGTCATCGCCGCCGCCGAGGCCGCCAAGCAGCAGGCCGCCCCGGCCGCTGCCGCCGCTCCGGCCGCTTCGAAGGCCCCTGCCATCGAGGCGTCGCCGCTGCGCGGCCAGACCGTCAAGATGCCGCGGATGCGCAAGGTCATCGGCGACAACATGATGAAGGCCCTGCACGGCCAGGCGCAGCTCACCTCCGTGGTCGAGGTGGACATCACCAAGATCATGCGGATGCGCAACAAGGCCAAGGACGCCTTCGCGCAGCGTGAGGGCGTCAAGCTCTCGCCGATGCCGTTCTTCGTCAAGGCCGCTGTCCAGGCGCTGAAGGCCCACCCGGTCGTCAACGCCCGGATCAACGAGGACGAGGGCACGATCACCTACTTCGACACCGAGAACGTCGGTATCGCGGTGGACGCGGAGAAGGGCCTGATGACCCCGGTCATCAAGGGTGCGGGCGACCTGAACATCGCCGGCATCGCCCGGAAGACCGCGGAGCTGGCCGGCAAGGTCCGCACCAACAAGATCAGCCCGGACGACATGTCGGGCGCGACCTTCACGATCAGCAACACCGGCTCGCGCGGTGCGCTGTTCGACACGGTCATCGTGCCGCCGAACCAGGTCGGCATCCTGGGCATCGGCGCCACCGTCAAGCGCCCGGTGGTCGTCGACCACCCGGAGCTGGGCGAGACCATCGCCGTGCGCCACATGACCTACCTGGCGCTCTCCTACGACCACCGCCTGGTGGACGGTGCCGACGCGGCCCGTTACCTGACGACGGTCAAGCAGATCCTGGAGGCCGGCGAGTTCGAGACCGAGATCGGTCTCTGAACACGGTAGCCACCGCGTAGGTGTGCAGGGTCGGCCCCGGTTCGTACAAGTTCGTACGAGCCGGGGCCGACCCGTTTTCGTTGCACGGATAATGGCCGTCCCGCGGTGGTCTCCCGTACCGCCTTCCGGTGCCGGGCCCCGGCCGCCGTCTGCCGCACGCTCTGAAGGAGCACGTCATGACCCCGCCCGTCGTCCATTCGCTCCGCGAGCAGATCCGCGAGCACATCCTGGAAGGGATCGTCAGCGGCCGCTGGCAGCCCGGTGAGCGGATCGTGGAGCGGCGGATCGCGGTCGAGCTGGAGGTCAGCCAGACGCCCGTACGGGAGGCGCTGCGTGAGCTGGAGTCGCTCCAGTTGATCGAGTCGGCTCCGAACAAGGGTGTACGGGTACGGAACCTGACCGCCGACGACCTCAAGGAGAGCTACCCGGTGCGGGCCGGCCTGGAGCAGGTGGCGGCGGAGCTGGCCGCCGGGCGCTTGGCCGAGGACACCGCGGCGCTGGACCGCGAGGTGGCGGCGCTGTGCGCGGCGGACCGGCACGGCGACGGTGAGGCGCAGGTGCGGCACACGGTGGCCTTCCACCGCGAGATCGTGCGCGCCGCCGGCAACGCCGTGCTGCTGCACACCTGGGAGTCGCTGGGTGTCGAGGTGTGGACGACGCTGTCGATCCGCTGGTTCAGCCCGGAGCCGCGGTCGCACGCGCGGGACCACCAGGAGATCGTGGACGCGTTCCGGCGGCGCGACCCGAGGATCGGCGAGCTGCTGAAGACTCACGTACTGAGCTGCGCGCCCAGGGTCTGACGCGCAGGCCGGGGACCGTTCTCCCCTTCGATTCGGAGCCGCAGACAGCCTGGCACCCCGTGCCTAAAAGGCTGGCACCCCGTGCCGACCTGCGGTTTTTCCTTCAACTTGCGTTGATCGATCATCGATCAGAGGCGTATCGTCGTCCGTGGGGCGCGACCCCTGCCTGCCAAAGCACTCATCGCACCTCCCTCCTCCGTCCGGAAAGGGGCCACCCATGCCCGATCCCGTACGTATGCCGTACAGCCAGCTCGACCAGGTCCCGGACCGCGACCCGGAGGAGACGGCCGAGTGGCGCGCGTCCCTGGACGCCGTCACGAAGGCGGCCGGTCCGCACCGCGCCGCCTACCTGATGCGCCGTGCCGTGGAGCACACCGGTGCCCCGGGCCTCGCGCCGCTCGAAACCGACTACGTCAACACCATCCCGACCTCCGCCGAGCCCGAGTTCCCGGGTGACGAGGCGATGGAGGCCCGGATCACGGCGTGGAACCGCTGGAACGCGGCCGCCATGGTCACCCGCGGCTCCCGTCTCGGCCTCGGCGGCCACATCGCCACCTTCGCCTCGGCGGCCTGGCTCTACGAGACCGGCTTCCAGCACTTCTTCCGGGGCAAGGAAGGCGACGGAAGTGGCGACCAGCTCTACATCCAGGGCCACGCCTCCCCCGGCATCTACGCCCGCGCCTTCCTCGAAGGCCGCCTCACCGAGGACCAGCTCGACCGCTTCCGCCAGGAGGCGGCCGGCGACGGCCTGCCCTCGTACCCGCACCCGCGGCGCCTGCCCTGGCTGTGGGAGTTCCCCACCGTCTCCATGGGCCTGGGCCCGCTCTCCGCGATCTACCAGGCGCGCTTCAACCGCTACCTGGAGCACCGCGGCATCAAGGACACCGCCAACTCCCACGTCTGGGCGTTCCTCGGTGACGGCGAGATGGACGAGCCCGAGTCGACCGCCGCGCTGGCGCTGGCCGGCCGCGAGGGCCTGGACAACCTGACCTTCGTCATCAACTGCAACCTTCAGCGCCTGGACGGCCCGGTCCGCCCCAACTTCAAGATCGTGCAGGAGCTGGAGGCCCAGTTCCGCGCCGCGGGCTGGAACGTCATCAAGTCCCTGTGGGGCCGGGCGTGGGACGAGGTCTTCGCCCAGGACACCGACGGCGCCCTGCTGCGCCGCCTGCGCGAGACCCCGGACGCGCAGTTCCAGACGTACGCCACCCGCGACGCCGCCTACCTGCGCGAGCACTTCTTCGGGTCGGACCCGGCGCTGGGCCGTATCGCCCAGGGCCTGTCGGACGCCAAGCTGCTGGAGCTGTTCCAGACCTCCCGCGCCGGCCACGAGCCCCGCAAGGTGTACGCCGCCTACAAGGCCGCCGTCGAGCACAAGGGCGCGCCGACCGTCATCCTGGCGCAGACCGTCAAGGGCTACACCCTCGGCGAGGGCTTCGAGTCCCGTAACGCCAACCACCAGATGAAGAAGCTCACCGGCGAGCAGTTCCGCGCCATGCGCGACCTGCTGGAGCTGCCCATCCCGGACAGCGCCCTGGACGCGGACGTGGTGCCCTACGCGCGCCCGGACGAGAACTCCCCCGAGATGGAGTACCTGCGTCAGCGGCGCGCCGCCCTCGGCGGTCCGGCCCCGGCCCGCAAGGTCGTCGCCAAGCCGCTGCCGATGCCGGCCGACAAGGCGTTCGACGCGCTGAAGAAGGGCTCGGGCTCGCAGGAGATCGCCACCACCATGGCGTTCGTCCGCCTGGTCAAGGACCTGATGCGGGACAAGGAGACCGGCAAGCGCTGGGTGCCGGTCGTGCCCGACGAGGCCCGTACCTTCGGCATGGAGTCGCTGTTCCCGTCCGCCGGGCTCTACTCCCCCGTCGGCCAGACCTACGACCCGGTCGACCGTGACCAGCTCCTGTACTACAAGGAAGCCAAGGACGGCCAGATCCTCAACGAGGGCATCACGGAGGCCGGTTCGCTGGCCGACTTCACCGCGGCGGCGACCTCGTACGCCACCCACGGCGAGCCGATGATCCCGTTCTACATCTTCTACTCGATGTTCGGCTGGCAGCGCACCGCCGACCAGTTCTGGGCGCTCGCCGACCAACTGGGCCGCGGCTTCGTCATCGGCGCCACGGCCGGCCGTACGACGATGACCGGTGAGGGCCTCCAGCACGCGGACGGCCACTCGCACCTGATCGCCTCCACCAACCCGGCGGCGCTCTCCTACGACCCGGCGTTCGCGTACGAGGTCGCGGTGATCGTCAAGGAGGGCCTGCGCCGGATGTACGGCCCCGACGCGGAGGACGTCTTCTACTACCTGACGGTCTACAACGAGACCAAGGTGCAGCCCGCCATGCCGGAGGGCGTCGAGGAGGGCATCCTCAAGGGCCTCTACCGCTTCAAGGAGGCCGCCCCGGCCGCTGCCGACGCGCCGCGCCTGCAACTGCTGGCCTCCGGCACCGCCATCCACTGGATCCTGGAGGCCCAGGAGATCCTGGCCCGCGACTGGGGCGTGGCGGCGGACATCTGGTCGGCGCCGTCCTGGACGGAGCTGCGCCGCGACGCGCTGGAGTGCGACGCCGCCCGCCTGGAGGGCGAGGACCGCGTCCCGTACGTGACCCGCGCGCTGGCCGGAGCCCCCGGCCCGGTCGTCGCGGTCAGCGACTGGATGCGGGCCGTGCCCGACCAGATCGCCCCGTGGGTCGAGCAGGACTGGACCTCGGTCGGCACCGACGGCTTCGGCCTCTCCGACACCCGCGAGGCCGCCCGCCGCCACTTCGGCGTCGACGCCCGGTCGGTCGTCGTGCAGGCGCTGGCCGCGCTGGCCCGCCGCGGCGACGTGAAGGCGGAGACGGTCAAGGAGGCCAAGGAGCGGTACGGCCTGTAGGCCACGGGCGGGCGCGGCGGGCTGCCGCCGCGCCCGCGCCACCTCCCGCCGGGCCCGCACTCCGCGCCGGACCCCGGTCCGGCGCCCCCCGCTCCCGTGCGGAGACCACCTCAACCGCGCCCGGGGTCTCCGCACGGGATCTTCGTCGTCACCTCCTTCCCCACCTTCTCCGTCCTCTCCGTCGTGTACGGCGGGCGCGTCCCGGCGCGCCCGCGCGCGGCATGATGCAGTCATGCGCGCTGCCCGGCTGATCAAGATGGTGCTGCTGCTCCAGTCCCGCCCGTCGATGACCGGCGCCGAACTGGCGCGGGAGCTGGAGGTGTCGGAGCGTACGGTCGCCCGCGACGTGCTCTCCCTCTCCGAGGCCGGGGTGCCCGTCTACGCGGACCGCGGCCGGGCCGGCGGCTACCGCCTCATCGGCGGCTACCGCACCCGGCTGACCGGCCTCGGCCGCAGCGAGGCCGAGGCGCTGTTCCTGTCCGGCGTGCCCGCCGCGCTGCGCGACATGGGCCTCGCCGACGCCGCCTCCGCCGCCCGCCTCAAGGTCTCCGCCGCGCTGCTGCCCGAACTGCGGGACGCCGCGGACGGCGCCGCCCAGCGCTTCCACCTCGACGCCCCCGCCTGGTACCGCGAACCGGCCACACCAGACCTGCTGCCCGCCGTCGCGGACGCGGTCTGGGACGACCGGCGCATCGCCACCCGCTACCGCCGCAAGGACACCGAGGTCGAACGCGAGTTGGAGCCGTACGGCCTGGTGCTCAAGGCGGGCGTCTGGTACCTGGCGGCACGGGCCGGTACGGACATGCGCGTGTACCGCATCGACCGCTTCACCTCCGTCACGCCCCTCGACGACCGCTTCACCCGCGGCCCGGACTTCGACCTGCCCGCCTTCTGGGCGGAGCGGGCCGCCCAGTTCGCCCGCTCGATCCTGCGGGACGAGATCGTCGTACGGCTCACAACGGCGGGCACCCGCCGGCTGCGGCACGTCACCGACCGCGCCGGTGCCGAGGAGGCCCTGGCCGCGGCGGGCGAGCCCGACGAGCGGGGCCGGACCACGGTCACCCTGCCCGTCGAATCCCTGGACGTCGCCTACAGCCAGTTGCTCGGCCTCGGCCCGGAGGCGGAGGTGCTCGGCCCGCCGGAGCTGCGGGAACGGTTCGCCGCCGCGGCGGGCCGTATGTACGGGCTGTACGGGTCGCACGGGGAGCACGGGCAGCCGTGAGACGCGGCTGCCCGTGCCGTGTGGGGCGCGCCGGTGCCGCCTACCGGTATCCGGTCGTGTCCGCCGGCTTCCCCTCCTGCTCGACCTCGGTGATGTAGCGCCAGGCGTCCGGCGCCGACCCGTCCACGTCCGTGAAGCCGTACACCTTCGCCAGCCCGCCGCTGGACAGCGCCTGCCCGTTGAACCGGGCGACGTCCGGGTCACCGGCCAGCGCCGCCAGCGCCCGCCCGACGAACACCGGCGTCTCGGAGATCGCGAAGTGCGGGTTCTGCTCGCAGCCCGCACGCCAGTTTTCCTCGGTGACCTTGAAGTGGGTGTCCAGCATGGCTTCCGACCGCAGCCAGCCCGGCGTCAGGCAGAGCGCCGTGCACCCGTACTCCAGCAGTTCCTGCGCCAGCCCCTTCGTCATCCGGATCGGCCCGCTCTTGGCCAGGTCGTAGTAGAAGGGCTCCCGATAGCGCCGGTTGAACTCCTCCGTACCGTCCGTCACCTCCACCAGCAGCCCGCCCGGCCGGCGGATCAGCAGCGGCAGCGCGTACCTGCTGGTGATGATGTGGCTCTCCACCCCGAGCCGCAGCACCCGCAGCCCCTTCTCCAGGTCGTGCTCCCACATCTTCTTGCCCCACTCGACATGCACGTCCCCGCCCCACAGGTCGTTGACGAGGATGTCCAACCGTCCCTGCTCACGGTCGATGCGCTCGGTCAGCGCCCGTACCGCCGCCGGGTCCAGATGGTCCGTCGGTACGGCGACGCCGGTGCCTACGGCCGTTTCGCCACCCTTCCGCTCGGCACCCCTCCGTTCGGCACCCTTCCACTCGCCACCCCTCCGTTCGGCACCCTTCCGCTCGCCATCCCTCCGTTCGGCATCCTTCCGGGCCGCCGCTCCCGCCGCCGTCACCAGCTCCGCGGTCTCCTCGATCGTCTCCGTCGCCCGGCCGACCTCGCTGACGTGCTCCCTGGTCGTGCGGCCGGTGACATAGACCGTGGCACCGGCCCGGCCCAGCTCCACCGCCATCGCCCGGCCCGCGCCGCGCGTGGCGCCGGCGACCAGCGCGACCTTCCCGCTGAGCGGTCCCTGCGGGCTGCCTGCCCCGGCCATGGTGAGTTCTCCTTCTGTCATGCCACGACCCTCCCGCCGAAACCCGACACCTTGTGTCCGCTTTTCCGCGCGAGGGGCCCCGGGTAACGACACCGTCGCATCTGGGGTACTCCGCGTGCGTCGCCGTGCGGCAGGAACGATGCTGTACCCGTGATGGACGAGACGGAGTTCTGGCAACTCATCGACAACTCCCGCGAGGCCGCCGAGGGCGACCCGGAGGAGCAGGCGGACGCGCTCGTCGAACGACTGGTCGCCCTCGACCCCGACTCGGTGGTGGACTTCGCCCGGCACTTCGAGTCCCGGGACAACCGCGCCTACACCTGGGACCTGTGGGCCGCGGCCGGCATCCTGCTCGGCGGCGCGAGCGACGACGCCTTCGACAACTTCCGAAGCTGGCTGATCGGCCAGGGCCGGGAAGTCTTCGAGGGCGCCCTGCACGACCCCGACCACCTCGCCGACCTGCTGGACGCGTTCGACGACGAGGTGGACGGCGACGCGGAGGAACTCGGGTACGCGGCGGACGAAGCGTACGAACAACTCACCGGCGCCGAAATGCCCGACCTCGGCCTGCCACCCCAGCCCCGCGAACCCCTCGGCACCTACCTCGACCTGGACGACGACCGCGTCCTGGCGGAACGCTTTCCGCAACTGTGGGACCGGTACGGCACCTGACGCCTTTCATGTTCGGGCAGCGAGACAGCGAGATCACCGAGGCAACGATGAAAGTAAGTAAAAACCGCCGCCACGCCTGACAAAATCACTGGTCACGGCCTGCGGTCCCCGCGCGTGCGGGGGTGGTCCCCGGCCGGCCACGTCGCCGAGCACCCTGGTGGCGCGGTCCCCGCGCGTGCGGGGGTGGTCCCTGGGAGAGCGGCGGCACTGCGGTGGTCCCGAGGCGGTCCCCGCGCGTGCGGGGGTGGTCCCCCGCAGCTGGGCCCGGCCGTCATTTTCTGCCTGCGGTCCCCGCGCGTGCGGGGGTGGTCCTGCGCGGCCTGGGTGGCGAGTACGAGGGCATCTGCGGTCCCCGCGCGTGCGGGGGTGGTCCCTCGGCATCCTGCCGGAGATCATGGCGGACCCCGCAGTCCCCGCGCGTGCGGGGGTGGTCCCTCCGGCTCGTGGCGCCCGAAGCACGCCTGACCGCGGTCCCCGCGCGTGCGGGGCTGCTCCCTCGCCGTGCCACGACACAGGCCGCGCGCGGCTGCCGACTGCTGGCTGCTGGCTGCTGGCTGCTGGCTGCTGGCTGCTGGCTGCCTAAATCCGTTGCCGCACCTAGAGGCCGTAGGCTATACCTAGGAGGCATAGGAAATACTTAGAGCCCCTTGGGCGTACCTAGGGGCCCTAGGCGAATGGCGGGAAGGGGGCAGACCCATGGCACGAGCCGGACTGACGACGGACCGAGTGACGCTCGCAGGAGCCGAGCTGGCGGACGAGGCCGGACTCGACCAGGTCACCATGTCACAGGTGGCGCGGCGGCTCGGTGTGAAGGACGCGAGTCTGTACACGCACGTACGCGGGCTGGACGACCTGCGCGGACGGATCGCGCTGCTGGCGGCGGACGAGAAGACCATCCGTATCGCGGAGGCGACCGCCGGCCTCGCGGGCAAGGACGCGCTGGTCGCGTTCGCCGACGCCTGGCGGGAGTACGCGGCCGCCCACCCCGGCCGCTACATGGCGACGCAGTTGCCGCTGAAGATCGACCCGGAACTGGCCGCGAACGCCCCCGGACCGCGGCGCGCGGTCGAGCTGACCTACGGCATGCTGCGCGGTTACGGCCTGGCCGAACCCGACCTGACCGACGCGGTCCGTCTGCTGCGCAGTACGTTCCACGGCTTCGTCGCCCTGGAAGCCGCCGGCGGCTTCGCGCACGCGCGTGCGCCGCAGGACTCCTGGGTCCGCGCCCTCGACGCCCTCCACACCGCCCTGACGCACTGGCCCTCGCCCCGCGAAGCCCGAGAAGGAGACCCGACATGACCGGCCCGACCACCGGCAGCCTGCGCGTGAACGGCGCGACCCTGCACTACGAAGTACGCGGCCAGGGCCCGCTGCTGCTGCTCATACCGGGCGGCGCGGGCGGCGCGGCCTCCTTCGACGGCATCGCCGACGACCTGGCCGCCACGTACACCGTCGCGACCTACGACCCGCGCGGCATGTCCCGGAGCGTGCTGGACGACCCCGGGGCCGAGCAGCACGTGGCCGAGCACGCCGACGACGCGTTCCGGATGCTGGAGCTGCTGTCGCCCGGTGAACCAGCCCGGGTGCTCGGCATCAGCTCGGGCGCGATCGCCGCCCTGCACCTGCTCACCACCCACCCCGAACGCCTCACGCGCGTCGTGGCGCACGAGCCGCCGGTGGTGGAGGTCCTGCCGGACGCCGCCGAACACCGGGCGCTCGTCGCACGCGTAGAGGAAACGTTCCGTACCCAGGGGCTCATGCCGGCGATGGCCGTGTTCGCCTCGGGCCTCAGGGCGGACGGCAGCGGCACCGGGCCCCAACCGGAGATGAAGCTTCCGCCGCAGGCCGCGGCGCGGGCCGAGCGGACCATGGCCAACCTGCCGTACTTCGTCGGACGGATCGTGGCCCCTTTCATGTCCTACGCCCCGGACACCGCACGCCTGGCGGCCCTGACCGACCGGCTCGTCCTGGCCGGCGGCCAGGAATCCCACGGCGAGCTGTCCTACCGGCCGGCCGCCTTCCTGGCCGAACGCTTCGGCACGGAACTCCTGCACTTCCCCGGCGGCCACACCGGTTCGACCACACACCCCGCCGCATTCGCCGACGTCCTCCTGAAGGCACTCACCCCTTGAAGGCCGCCTCGGCCGCTCAGTTCAGCTTCTTGCCCATCAACACGTCGTCGACGTACTCGCCCTCCAGCAGGAACTCCTCGGGCAGAATGCCCTCCACCGAGAAGCCCGCCGACTCGTAGAGCCTGCGCGCCGGAGTGTTGTGCCCGAGGACGCGCAGGGTGATCCGGCGGGCGCCCTCGTCCGCCGCCTGCGCACACGCCGCGTCCAGCAGCGTTCGGGCGACGCCCCGGCCGCGCGCCCAGGTGTCCACGGCCAGGCCCTGGATCTGCCGGACGTGGGCGTTGCAGGGCAGCGCCGTCGGCGGCACCAGCCGAAGAAAACCCGCCAGCCGGCCCGCGATCTCCGCCACGAGCAGGTCCTCGGGGCGGTGCCGGTCGTCGAAGAACCGGCCGTACGGAGACTGCGGCCGGGGCGTCACGGCGTGCAGCGTCGACCACGTACGGCGGTCGATGACCGCGAGCGGCTCTTCATCGGCGAAAACGGCGGTACGGACGAGCGATTCGGACATGCGTGCCACTGTGCCATGCGTACGCGTCCGGGCACGGCAGTATGGCTGTCATGCGGATCGCGATCACCGGCTCGACCGGTCTCATCGGAACGGCACTCCTGCGCTCCCTGCGCGCGACGAGCACCACCCACCCGCCGGAAGCCGGGGAGCGGCCCGACATCGTCCGGCTCGTCCGGCGCCCGCCGCGCGGCGCCGACGAGGTGCGCTGGGACCCCGAGCGCCAGACGGTGGACGCCGCCGGGCTCGCGGGCTGCGACGCCGTCGTACACCTCGCGGGCGCCGGCGTCGGCGACCACCGCTGGACCGACGCGTACAAGCGCACGATCCGGGACAGCCGGGTCCTCGGTACGGCGGCGCTCGCCGAGGCCATCGCCTCCCTGGACACCCCGCCGCGCGTCTTCGTCTGCGGCAGCGCCATCGGCTACTACGGCGACACCGGCGACCGGCGGACGGACGAGTCGGCGCCCCCCGGCGACGACTTCCTGGCCCGTGTCTGCGTCGACTGGGAGGAGGCCGCCGCACCGGCCGTCGACGCCGGCATCCGGACGGTCTTCCCCCGCACCGGGCTGGTCGTGGGCCGCCAGGGCGGTGCCTGGGGTCGGCTGTTCCCCCTGTTCAAGCTGGGCCTGGGCGGACGGCTCGGCAGCGGCCGGCAGTACTGGAGCTTCATCTCCCTGCACGACCACATCGCCGCCCTGCGGCACCTCATCGAGACCGAGGAACTGAGCGGCCCGGTCAACCTCACCGCGCCCGAGCCGGTCACCAACCGCGAGGTCACGGCGGCGATGGGCCGGGTACTGCACCGCCCCACACCGTTCCCCGTCCCGGCCCCCGCCCTGCGGCTCGCCCTGGGCGAGTTCGCCGGCAACGTCCTGTCCAGCCAGCGCATCATCCCCCAACGCCTCCTGGACTCCGGCTTCATCTTCACCCATCCCACCGTGGACAGCGCGATCCGCTCGGCACTCACCCCCTGACCCTTCACCCCACCCGGGCGGCGCCTACCTCTTGTTCTTTCCTCCCCCCACCGGGGCGCGGCCCGGCACGAGACCGAGGGGGCGGGGCTCCGGGGCGGGTTCCAGGACGTAGAAGCGCAGCAGTCCAGGAACCCGCCCCGGAGTCCCGCCCCCGCCCGCACCACTCACACCACCGGCGGGCCCCGCCCCACACCCCCCTCGCGCCGAAGGCGCCCCGGCCACCACCCGCTGCCGACGCCCCCTCCCCCGCCGCAAGGCGAGACACACCCGCCGCCGACGCGTCACCCGACAACGGACCGCCCCGTCCCACCGACTCGCGGCACTCCGTGCCGCATCGTGCGCCCGTGCGCGGTCTACGCGCGATCGCGCCCCCGCCGCCGCGCTTCTTATGGTTCCAACCTCACGAACTCGGCATCCCGCGCGCCGGTTCGGGGCAGGAGCCCCTCAGCGCCGGCACCGGGACCGACCTCGGGAGGGCACGTGCTGCGCACCGCATCGACCGTGGACGTCGTCATCGTCGGGGCCGGCCTCGCCGGTCTCGCCGCCGCCCACCATCTGACCAGCGCGGGAGCCACGGTCACCGTGCTGGAGGCCGCCCCGCGCACCGGCGGCCGGACCACCACCGACCGTCTGGACGGCTTCCGGCTGGACCGCACCGGCCAACTATTCGTCACCTCGTACCCCGAACTGCGCACCACCCCCGGCCTCAACGGCTTGGTCCTGCGTCACTTCTCCCCCGGGCTCTGTCTCCACAACGGCCAGCGGACGCACCGCGTCGGTGCTCCCCGGAGCACAAGGGGCGCACTTTCCGCCGCGCGCGCCCTTTCGCGCTCCGAGCGGCGCGCCGACCGCCCCGTCGCCCAGGCGCTGGCCGACCGCCCGCCCTTCCCGCCGTACATCCCCGACGGGTTCCTGCGCCCCCTCCTGTCCGCCCTTCTCTGCGATCCCGGGCTCTCCGGCTCCAGCCGCAGCGCCGCCCAGGCCCTGCGCGCCTTCGCCCGCGGCCGGCTGTGCCTGCCCGCCGGCGGCGCCTCGGCGCTGCCCGAACTCCTCGCCGCCTCCCTTCCCCCCGGCACCGTGCGCACTTCCGTACGCGCCGTCTCCGTCTCGACCACCGACGTCACCACCGCCGACCACGGGCGGTTCCCCTGCCGCTCGGTGCTCGTGGCCACCGGAGCACGCGACGCGGCAGAGCTGCTCCCGGGGCTGCGCATCCCCGATTTCCACCCGGTCGCCATCGTGCACCACACCACTGACAGTCCCCCGGTCCGCGAACCGGTGTTCTTCCTGCCCGCCGACGGCCCGGTGGCGCACACCTACGTCGCCAGCGAGACCGACCCGTCCCGCGCCCCCGCGGGCCGCGCCCTGGTCACCACGACCGTGCTGGGCGCCCCGGCCACACTGCCCGCCCGGGCGCTGGACAAGACGGTCCGGCCACAGCTCGACCGGATCTACGGCACCTGCACCGACGCCTGGGAGCTGCTGGCCGCCCACCACGACCCGGAGGCGGTCCCGGCCATGCCCGTACCGCACGACCCGGACCGGTCCGTCCGGCTGCTGGCCGGGCTGTACGTGTGCGGCGACCACCGGGACACCGGCACCGTCCAGGGCGCCCTGCGCTCCGGCCGCCGGGCCGCCCGGGCCGCACTCGACGACCTCCGCCTGCCCCCGTTCCGCGAGCCCTGCGAACTGTCCGCAGCGGCCTGACCTGCCCCCCTGCCCCTGACCCACCGACCGGCCGGGCCGCACACCCGTAGGGCCCGGCCGGCCCACCGCACCGAAGGGGCGGGCCGCGATCCGCGCCCCGCCCCACCGGCTCCGCCCCGGGACCCACCCCCGCCCGGCTCCCGCCCGTCACCCCTTCGTACTGCCCCTCCGTACCGACCCCTTCTTCGTACCGGCCCCTTCGCGCTCACCCCTTCATGGCCGCCACCCGGTCCCGGTACCCCCGTACCGCCGCCGCGTCCCGGTACGGCTCCAGCCGGCGCTCGAACTCGCGGACGTACTCGTGCGCCCGTACGGACCGCATCTCGGACGCCTGGAGCGCCGCCTCCGCACCCAGCGCGCACGCCTGCTCCAGCTCGCCCAGACCGAGCCGCGCCGTCGCCAGCACCACCCGGCAGAACAGCCGGCTGCGGGCGAACCCCGCGCCCCGGAGCTGGAGCGAGCGCTCCGCGTGCTGCGCGGCGGCCCGGAACTGCTGGAGGTCGCGGTGGCAGTGCGCCAGCTCGTCGGCGAGCTGCGCCTCGTCGAAGAACCGCGCCCAGTAGGGCGTGTCGTCCCCGGGACGCGCCGTCTCCAGCGCCCGTTCCGCCCGCGCGAGCGAGGCCGTGCACGCCCGTACCTCGGTCAGTACGCCGTGTCCGCGCGCCTCCGCCGAGTGCAGCAGGGCCTGGACGACGGGCGGCGCGTTGCTGCCGACGCCCTGCTGGGCGACCCGGGCCAGTTGGACGGCCTCCCGGCCGTGCCCCAGGTAGACGGCCTGCCGGCTCATGGTCACCAGGACGTACGCGCCGTACGCGCGGTCCCCGGCCGCCTGCGCCAGCCGCAGCGCCTGGACGAAGTACCGCTGCGCCAGGCCGTGCGCGGCGATGTCGTACGACGTCCAGCCGGCCAGCCGCGTCAGGTCGGCGGCGGCCGCGAACAGCCGCCGCCCGGCCGCCTCGCCGTACGTGCCGCGGAGCATCGGTTCGACCTCGTGCTCCAGGTAGCGCACCAGGGCCTGGCGCGCGTGCCCGCCGCCGTACGCGTGGTCCAGCGCGCGGAACAGTTCGCCGACCGACCGGAGCGCCTTGATGTCACCGGCGGACACCCGGTAGGCGTGCGCCCGGTCGGAGCGTTCCGTGCGTTCGGGGCGCTCGGCTCGCTCCGTACGCCCGGCGCGTTCGGCGGCTCCCGCGCGCTCCGCCCGTTCGGGATGGCCGGCCCGGTCGTGGCCGGCCCGGTCAAGCTGCCGCTGCCGGGGCACCGACACCTGCATCCGGCCCGGCGCGGTCAGCCGGCCCGCGGGCTCGGCCGCGTCACCGTGCGCGACCCGCTCGTCGGCCCGCCCGATCAGCCAGTCGCGGCTGGGCACCACCAGCCCGGCCGGGGTGAAGGCGATCTTGCGCAGCTCCGCGTGGCTGCCGGAGTCCTTGCGCCACAGACCGCTCACGATGTCCACCGCCTCGCTCGGCGTGGACGCGAACTCCAGCCCGGCGTACACCGGCGCGCAGGCGTCCAGGCCGAGATCCTGGGCCGACAGCCGGCGTCCCAGTCTGCGCGTGAAGACCTCGGCGATCAGTGCGGGTGTGGTGCCTCTGGGCTGCTGCCCGCGCAACCAGCGCGTCACCGACGTCTTGTCGTACCGGAGGTCGAGCCCGTGCTCCAGGCCGAGCTGGTCGACCCGGCGGGCCAGCCCGGCGTTGGAGAATCCCGCCTCCGCGATGAGCGCGGCGAGCTGTCGGTTGGGCGTGCGCTGTGGGGGTCGTTCCGTCATCAGCTTTACCGGTCTCCTGCCTTCCGGGCCGAGCTGCCCGGGTTCGGCTGACCCTGTCCGGCGCTGCTCCCTGCCCTCGTGGAACGGCGTGAATGTAACGGCCTTCAGCGGCTTTCTCGCCGCCTTCGCCACGCGTTCATCCGATCGTGTGAGCAGGGCTCGCACTGTCCTCCACGCGTCTCCGGGCGGCCCCGCCCCGGTTCCGCAACGGCGGCCCCGGGAGTGCCCCGGGGCTCCCGGAGCACTCCCGTGCGCCCGCGCACCAAGCCCCCGCTCCGGGCGCGTGCGGGCGCCGTCCGCCCCCGCCGTACAGTTGGCGTGGGCGCGAAGGACGTATCAAAGTTCGAAGAGGAGCTGCCGTGACTGCGATCTCTCGGGGGGACACCCCCGTACCCGAGGGGCTGCGCTTTGTACAGCTGGGCTTCGGCGCCGACGCCGTCGATTACGAGACGGCCTGGCAGGAGCAGCGCAGGGTGCACGCCGCCCGGTTCGCCGACGAGGTCCCGGACACCTGTCTGCTGCTGGAGCACCCGCCCGTCTACACGGCGGGCCGGCGCACGGACGACAGCGAGCGCCCCCTGGACGGCACCCCGGTCATCGATGTCGACCGCGGCGGAAAGATCACTTGGCACGGCCCCGGCCAGCTGGTCGGCTACCCGATCCAGAAGCTTCCGCGCCCGGTCGACGTCGTCGCCCACGTACGGCGTCTCGAAGAGGCCATCATCCGCACCTGCACCGAGTTCGGCGTGGAGACCACCCGGGTCGAGGGCCGCAGCGGTGTCTGGGTGCTGGGCGCCCCGGTCGCCGACCGTCCCCACCTGGGCGGCCTCTCCCTCGACTTCGACCCCCGTACGGCCGACGAGGAGTTCGACCCCCGGCTGAACGGCCCGGAGTACGCCCCGTCCAACGCCGGCCAGCGCGGCGAGGACCGGAAACTGGCCGCGATCGGCATCCGCGTCGCCAAGGGCGTCACGATGCACGGCTTCGCGATCAACGTGAACCCGGACAACACCTCGTTCGACAAGATCGTGCCCTGCGGCATCAGGGATGCCGGGGTGACCTCCCTCGCCAACGAACTCGGCCGGGAGATCACCATCGCCGACGTCCTGCCCGTCGTCGAGAAGCACCTGCGCGACGTGCTGGAGAACGCCGTGCTGCTCCCCCGGGCGGTCTGAGCCGGTCCACGGACCGGCCGGGCCCGGTCTCTCCGGACCGGCGAAACCGACCGCACGGAATGCGCCCCTGCCATACGGGGTTGGCCTGCACGTAAAGACGTGCGAATTGACGGGCGTACCCTGGTGTACGCCGAAGAAACGAAGTCGTAGGGAGCCGGACGTGTCCGCTGTCGCACCCGACGGACGCAAGATGCTGCGCCTGGAGGTCCGGAACAGCCAGACCCCCATCGAGCGCAAGCCCGAGTGGATCAAGACCCGGGCGAAAATGGGCCCCGAGTACAACCACCTGCAGGGCCTGGTCAAGAAGGAGGGCCTGCACACGGTCTGCCAGGAGGCAGGCTGTCCCAACATCTACGAATGCTGGGAGGACCGCGAGGCGACCTTCCTCATCGGTGGTGACCAGTGCACCCGCCGCTGCGACTTCTGCCAGATCGACACGGGCAAGCCGCAGGAACTGGACCGCGACGAGCCGCGCCGGGTGGCCGAATCCGTCCGGACCATGGGGCTGAAGTACGCCACCATCACCGGCGTCGCGCGCGACGACCTGGACGACGGCGGCGCCTGGCTGTACGCGGAGACCGTCCGCCAGATCCACGCCGCGATGCCCGACACCGGCGTCGAACTGCTCATCCCCGACTTCAACGCGGTCCCCGAGCAGCTCGCCGAGGTCTTCTCCTCGCGCCCCGAGGTGCTCGCGCACAACGTCGAGACGGTGCCACGGATCTTCAAGCGGATCCGCCCCGGCTTCCGTTACGAGCGGTCCCTCGACGTCATCACCAAGGCCCGTGAGGCCGGTCTGGTCACCAAGTCCAACCTGATCCTGGGCATGGGCGAGGAGCGCGCGGAGATCAGCCAGGCGCTCCAGGACCTGCACGACGCGGGCTGCGAACTGATCACCATCACCCAGTACCTGCGTCCGTCGGTGCGGCACCACCCCATCGAGCGCTGGGTCAAGCCCGCCGAGTTCGTGGAGCTGAAGGAAGAAGCCGAGGAGATCGGTTACGCCGGCGTCATGTCCGGCCCGCTGGTCCGCTCCTCCTACCGCGCCGGCCGTCTGTACCAGCAGGCGGTCGAGCGCCGCCAGGTCGAGGAGTCGGCACAGGCCGTCTGAGTCCGACCGGGCCGTCCCGCCCCGCACAGGGCCTTCCGGCCCATGGACCGGAATGTGAAACGTGGCACAGAGTGTCATGACGCGGCCCGTACCTCCCCAGGCAGGGGCGGTGCGGGCCGCGTCAACGTTTCATCGGTGTTTGACCGGCGGGTCATCAGTTGGTAACACCGATCTGTAACGATGGCTTCACAGAACGCGTCCACCATTCCTCCAGAAGGGGAACCCGCCATGCAGGCCGCGCCCGCTCGCGCCACCGCTGTTCTCCCCCTCCCGTCGGTCACCGATGCCCTGCGCGCGGTGGAGTCCGTACTGATGCGCGGAGGCCAGCGCACCGCCCGCCGGAACGCGTGGACATCGGTGCTGGAGGACCGCCGCCGCGCCAGGGACCGGCGCGAGGCCCAGCACGTACTGGAGGCCGCGGCGACCGAGGGTCCGAACGCCACGTAAACTGCGCCCCATGGCGAGGAAGGCAAAAGCAGACAGCGCTGAGGGCGCTGCGAACCCCGGGCGACTGAAGCAGATCGCCCAGACCTACAAGATGACCCGTCGGGTCGACCCCAAGGTCGGTCTTGTCGTCGCCGGCGTGGGCATCGTCGTTTTCGGCGTTCTCCTCGTCCTCGGCTTCCTGATCGGCCACCCCGTCTACCTGGGCATCCTGGGATTCGTCCTGGCCTTCCTCGCGATGGCGATCATCTTCGGCCGTCGTGCCGAGCGGGCCGCCTTCGGACAGATGGAGGGGCAGCCCGGCGCGGCGGCGGCCGTACTGGACAACGTGGGCCGCGGCTGGACCGTCACCCCGGCCGTGGCGATGAACCGCCAGCAGGACGTCGTGCACCGCGCCGTCGGCAAGGCGGGCATCGTCCTCGTCGGCGAGGGCAACCCGAACCGCGTACGCGGCCTGCTGGCCTCGGAGAAGAAGCGGATGGCCCGCATCATCGCCGATGCCCCGGTCCACGACTTCGTGGTCGGTGACGGCGAGGGCCAGGTCCCGCTCAAGAAGATCCGTACGACCCTCCTGAAGCTCCCGCGCACCCTGCCCGGCCCCCAGGTCACCGCGACCAACGACCGCCTCCGCGCGCTCGGCGACCTCATGAGCAACATGCCGGTCCCGAAGGGCCCCATGCCCAAGGGCATGCGGATGCCGAAGGGCGGCGGCGGCAAGATGCGCTGAGGCGCGCCGTCACTCGCGGTGCGTGGCGCGTGGCGCGTGGCTGTGTCACCGGAACGGCCGAGGGGCCCAGGACCTTGTGGTCCTGGGCCCCTCGGAGGTTTTCAGGGGGCTCGGGTGCCCCGTACGCCCGGGTACACCCCCCCGTACGCCCCGGCACAGCGCGCACCGGCCGTACGGCCCTTACGGCTGCCCGTACGCCTCGGATCCGAACCTGTACTAGATCCGAACCTGTACGGCGCGGGCCAGCCGGTCGTGGAGACCGCGGCCGTCGCGGTCCCAGATCACCGCGGGGATGACCACGGCCAGCAGCACCGTACGCAGCACCACGCGCAGCAGGGGCAGCCGTCCGCCGCCCTCCGCGACCACCCGCAGGCCCAGCAGCCGCTTGCCCGGCGTGAAGCCCACCGTCCCGACCGTCAGCACGCTGAGCACCACGAAGACGGCCAGCGCCCAGTTGCTCGTCGACTCGGCCCGGCCGTGGCTGAGCAGCCCGTACGCGACGAGCGTGCACAGGGCCCAGTCGATGAAGAGGGCGGCGAAGCGCCGGCCGGGGCGCGCGATCGAGCCCGGTCCCTCCTCGGGCAGCCCGAGCTGCTGTCCGCGGTAGCCGAACTCGACACCCATGTCCTCGGCCGCCGCGCGGGGCCCGGAGATCCACGATCCGATTGCTTGCCTGTTGTCCACCCGTCCACGGTACTGCGACCGCATACGTTCGCCCGCTCGCGGGGCGCCGCCGAAGGCGCCCGAGGGCCGTACCGGGAGCCGCCGTGCGACGCCCCCGCCACACGGCGCGACGGTTACGGCTCCGCCCGGCCCCGGCCCCCCAGCCCGTGCCACCGCACGCAGCCGTGCTCAGCCGACGCTCGTCCGACACCCCGAGCCCCCGCCGGAATGATCAATTCCACCACCCCCTCCTCCCGCACATCACCTCCCCGTACGGGCCGCGCGGCGGTTAACCTCGGCGAAACAAATGGGTCATGCTTGGGAAATCCCGCCTGCCTATGGTCGGGCAAGCGCGCCACCGCACATGGTGCGCTCCGAGTAGCAATCCCGCGCCGCCGACCGCCGGTGACCGGGCTAGGAGGAGTTGGATGTTCCAGAACGCCGATGAGGCCAAGAAGTTCATCGCGGACGAGGACGTCAAGTTCGTCGACGTCCGGTTCTGCGACCTGCCCGGTGTGATGCAGCACTTCACGGTTCCGGCGGAGGCGTTCGACCCGACCGAGGAGCTCGCCTTCGACGGCTCCTCGATCCGCGGCTTCCAGGCCATCCACGAGTCCGACATGGCCCTGCGCGCCGACCTCTCCACCGCCCGCGTGGACCCGTTCCGCCGCGACAAGACCCTCAACATCAACTTCTTCATCCACGACCCGATCACCGGCGAGCAGTACAGCCGTGACCCGCGCAACGTGGCGAAGAAGGCCGAGGCGTACCTCGCCTCCACCGGCATCGCCGACACCGCGTTCTTCGGTCCGGAGGCGGAGTTCTACGTCTTCGACAACGTCCGCTTCGAGACGTCGGCGAACCAGTCCTTCTACCACATCGACTCCGAGGCCGGCGCCTGGAACACCGGTTCCGAGGTCAACAACCGCGGTTACAAGGTCCGCTACAAGGGCGGCTACTTCCCGGCTCCCCCGGTCGACCACTTCGCCGACCTGCGCGCCGAGATCTCCTTGGAGCTCGACGCGGCCGGCCTGAAGGTCGAGCGCCAGCACCACGAGGTCGGCACGGCCGGCCAGGCCGAGATCAACTACAAGTTCAACACCCTGCTGGCCGCCGCCGACGACCTGATGCTGTTCAAGTACATCGTCAAGAACGTCGCCTGGCGCAACGGCAAGACCGCCACCTTCATGCCCAAGCCGATCTTCGGCGACAACGGCTCCGGCATGCACGTCCACCAGTCGCTGTGGACCGGCGGCGAGCCCCTCTTCTACGACGAGCAGGGCTACGCGGGCCTCTCGGACACCGCCCGCTACTACATCGGCGGCATCCTCAAGCACGCCCCCTCGCTGCTGGCCTTCACGAACCCCACCGTGAACTCCTACCACCGCCTGGTGCCGGGCTTCGAGGCCCCGGTCAACCTGGTCTACTCGCAGCGCAACCGCTCCGCCGCGATGCGCATCCCGATCACGGGTTCCAACCCGAAGGCCAAGCGCGTCGAGTTCCGCGCCCCGGACCCGTCCTCGAACCCGTACCTCGCCTTCTCCGCCCTCCTCCTCGCGGGGCTGGACGGCGTCAAGAACAAGATCGAGCCCGCCGAGCCGATCGACAAGGACCTCTACGAACTCGCCCCCGAGGAACACGCGGGCGTCCCCCAGGTCCCCACCAGCCTCCCGGCCGTCCTCGACGCCCTGGAAGCCGACAACGAGTACCTCCAGCAGGGCGGCGTCTTCACCTCCGACCTCATCGAAACCTGGATCGACTACAAGCGCACCAACGAAATCGCCCCGATCCAGCTCCGCCCGCACCCGCACGAGTTCGAGCTGTACTTCGACCTCTAAACCGGGAGGCTGTGGGCGAGGGAAAGCCGCCCACCCAGCCAGCCAGCCGAAAATGATGAAGGCCACCCCGCGGGGTGGCCTTCATCATTTTCGGTACGCCAGGTACCAGAAGAGTTCCCGCAACTCCCGGCTGCGGGGCGCCCGGAACTCCTGTCTACCGGATCGGGTGCAAGCGGTGGGTGTATCGTCCGTGTGGCGTTGCTGCGGCAGCGTGTCTCGCTACATCCGATCCCGGCGTCGGTGCGAGCAGTGGGCTCTGGAGAGTCACCCGCAGTTGGCAGTCAGTACGCACCAGGACATCCGATCTGTCTCTCTCCTGTCGTCGCCGGGCGGCAAGTGGAAGGGGCACCGCATGTCCAAATCACGCAACAGCAACCGTCTGGCTAAGAAGATTCACCACCAGACGTCGCTCACGCTGGCGACGGCTACCAGACTGGCGAAGCAGGCCGATGTCTACCTCGGGACTCCGGTAGCGGACGCCTCGGACCCGGATCAGCGCCGTCTGGAAGCACATGTCGCCCACGTATTGGCAAGCAGCTTCCAAGACCGCCAACTGAACGGCGCCCTTCTCGGGGTGCTTGCAGCGCAGGAGGAGAGCCAGTATCTGGCTCTGACCTTGGAACCCGTCATGGCGAACGAGATTCTTAGTGAGCTTCTCCCGCGTTTTGATCACTTCTACGGAGGCATCCGCGGGGTACCTGCGCTGCGCGTCCGTCAGACCCACGAGCGAGTGGTACTCCTCGACGCACTCAGCTCGGCCCGAATCACTTTGACGCGAGCCGAAGGCGGCCCCATGCTTCTGCCCTCCGCACGCGATGGTGAGGCGCTTCTGTGGAAACGGGTCCCCCTCGGTCTCTCTCGCGAGGAGCGGGAGGAGGCTGAAGAGTGGATCGACTCAAGATCGATCAAGAAACTGCGGGTGCGTGATGTGTTGCTGAGCCGAGTACTGCGTCGGCCGGGGTTGGTCAACAGGGCGGCTCAACCGCATGGTTTCGCCAACTGCTACACCCACCATTCCGGCGATCTCGTGATCGAATGGTGCTGTGGCGACACTGCCGGGGCCTTCTGCGCCAACCTCGCGGCCCACGGTTTCCTCGACGGTTTGCCCCGCCAGAAGGCGCTCGAGTTGACCTCCCCTCGATCCGCTCGACTCGGCGATTCCACCCTGATTCTGAATCGTCATGATTCGTGCTTGTACGGCAGCGGAGCAACGGAGATTGTGGAGTACATCAGGGAGCGTTACGAGTCATGACCTTGTCCTTGATGGTGCTCGGAGTTTCGGCGTGTGTGGCCCTGGGAGTTGTTGCACGCTGCTGGCGGGACGTAGTCGTACTTCGTTCCTTGGGACGCCTTCTCGAAGGCTGCGACCAGGGGCAACGACTCGAAATTTGCCGAATCCTCGCCGCTTCTCTACAGGAAGCGGCGAGGACGGATTTGCACGGTGAACTGCCGAGCAGGGATCCGGCGGCACCGTAATCCCGGGGAATGAGCCACCTGGGGCTCTCGCGCTTCGACCGCCTCGTCCCGGCCGAACCTGTCGGGCAAAGGAGCGCTCGGTGTGGACCGTTGGCCGAGGCAGGTCCTTGCGTAGGCGTGGCCCGGTTGTTCCTGTCGGCGCCGCTCCCGTAGACGGCATCGGTTGGGTGGAGTGTGCGTGGAGTGCTGATGAAAAATCCGCGGGGAGCCCCTGTCACTCGATCGGCAATCGGAAATGCGTGCGATTCAGTCGGGCGGTGCAGCCGGAATCATACGTACTTACGTTCCGTCAAGACGATGGGTAAGCGGTGGGTCGAGTGGGTAGTGCTGTGGCCGCCGGGTGGGTGGCGCGGGGAGTTGGACGGGGGACCTCGCCTGCGTGGCGGGGGTGCGCACACTGCGGAGTGGAAGAGTTGGACGACGAAAGGATTTTGCAGTGGTGGGGCAGCCGTTTGAATTGCCGGGGTTCTATCTGCCGTATCCGGCTCGGTTGAATGGGCAGGTCGAGGAGGCTCGGCGGCACTCCAAGGAGTGGGCCCGGGGGATGGGGATGCTGGAGGGGTCGGGGATTTGGGAGGAGGGGGATTTGGATGCGCATGATTACGCGTTGCTGTGTGCGTACACGCATCCGGATTGCTCGGCGGACGTGCTGTCGCTGGTGACGGACTGGTACGTGTGGGTTTTCTTCTTCGACGATCATTTCTTGGAGGCGTTCAAGCGGACGCAGGACCGGGTCGGCGGGAAGGCGTATCTGGACCGGCTGCCGCTGTTCATGCCGATGGAACTGGGCACGCCGGTGCCGGAGCCCACCAATCCGGTGGAGGCGGGGCTGGCGGATCTGTGGGCGCGGACGGTGCCTTCGATGTCGGAGGGGTGGCGGGCTCGGTTCCGGGAGAGTACTGAGCATTTGCTCAACGAGTCGCTGTGGGAGCTTTCGAACATCAACGCGGGGCGGTTGCCGAATCCCGTCGAATACATCGAGATGCGCCGGAAGGTCGGCGGTGCGCCGTGGTCGGCGGGGCTGGTGGAGTTCGCGGCGGGGGCGGAGGTGCCGGCGGCGGTGGCCCGGTCGCGGCCGTTGCGGGTGCTGAAGGATTCGTTCTCGGACGGGGTGCATCTGCGGAACGATCTGTTCTCGTATCAGCGGGAGACGGAGGAGGAAGGGGAGCTCAGCAATGGGGTGCTGGTGCTGGAGAACTTCTTCGGGTGCAGCACTCAGGAGGCGGCGGACGCTGTCAATGACCTGATCACCTCTCGGGTGCAGCAGTTCGAGAACACGGTGGTGGCGGAGCTGCCGGTGCTGTTCGCGGAGAAGGGGTTGAGTCCGCGGGAGTGTGCGGATGTGCTGGCTTACGCCAAGGGGTTGCAGGACTGGCAGTCGGGTGGGCATGAATGGCACATGCGGTCGAGTCGGTACATGAATGGGGGCGGGGCGGAGGTAAAGCAGGGTGCGGGCGACTGGTCGCCTTTCGCGTTCGGGGGGATCGGGACTTCGGGGGTGGACGTCCGGCGGGCGACAGCGGTCACGGGGGCCAAGCGGCTGCGGAACTTCACGCATCAGCCGTTCCGGAAGGTGGGGCCCTCGCAGTTGCCGGACTTTTATATGCCGTTCGCGACGACGTTGAGCCCTCACTTGGACCGGGCCCGGGTGAACGCGGTGGAGTGGGCAGCGGCGATGGGGATGTTGCGGCCGCAGGCCGGAGTGCCGCTGTCGGACGTCTGGAGCGCCGAGAAGGTGGCGGATTATGACTTTCCGTTGTGCGCTGCCGGGCTGCATCCCGATGCGACACCGGAAGAGCTGGACCTGGGGTCGCAGTGGCTGACCTGGGGGACGTACGGGGACGATTACTACCCGGTGGTGTTCGGGGCGGCGCGGGACCTTGCCGGGGCGAAGGCGTGCAATGAGCGGCTTTCGGCATGCATGCCGGTGGAGGAGGGGGAAACGTTTCCGGAGCCGGCGAACGCGATGGAACGGGGGCTGGCGGACCTGTGGCGTCGCACGACCGGGTCGATGGATGCCACGGGACGGAGGACGTTCCGGGATTCCGTCGAGGTGATGACGGCCGGGTGGATCTGGGAGCTGGAGAACCAGGCGCGGCACCACGTTCCCGATCCGGTGGACTACATCGAGATGCGACGGGCGACGTTCGGCTCCGACATGACGATGAGTCTGAGCCGTATCGGGCACGGTCGGCGGGTGCCGGAAGAGGTGTACCGGAGTGGTCCGATGCGTTCGCTGGAGAACGCCGCGGTCGACTACGCGACGCTGCTGAACGACGTGTTCTCGTACCAGAAGGAGATCGAGTACGAAGGGGAGGTGCACAACGGCATCCTCGTGGTGCAGAACTTCTTCGACTGCGACTATCCGACGGCGCTCGCGATCGTCCATGACCTCATGACGTCCCGCATGCGGGAGTTCCAGCACGTGGCGGCGAATGAACTTCCGGTGCTGTACGACGACTTCGCTTTGTCGGACGAAGCCCGGGGGCTGCTGGACGGGTATGTGAAGGAGCTGGAGAACTGGATGTCGGGGATTCTCACCTGGCACCAGGGGTGCCGGCGGTACCGAGAGGAGGATCTGCGGCGGCACAAGGGGACTACGGGTGCGCCTGCGGAGGGCGGCGCCGGGGTCTCGTCCGGTACGTGGAGCGGCCGGCCTACGGGGCTGGGGACTTCGGCGGCCCGGGTCGCGGCGCGGATGAGCGGGGTGGCGTGAGGCGGAGCACGCGGGCGGCGGCCCTGCGTCTTCCGGCATGACGGGTGGCCCCTCCCGGATGGGCCGGGAGGGGCCGGTCATGTCAGGAGTGCGCGGCGGCTGCTCGGCGGTGGATGGTCAGGGACGGTGGGAGTCGTCGCTCGTGTTCGCGCGCAGGCGGCGGCGCGTCGCCTGCCGGTTCAGCGGGCGTTCTCGATGATCAGGGAACGGACCAGGCGGCAGGTCGTGTTGGAGGGCGGGTGCACTCCGATCCAGGCCGCGGTGGTGCGGATGGTGCGGTTGCGGGCCCGCTCCGGAGTGTAGACACCGCCGTCGAGCAGGGCTATCGCCAGGCGCATGGCTTTCAGGCGGCGGTTGTGGGCTTCGTACCACTCGCGCGGGAGGCCGGCGGGCAGCGGCTTCTTGGCCATCGGCGTGCGGCGGACCACGCGGCGCGCGGCGGTCTTTCCGTACGCGGTCGTCGTGGCCTTCGCGGCCTTGGTGGCCGGCGTGGTCTTCTTCGCGATCGCGGTGCTCGTGGGCAGTGTGGCCACGGCCATCGGCAACCTCCTGGGACAGCGGAGAAGCAGTCCTGGACTGCTTCCTTACTGCCTCCAATTTTAGTGCCGACCACTGACAAAGCCGCCTGGTCAGGGAGTACTTCGGGGGTGGGGGACCGGGGGTCCGGGAGGCTCGTGGGGTGGGGGGCGGGGAGGTTTTCGGAGAGGTGTCCGGAGTGACTTCCGGGGTGGCTCTCGGGACGGCTTACGGGGTGGCTTTCGGGGTGGGGTTCTGCCGGGTGTCGGGGCCGGCGGTCGGCAGGGCCAGTCCGTTGCCGGAGCAGCGCACCGTCCAAGGGCGGCCCTGGCTCTCCGGCTCGTACACCCGGACATCGACCTGGGTGGCCGGGCGGCCGCCGGGGAGGGCGGCGTGGGCGGCGGTGCACGCGATCTGGTGGATCGCCGCCGCCTCCATCCGGGCCACCGGTGTCGGGAGGTGGACGCTGACGGCACCGGTCTCGGGGACGGCGGTGAGCCGGCCTGGCATCGGCGGTACCACGCTGACCAGCCCGCGCGCCTGTTCGGCGGGGGTGGGCCCCTTCATCAGCAGGTCCAGGGCTTCCTGGGGGCCGACCGGGCCGTCGGCCGGGCGCGCGGCGGCATGGATGCCGAGCGGGGAGAGGAAGAAGATCCGGGCGGTGTAGGTGTCGGTGCCCGGCTGCCGGATGCCCTGGGCGGGGGCGCCTGCCTGGACGTAGCCGGTGGGGGCGATGCCGCAGCCGGTGAGGAAGAGGGCCGGTACGAGGAGGACCGTGACGAAGAGCACCAGGTAGGAGGCGATGACCGAGGAGGCCGGCGCCGCTCGGGTCGGGCTCCTCATGGGCGGTCTCCGGGGGTGGGAGGGGCTGGAGGGACAGGAGAGGTGGGAGAGGTGGGGGCGGGGTCGGAGGTCGTTGGGTCGGGGGCCTCTCGCTCAGGCCCCCGGCCGCGCTCAGGCCCCGGGTCGCACTCAGGCCCCGGGCCCACCGGTGGATCCAGTGGCAGCTCCACGGTGAACACCGCTCCCCCGCCCGACGCGTTGGCCGCGCGCAGCGTGCCCCCGTGCAGTCGTACGTTCTCCATCGCGATGGCCAGGCCCAGGCCGCTGCCGCTGGAGCGGGCGCGGGCGGCGTCGGCCTTGTAGAAGCGGTCGAAGACGTGCGGGAGGGCCTCCGGGTCGATGCCGGGGCCCTGGTCGGCCACGTCGATACGGAGCCGTCCCGGCGTCGTGTCCGCCGTCAGCCGTACGGGGGCGCCGCCGTGCCGCAGCGCGTTGCCCACCAGGTTGGCCACGACCACGTCCATACGGCGTGGGTCGAGGCGGGCCCGCAGGCCCTCGGGGAGGCCGGTCTCGACCTGGTCCTGCCAGCCGCGCAGGTGGAGGGTCTTGCGCAGGGCGACGGCGACGTCGATCTCGTCGAGGAGCAGGTCGGCGGCGCCCGCGTCGAAGCGCGAGACCTCGATCAGGTCTTCCACCATGCGGGCGAGCTTGGTGGTCTCGTCGCTGATGAGACGCACCGCGTCGGCGGTGTCCGGGTCCAGCCGGCCCGCGTCCTCGTCCAGGACCTCGGTGACGGCGGACATGGCGGCCAGGGGGGTGCGCAGTTCGTGGGAGACGTCGGCGGCGAAGCGCCGTGCGTTGGCCTCCATGCGGCGCAGTTCGGCGTCGTCCTTCTCCAGGGCGCGGGCCATCTCGTTGAAGGTGACGGTGAGGTCGGCGAGTTCGTCGCGGCCGGTCACCGGGGAGCGGGTGTCCAGTTCGCCGGAGGTGATGCGTTCGGCGGCTTCGCGCAGGCGGCGTACCGGCCGCAGTACGCGGCGGGCGGCGAACAGCGCGGGGACGACGGCCAGCGCGAGCGCGGGCAGTGCGCCGGCCTGGGCGGCGGTGACCAGGGCGGAGATGTCGGCCTGCTCGTCGTCGAGGGCGAACTCGGCGTAGACGATGAGGCCGGAGGGCTTGGTGTTGCCGGGCGAGGAGGGAGAGGCGGAGGGGGAGGGTGAAGGGGCGGGGGAAGGCGAGGAGGAGGGGGCGCCGGGTGTACTGGTTGTCCGGGATGCGCGTTCCCGGGTGCTTGAGGCGGTGAAGTCCACCGGCATGCCGATCGCGAGCCAGGGCTGCCCGCCCCGGTCGACGCGCTGGAAGATGGGCGCGTGGTGCTGGCGTACGGCGGCGCGCAGACCGTCGGTGACCGCGCTCCCGGGCCCGCGCCCCGGCACGCCCCCGTACCCGGTCTCCCCGCGCCCCGGCACGCCCCCGTCCCCGTACCCGGCCTCCCCGCCCTCCCCCCGCCCCGCCTGGCCGCCCTCCGCGCGCCACGGCCCGGGGGCGACCGGCCCGTCCTCGTACTGCGCGTACGTGTGCCAGTTCCGGGAGCCGCCCGCCCGGTCGAGCTGGACGACGAGGTTCTGCAGGTCCTCGCGTTGCGGCGGGAAGGGCAGGTCGGGACCGAGGGACTGTAGTTGGGCGCGCAGGTCGTGCACGGCGGTGTTCTGCGTGCGGGCCAGTATCGCCGTACGGGCCTGCCGGAAGGTGAGTGCCGCGGTGATCAGCGCGCTGAGCGCGGAGACGACGAGGAAGCCGACGATGAGGCGGGTGCGCAGCCCGCGCAACCGGGTGTACGCGGCGGTCAGTCGTCCCCTGCCCCGCGCCGGTGTGGTCCCGCGCCGGGACGGCCCGGTGCTCACAGCGGTCCGAAGCGGTAGCCGAACCCCCGTACCGTCTGGACGTACGTGGGCGCGCGCGAATCGTCCTCGATCTTGGCGCGCAGCCGCATCACGCACGCGTCCACCAGCCGCACGTCCCCGTAGAAGCTGTGCTCCCAGACCTGTTCGAGGAGCTGCTGGCGGCTGAAGACCTGGCCGGGCGCATCGGAGAGGAAGAGCAGCAGCTTCAGTTCGGAGGGGGCGAGTACGAGTTCGTGGCCGTTCTTGGTGACCAGGAGGGCCGCGCGGTCGATGGTCAGCGCGCCGTACGCCGTGGAAGAAGAGGAGGGGGGCGGCGAAGCCGCGGCCACGGAATCCGCCTGCCGCGTCCCGTCGCCGCGCCCCTCCCCCACCACCCGCCGCAGCACCGCCCGCATCCGCGCCTGGAGCACTTCGCCGCCGGCGGGTTTGACCACGTAGTCGTCCGCGCCGGCCTCCAGCCCCACCACCATGTCGATGTCGTCGCCGCGCGCGGACAGGATGATGATCGGGATCTGCTGCGTCTCGCGGATGCGGCGGCACACCTCCAGTCCGCTCATGCCGGGCAGCATCAGGTCCAGCAGCACCAGCTCCGGCCGGAAGCGGTCCAGGGCGAGGAGTCCGGTCTCGCCGCTGGCCGCCGTCTCGACCTCGTGCCCGCGGCGGCGCAGCGCGAGGTGGACGCCCTTGCGTACGGCGGGGTCGTCCTCGATGAGCAGCACACGGGTCATGGGGCGGGTTCTCCGAAGCGGTGGCCGGGCGGACGCTCGTCGAAAGCGTACGGCGGGGGCAGGGGCTGACCATGGTGCGTGCCGTTCATGACGTCGTGTCGCGCATCGTGTGAGGAATTGATGACGGATGGGGCGAGCCGCTGACGACGGCGACCGTCCTGGTCCGGCGGTTCCCGGGGCCCGGGGCGGTCGCCGGTAGCCGGTGCGCGGGGCGGCAGCGGACGCCCCCGCCCCGCTGTCCCGCTACCTCTCCACCAGCTCCGCCTTCAGCCGCTTCTTGTCCGGCTTGCCGACGGACGTGAGCGGAATCGTGTCCACCTGGTGCACACCGCTCGGCGCGTACATCGCGCCCTTGTGCGCCACCACGAACGCGGTGATCGCGGCGGGGTCGACCGTGCGTCCCGGCGCGGGGACGACGGCGACGTGCACCTCTTCCACCTCGTCGGCGGTACGGACGCCGAAGACCGCGCAGTGCGCGACGTCCGGGTGGGTGTGCAGCAGATCCTCCAGCTCACCCGGGTAGACGTGCCCGCCCACCACGATGACCATGTCCTTGACCCGGTCCATCAGGTAGAGGTAGCCCGCGTCGTCCAGGTAGCCGACGTCGCCGGTGCGTACCCAGCCGTCGCGGATGACCTGTGCGGTCAGTTCGGGCTTCTTCCAGTAGCCGGTCATCATGCCCTCGGAGCGGACGTACACCTCGCCGCTGGTGTCCGGCGGGAGGCGGTGGCCGTCCTCGTCGCGGATCTCGACGGTCACGCCGGGTACGGGCCGGCCGACGGTGATCTGGCCGCCCTGCCCGGTCCGGCCGTGCTCCTCGGGGCTCATCTCGGTGAGCAGCAGGGCCTCGGACTGGCCGTACCAGCCGTAGAGGACCGGGCCGAGGAGGTCGAGTCCCTGCCGCAGCCGGGCGGGGGAGGCCGGGCAGCCGCCATAGGTGATGCGGGTGAGGCTGCTGAGGTCGGTGGTGGCCAGATCGGGGTGGTCGAGCAGGTGGTAGAGGAGGGGCGGCAGCAGCCACATGTGAGTGATGCGTTCGCGGGCGACCGCGGCGAGGACCGCGCCGGCGTCGAAGCCGTCCTGGAGGACGACGCTGCCCCCGGCGGCCAGGGTCATGTCGGACAGTTGTCCGGCCAGATGGGCGAGCGAGGTGCAGGCCAGCAGGCGGGGCGGGTCGCCGGCGGACGCGAAGGGGTACGCGACCGCTTGCGCGTACGGGCGGTGCGCCATCTGGATGCCTTTGGGGACACCGGTCGTGCCGCCCGTGTAGCGGATGCACCAGTCGTCGTCGGGACGGGCCGCGCTCTCGACCGTACGGCCCGACGGGCGGGCGGCGGCCGCGGCGGTCAGGTCCTCGGCGTCCAGGGCGCCGGGGTCACCGGGACCGAGCAGCAGGACCTCCGGCGCGGCGCCGTCCAGATGGGCGAGCAGTTCCGCGGCGGGCTTGGCCGATTCCGGACCGACGAGGAGCAGGACGGTCTCGGCGCTCTCCACGACGCGCGCCTGGGTCTCCGGGGCCTGGCCCTCGTACAGCAGGACGATCCTGGCGCCCAGCAGGTTGACGGCGTACCGGGCGGACAGTGCTTCCGGCCGGTTGCCGGACAGCATCGAGACGGTGTGGCCGCGCCCGATGCCGCGGTCGGCCAGTTCCGCCGCCGTGCGGTGCACGCTGTCGTGGAACTCCGCGGCGGTGATGTCCTGCCCCGCGGAGGTGGTCAGCACCCGGCGGTCCGGGTGGTCCGCCAGTTCCTGGAGAATGCTTTCGACGTAACTCGTGAACGCCGTCATGAGCTGCGCCTCCTTGTCGTACAGCGCACCGGCGCGCGGCGCGGCGTGCGTGCGGATGGGGAATACGTGCGGATGGGGAGCGCGAAGGGCGCGAGGACGACGTTAGGCGGGATCTCTCATGCCTTCCAAGACCAATTCCGGCATGTAGCGATACCGGGAAGGCATAAGGGGAAGGCGGCGCGGGGGCGGATGCCCGCCGTGCGCGCGGGTCGCCCCGCATTCGCCGCGGTACGAAAATCCCCCGTCGCCACGCGTTGTCATACCTTCGGCCATTTCTTTCTCCCCCGTTACGGTGAGGAAAGGGACGGGGCCGCCGATTAACGTGGACGACTCGTCACTCCATGCCCGTAACGCGGTTTCGCGGGGAAGAGAGCTTTTCGTGCGTTCCAACATGCTGTTCGGAGGCGTGTACGGAACGGTGCTCGCCAGTGCGCTGCTGGCCGCCCTGCAGAGCGAGGGAACGCCGTTCACGCCCGTGTACGACGCGCTGTGGGTCCTGGTCACGGCCGCCACCGCGGCGCTCGCGCACGGCTACGCCCACCACATGTCCACCCACCGCGGCGACAGCGCGGGCCACCGCTGGTACGCGCTGGGGCACCGGCTGATCGACGAGTGGCCGCTCGTCGTCGCTTCGCTGCCCACCGTGGTGCTGCTGCTGGCCGCCGGGGGCTGGGGCTGGCCCGAAGGGCCCACCACGGCGGCCGGGCTCGCGCTCAACGCGACGCTGCTGTTCGGCTGGGGCACGGCCGCCGCGCTGCGGATGGGCTACCGCAGGCGCGGGGCAGCGCTCATCGGGGTGGCCGACGCCGCGCTCGGGCTGCTGATCGCGGTGGCGAACGCGCTGATCAAATGAGGGGCGCGGCGCCCTCCCCGGACGCTCCCCCGCCCGCTGGGACCGCGCCGCCCGCCGGGCCCTCTCCACCCGCTCCCAGCGACGCCTCCGCCGCCGCCAGCACCTCCGTCACCCGCAGGCCGAACCGTACGTCGCAAGAGTGCCGTTCACCGGTGCGTACGGCGGTGAGCAGCGCGTCCACGGCACGCGCGTACGCCACGTCCGGGCCGTCCTGACGGCTCGGGAGCACGGTGGTGCCCGAGGCGCCGTGCAGCGTGACGGAGACCCCGGAGGCCGCGCGCGGGGCGGTCAGGCTGACGGTCGCCGAACTCGCCGCGCCGCCCGCGTGCCGCAGCGTGAGCAGCACGGTGTCGCCGGGGCCCCGGGCGGCCGTGACGTGTTCCGCGTCCCCGAGGGCGGGCAGCAGGAGGGACAGCGCGTGCGGGCCGACGTCCCACAGGGCGCCCTTCTCGCGGCGCCAGGGGGAATCCACGTACGGGCTGTCGCTGTCGGCCGCGAAGACCGAGCCGAGCCAGTCGGCGTGCGCGGTGAACCAGCCACCGGCCGCGGCCGCCCGGTCGGTCCACTCCCCCTCCGCGACGCCGAAGCGCGCGGTGAAGAACACGACGGAGGCGACGCCGGCCCGGTCGGCGGCGTCGACCACCGCGCGCGCTTCGGCGACGGTGGTGGCGACGGGCTTGTCCAGGAGCAGGTGCCGGCCGGCTTCGGCGGCCCGTACGGCGAGGTCCGCCTGGACGGACGGCGGCAGCGCGACGGCGACGGCGTCGGTGTCGGCGAACAGGTCCTCGGGGCTCGCGTACGGGCGGGTGCCGTGGCGCGCTGCCAGCTCGGCGGCGGCTTCCGGGCGTCGTCCCCAGACACCCGTGAAGGAGATGCCGGGGTGGGCGGCGAGGGCGGGGGCGTGGACGCGCTGTGCCCAGGGGCCGGTGCCGAGGAGTCCGATGCGCAAGGTCGTCGTCATGCCCGCCAGTGTGCCCCGCTGCGCAAGGGCGCCTCCGGACGCCGGCATGTGGCGCGAAGCCGACGCGTCCTCCCGGCGCCGAGCCGCCCCGCGCACCGTTGCACTCCACAGCATCGGACCGCCCCGCACACCGCTCCCCGCCCCCCACCGGCACCCCCGGCACGCCCGCATCCGTGCATCCCGCCCCGCATCCCCGCATCCCGCGCCCGCGCGCACGACGCGCGCGTCGTGGCGCGCCGCGCACCGGCCCGCAAGGGCCGGCCGGGCCCGTTCCCGGTGCGGAAGTTCTCCGTGGCCGGGCCGTCCCGTTTTCGCGGGAGATCTCGTGCTGATGGCGGGGCAGTTCGGGACGGATGACGTAGCAGAGGGCCATCCGCAAGAATTCGCCGCATCTTTCGTTGTCCGGCTCCCGGGACCGCAGTACAAGGAGAGGACTCCTTCGAGGAGAACTCCCACCGCGCACCGCGAGACCCGAGAGGCCCGGTGACCAGCAATGCCGATCGAGTTCCACACCGCTGTCTCGAACGAGCCGGAGGAACAGCACGTCGTCTACACCGCTGAGGAGTTGGCCGTACAGCAGCCGTCCGAGGGGCCGCAGGGCGACGCGGCCAGGGCGACTGCCGACGGCCTGGAGAACGTACGGGGCTACAACCGCCCCGAGGGCACGCCCGAGCAGCTCTGGCAGCCGCCGACCGCGGTGCTGCCGGACATCGGCGAGGCGTCCTTCGGCCCGCCCCCGGTCGCCGCCGAGACCGTGCACGGCCCGGACGACCGGGTGCAGATCACCGACACGTCCGTGTACCCGTGGCGGGTGCACTGCTCGTTGCTGATCACCGCGGCGGACAACTCCCGCTGGATCGGCACCGGCTGGTTCATCGGCCCGCACACGCTGGCCACCGCGGGGCACGTCGTCTACATCAAGAACAGCGGCGTCGCCGGGCGCGACGGCTGGGTCAAGAGCATCAACGTGATGCCGGGCCGCAACGGCAACACCCTTCCGTACGGCGTCGTCACCAGCACCAGCTTCCGCACGGTCAACGGCTGGGCCAACAACGGCGACGAGAACTACGACTACGGAGCGATCATCCTGCCCAACAACCTGGGCAACACCACCGGCTGGTTCGGGTTCGGCGTGTGGTCCGACGCCGACCTGCTCAAGACCGTCGGCAACATCTCCGGGTACCCGGGCGACAAGCCGGCCGGTACGCAGTGGTACGACGCGCGCGGCGTCGCCTCCGTCGGTCCGCGCAAGGTGTACTACGACATCGACACGGCGGGCGGCCAGAGCGGCAGCTCCGTCTACCACTTCTACAACGGCGGCCGGTACGGCATCGCGATCCACGCGTACGGCGGCGCGGTCACCAACTCGGGTACGCGGATCACCACGCCGGTGTACAACAACTACGTGGCGTGGAAAGCCTGACCGACCGGCAGCAGGAAACGAAAGGTCCCGGTATGGCGGTGATCTCCGGAGTCGTGGTGGACGCGGACGGCCGGCCCGTCCCGGACGCCCGGGTGTACCTCGCCGCGGGCCCCGGGTCCTTCCCGGACGTGGCCGCGCTCACGGACGACGAGGGGCGCTTCACCCTCTCCGCCGGCACCGACGGCGGGTACACCGTCGAGTGCCGGTCGGAGCGGGGCGGCGCGTCACAGGTCGCCGGGACCGCGGTCACGGTGCGGGGCGGGTCGGCCGACCCGGTCGAGATCCGCCTCGCCTGAACCGGGGCCGCGGCACGCAGGCCCCGGCGCCGCGGCCGGTACGGCCCGCGGCCGGGGATGATGGAGGGCATGAAAGCGCCCTCCGCCTACGCCCCCTGGCTCACCCCGCTGTACGTCGGCGCCGTCCAGCTCGGCGCGTACGCCACCGCGCGGCTGCCCGCGCGGGAGCGCGCCGAGCTGCTGCGCGCGCACTCCACCAACGTCGACAACCTGCGCGCGGGCCGCTGGCGGACGCTGGCCACCAGCGCCGTGTTCGTGGAGAGGCCGCTGCCCGTCCCGTACGGACTCGCGCTGCTCGCGGCGCTCGGCACGGCCGAGGCGGCGTGGGGCACCCGGCGCGCCGCCGGGATGTTCGCCGCCGGGCACATCGGCGCCAGCGTGCTCGTGTACGGCGGGCTGCGGGCAGCCAGGGCGCTGTCCCACGACGCGGTCACGCCCGACACCGAGCGCGCGGTGGACGTGGGCGCGAGTTACGGCTTCTACGCCACGGTGGGCGCGCTCGCCGTCTCCGTACCGCACCGCGGCGCGCGGGCGGCGGCCACCGCGGGGGTGCTGGCGCTGGGCGTCGGCCCGGTCCTGGCCCGGCGGCGGGACTTCACGGACGTGGGGCATCTGACGGCGCTGCTGCTGGGGATGGGCGTGGCGGCCGCGTTCAAGGTCCGCCACCGGGTGGCCGTCCCCCTGCGCCTCCCGTCCCCCGCCGCCCCGCGCGGCCGCGGTACCGCCGACCCGCGCGGCCGCCGTACGGCCGCCCTGCTGCGCCGCCGTGCAGCAGCACCGCGTCGCCGTCCGTTCCGTACCGGTCCGCAGGCCGCGTGAGGGACAGATCAGCGGCTGTCTGATTGAATGGGGGCATGGCCAGCCTTACCGACACCGCTACGGGTCGCAGTGACCTTGAGCCCTTCTGGCCGTCCCGGCAGGGACATCACTTCGACCGTCTGTGTTGCCGCGCGCACTGAGCGCGGGCCCGCACACGCCTCTCAGACGCCTTCCAGCGCGTCTCCAGCCCTGCCCGCGCGCACGACGTCCACCGACGCCCCTCTGCGCGAAAGAGCTGACGATCATGACGAACGTCCGTACCATGCCTGCCGCTTCCGCCGCCTCCGCCTCGGCGACGGCCACCGCCCCTCCCGTCCCCACCGTGCCCGGCAGGCAGCGACAGCGCTTGCGCGCCGTGGCACCCGACGAGCTGCCGCCGGTCGCCGACCTGCTCACCTCCGGCGCCACCTGGCTCCCCGCGCCGCAGCACAGCCTGCCGGAACTCCCGGGGCAGCCGGCGATGGTCGGCTACCTCGTGCTCGTCCCGGCGGAACAGGCGCCGGCCGCGGCCACCGCCGCCGCGCGGCCCGTGACGGCCGGGGAACAGGCAGCCACAACCGCCGCCACGACCGGTGACGCGAACGTCCGTATCGACCCCGAGCAGCGGACCGTGCACGTCCACGGCCGGGCCCTGGAACTGACGTACCTGGAGTTCGAGCTGCTCGCCCACCTCGTGGCGCACCCGCACCGGGTGCACACCCGCGACCAACTGGTGACCACGGTGTGGGGGTACGGGCACGTCGGCGACGGCCGTACGGTCGACGTGCATGTCGCCCGGCTGCGCCGCAAGTTGGGCGCGGGCCTGCGCTCGTCGATCGTGACCGTACGGCGCGTCGGCTACAAGTACGTGCCGAGCGCCTGACCGGTACGCACGGGGACGGGCCCTGTGATGACGGCCGCGCGGGCGCGTTCCGCCAGCGCGCGCCGGTCGTGCGCGCCGGAGTGCGGCAGCAGCGGCGGGTGCACGGTGACGCGGACCGTCAGGCCGCTCGCGCCGAGCACCCGCCGTACGGAGGACAGGAACTCCTCGTCGCCGAGGAAGCCCGCGACCGTGCTGGGCAGCCCGTGCTGCTCGTACGCGATCGTCACCGGCCGCACGGGGGCGCCCGCGTCCAGCGCCGCCTGGAAGGTGGCCCGCCGGAAGGCGCCGTACGCCACCGAGCACCAGGTGGTGGCCTGCGGGAACGCGGCCACCGACCGTCCGGAGCGCAGCAGCTCCGCCAAGGACGCCACGGTGGCGGGCAGTTGCCGTGGGCTGTCGCGGTCGATGAAACGGGTTCCGGCGCGGCGGGCGAGGGTGCCGACCAGCGGCCAGTCGCCGACCTCGCGCTTGGCGAGCAGGGTCACCGGCTCGACGGCGAGCAGGGCGGGGATGTCCAGCCAGGAGATGTGGTTGGCGACGACGAGGGTGCCGCGAGGGCGCGCCACCGGGACCGAGAGGCCCGCCGCGCCCGCCGCCGTCCGCCCCGTCCCGGCAGCTTCCCCCGCCTGTCCTGCCTCTGCCGTCTCTCCCGCCTCCCCTGTCTCCGCCGTCTCGATGACGAGCCGCACCCCGACCGAGCCCAGCACCGCACGGGCGTGGGCCCGCAGCCGCGCCGGTTCGGCCATCCGCTCGCCGTCGCGCAGCGCGCGGCCCGCGGCGTGCGCGAAGGTGGCGCAGCGCCGGGCGGTCTCCGTGAACGGAACGCGCGGCACGGCGTGCGCGGCACAGCCCGTCGTGCACCCGGACCGTACTTCCCAGGTACTCACGCCCGGCTCCCGGACGGCTGGGCACCCAGGAAGAAGCGGCGGTACCGGTCGTTGAGGCGCTCCATGTCCAGCACGACGAAGAAGTCGGCCACATCGAACTCCGGGTCGTGCGCGGGCGGCCCGCACACCCAGGCGCCGATCCGCAGGTAGCCACGGAGCAGCGGCGGCAGCAGCGACGGGTTCGGCCGCGCGTCCGGTCCCGGTCCTTCGGGGCGCCACGGCCGGTGCGGGGAGACGCGCAGCCCGGGCGGCGCGGCGTGCCGGGTGCGGCCCAGCTCCCAGGCGGCGGCCGCGGCCGCGCCGCCGTCCCCCAGCGGTACGGAGGCGCAGCCCGCCAGGTAGCGGTGCCCGGAGAGCAGGGTGTAACGGGCCAGCGCGGCCCACATCAGGTTGATCACGGCGCCGCCGCGGTGGTCCGGACGGACGCAGGAACGCCCGGCCTCGATGAGCGAGGGGCGCAGCGCGGCCAGTGCCGTCAGGTCGAACTCGCCGTCGGAGTAGAGGCGGTCGCCGCGGCCCGGCGGCACCAGCCGGTAGGTGCCGACCACGTCACCGGTCGCGGTCTCGGTGACGATCAGGTGGTCGGCGAGGTCGTCGACGGGGTCGATGTCGTGGCCCGCCAGGGGCGAGTGCAGAGTGGCGCCCAGCTCCTCGCCGAAGACCTGGTGGCGCAGGCGCTGGGCTGCGCGTATCAGGTCCGGCGTGCCGGCGATCGAGGTCTCGTACGCGGTCGGCGGGGTGGCCGGTGCGGGGGTCGGCGTGGGGGCCGGGGCGGGGATCGGCGGGGTGGGCGGCGTGGCGGCGGACACGGTCGCGGGGACGCTCATGGGGCTCTCCGTCCGGGGAAGTCGAGACGTGGTGAGGCCGGCAGGGGTCACGGGTGCGGGAGGAGACATCGGGGGCACGGGCACGGGCACAGACGCGGGAACGGGCACGGGCACGGACAGCGCGGAAGGAGAAGCCGGGCCGCCGGTCACGGTGGTGCCAGCTACACTCCCGTCGGGGGGCGACACCCAGTGACCTGGTCTTCTCCACCCGGCAGACTGTTCCCGTGCCCGACGTCCGGGCGCGTGAAGCGCAGGGAGCGTACGGATGAGGGTCCGCCGAACACTGGTTGCCGCAGCCCGGGGGGTGGGGCTCGCCGCCGTCTCGCTGGTGGGGTCGGTCCTGCTCTTCTCGCTCACCCTCATCTCGCTCGCCCTGCTGCCGATCGGCCTCGGCTGGCTGACCCTGCCGCACGTCGTGCGACTGACCCGCCTCTTCGCCGACCAGCGGCGCGCGTGGGCGCAGGACTGGGTGGCGACCCGCATACCGGCCGGCTACCGGCCACCACCCGCCCGGCAGCCCGGCCTGCCCGGTGTGGTGCAGCGCTGCCAGCACGTACTGACCGACCCGGCGACCTGGCGGGAGCTGCTGTGGCTGCTGGTGGACATGGTGGCCGGGCTCCTCACGGCGCTGCTTCCGGTCCTGCTGATCGTGTTCGGTATCGAGGGATTCGTCATCCCGGTGCTGGTCTGGAGCGGGATGGACCTCGGCGGCCAGACGTACGGATTCCTGTACGCCTCGGACCCGGTGCAGGTGGCCCTCATGCCGGTGCTGGGCGCGGCGGCACTCGCCGCGTCCCGCTTCAACCCGAAGCTGCTCGCCCTGCACTTCCGCCTCGCCGCGGTGTTCCTCACGCCGCCCAAGGCCGAGCTGGCGGCCCGCGTGGCACGGCTCACCGAGACCCGGCACGACGCGGTGGACGCCTCGGCGGCCGAACTGCGCCGCATCGAACGCGATCTGCACGACGGCGCGCAGGCCCGGCTGGTCGCCATGGGCATGGACCTGGGCACCATCGAGGCGTTGATCGAGCGGGACCCGGCCAAGGCCAAGGAGCTGGTCGCCCGCGCCCGTACGTCCTCGGCGGAGGCGTTGACCGAACTGCGCGACCTGGTGCGCGGCATCCACCCGCCGGTCCTCGCGGAACGCGGCCTGGACGACGCCGTACGGGCCCTGGCCCTGCGGATGCCGCTGCCGGTGGAGGTGACCGGGCGGCTCCCGGGCCGCCTGGAGGCGCCGGTGGAGTCGGCCGCGTACTTCTCGGTGAGCGAGCTGCTCACCAACACCGCCAAGCACGCGGACGCGGCGCGGGCGTGGGTGGACCTGGAGTACACCGACGGGCGGCTGCGGCTCACCGTCGGCGACGACGGCCGGGGCGGCGTGGTCCTGCCGCCCGCGGACGGCGCGGGGGTGCCCGGCCAAGCAGGTACTCGATCACCCGGCCGGTCCGGTGCGGGACTGCCCGGCCGGCCCGGTACACACTCCGGCCTGCGCGGACTCGAACGGCGACTCGGTACATTCGACGGCATCTTGGCCGTCAGCAGCCCGGCGGGCGGCCCCACCCTGGTCACGCTGGAGATCCCGTGCGCGTTGTGCTCGCCGAAGACCTCTTCCTCCTGAGAGACGGTCTGATACGGATGCTGGAGGCATTCGACTTCGAGATCGCCGCCGCGGTCGACAACGGACCCGACCTGGCGCGGGCGCTGGCCGAGGAGCAGCCGGACGTCGCGGTCGTCGACGTCCGGCTGCCGCCCTCCCTCACCGACGAGGGCCTGCAGTGCGCGCTGGCCGCCCGCCGCGCCCGGCCCGGCCTGCCGGTGCTCGTCCTCTCCCAGCACGTGGAGCATCTGTACGCGCGCGAGCTGCTGGCCGACGGCACCGGGGGCGTCGGCTATCTGCTCAAGGACCGGGTCTTCGACGCCGAGCAGTTCATCGACGCGGTACGGCGGGTGGCCGCCGGCGGAACGGCCATGGACCCGCAGGTGATCTCCCAGCTGCTGTCCCGCCGGTCCCGGGACCGGCCGCTGGCCCGGCTGACGCCGCGGGAGACCGAGGTGCTGGAGCTGATGGCCGAAGGGCGCTCCAACACGGCCATCGCGGCCAAGCTGGTCGTCACCGAACGTGCCGTCGCCAAGCACACCTCCAACATCTTCGGGAAGCTGGCACTGCCGCCGTCCGACGACGACAACCGCCGGGTCCTGGCGGTGCTGGCCTACCTGGACCGGGACTGAACCCACCCGCCCCACCGGGCTCCTGTAGCACACCTCGGAGGACCGCTGGAAGCTCATCCGGCCACCGCGTACGCTGACGGTCCGTACGCAGACCCGTACGGACCGCGAGCGAGGAGTTCACCGTATGAGTGCCGCAGCCGACAAGGAGTGGCTCTACGCCCTCGACATCTCCGGCGCCACCTGGCAGCGCGCCCCCGGCGAGTCCGAGGAGGCGGTGGAGATCGCTTTCCTGGAGCAGGGCGCGGTGGCCATGCGCAATTCCAAGGAGCCGGACGTGGTGCTGCGGTACACCGAAGCGGAGTGGCGCGCGTTCGTCCTGGGCGCCCGGGACGGCGAGTTCGACCTCGACCGCGCGCAGCGCCCGGAGTAGCGGGCCCGCGGCGGTACGGGCGGGGCCCCGTACCGCCGCGCAGGGGCGTGTGCCGCCGAGCGAGGGGGCACGCGACGGGCGAAGTGACCATCCCACGATTCACTCGTTTCACGGAACGTGGAGCAGCAGCAGGCAACAGCAGCCCGTCCGGACGGCCCTGGCGTCCCGGCCGCCTTCGTCGGTGTCGATCAGGCCGAGGCGGCCCTGGTCGAGCAGTATCCGCGGCTGACGCGCCTGGCCTACCTGGTCCTGCCGCCCACGCTGGGGCGCAACCGGCGTGTCCTGACGGCGCATTCGGTCGTCCAGCGCGCGCTGCCGCGCAAGGACACTCCCGCACAGCTCCCTGCCCTGCCGTCCCAGCGCCGCCCGGTCACCGACCCCGGCTACGCGCTGGTCCGGCTGCGCGTGCTGCGCGCGGCCCTGGCAGCCGAAAACCCCCGGGTACGGCTGCCGTTGCTGCGCCGCGAGGTGCCCGTGCCCCCGATGCCGCCGCTGCTGCCGCAGGTCTGGGGCCTGCGGCTGTTCCCCCGCTCCGGCGGCATGGAAGAACTCACCCTGTACCGCGCGCTGTCGGCACTGCCCGCACCGGCCCGCGCGGCGTACGTGCTGCGCGCGCTGGAGGGCCTGGGTGAGGCGGACGTACGGGCGGTCCTGGAGGCGGCCGGGGCCGAGGACGTGCCGGGCGCGCTCGCCGCGGCGGCCGGTACGGCACCGGCGGCGGGCGGCCGGGACCGGTCGCTGCTGGAATCCGCCGAGTTCGACCCCTGTGCCCTCCAGGCCCGGCCCACCGACCTCCTGCGCCGCCGCAGGCACGCGCGCACGGCGCTGGCGGGGGCGGCGGTGCTGGTGTGCGGTGCGCTGCTGACCGTGCCGGGCGGCGGGCGGGGCCCCGATGGCGCCGCGGCTCCCCCGTACGCCGAGAACGCGGCAGCGCGGGCCGCCCTGGACCCCGCCCAGGTGACGCGTTCCGCCGCCGGTACGTGGCGGAACGCGACGCGGCGGGACCTGTCGGCCTGGCCCGCCCGGGGAGACCGTACGCACGACCGGGCGCTGCTGCGGCGCGCGCTGGCCGTGTGGGCCAGGCCCGGCCCGGACGTGCGGGTCTCGGCCACCCCGGGCACCGCCAAGGGCCCCGCGGCCGGTCCGCCGCAACTGCTCTACGCGGGCGTGGCGGACCGTGCCGCGGTGGTGCTCCTGTACGACGGACTGCGCGTGGTGCGCTACGCCGAACCGGCGGACGACCCCGACGGGCCGGGCGGCGTGGCACTGGACTTCGCCCGCGCGGACGGCGCGGACGACACCTCCGCCACGGCCTTGGTGCTCAGCCGCGCGGACAGCAACGTCCGCTATCTGACCGCCCCCTGGACCGGGCACGCCGAGCTGGCCGACCTGCTGGACCCCACCGGCGCGGCCCGTCCCCTGCCTCTCGGCGAGGACGGTACGACCGGCCCCGTACCGACGCCCGCGCGGGCCACCGCCTGCACGGCCTGGCAGGCCCTGCGGCTGGACGGCGGCCTCTTCACCGACCTCGGCGAACTGCTCCCGGCCCGGCTGACGTCCGGGCCTCCGGACCGGACCGGCGCACCGGACGGACCGCAGGCGCGTACGGCCTGGGCGCGCACGGCGTGCCACCTCGGCGGGCTGCGCGGCCATGGCATCCGTACGGTCAACTCCTGGGCGTTCGCACAGCAGCAACTGCCCGCCGGGGGCGGTGCCGCGACGTGGGTGTGCACCCGCGCCGAGACCTGGCGGGGCGCGGGCAGCCGTACCTTCGCCCAGGTCCAGACGCCGCCCGCGGGCGGCCGACGGTACGCGCCGGGCACGGTGGTGGCGCGGTCCGAGGGTGGCCCGGGGTGCGGCCCGCGTGAGCCGTGGGCGCTGGCCGGGGTCCTGTGGAAGGCGCCCGGCGGGCAGTGGTGGCTGGTGGCCGCGGGCAGCGGACAGCTCACGGAGGTCGGCGCGAGCGGCGGGATCACCGGTCGCGCGGCGGGCTCGCAGTTGGCCGTACCGGCCACGGCGGGCGCCCGGGCGGAGCTGTCGGGGCGGCTGCGGAGCGGCGGGCGGGTGACGGGGCTGCGGTAGCCCTGGGCAACAGGTGGCGCCGGGGGAAATCCCTGCCCGGGGCCTGTTGCCGATCCCGTACCCGCCAGTACATTGACGCCATGTCTAATACGGCCTCGTTGCGGCCCCGGCCGGTCGCGTCCGAGCACACCCCGCTGAGGGCACGCAACGTCGCCTTCGACTGGGCGGACACCCCTCTGCACTGGATACCCGGCGACCCGGACAGCACCCACACGATCAACGTGCTGCACCTGCTGCTGCCCGCCGGCGAGCGCTGGTTCGTGCACGTCTACAAGCAGGTGCTGCCGCAGATCCGGGACGCGCGGCTGCGGGAGGACGTGATCGGGTTCATCGGCCAGGAGGCGATGCACTCCCAGGCGCACGACGACGTGCTGCCGCACCTCAAGCGGCTCGGCCTGGACCCGACCCCGTACACCGCGCAGGTCGACTGGCTCTTCGAGAAGCTGCTCGGCGACCGCACCCTGCCGCCGGGGCGGGCGAGCCAGTGGTGGCTGATGGAGCGCGTCGCGATCATCGCCGCCATCGAGCACTACACGGCCTTCCTCGGGGACTGGGTGCTCAACGCGGAGGCGCTGGACGCCAAGGGCGCCGATCCGACGATGCTGGACCTGCTGCGCTGGCACGGTGCCGAGGAGGTCGAGCACCGCTCGGTCGCCTTCGACCTCTTCCTGCACGTGGACGGCGGGTACCGGCGGCGGGTGCGGACCTGGGCCACCGCCTTCTCCGCGCTCGTCTTCCTCTGGCAGCGCGGCACCCGCTTCTTCATGGAGAACGACCCTTCGCTGCCGGACGGCAAGGCCAGCTTCAGGGAGTTCTTCCGCGCGGGGCGGCAGGGCGTCCTGCCCGCTCCCGGCGCCATGGCCCGCTCCATCCCCCAGTACCTCAGCCGCACCTACCACCCCTCGCGGTACGGCAGTACCGAGCAGGCCGCCGCCTACCTGGCCGGCTCCCCCGCCGCGACCGCCGCCGAGAACCGCCCGGTACCGCACCCGGCACCGCACCCGACACAGCACTCGACAGGAGCCGCCTGAGATGCCGCCCCTCCCCCGGATACGTACGGTCCTGGTCGCCGCCGGAGCCGCGCTGGTCGTCCAGCGGGCCCTGCGCCGGCGTATCGGCCGGTCGCCGCTGTGGCCGATGCCCGCGCTGGAGCAGCCCGTCTCCGGTCAGGGCCGGGGCCGCTCCGGTCCCCTGCAACTGCTGGTCGTGGAGCGCGCGGAGGAGGCCGAAGGCGTCGTACGGCTGCGCCTGGAGGGCGACGGCCTGCCGGGCTGGGAGCCCGGGGCCCACCTCGACGTGGTCCTGCCCTCGGGGGCCGTACGCCAGTACTCGCTGTGCGGCAGCCCGGCCGACACCGGCTCGTACACCATCGCGACGCGGCTGATCGAGGACGGCCGGGGCGGGTCGCGCGAGGTGCACGAGCAACTGCACGAGGGCACGACCGTCGAGGTGCGCGGGCCACGCAACCGCTTCCGGCTGGAGGAGTGTCACGCCTACCTGTTCATCGCGGGCGGCATCGGCATCACGCCCATCCTGCCGATGCTGCGGCAGGCCGAGTCCGAGGGCGTGCCGTGGCGGCTGGTGTACGGCGGGCGGTCGCGCGCGTCGATGCCGTTCCTGGCGGAGATCGAGAAGCTGGCGGGCGCGGCGTCGGACCGGGTGACGGTGGTCGCCGAGGACGAGGACGGCCTGCCCGACCTGGCGGGCGCGCTCGCCGACGCGCCGCCGCACGCCGCCGTCTACTGCTGCGGTCCCGATCCGCTGATGGACGCCGTGGCCGGGCTGCTGCCGCGGGGGGCGCGCGGACTGACCCTGCACACCGAGCGGTTCGCGCCGGTCGCGGCGCCGGCGCCGGGCGAGGACGCGGAGTTCGAGGTGGAGCTGCGGCGCACCGGCCGCACGGTCACCGTCCCGGCGGACGGCAGCGCCCTGCGCGCCATCCGCGAGCAGGCCCTGCCGAACCTCCCGTACTCCTGTGAGCAGGGCTTCTGCGGCACCTGCCAGCAGCGGGTGGTCTCCGGCGAGGTCGATCACCGCGACGAGCTGCTCACCGACGCCGAGCGGGACGACTCGATGCTGATCTGCGTCTCGCGGGCCCGGGGCGGACGTCTGGTGCTCGATCTCTGACGTCCGTCCGCGGGGCCGGGGCCCCGCCGTCCGGCCTCCGATCGCTCGATTCCGCGGCGCGTCCCCGGTCGTTAGGGTGTGCGCATGACCAACGGGGCGCGCCGCAGGATGGGTGTCGAGGAACGACGCGAGCAGTTGATCGCCGTGGCGCTCGGCCTGTTCAGCCACCGGGCACCGGAAGAGGTCTCGATCGACGAGATCGCCGAGGCGGCCGGTATCTCCCGGCCGTTGGTCTACCACTACTTCCCGGGCAAGCAGAGTCTGTACGAGGCGGCGCTGCGCCGGGCGGCCGACGAACTGGCCGCCCGCTTCGTCGAACCGCACGAAGGGCCGCTCGGCGCCCGCCTGCTCCGCGTGATGGAACGGTTCTTCGACTTCGTCGAGGAGCACGGTCCCGGCTTCTCCGCGCTGATGCGCGGCGGTCCGTCCATCGGCGCGATGGAGGCCGTGGGGTCCGGCCGGACCAGCGCGATGATCGACGGGGTGCGCCAGGCCGCGTACGAGCAGATCCTCTCCCACCTCGGGGTGGAAGGGCCCGCTCCGCGCATGGAACTGGTGGTCCGCTCCTGGATCTCGCTCGCCGAGACCACCGCGCTGATCTGGCTCGACAGCCGCGCCATCCCGCGCGGCGAACTGGAACGCCAGTTGGTCCACGACTTCGCGGCACTGGCGGCGGTGAGCGCCGCGTACGACGAGGGGATGGCCGCGGTCCTGGGCCGGGTGCTGGCCGACGAGCCGTCCGACGGGCCGTTCGGCGACCTGCTGACCCGGCTGATGGCGCTGGCGCCGCAGCCGTCCTGAGGCGGGCGGGCCCGGGCCGGCGCCGCTGCGGCACAATCCGCGCATGGACATGATCACCTTCCGCCTCGCCACGGACACCGGAGCCGACGTGGCCGCCCTCGTCGCGCTCTACGACGGCGCCGCCCGCTGGATGCGGGGCCGGGGCATCGACCAGTGGACTCCGGGCGAGCGGGACGCGGAGCACTTCCGGCTGCGGATCGAGCAGGGCGAGGTCTGGTTCGCCGAGGTGGGCGGGGAGGTCGCCGGTGCCTGGGAGCTGTGGTGGGAGGATCTGCCCGCCTGGGGTCCGCAGCCGCCCGTCGCGGGGTATCTGCACCGGCTGATGGTCGACCGCGACCGGGCGCCGGCGGGCACCGGTCGCGCGATGCTGGCCCGTGCCGAGCGGCGGATCGCCGAGGCGGGCCGTCCGTTGAGCCGCCTCGACTGCAAGTCGGGCAATCCTCGGCTGCGGCCGTACTACGAGGGTGCGGGCTACCGGGTCGTCGGCGAGCAGCGGGCGAAGGAGGGCTCGGACGGGAGCAGGTACACCGTCACGCTGCTGGAGAAGCGGGTGCTCTGACCAGGGGCGTAGGCGCGGGCGCAGGGGGCGTACACCCGGCGCACTTCACCGGCGCGCGCTGGTCCGGCGTGCAACCGGGGCGGGTTGTACGGCCCTTTGTCCGGCGCCGCCAGGGCTTTCGGACAATTCCCGGACGGCGCACAGTGGTGTCACCGGGGCCTGAGGGCACGGGATCACGGGGGCCCATGGAGTCCGCTCCGGCGGACGGATGGGGGAACCATGGGGGACGATCCACGGGGGAATCAGGCCCCGGAACCGCCGTCGGCGGACGGGCCGTCCATGGGCAGGGCGGCCCATGGACGGCCCCACACTGCGGCGGCCGCGTGCGGCGGCCGCCCATGAGCAGGAGGGCCATTCACCGCCCGGCGAACACCGCGACCGTCCGCGCCGGGACGCCGAACGTCCCCGTCCGCTTCTCGTACGAGGCCGTCTTCACCACCGGGTCGGCGCCGCGCGCCTGCACGCGGTGCAGGCCGTACCGCTCGCCGGCGAGTGACGGCAGGCGCTGGAGCTGCCGCTGCGGCGTCGCGTTGAAGACCACGACCAGCTTGCCGAGCCGCATGGTCACGACGCCGGGTGTCTCTTCCGTCCCCGACAGCGGGAAGGAGAGCGCCTCCTGCACGGCGGCGGCGCTGTCCAGCCCGAAGACCGGTTCGGTGGCGTGGATACGGAGCAGGTCGCGGTAGGCGGTGGAGGCGGCCTTGATCGGCTTGCAGCCGGGGCGCAGGGCGGGGTCGGCGAGCAGGGGCCGGGCGTACGGCCATGCGGCCTTGTTCTCGGCGGCGGGCGGCAGTCCGCGTCCGAAGCCGTTGCCGTCCCGGCAGTTCCAGTGCAGGGCGTTGAACCAGTCGCCGCTCTCGTAGGAGTTGCGGTCCAGTGACTTGGAGCGGAGCAGGTCCGTCCCGGCCTGGGAGAGGGCCGGGCCCTGGGAGAGCGCGGCGGTGGCCAGGGCGACGACCTGCATACGGGCGCGGTCGGCGGCCGGGGTGCCCGGCGGGAGTTTGTAGGCGAGGGCGTCGTAGAGCGTCTCGTTGTCGTGGGCGTCGGCGTAGGCGAGGGCGTCACCGGGGGCGGCGGCGTACCCGGCCGGGCTGCCGTTGTAGTCGACGTCCGCCCCCTTGACCGTCCGGCCCGAGGTGTCGGTGAAGGTGTAGTCGGCGAGGTTGCCGGTGAGGCCGACCTTGAGCAGGTCCTGGTAGTGGAGCAGGCGGGCGCGCTGTTCGGCCGGGGTGCCGTTGGCGGGCGAGGCGTTGGGGTCCGTGTGGAGACCGGAGGCGAAGCCCTGGACGCGCGGGTCCGCGTCGAAGGGCCCGCCGCCGCGTACGGCGTCCCGGGCGCGGTCGTTGAAGGTGGCGATTCCGGTGCCCGCCATGTTCCGCTGGGTGGCTTGTACGAAGCGCGCGTCGTCCGCGACCTCACCGAAGTTCCAGCCTTCCCCGTACAGGACGACCGCCTTGCCGTCCACGCCGTCCTTGGCGGGGGTCAGCGCGTCCAGAGCCTTGCGTACGGCGAGGATGTTGGCCTTCGGGTGGTGTCCCATCAGGTCGAACCGGAAGCCGTCGATCTTGTACTGCCGGGCCCAGGTGACGATCGAGTCGACGACGAGCCGGCCCATCATCGTGTGTTCGGGCGCGGTGTTGGCGCAGCAGGTGGAGGTGGCCACGGAGCCGTCGTCCAGCAGCCGGTGGTAGTAGCCGGGCACGATCCGGTCCAGTACGGACAGCGCGTCCTGGCCGCTCGCGGCGGTGTGGTTGTAGACGACGTCCATGACGGTGCGCAGTCCGGCGGCGTTCAGGCCCTGCACCATGCGGCGGAATTCGCCGGTCCGGGCCCGTGGCGAGTCGGGGTCGGAGGCGTACGAGCCTTCGGGCACGGTGTAGTGGAACGGGTCGTACCCCCAGTTGTACGCGTCGCGGGCGGCGGTCTTGCCGACGCACTCCTGCTGCCGCTCGGAGTCGGCGGGCAGCGCCGCCAGGTCGCAGTCCGGGCGGCTCTGGTCGGAGCGCCGTTCCGGGATGGTCGCGATGTCGAACGCGGGCAGCAGGTGGACGTACGAGGTGCCGGCGTCCGCGAGGGCCTTGAGGTGCCGCATGCCGTCCGAGCGGCGGTCGGTGAAGGCGAGGTAGCTGCCGGGGTGGCGCGAGGTGCGGTCCTCGACGGAGAAGTCGCGAAGGTGCAGTTCCTGGATGCGGGCCCGGTTCAGCGGCACCGCGGCGGGTTTCTTCAGCCGGTCCCACCCCTTGGGCGCGAGGCGCGGGTCGGCGAGGTCGACGACGAGGCTGCGGGTGGAGTCGGCGGTCAGGGCGGTCGCGTACGGGTCGGTGACCTTGTTCGTGACGAAGCGGCCGACGGAGGGCGCCCAGACGGTGACGACGTACCGGTACGGCTTGCCCGCCCAGCCGCGCGTGCCCCGCGCCTGCCACACGCCGCTCGCGTCGTCCCGCCGCATCGGGACCGTACGGCCGTCGAGTTCGAGCGCGACGGTGCGGGCGGTCGGTGCCCAGACGGAGAGGGTGGGGCGGCCGCGCCGGAAGACCGGGCCGAGCGGTGTCCCCGCCGCGGCCGGGGCGTACAGGTCGTCCAGTACACCGGGGAGCTGTACGCCGGTGCTGACGCGCCGCCCGTCGGCGTCCGGCTGGACGGCGACGAGCCGGTCGCGCAGCGCGGTGAAGGTGAACCTCCGGTCACGCGGGTCGACGGCGAACGCCGGGAAGTTCCGCAGGTGCGGATACGCGGCCTGCTCGTCCGGGGTCAGGACGCTGGGCGTGAGCCGTATCCGCTGAACCCCCCGCCCCTCCCCTTCCGCCCCGAACTTCAACTGGGCGTCCGCCCGCCGGGCGCCTTTCCAGACCAGGGTGTCGCGGTCGATCCACTGCGCCGCCGCCGTGGCGGGAGCCGGTGGCGGTGCGGCGTTCGCGGGGGGCGGGGCGGGCAGGACCGCCGCGCACAGGGCCATGGCCACGACTGCGACGGTACGGCGGAGGGTGCGCCTCACGTAAGGACTCCTTCAGGACGTTCGGGACGTGCCGGGCGGGCCGGGGCGGGGTGGCCGGCGGCCCCGGCCCGCCGCCTCGGACGACGGGCGCCGGGCGCGGGACGTCGGGCGTCGGGCGTCGGTCAGCCGCAGCTACGCGCGCCGACGTGCAGCGCCAGCGCCGTGTTCGGGGCGACCGTGGCGGTGAAGCGGCCGTCGCCGTCCACCGTCACCGGCCTGCGGCTCTGTACGTCGCAGTACGGGCCGGCCGGCAGCCCGGTCTGGAACGTGCGGGTCAGCGCGCTGCCCTCGTGGTTGACGACCGCATAGCCCTTGTCGCCGCGCCCGAAGGCGATGGCGTCGTTGCCGTTGTCCCACCAGTGGGTGACGGCCGTGCCGTGGGTCGCGTTGCGGAAGGCGACCATGCTGCGGATCTCCGGCCAGTTGTGCTGGCACTTCCAACCGTCCTGCCAACAGCCCTCGACCGTGCCGCCGTTGGGCGGCCCCGCGTCATGGTCGGAGAACTCGTACCCCGAGTGCACGTCGGGCGCTCCGTACGGCCAGGCCAGCATGAAGACGTTGGCGAGGGTGTAGTCCGCGCCGTCCTTGTAGCTGAGTGTGGAGCCGTTGCGCTCGGTGTCCCAGTTGTCGACGAAGACACCGGACCGCGCGGAGGGCAGGTAGGCCCAGCCCTCGCCGAAATTCTTCAGGTAGGCCAGCTTCTCGTTCTGGAACACGCGCTTCAGGTCGCGGCCGTACCGAAATTCCTGTACGTCACCGTTGCCCAGGTACTCGGCCGGGGAGACGGCTTCGCCCTCCCCGTATATCGCTTCCTGCTTCCAGTAAACGGAAGGGTCCTTCAACTGCCGCTTGATCGCGGCGAGATCTTCCGCCGGCATGTGCTTCGCCGCGTCGACGCGGAACCCGTCCACACCGAGTGACAGCAGGTCGTTCAGGTACGTGGCGATCCGGGACCGGACGTACGGCTCGGCGGTGTCCAGGTCCGCCAGGCCGACCAGTTCGCAGTGCTGCACGTTCCAGCGGTCGCGGTAGTCCGTGATCCGCCCGGTGCAGTCGTCCATGTCCTGGCGCTGATAGGTCCCCGGGTAGTCGTACTTCGTGTACGACGAGCCGCCGGTGCCGGTGCCCGAACCGGCCGACATGTGGTTGATCACCGCGTCCGCGACCACCTTGACCCCGGCCGCGTGACAGGTGTCCACCATGTCCTTGAAGGCCGCCCGGTCACCGAGCCGTCCGGCGATCTTGTAGCTGACGGGCTGGTACGAGGTCCACCACGGGCCGCCCTGGATGTGCTCGGTGGCCGGCGACACCTCCACGAAGCCGTAACCGGCGGGCCCCAGCGTGTTCGCGCACTCCTTCGCGACGGACTCGTAGCGCCACTCGAAGAGTTCGGCGGTCACGTCCTTCACCCCGGGGGGCGCCGCGTTCGCGGGCTGCGGCGGCGGCGCGAGGACGGCCGCCGCCGCACCGGAGAGAAGCGCGAGCGCGGCGGCCACGGGTCTGCGCGCGGGGTGCCTGCGGCGGGTGGGGGCCATGGTTCCTCCTGAGGGGGTGGGAGGTGTTCAGCCGTTGTTCTATCCGCCGTGGTTGATTGTTGCAAGAGTTTGCGCAAGAGATTGCAGCGGCGTTACGGCGTGCCGGTGCCACGGCGCCCCGGCGGTCCCCACCACCAAAGCGCCGCGCCCGGCGGGGTGTACAGCCTCGCGGCCGCACGTACCGCCGGGCGTGGAGGTCGATGGTGCTCCCGATGGAGCGCCGGTACCGTCGGTGGCATGGGGGATGACATACGGCGCCGGGACATCGACGAGAAAACCGTGACGAACGTGTTCAGCGCGGAGGTCAACCACGGGCTGGTGATCCAGACCGGCTCCTTCGAGGGTGACCTCCATGTGCACACGCCGCCGGGGCGGAGCCCCGAGGAGGAATCCGCCATGGCGGAGCTGCGGCAGCGCATGGCAGCCCAGGAGGAGGCCGAGCGGGAGGCCGAGTGGCGCAGGGAACGGGAACGTCAGCGCCGGCGGCGGAGCCAGGACATCGCGAGCGCGCTGCACGCCCAGGAGGAACGGGTGCGGCCCGTCAGGGCGGTGGTTCCCGTCGTGGCCGCTGTTCTGGTGGTCGTCCTGCTCCTGGTCGGGAACTTCTCCGTCGTCTCGTTCGCCGGAATCGCCCTGTGCGTCACCTGCGCGGCCGTCGCCCGCTGCGCCCCCACCCCGTTCCTGGAGAAATTCCTCGGCGACCGATGATCCCGGCGGACGGCACCCGGAACGCGGAAAGTCCGCTGCCCCGGTGCGGCACACCGGGGCAGCGGACTTTCACGGAGCGATCAGCGGTCAGCGGTAGTAGATGGGCATGATCGTCTCACTGTCGTCGCACCACACCTCGTGGTACCCGTTCGCCCGGGCGCCCGGGAGTTCCTTCGCCTCGCACTCCCCCTTCGAGGGGTACTTCTCGGCGCCGGCGGGAATCCAGCCGTCACCGGGCGGCGGGGCGGCGGAGGCGGTGGTGGCGGTCAGGGGAACGGCCACCGCCGCGGCACCGACAGCCAGCCCGACACCGATACGCGTACGCCACGACTTCATCATGATCTCCCAGCTGGTCTCTGAACTCTTGTCCGCAACGTTCCGAGCTGCCCCGACGAGCACCGGCGGTTACGCGTGGGCGCTGATCACCCCACCGCCGCTGAGCACGATGGGCACGCCGTTGGCGACGACCCCGGCGTCCTGCTGGTCGGCCTCGACCGTGCCGTACACCGCGCCTCCCCTGCCGAGGATCTGCGCGCGGTAGTGCAGTTCACCGACCTTGGTGACCTTGGCCGTCCAACCGCCCGCCAGCTTGAAGGTGCCCGGCCCCTGGTGTCCGCCGCCCATCCAGGAGTGCACCTTGCCGTCCAGCGACAGCACGACGAACATGTCGTTGGCGTCCAGCCCGGCGTCACGCTGCTTGGTCTCCAGCGTGGCGAGGACGTCACCACGGGCGACGATCCTGGCCCGGTAGTGCTGGTCACCGAGCCGGCGGACCTCCGCCTTGCTGATGCCGTCCGCCAGGGGCACGGTGCGGACCGGCGCCCCCGCCTTGGCTTCCTCGGCTCCCTTGGCCCCCTTGGCCTCGGAGCCCCGCGTTCCCGCGGAGGTGGACTGCGTCCCCGCGGACGAGGCCGCGTCGCGGGACTCGGCCACCGTACCCATGCCCGGCTGCCCCGCGGCCTTGGTGCCGGTGGTGTCCGAGCCGGAGCAGGCGGTCAGGGACAGGCCGGCCGCCGCGACCAGGGCCGCGGCGGCGACCCGCAGCGTACGGCGACGTGCGGTGCGGACAGTGGTGCTGGCGCTCATTCGAACCCCCGGTGCAGTCGGTGACGTCATGTTTCCTCGGAACGTCACCGACTCTGCCCGGGACCACTAGCGCACAACTGCCGCTCCGCTAACACCCGGCTAACACGGCTGCGCGAAGCGGCTGAACGCCGTACGGCCCCGAAGGGCCGACCGCCCCGGACAACCTGACCCGAACCGTCGTTGACCGCGCCCCGCACCGGCAGTTGCATGGAACGCGCCCCTGACGCCCCGCGGAAGGACGGTGGGTGCGATGGCGAACGACGCCCTCGACCGCAAGTTCAGCCTCCTCTTCGACTGGTTCGACCGCACCGAGGACGGCTGGCTCACCCATGAGGACTTCGAGGTGATGGGCGGACTGTTCATGGCGGTGGCCCGACCCGAGGACCACGAGAACCGGGCCGCGCTGCGCGAGGCGTTCGGCAGGTGGTGGGAGCTTCTGCGTGACGCAGGCGGCACGGACGGCGAAGGCCGGGTGGGCCGCCGGCCGTTCATCGGCCTGATGCGCTCGCACGTCACCGACCCGAAGACCTTCGAGCACGTCGTGCTGCAGATCGTCGACGCCCTCATGCGGGCGCTCGACACCGACCGCGACGGCGTGCTCACCACCGAGGAGTACGTCCGGATGTACGAGGCGCTGCACATCCCCCGGGAGATCTCCGCCCCGGCCTTCCGGCGGCTGGACCGCGACGGCGACGGCGCCATCAGCCACGCCGAGTTCCGCAAGGCCATCGAGGAGTTCTACCTCAGCCCGGACCCGGACGCCCCGGGCAACTGGCTGCTCGGTTCACCGCTCGGCGGGTGAGCGCGGCCTTCCCGGGCCGCACGGCGTAGCGCGCGTCTGCCGCCGTCAGTCCGACACCTCATGCGCCGTCACGCACTCTCATGCACCGTCAAGAACACTCCACGGGCCCGCTCCCCCGACGCCTCGGTCCACGTCGCGCTGATGTGGCCCAGTGTGGACCCGCCGTCGGTGTCGCCCGGTGCCAGGACGCGGTGTACGCGCAGGACCAGGGGGCGGGCGGAGCGGACGAGGATGTCGGTGGCGGACGGGGCCGGGGTCACCGAGGCGGGGCCCGGTACGGTGCCGTGGCCGGTGCCGGCGAGGTGCGCGTGGACGGTGGGGTCGAGGGCGTCGCTGACGCTCTGGGCCTGGGCCACGGCGTCGCCCGTGAGGAGGGCGAAGAGCTGGGCCACCAGGACCGGGTCGTGGGTGCCGTCGTAGGCCCAGCGCTTGCCGAGTACGCCGTGCTCCAGGGTGCCGATCAGCGCGTGGTCGGCGCCGGGCAGCGGTGCGCCCCGGTAGGTGAGCGGGACGTGGTAGTGGACCGGTGCGGCGCCGGAGGAGTCGGTGGCGACCATGAACTCCATGCCGACCTCGCCCTCCGGGTCGTCCAGCCGGAAGCCGCCGGCCTTGGTCAGGTCCGGGGTGGTCCCGTCGCCCGCGTACCAGGGCTGTTCGGGCAGCCAGGGGGTGAGGAGTTCCAGCTTGGTGGGTGAGAGGGTGGTGTGGTGGATGACGGCCATGGTCCGGCACCTTCCCGTAAGCGGCGGCGGTGATCGCGTGATTGCGGGGTCATCCTGCCACCCGTGGCCGTGCGCGCTACCCCGCCGTCTCCGGGAGCCGGGCGGTCGATCCCCGTACCACCAGCTCCGGCTGGAAGACGAACTCCGTGTGCCGGTCGGGCGGACCGTCGCCGTCCGCGCGGGTGCGGATCTCCTCGATCAGCGCGTCCACGGCTGCCGAGGCCATCGCCCGTACCGGCTGGCGCACGGTCGTCAGTGGCGGGTCGGTGAAGGCGATGAGCTGGGAGTCGTCGAAGCCGACGACGGAGATGTCGGAGGGGACGTCGAGGCCGCGCTGGCGGACCGCCCGTACGACGCCGAGGGCCATCAGGTCGCTGCCGCAGACGACCGCCGTGCAGCCCGCGTCCAGCAGGGAGGCGGCTGCCGCGTGGCCGCCTTCGACGCCGAAGAGGGTGTGGCGGGTGAGCCGTTCGGCCGCCCCCTTCCGCAGGCCGAATTCCTCCCGCAACGCCGCCGCGAAGCCTTCGGCCTTGCGGCGGGACGGTACGTACCGGGCCGGGCCGACCGCCAGGCCGATGGTGCGGTGGCCGAGTTCGGCGAGGTGGCGTACGGCCATGCGGGAGGCCGCCCGGTCGTCCGGGGAGACGAAGGGTGCGGTGATGTCCTCGTGGTAACCGTTGATGAGGACGTACGGAAGGCCGCGGTCGGTGAGGCGGGTGTAGCGGGCGGGGTCGGTGGTGCTGTCGGAGTGGAGACCGGAGAGGAAGATGATGCCGGTGACACCGCGGGCTTCCAGTTGCTCGACGAGTTCGTCCTCGGTGGCGCCGCCGGGGAGCTGGGTGCACAGGACGGGGGTGTAGCCGTGGCCCGCGAGGGCCTGTTCGATGAGCTGGGCGAAGGCCGGAAAGATCGGGTTGGTCAGCTCCGGGACGATCAGGCCGACCAGTCCGGCGCTGGTGCGCCGCAGGCGCACGGGGCGTTCGCCGCCGAGCAGGTCGAGGGCGGCCAGGACCCGCTGCCGGGTGCCGCGGGCCACGCCCGCCCTGCCGTTCAGCACCCGGCTGACGGTCGCCTCGCTGACCTGCGCCTGCGCGGCGATGTGCGCCAGCCGGGGGCCGTTGCCCCCGGCCGGCGGTGCGTCGGGCCGGTCGGTCACGCTTCCCACCACACGGCGGTGTCCGCCGGGAGGGTCGGTTCGTCGTCGACGGTGAGGAGTTCGGCGGAGGAGAGGAGGGGGCGCCAGTCGGGGTGGACGGGGGCGCGTACGGGCTCGGGAGTCGTGTTGACCGTGCAGACGAAGCCGCCGGGGCGGCGGAAGGCCAGGACGCCTTCGGGCGCGTCCAGCCATGCGACCCGGTCGCCCGCCCCGAGCCCGGGGTGGGTGCGGCGCAGCCGGAGGGCCGTACGGTACAGCTCCAGCATGGAGGCCGGGTCGCCGGTCTGGGCGGCGACGCTCAGGCCCGCCCACTCCGGCGGCTGCGGGAGCCAGCTGCCGCCCGTACCGAAGCCGTACGGGGCCGTGTCGCCGGACCACGGGATCGGTACGCGGCAGCCGTCGCGCAGGCCGTCCTGGCCGTCGCCGCGGAAGAACGCGGGGTCCTGGCGGACCTCGTCGGGCAGGTCGGTGACCTCGGGGAGGCCCAGTTCCTCGCCCTGGTAGACGTAGGCGGAGCCGGGGAGGGCGAGCATGAGGAGGGCGGCGGCGCGGGCGCGGCGGGCGCCGCCGCCGAGGCGGGTGGTGTGCCGGACCACGTCGTGGTTGGAGAGGACCCAGGTGGTGGGGGCGCCGACCGGCCGCACGGCGTCGAGGGAGGCGTCGATGACGGCGCGCAGTTCGGCCGCGTCCCAGCCGGTGTTCAGGTAGTGGAAGTTGAATGCCTGGTGGAGTTCGTCGGGGCGGAGGTAGAGGGCGGTGCGGTCGGCGCTGGGGGTCCAGGCTTCCGCGACGCCGATGCGCTCGCCCGCGTACTCGTCCAGGACACGGCGCCAGGAGCGGTAGATCGCGTGGACGCCGTCCTGGTCGAAGAAGGGCAGAACCTGGTTGCCGAGGAGTTTGAGCTGGTCGGTGCGGCCCGTGTCGGGCAGCCCCGGGGCCTTGACCAGGCCGTGGGCGACGTCGATGCGGAAGCCGTCCACGCCGAGGTCGAGCCAGAAGCGCAGGATGGAGCGGAACTCGTCCTGGACGGCGGGGTGGTCCCAGTTGAAGTCGGGCTGTTCGGGAGCGAACAGGTGGAGGTACCACTCGCCGTCGGCGACGCGGGTCCAGGCGGGTCCGCCGAAGACGGACTCCCAGTCGTTGGGCGGGAGTTCGCCGTTCTCGCCGCGGCCCTTGCGGAAGTGGAAGCGGTCCCGGAGCGTCGAGCCGGGGCCTTCGTCCAGCGCCTGCCGGAACCAGGCGTGCTGGTCGGAGCAGTGGTTGGGGACGATGTCGACGATAATGCGCAGGCCCAGGGCGTGGGCGTCGCGGATGACCGCCTCGGCGTCGGCGAGGGTGCCGAAGGCCGGGTCGATGACGCGGTAGTCGGCGACGTCGTAGCCCGCGTCGGCCTGCGGGGAGGAGTAGAACGGGCTGAGCCAGACGGCGTCGACGCCGAGGTCCCTCAGGTAGGGAAGGCGGGTGCGGATGCCCGGGAGGTCGCCCATGCCGTCGCCGTCGCCGTCGGCGAAGCTGCGCGGGTAGACCTGGTAGATCACCGCGTCGCGCCACCACTGGGTGGCACCGGGTGCGGTCGCGTCCGCGGCGTCGGCGGGCGCTCCGGTGGCGTGGTGCTGGGTGGTCTGGGTGGTCATGTCATCCCTTGGTGGTGCCGGAGGTCAGTCCGGCGACGAGGTGGCGCTGGGCGAAGGCGAAGACCAGGCCGGCGGGCACCGCGATGATCACGGCGGCGGCGGTCATCGAGCCCCAGTCGTTGACGTACTGGTTGACGAAGGTCTGGAGGCCGCCGGCGAGGGTCAGGTTCTCCTCCCCGGTCATGAACGCGGAGGCGTACGCGACCTCGGCCCAGGCGGTCACGAAGGTGTAGAAGCCGGTGACGGCCAGGCCGGGGCGGGCCAGCGGCAGGACCAGGCGCCAGTAGGTGCCGAAGGGGTTGAGGCCGTCGACGCGCCCGGCTTCGTCGATCTCCACCGGGATGGTGTCGAAGAAGCCTTTCATCATCCAGGCGCAGAACGGGACGGCGATGGTCAGGTACGTGACGATCAGACCGGCCGGCTGGTTGAGCAGGCCCAGGCTCGCCATCAGGTTGTACAGCGGCACGATCAGCACGGCGACCGGGAACATCTGCGTGATCAGCAGCAGCCACATCAGCGGGCGCATCCCGGGGAACCGGAAGCGGCTGACGGCGTAGCCGGTGGTGGCCGCGACGAAGACGCCGAGGACGGTGGTGACGCCGACGACCAGCAGCGAGTTGCCGAACCAGGTCAGGAACTGGGTGTCGGCGACCACGTGCCGGTAGTTGGCGAAGGTGAAGTGGGTGACCAGCTCGGTGGAGAAGGCGTCGTTCTTCGGTTTGAAGGACGTGACGAGCAGCCACAGGGGCGGGAAGACCGCGACGGCGGCGGCGATCAGGAGGGTCGCGTGCAGGCCGACGGAGGCCAGCGGGCTGCGCCTGTTGCGCAGGGACTCGGCCATCACCACACCTCTCCCTGCTTGCGGAGCGAGCGCCGGTAGACGACCGCGATGAGGGACAGCAGGAGCAGGATCAGCACGCCCCAGGCGGCCGAGCCGGAGAAGTCCCGTGGGCTGTCGACGAAGGAGAGCCGGTAGGCGTACGTCACCAGGATCTCGGTGGCGTCGCCGGGGCCGCCCCGGGTGAGCAGGTAGATCACCGGGAACATGTTGAACGTCCAGATGGTGGAGAGCAGGATCACGGTGCTGCTCACGCCGCGCAGCCCCGGCAGGGTGATGTTGCGGAACCGCTGCCAGGCGTTGGCACCGTCCATCTCCGCGGCCTCGTACAGCTCGCCGGGGATCGACTGGAGACCGCCGAGCAGCGCGACGAGCATGAACGGCACGCCCAACCACACGTTGACGGCGATGACCGACAGCTTGGCCCAGGTCGGGTCGTTCAGCCAGGGCACCGCGTCGATGCCGCCGCCCGCCAGGACCTTGTTGAGCAGGCCGTTCTTCTCGTTGTAGAGCAGCCGCCAGGTGAAGACGGAGACGAAGGCGGGGATGGCCCAGGGCAGGATCAGCGCCAGCCGGTAGAAGGTGCGGCCGCGCAGGGTGCGGTTGAGCAGGTTGGCGAGGGTCAGGCCGATGGCGAAGGTGAGGGCGACGCAGGCCACCGTCCACAGGACGGTCCAGCCGAGGCGGCCCCAGAAGACGTCGTCGCCGAGGATCTCGGTGTAGTTCTCCAGGCCGGTGAACGTGTAGGTGGCCGGGATGTGGTTCATGCCGATGTTGCGCTCGACGTTGGCCTCGTTGGCGTCCGTCAGCGACAGGTACAGGCCGCGGACCAGGGGGTAGCCGATGATGACGCCGATGACGAGCACCACCGGGGCGACCATGGTCCAGGCGTACCAGTGGGTGCTCAGGGCTCTGCGCGCCCGGCCCGGCGGCGCGGCGGCGGTCCCCTTCCGCCGGGCCCGGGACATCCGTACGGCGTCCGTCACTTGTAGTCCTTGAGGATCTTGCGGTAGCTGTCACCGACGGCCTTGGCGGCCTGCTCGGGCGTGCTGGAGCCGGTGAGGACCTTGTTCATCTGCACCTTGATCGGCTCGAAGAGGGCGTTGCCCTCGGCGATCCAGGGGCGCTGGACGGCCTTGTCGACGGCGGGCTTGAAGAAGCCGACCATCTCGTTGTTCTTGACGGACGGCACCTCGTACACGGACTTGCGGGTGGGCAGCAGGCTGAGCTGTTCGGTGGTCTGCTGCTGGATCTTCGCCGAGCTCATGTACTTGGCGAAGGCGTAGGACGCCTGGAGGTTCTTCGAGCCCGCGTAGACGGAGAGGTTCCAGCCGCCCTGCGGGGAGCCCTGGGAGGCGCTGCCGCCGGGTACGGGCGCGACGCCCAGGTTCTTCTTGTCCTTGAACTCCTTGCCCGCGCGGACGCCTTCGATGTCCCAGGGGCCGCTGACGGCCATCGCGACGCTGCCGTCCTTGAGGGCCTTGAGCTGGTTCTCCTGGCCGTCGGTGGCGTCGGTGACGGCGGCCTTGGAGTCGACCAGGTCCTTGATGGCCTTGAACGCCTTGACACCGGCGTCGTCGTCGATGGTGACGACCTTGTCGCGGGCGTCGACCAGGTCGCCGCCCTCGCCGTAGAGGTAGGGCAGGAACCAGTACGGGTCGTCGCCGCGCAGGTACAGCGCGGTGGCGCCGGTCTTGTCCTTGATCTGCTGGGCGGCGGCGGTCAGCTCGGCGAAGGTCTTGGGGACCTCGACGCCGGCCTGCTGGAGCAGCCGCTTGTTGTAGAAGAGGCCGAGAGTGTCGGTGACCTGCGGCACCGCGTAGGTCTTGTCCTTGAACCTGGTGCTGCCGAGCGCCTGCGGCAGGTAGTCGCCGGTGTCGGCCAGGGCCGGGGTGTCGTCCAGCGGGGCGAGGTAGCCGAGGTTGGCGAAGTCGGCGACCCAGGCGACCTCGGTGCGCATCACGTCGGGGGCGCCGGCGCCGGCCCCCGCGGCGTTCTTGAACTTGGCGTTGGCCTCGCCGAACGCGACGCTGACGTACTTCACGTCGACCTTCGGGTGCTCCTTCTCGAAGCTCTCGGCCAGCTTCTTGTACGTCGCCTTCTCGGCGTCGTTGGAGGTGTCCCAGAAGGTCACGGTGCCCGACAGCTCGCCCCCGCTCTGCTGGTCGCCTCCGCCGCCTCCGCCGCCGCTGCCGCACGCTGTCGCCGCCAGTGCCAGACCCGCGACCAACGCGGTGGTCGCCATGCCACGCCGCATGTGAACTCCTCAAGGTAACGCCCGAGATGGCGTCGGAACGCCATGCCCGGCCGTTCGGAACGCCTGTGATGGCGGACAGGAACGTAACAGCGCCGTCATGCATTCGAAAGACCTTGCGGCAATTTTCTGCAAGCCGACGGGAAGGGGTTGCAGGGGGCGGCGCCCGCGCACACCACGCCCCTCGCACCCCGGCAGGCCGCTCACCAGGGCTCCGAGCGCCCGCGGGCCCGTCACCCCGCCGTGCTCCGCGCGTTGAGTCCGTAGACGACCGTCCGACGATCGATGCCTGGACCCTGCAAGACGATGCATGGACGCTCTCCCCCGAATCGCCCCACTCTCGACAGGGATGCCAGATGACCCAGGAGCTGACCTCGACCGACCCCGGCCGCGCGGCGGCAGAGCCCGGCGGGCGACCCGGCTGGTGGCGCGACGCCGTCATCTACCAGGTCTACGTCCGCTCCTTCGCCGACTGCGACGGGGACGGCATCGGCGATCTGCGCGGCGCCCGCGAACGCCTGCCCTACCTGCGCGAACTGGGCGTGGACGCCGTCTGGCTCACCCCGTTCTACGCCTCCCCGCAGGCCGACGGCGGGTACGACGTCGCCGACTACCGCTCCGTCGACCCGCTGTTCGGCAGCCTCCAGGACGCCGACGACCTCGTACGGGCCGCGCACGCGCTGGGCCTGCGGGTGATCGTCGACATCGTGCCCAACCACACCTCCGACCAGCACCCCTGGTTCCAGGACCCGGAACTGGCCCGGCGGCGCTACCTCTTCCGCCCGGGCAAGGGCGCGTCCGGCGAGCTGCCGCCCAACGACTGGGAGTCGGTCTTCGGCGGCCCCGCCTGGACCCGTACCGAGCGCGGCGACTGGTACCTGCACCTGTTCGCCCCGCAGCAGCCCGACCTGAACTGGGACGACCCGGACGTGCACGCCGAGTTCGAGTCGGTCCTGCGGTTCTGGCTCGACCTCGGCGTGGACGGCTTCCGCATCGACGTCGCCCACGGCATGGTCAAGGCGCCCGGCCTGCCGGACATCGGCCACAAGGAGCAGGCCAAACTCATCGGCAGCCAGGTGCTGCCCTTCTTCGACCAGGACGGCGTCCACGAGATCCACCGCGCCTGGCGCCGCCTGCTGGACTCCTACCCCGGCGAGCGCATCGCCGTCGCCGAGGCGTGGGCCCCCAGCCCCGAACGCCTCGCCCTGTACGTCCGCCCCGACGAGTGCCACCAGGCGTTCAACTTCCAGTTCCTGACCGCCGACTGGTCCGCCGCCTCGCTGCGCGCCGTCGTCGACGCCTCCCTCGCGGCGACCGCCTCGGTCGGCGCCACCACCTCCTGGGTGCTGTCCAACCACGACGTGGTCCGGCACGCGACCCGCCTCGGCGGCCTGCAGCGGGCCCGGGCCGCCACGCTCATGATGCTCGCGCTGCCCGGCTCGGCCTACCTGTACCAGGGTGAGGAGCTGGGCCTGCCGGAGGTCACCGACCTGCCCGACGAAGTGCGCCAGGACCCCGCGTTCTTCCGCGGCGACGGACAGGACGGCTTCCGCGACGGCTGCCGCGTACCGATGCCCTGGTACGGCGACTCGGCCGCGTACGGCTTCGGCCCCGGCGGCAGCTGGCTGCCCCAGCCGCGCGCCTGGAAGGACCTGTCCGTACGGGCCCAGACCGGCGACCCGGCCTCCACCCTGGAGCTGTACCGCGCGGCGCTCGCCCTGCGCCGCGCACACCCGTGCCTCGGCGACGGGGACCTCGCCTGGGCCGACGCCCCCGAGGGGCTGCTGGCCTTCACCCGTACCGGCCGGCCGGGCCGTACGGAGCTGCTGTGCACCCTCAACACCCTGGACCGCGCCGTCGAACTCCCCCGCCCCGGGCGGATGCTGCTCTCCTCCACGGCAGTCTCCGCCGACGGCGCCACCGCCGTCCTGCCGGGTGACTCCTGCACCTGGTGGGCCCTTTGACGAGCGGCCCCCGCGGACCGGACGGGCCGCCCGTCGGCACGGCCCGCCGCCGGGCGGTGCGGGCAACGTGGGCAATCCGGGAGGCGACCGGTACAGTCCCACCCATGACCGCCCGGCTGGCCGACATCGCAGCGCAGGCGGGTGTCAGCGAGGCCACCGTCAGCCGGGTGCTCAACGGAAAACCCGGTGTCTCCGCCACCACCCGCCAGTCCGTGCTGGCCGCGCTCGACGTGCTCGGGTACGAGCGTCCCGTCCGGCTGCGGCAGCGCAGCGCCGGGCTGGTCGGCCTGATAACCCCGGAGCTGGAGAACCCGATCTTCCCGGCGTTCGCCCAGGTCATCGGCCAGGCACTGACCCGCCAGGGCTACACCCCGGTGCTGGCCACCCAGACGCCGGGCGGCTCCACCGAGGACGAGCTGACCGAGATGCTGGTGGACCGCGGTGTCGCCGGGATCATCTTCGTCTCCGGACTGCACGCGGACACCTCCGCCGACATGCAGCGCTACGAGCAGCTACGCGGCCAGGGCGTGCCCTTCGTCCTGATCAACGGCTTCTCCGACAAGGTGCAGGCGCCCTTCGTCTCGCCGGACGACCGGGCCGCGATCCGCCTCGCCGTCACCCACCTGGCGGCACTGGGCCACCAGCGGATCGGGCTGGCCCTGGGGCCGAAGCGCTTCGTGCCCGTCCAGCGCAAGATCGAGGGCTTCCTGCACAGCATGCGGGACCAGCTCGGCCTGGACCGGGCGGCCGCCCAGGAGCTGATCCAGCACTCCCTGTACACCCTGGAGGGCGGGCAGGCCGCGGCCGGCGCGCTGCTCGCCCGCGGCTGCACAGCGGTGGTCTGCGCCAGCGACATGATGGCGCTCGGCGCGATCCGGGCCGCCCGGCAGCAGGGCCTGGACGTGCCCCGGGAGGTCTCCGTCGTCGGTTTCGACGACTCCCCGCTGATCGCCTTCACGGACCCGCCGCTGACCACGATCCGGCAGCCGGTCACCGCGATGGGGCAGGCGGCGGTGCGCGCCCTGCTGGAGGAGGTCGGCGGCACCCCGGCGCCGCACAGCGAGTTCGTCTTCCATCCGGAGCTGGTCGTCCGCGGTTCCACGGCTTCGGTCCCGAAGACCGTCCGGGTTCCCGGCCAGGGCGGTTCCTCCGGTGCGGACGGCAGCCGGTCCGACACGTACAGTGGCCGACCCGGTGCGGACGGAGACCGGGCCGGTACGGACGACAGTCGGCCCGGTGCGGACGGCAGCCGGACCGGTACGGACGGCAGCTCCGCCTGAGTGGTCCGCCGGTGTCCGGCAGGGGCCGGTCCGTCCCTGCCGAAAGGCAGAGGCGTCCCCGACCGGGGTGGGGGTAGCGCCTCCCTCTAAGGTGCTAGGCGGGCCTCCTCGGGACAAGACCGGAGGGTGATCGGCCGCCGACCCCTTTCTGGCAGACTGTCTGCCTATGGGTGAAGCGCATGTGAAGACTCTTGACGGCCGTACGGCCGTGCCGCCACCCACCGAGGACGACGCGCCGAGTGCGTCCTCCGGTGGCCGGCTGGCCCGCCTGCGCTCTCCCCGTACCCCACGGCTCTGGTTCGAGATCCTGCTGATCGCGGTCAGCTACTGGATCTACTCCCTCATCCGCAACGCCGTGCCCGAGCAGAAGGCCCAGGCGCTGAAGAACGCGGACTGGATCTGGCAGGCCGAGCAGACCCTCGGCATAGCGGTGGAGAAGACCGTCAACCATGCCGTGGACTCGGTGACCTGGCTCATCGTCTCGATGAACTACTACTACGCCACGCTGCACTTCATCCTGACCATCGGTGTGCTGGTCTGGCTCTACCGCTGGCACCCCGGCCGGTACGCGGCCGCCCGCCTCGCGCTCTTCGCCACCACGGGCGTCGCCCTCGTCGGCTACTACTTCTACCCGCTGGCCCCGCCCCGCCTGATGAACGGCGGCGGCTTCATCGACACCGTCATCGTCCACCACACCTGGGGCTCGATGGCGTCCGGCAACCTGGCGTCGATGTCCAACCAGTACGCGGCGATGCCCTCGATGCACATAGGGTGGTCGCTGTGGTGCGGCGTGATGATCGCGCTGATCGCCAAGCCCGTGTGGGCCAAGGTGCTGGGCCTGCTCTACCCGGCCACGACCCTGATCGTGATCGTCTCCACCGCCAACCACTTCTGGCTCGACGCGGTGGGCGGCATCCTGTGCCTGGCCTTCGGCATCGGCCTGGCCTTCGCCTGGTACACGGCGCTGCCGCACCGGCTGCCGCGGCGGGTGGCCGCGGCCTGAGGCCCCCGGCCGGGCCCGCCCGGCGCAGGCCGGATCTGCCCGGCCCGGGCCGGGCCCGTCCTCAGCCCGCCGCCCCGTAGAAGATCTCCTCCACCACCGCGCGGGCCCTGCGGGTCGTCCGCCGGTAGTCGTCCAGCATCTCCCCGACGTGCCCCTCCTCGTACCCGAGGTAGCGGCCGACCGCCGCCAGCTCCCGCGCGTCGGACGGGAACGTGTCGCCGGGACGGCCCCGTACCAGCATCGTGGCGTTGCGCACCCGCGACGCCAGCACCCACGCCTCGTCGAGGATCTGCGCGTCCTCGGTGGCCAGCAGCCCGGCGTCGCGGGCCGCGGCCAGCGCCGTGCGGGTACGGGTGGTGCGCAGTCCCGGCTCGTTCCAGGCGTGCTGCATCTGGAGAAGCTGCACGGTCCACTCCACGTCGCTGAGGCCGCCGCGGCCCAGCTTGGTGTGGGTGGTCGGGTCGGCGCCGCGCGGCACCCGCTCGGTCTCCATCCGGGCCTTGAGGCGGCGGATCTCCCGTACGGCGTCCTCGCCCAGGCCCTCCATCGGATAGCGCAGCGGGCCGATCAGCTCGATGAAGCGCTTCCCCAGGTCGGCGTCGCCCGCGACCGGCTCGGCGCGCAGCAGGGCCTGTGCCTCCCACACCAGCGACCAGCGCCGGTAGTAGGCGGCGTAGGAGGAGAGCGTACGGACCAGCGGTCCGGTCTTGCCCTCCGGCCGCAGGTCGGCGTCGATCGGCAGCGGCGGGTCGGAGGAGGGGAGCTGGAGGAGGCGGCGCATCTCGTTGGCGACGGCGTGCGCGGCCTTGGTGGCCTCCTGCTCGTCGGCGCCCTCGCGCGGCTCGTGCACGAACAGCACGTCGGCGTCGGAGCCGTACCCCAGCTCCCGGCCGCCGAAGCGGCCCATCCCGATGACGGTGAAGCGGGTGGGCAGGGTGTCGCCCCACTGGTCGCGTACGGCGGCGCGCAGCGCGCCCGCGATGGTGGCGGCGGTCAGGTCGGAGACGGCGGTGCCGATCACGTCGGCGGCGTGGCCGCGATCCGCCTCCGCCGGACGGCCTTCGGTGCCGTACGCGCCGATCAGGTCGGCGGCGGCCGTACGGAACAGTTCCCGCCGCCGTACCCCGCGGGCCGCGGCGACGGCCTGCTCGGCGTTCTCCGCGCGGCCGACCGCGGCCAGCACCTCCTGCTCCAGCGCGGCGCGCCCGCGCGGCTGGAGGCCGTCCTTCGCGCCGAGCAGCGCGACCGCCTCGGGGGCGCGCAGCAGCAGGTCGGGGGCGAAGCGGCCGGCCGACAGGACGCGGGCCAGGTTCTCGGCGGCGGCGCCCTCGTCGCGCAGCAGCCGCAGGTACCAGGGGGTCTTGCCGAGCGCGTCGGAGACCTTACGGAAGTTGAGCAGTCCGGCGTCCGGGTCGGCGGAGTCCGCGAACCAGGCCAGCAGGACCGGCAGCAGGGTGCGCTGGATGGCGGCCTTGCGGGTGACGCCGGAGGCCAGCGCTTCGAGGTGGCGCAGCGCGGCGACCGGGTCGGCGTAACCGAGCGCTTCGAGCCGCTGGCCTGCGGCCTTCGCGGAGAGCCGGGTACCGCCGGGCTCCAGATGTGCGACGGCGTCCAGCAGCGGCCGGTAGAACAGCTTCTCGTGCAGCCGCCGCACCTCGCGGGCGTGCCACTTCCACTCCTTGCGCAGCGTCTCGACCGGCTCGGTGCGATGGCCCATGGAGCGGGCGAGGCGCCGCTGGTCGGGCTCGTCCTCGGGCATCAGGTGGGTGCGGCGGAGCTTGTGGAGCTGGATGCGGTGTTCCAGCGTGCGCAGGAAGCAGTACGCGGCGTCCAGCGCCTTGGCGTCCTCGCGGCCGACGTAGCCACCGGCCGCCAGTGCCGAGAGGGCTTCCAGGGTGCTCGGGCTGTGCAGCGTCCCGTCGCTGCGGCCGTGCACGAGTTGCAGGAGCTGGACGGCGAACTCCACGTCGCGCAGTCCGCCGGGGCCCAGCTTCAGTTCGCGGTCGACCTGGGCGGCGGGGATGTTCTCCACGACGCGGCGGCGCATCTGCCGTACGTCGGTCACGAAGTTCTCGCGCTCGGAGACCTGCCAGACCAGCGGCGTGACCGCGGCGACGTACTCCTTGCCCAGCTCCTCGTCGCCCGCCATCGGCCGGGCCTTGAGCAGGGCCTGGAACTCCCAGGTCTTGGCCCAGCGTTCGTAGTAGGCCAGGTGGCTGTTGAGGGTGCGCACGAGCGGGCCGTTGCGGCCCTCGGGGCGCAGGTTGGCGTCCACCGGCCAGATCGTGCCCTCGGCGGTGACGTCGGAGCACACCCGCATCATCCGGCCCGCCAGCCGGGTCGCGGCCTGGAGCGCCTTGGCCTCCTCGGTGCCGTCGCGCGCCTCGGCGACGAAGATGACGTCCACGTCCGAGACGTAGTTCAGCTCCCGGCCGCCGCACTTGCCCATGGCGATGACGGCGAGCCGGCAGGCGGCGGCGTCGGTGGGCTGCTCCTCACCGGCGATCTCCAGAGCGGCGCGAACCGTAGCGGTCGCCAGGTCGGCCAGCTCCGCGGCGGTCTCGGCGAGATCGGTGGTCCCGCACACGTCGCGCGCCGCGATGCCCAGCAGGCACCGGCGGTACGCGGCGCGCAGCGCGTCCGGGCGCGGCCGGTCCCGGCCCCGCTCGCCCCAGACGCCCTCGGCCAGCGCCGCCTCGAACTCCGGTGTGGTCGGGTGCAGGTCGGCCGCCTCGTAGGTGACCAGCGACTGCCAGTCGCGCGGATGCCGTACGAGGTGGTCGCCGAGCGCCTCGGAAGCGCCGAGCACCCCCAGCAGCCGGTCGCGCAGCGGCTTCGCGGTGATCAGCGTGGACAGCAGCTTCTGCCGCTCGTCCTCGCCCTGCGCCTCCGCCAGCCGCACCAGCGCGGTCAGCGCCAGGTCCGGGTCGGCGGTGCCGCCCAGCGCCTCCAGGAGCACCGAGTCGTCCCGTACGGCGGCCAGTTCGGGCGCCTCCAGGAGACGCCCCGCCGCCGACGGGTCGGTGAAGCCGTACCGCAGCAGCCGGGAGAAGGCGCTGCTGCGCCGCCCCTGGTTCTGCGGAGCGGGGTGCGCGGTCACAGGACCGGCAGCATCTTGCGCAGCTCGAACGCGGTGACCTCGGAGCGGTACTCCTCCCATTCCTGCTTCTTGTTGCGCAGGAACTTATTCGCGTGGATACCCACCTCGGGACACTCCCTCAACATCGCTCGTGACCAGCCGCTGAACCGCCCATTGGCGGTGGTTGTCGGGTGTCCCCGGGTGTCGCCGGACGGCCCACAGACGGCCCCGTCGATGGACGTTATCAGCCCGCCCCTGCACCTGCCGCAGCGCCAGCCCGGAGGGGCGCGGGGTGTCTAGCGCTAGAGGGGACCGCCTCTAACGCTAGACCCTCCGCTAGCGCCCTGAACAGCGTCTGAACAGGCCGTTAGGCGTTAGAGGTCGTCTGCCATCACCCGGCCGTTCACGGGGTCCGGCGTAGGCGCCGGGCGTAGCGCCGCACGGCGAGTTCACGAGCCAGGGCGGGCGCCGCGTACCCGGCCAGGATCACGCCGCAGCTCACCGCGAACGCTGCCCAGACTCCGGCCAGCTCCCGGAGCAGAAGCGTGCAACCGACCAGCAGCAGTAACCCGAGCGTCACGGCCAGCGCTTGCCGTTCGTTCCTCACGGTGCTCACCTCCTAGCGCACCGGCACCCGGTACCCCAGAGGTTAGGCGCGTACGGCGATAGCAGCAGCCCCGAGGTGATAGCGGCAGTGATATCGATAGCGGCAACTGCCGCTAACGTTAGCGGCAGCGCTAGCGCCCCTTTTGGCCCCTGACCTGCGTGTTAGCGGATAGCGGCCGGGTCCGCCGAACCCCAGAAACACCCCGAAACGCAGGGGTTCGACCCCTCCGGTGCAGCCGCTATCAGCCCGTCGGCGCGCGACTGTGCGGCCGTCTGCCGCCCTATGGGTCACCCGTCTTGCTGCGGGTGCGGACGCACTCCGGGCAGGCCCATGCGCGCCCGAGGACGCGCACCAGCCGCGTGTCCGGGTGGTCGGGGCAGTGCAGTTCCACCGGCCGCCCCGGCTTGTGCGGTTGGTGGACGTAGGACGCGAACCAGCGGCGCCCGTCGGGGTCGCGTTCGATCATTCGTCGTCTTCCTCGGTGTCGTCATCGTCCGGTTCGGGTTCCGGCGCGCTGACCGTCTCCTCGTTCACCAGGTCGTAGCCGTTGATCTCCCTGCCGCCTCCGGCCATGGCGCCCGCCTCCACTCGTCGGCCGTGCCCCCATCGTCCTCCGGCGGGTGGCGCGTCCACAATGCCTGTGCTCACGCTCTGTGCTTGTTGCCGCTTGTTGTCGCTTGTAGCGACAACAAGCGGAAGGGGGCCCGAACGCCCCTGAGGGGCCGTTTCGGGGGTTGTTGCTTGTTGCCGCTTGTAGCGACAACAAGCGGCAACAAGAAACGCGGCGTGACGGCGGAACCGGGGGAGGCGGCGGGCTCTTGGACGCTGGCCGTGGCGACAATGCCGTGAGGGTCCACCAGGGAAAAGGTGGACCCTCACGGCGGAAAACGGGAGGCAGAAAGCTTGCAGAGAATTCCGGCGCCGCTGCGCCTACGGCGCACCCTCTGAGGAGCCTTCCGAGCGTACAGGCGCAAGGTCGTCTGGGTGGTAGACCTCGCCACCCGACCGGGGGAACCAGACGAGGACTCCACCGTCAGCCGTGACCATGGAAACTACACCGACGGCGCCTTCTGGATGATCGGTATCCCCGGGCACGGTCACCCGGTCACCGACTGACCAATTGCGCATCACGACTCCCTTCCAAGTCCGTCACGGCCAGGGTAGCCGTTTGTCACCCCTTCTTGCTGCACCCGCTAGGACCTGTGTGCCCGTCGACCCAGAACGCCGTGATAATCCCCCTGGGACCGTAATTCTTTCCATGGAAGGTGAAGTTGTTTGCGTCATCCACTACGCACATGGTGCGCTTGTATCCGCCGGGTGTTTTGTACGGATAGGTCGACAGAGTACCACCAGGGAATGGGTGAGTGGAACTCCCCTTATTGACGTTCTCCATGGCCTTGACCCACAGGGCTTTTGCAGCCGACGTGAGTTCATGATTCCCCTTATTGCCCGTACTCCCCCCCTTGGCTATGTGCTGACGCCCGAACTTTGAGTTCCCTTCTCGCAGCGGAACCTTCTGAGAGCGCCAGTTCGGATCGAAGGTCTGTATTACCTTGGCGGCGTCAGGGCCGCTGGTGATGGGGGTTTCATCACCCCATCCCTGACCAGCCGCGTGGGCGGCCGGAGCCAGGGCGGATATGGTGAAAACCGCAGCCGCAGCGGCAGCCACTTTCTTCGCGCGCATCAGAACCTCCAGAGGTGAGCGGACAAGAGGTGCATATATCACTAGATCGCTATCCTCCGTCGCCCGCTACGGGCCAATTAGCCCTCCTATCTGGCCCGTTCGGCGAAGAATGAGTAGCGGCTATGCGCCGCACGACCCTTGACAGGATGCCCGGTGGCCTCCGTACCGGCCGGGCCGGCAACCCGCCGCACCACCGCACCTGGCTCTTAGACAGGGCGTGACGGTCTGCGGCGTGGTCAAGGCTGGCCCCGGTCGCGGGCACCCCTAGGAGCGGGGCGGCTGCCGCGCGCCGCCGCGCACCGTGGTGTTCACCTGCACGCGCGGCTTCGCTCGCGTGTGGTGCTCGATGAGCAGAACGCGCGGGAGCATGTCGAGACAAGCAAGAAGAGCACCCGTCGCCGTGCCCCCACCGGGTGCTCCTCTTGCTGTTCGGACGCCGCAGTGGCCGACGGCAGAGTCCCGGCCGACCTGCCCCCCTCTAAAATGCCGTCCTGCCGCCCCTCCTCCCGTCACTGTGCGTGCCGTCAGGGCGGGAAGGGCATGAACGAGCGGCCTTCGGCCGCACGACCTTTGGCAGGCTCGCTGCGCTCGCGCGCGACGGCCGCCGTACGGGCCCGGCCACCGCCGCGCGGTCCCGTGTACTCCTATGGGAGCTGAGTTTTTCGAAAATGCCCGGCTCACCCGGCTCAGCCCGTCTCAGTGCAGGTCAAAGGCGTGGTCGGGGATCTCCGTTGCCCGGCTCATGCCCGGCTCAGACCCCGGCTCACCCCCGGCTCAGCCCCGAAGAACGGCTCTTAAGGAGGGCGGGCCTCCGGTCCCCGCCATCCGCTGCCCGGTGCGGGCACCTCCGGGGTCAGGACGGCATTTCAGTGGGGGCGACCGTCCAGCGGTACGTCGCCGCGCGTACCTGCGGAGGGGCAGAGGTGGAAGGGGTGATGGACCCTGAAAACGGGGTGTCCGGGGCCTGTCGGCGGGGCGCCTCTATCAGGTCCATCAGGTCCATCAAAGTGGCGTTTCGGCAGGTGAGAGCTGATAGAGGCGGTGATGGACCCTCTGATAGAGAACTCCATCAGATTCCGGCGCCTCTATCACCGCCTCCATCAGCCTGTCGTGGCCGGGGACGGCATTCCAGGGCCGGGACTTGGCCGTCGGCCAACCGACGCCGCCGAACAGCAAGAAGAGCACCGGGGGCACGGCGCCGGGTGCTCCTCTTGCTTATCCCGCGCAGTACGCGCGGCAGCGCGCGGCAGGACTCGCTACCGGCGCGCGGTGCGCGCGGCAGCCGCGCGGTGGGAGTGCGCGGCGGCGCGGCAAGCGCGCGGTGCGCGCGGCAGCCGCGCGGTGGGAGTGCGCGGCGGCGCGGCAAGCGCGCGGCGGCGCGCGGCAGCCGCGCGGTGGGAGTGCGCGGCGGCGCGGCAAGCGCGCGGCGGCGCGCGGCACTACGGCCCCGTGACGGGGTCGTCACGCGGCTCCCGCCCCGCTCCCAGGGGTGCCCGCGACCGGGCTAAGCGTTGTCCCGTAAATGATCTACGGCATGCTCGTTGGCCTGCTGGTTCTCTCGTCATCCGGCGAGGGTGAGGTTGTGGAGGCGGGCGATGCCGAGCATGGCGTGGTGGACGCCGTCGCCTTTCAGTCGGCAGTCGCGGAGGATCTTCCAGGTCTTCATGCGGGCGAAGGCGTGCTCGATGCGGGCGCGGACCTTGCGGTGTGAACGGTTGTGTTCTTCCTTCCAGGCCGGCAGTTCGCTTTGGCCGCGTTCGCGGCGGTGCGGGATGACCAGGCCGGTGCCGCGGTAGCCGCCGTCGGCGATCACGGTGGTGCGGCCGACTGCGTCTTTCGCGCCCGAGAGCTCCCACGCCTTGCAGTCGTTGCGGTTGCCGGTGACCGGCCGGCCGACGGTGACGACGAGCCGGGGGCCGGCGTCGATGACGACCTGGTGGTTGGTGGAGTACCGGTAGTTCTTGGACTGCCCGGCCACCTGGTGGTCGCGGGTGGGGACCAGGGTGCCGTCCGCGATCAGCACGGTGTCCCTGCGGAACCGCTTGCGCTGCTGGAGCGCGAGCGACGGGCCGAGATGATCGATGATGCGGTCCGCGGCCGACTTCGACACCCCGAACAACGGCGCCAGTTGGCGCAGGGTGAGGTTCGTGCGCCAGTACGCGGCGACCAGCAGGACCCGGTCCTCCAGCGGCAGGCTCCAGGGCCGGCCCTTGCGTACCGGATCCGCACCCTCGCGCCGCAGTGCGGTGATGAGCTTGCCGAACTGCCGCGGGCTCAGCCCGGTGAAGGGGGCTATCCAGGAGGGCTCCGACGCCGTGATCACACCAGACACCGCAAGATCATCTCATCCGTGAGCAGCAGTTACGGGACAGCCCTTAGCTTGTCATTTAAGGTCTGGCGTCGAACGCGATTCGAACTTGACCAGCGTTTCCGCAGTTCAGCGGACGCGAAGGCGGCCTTCGCCTGATCCTGT
>NZ_JBVHPX010000012.1:0-280761 GCF_055567735.1 Streptomyces sp. NPDC026394
CCACGACGCGGGCAGATACAACCGCCGGTCGATCAATGTGCGTCCGCGGCCCGTCGCGTAGGCGAGGAAGACCCCGATCTGGGAGTTCTCGGTGCGTCCCGCGGTGCCGGAGTACTGCCGCTGGACCCCGGCCGAGCGGACGCCCTTCTTCAGGAAACCGGTGTCATCGACGATGAGCACGGCATCCCGGTCGCCGAGGTGTTCCACGACGTAGTCACGTACGTCGTCCAGGACCTCGTCAGCATCCCACTCGATGCGGTTCAGCAGCCGGTGGATGCGATCGGGGCCGCCGTAACCAGCTTCCTCCGCCAGCGTCCAGCCGTTCTTCCGCTCCAGCGGCGAGATCAGCCCGCGCATATAGGCCAGCGCCGACTGGCGCGGCTCCTCCCGGCTGAAGCGGTGCACGAACCGCTCATGCACCGCTTCGAGTTCACCCGCCCACAACCTGACATCAGCAAGGCCCCCACCCATAACCAGACCAACGACCCAACTAGCCACCAGTCACGGCAAGCACCGTTGCAGTATTAGGGAGTGACTGAGGGATGCCCCGTCGTGGGGGAGTCGTTTCGCGTTGACCGACGTCCTGCTCGCCCGTCGATGCGAGACGGGGCCGTGCGTGGCCCCGGAGGTGGCCCGGGCCTGGGACCGGATCGTCGTCAGCCGTGGCCGGGTGCGCATCGATGATCTGGCCTTCCAGGTCGGATGGAGCCGAAGGCGCCTGTGGTCCCGGTTTCGGTCGCAGATCGGTTGCTCTCCCAAGCGCGCTGCGAAGCTGGTCCGCTTCAACCCTGCCGCCCACCACCTGGCCGGGCACGAGCGCGGCCCGGGTCGCAGCGGAGGGCGGTTACTCCGACCAGTCCCACCTCCATCGGGAGGTGAGGGCGTTCACCGGAGTAACTCCGGCGATCCTGGCCGGTGACCCAGGGCTGGCGGTGGACGGCACCGCGTGGGCGGGTCAGGGACCATTCGTACAAGACCGGCGCCCATAAGGCCGTGATGGTGGGGACATGAGCAAACACGACCCCCTCGCCGTCGCCAGGAAACTCGCACCGTTCGACTTCCGGGAACTCGCACCGTTCAACGGCGCCCCGCTCTGTGTGTACTACGGCGACCGGCTCGACCAGTCCGACTGGGAACTGCACCCCGACACAGACGAGTTGCTGATGGTCCTGGAGGGCAGTGTCACCCTCGAAATCCTCACCGGTACCGACCGCTACCGCGTACCACTGACGGCGGGCCAGTTCACGATCGTGCCCCAGGGCCACTGGCACCGGCACATCGAGGTGCACGACGTCATCGAGTTGTTCTACACGCCGGGCACCACCGAGGAATCCACAGCCGACGATCCCGGCGTTTCCGCTTCGGCTCCAGCAGATGTATGAGGCCGGCCCGCAGAAGACCCACGACAAGGAGCCGGCCGGCCACGGGAGTCGCGGCAGCGGACGACCGCCGCCGACCATGCGAACGGAGAGCCGACGGCGGCCGCGGACGGTTCCGCATCCTCCTTCGGCCGCTGTCCGGCTCCCACCCGCTGCAGGCGCTATCTCCGACGGCCCGGTGTGAGGGCCTGGACGGACCGTGGAACGTGTGGCAGAGGCGGCCAACCCGGTTCCAGGCAGGCTCGGTCCGGCCAGCGGCACGAGTGCGGTTCCGGACGGGGTGGAAGGCCGGTCGGCCGGGGCTGCCGCCAGGCCGACCGGCGCGGTTGTCGCGGACAACGCCTGTTCGTCCCGCGACAACTGTGCCTACCTGCGCAAACGCAACAGCGAAGCGATCATTTCGGAGACGAAGGACCGGGCTGCCCACCAGAAGAAGAAGGCGCCACGGGCGGGCGGCCCGTCCGCCACGACACCGGTCTCTGCACGAAGCGCAACACCGTCGAGCGCCTGAGCAGCAAGCTGGCGCGCATCGCACGGCTCCGGTGGGCGGACAGCCCGTCCCGGACCAGTACTACGCACTCCCCGCCGTAGCACGCCTTGACCTGCTCCAGTACCTCGATCAGTGCGGTGGTGTCGTAGCTGCCGGGCTTGAGGTGGAAACACAGGCGCGGACCGAGAACGGGGTCGGTGGCTTGGTAGCCGACGGCTGCAGTCCACGGCGCCCGTTTCCAGCCCGACCGGTGCCGAAGGAGCGGAGTGCGCCCCGAGAGCGTAGGTGCGGCGGATCTCAGGCAACAGCGAGACGCCTGATTCGTCGAGCAACGCGATCCAGGCACGTGTGTTCACCGCCCCTTTTGATGCGTGGCCACTCGTGCGCGACCCAGCGGGCGATCTCGGATTCGTTCCGCTCCACCGCCCGACGCTCCGGCCGTTGCGGACTCCATCCCAACCGGCCGGCCAGCAGGCGCCAGACCGTGGCCTGTGGCAGCGGCACTCCCGTCACCCGCTCGACGACCAGGCCGACCCCCTCCAAGGTCCACAGATCGGCCTTGGCTTCATGGGCCTGGGCTCCCTGCTCCAACGCCGTCGGCACTTCGTCCACCTGGGCGTTGTCCGCGGCACGTGGCGACTCGGTCCGCTCTCAGCGGGCGGCCGATGCGCGTACCTCTGTTCACCGTCCCAAACCCTTGGGTGGTGAGTGCGCGAGATCTGTTCCGCGCTTCGTGTTCGCTCCGGCGCCGCAGGTGTTCCCTCGGCGTGGGCGAGCCGGCCGGCTGCCGGTACTGGCTTCGGTTGCGATACCGTTCGCGACCACGCGAACGACGACCGTGCGTGCCGCGGCCTCAAACGCTCAAGAGCACGTGTGTCGCTGTGGAGCGCAGCATGCTCGTTCTGCTTTTTCTCGTCTCCATCGCCCTGTTCGGCTTCGGTTTTCTCCAGTCTCTCTGGTGGGCGGCCGCGGCCGTGCTGCTCGACGGGATCTTTCATTACGGCCGACGTGAAGGCGGTCCGCGCGGGGGGCCGGAGCCACACGGGGTACCGGCACATTCGGGAGGGCCGCGATCGCCGTGCCCGCTGGGACCGTTGTACCGCTGGGAGCACCGGGGCCGTTGACACCGCGAGGAGCGCGAACGGGATCGGGAGCACCGATAGCCGACAGATGGTTCACGTCATGCGTGGGGAGATACATGGAGAGTGGAGCCTGGTGGCGGTGTCCTCGGTGAAGGACGCCGCCCAGGGCGTCGACGGCCGCCGCCTGCGGGCCGAGTAATGAGCAACTGCGCCGGGGTCTGACCGGCCGCCCGGATCAATCAAGTATGCAGCGTGACGACAGCCCTGCCGACCGCACATGACAAACTCCGAGGCATGTTGGCTTGATAGCCATGGCGGCGGCGGTGCCTCCTGGAAACGTGCGGCGGGCCAGCGGTTGACTGCCCGACCTCCGGTCTTCCTCCCATCCGGCAAGGTGACCGCACGCCCGGCCCTTCCCCCTTGCTGCGTGTGAGTACATGGCTGGAGTCGCGTCTGTTCAAGGAGGGCGGGGAGGGGTACGGTGAACGCAGAGGCCCGAGCCCCCGGCCGCGTGAGGACCCGCCCGGAGGGCCAAGTGCCCCAACACTCGACACACGAGTTCACGGACCTCGCTCAGCGTGGTGACCCGTCTTCCGGTGCGCCTGTGGCACGTGTCCGTGTGGCCCGCCGCCGGTGCACCGTGGCGTCGCACCGCGGGCAGCGTCCGGCCCTGTCGTCTACTGTGAGCACAGCCGGCCCGTCGGGGCCGGCGAGATTGGCTGTATGAGTTCTGACACCCCGCTGAACCAGGTTCTGCCGCTGCCCCGGCGTAAGGGCGGCAGCGACTTCGCCCGGCTCTCCAAGAAGATCGCGGAGGCCGGCCTGCTGGAACGGCGGCCGACCTACTACGCAGTGCGGGGTGCCTCGGTGGCCGTGCTGTACGTCGTCGGTTGGGCCGCTTTCGCCCTGGTCGGTGACAGCTGGTGGAGCCTGGCCGTGGCCGCGTTCCTGGCCCTGGTCTTCGGCCAGGTTGCCCTGGTCACCCACGATGTGGCGCACCGCCAGGTGTTCCGGCTGCGCCGGGCCAGTGAACGCTCCGGCCGGGGGGCTGCGAATCTGGGCATCGGCATGGGCTACGGGTGGTGGCAGGACAAGCACACCCGCCACCACGCCAACCCCAACCATGAAGAGCTTGACCCGGACGTCGTCCCGGACCTGCTGGTCTGGTCCCAGACCCAAGCACGCGCCGCCACCGGACTTCCCCGGCTGCTCGGCCGCGCCCAGGCGTTCCTGTTCTTCCCGCTGATCCTTCTGGAAGCCTTCAACCTGCACGTGGCCGGTGTCAGGGCATTGGTCAACCGCTCGCTCAAGCGCCGGGGCCTGGAAGGAAGCTTGCTGTTCGCGCATTTCGCGCTCTACCTGACGGCGCTGTTCGTGGTGCTCCCGCCCGGCATGGCGGTGGCCTTCCTGGCGGTCCACCAGTGTCTGTTCGGCGTCTATCTGGGCTCCATCTTCGCTCCCAACCACAAGGGCATGCCCACCCTGACCGGCCCTGAACGCCTCGATTTCCTGCGCCGTCAGGTCCTCACTTCCCGCAACGTACGCGGCGGTTGGCTCATCGACATCGCACTGGGCGGCCTGAACTACCAGATCGAACACCACCTGTTCCCGAACATGCCCAGCCCGCATCTGCGCAAGGCGCAGCCCATCGTCCGCCGGTACTGCCAGGAGGCAGGCATCGACTACCTGGAGGTCGGCCTGTTCGCCTCCTACCGGCAGGTCCTCAAGAGCCTGCACCACGCCGGCACCCCGATCCGTCAGGGGACCCCGGCCGCCCCTGACACGCCCACCGGGTAGTGGCGGCTCTGTCGTTCAGGGCCGTCATGAACAGTGGGCCGGACCTCACAGCCGCAGGTGTCCCGGACGGGGGTGCGAGGCCCCGGAGACATCGTTAACAGCCTGCGTAGTTGCTGAGTTGGCCGGACCTCGCGGTGTACGGAACAGCCCTCACCGTTGGAGAATGAGAGCCGGTGGACCACCTGAGGAGGTGGCTTCGCATGACGGAGCCGATCAGCCCGAGCACGCACACATCCGCTGAGCCTCGCCGCCCGGACAACGCGACGACACCATCCGGGCGGACCGGCCCCGCCCAGTTGTCCTCGCCCCGGGGCAAGACCACCATCGCGGACGGCGTGGTGGAGAAGATCGCCGGAATGGCAGCCCGTGAAGTGCCCGGCATCTACGCACTGGGAGGCGGCCTCGCCCGTACCTTCGGGGCGATGCGTGACAAAGTCCCCGGCGGTGGTTCGAACTTCAGCCGCGGGGTCAAGGTCGAAGTCGGTGAACGGCAGACGGCCATCGACCTGGACGTGGTCGTCGAGTACGGGGGCAGCATCCCCACCATCGCCGCCGACGTCCGCGACAACGTGACCTCAGCCCTGGAACAGATGACGGGCCTGGAAGTCGTCGAGATCAACATCTCCGTCAACGACGTCCACCTGCCCGACGACGACACCAAGGAAGACACCGAAGACCGAGTCCACTGACAACCGGCTTAGAGTTCCGCTACGGAGAAACGTTCCGTCAGAAGGCGGAGCCGAAGACCTCCCGTCCGTCGCCGCCCTCCAGGACGTCCGGTACGCGGGACGCCAGGCCCGCACCACGTCCTGTTCGACGGGCGGCCCAGCACGCTCGGGCCCGACACACACGAGTTCGCCACCACCATCCGGGCGCGCGTCTCGGCCGGCGCGCGGCAGTTCCCCACCCCGACGGCTGCCCCCATCCAAGGGCGCTCCGTGCCAACCGGGGCGCGTGCGTGTCGTCGGGCACAACACCGTGCTGCTCGTGACCGACGCCGAGGGCCCCGGCCGACTCGACGTCACGGTGGTCGGAGCTGGCCTCCGCACCCACCACGGGCCCGGGGCATCGCCCCCGGAGCATCTGCTGCCGTTGCGACCTCCCCCTCGTCTCCCAGCGCAGGGGCACCGCTTGGGAGAACCTGGGCGATCTCGCCGGCGCTGGGGAGTTGGTGGAGAGATTCGGTTGCGTAGGACAGCACGAACCTGACAGTTCCGGGAAACAGAGCTGTTCAGCTCAGACGTACGGAGCATCACATCAGGTGCGGAACACGACCGTATGTCGGAAGGATTCAAGAACACCTTGCCCGGTCGTGGAGTTTGGCCGGCTATTCGCCATCAAGTGGCGGCGAGAACCAGGTTCGCTAAGTGCAAGAGGCCGTCGTCTCCTCTTTCTGCGCCGCATCATCAGGTCCGGCTAGTCACCTCACCGGGCGATGCGGCCACAGTTGGTGCCGCTCTTACCGGCTGACTCACCCGCGATTACTCCGCCCCAGGAGACACAGTAGCCTTTGGCGTCGAGGTAGACAGGACCCGCGTACGAACGGTAATAGCCGTCGTCATCGGCGTAGTCTCTCGTGTCGTCCCGCTGGACCCAGACGTACATATGGACAGCAGGACCAGCAGTTTTCCGGACTGTCACCGCACAGTTCTTACCCGTCGCGGCGTTGTAGGTCAGGTAGGACGTGCCCACCTTCCCTATGTCGGCCTGGTTCACGACCTTGTAGCCGGCGCCACATGCTTTGTTGTAGGCGGCCGCGGCTTTGGCCGGAGCTGCTGCCGACCCGGTGGCTGTCGCCATGACGCCCCCAGCCGCCAGTGCCACCGCGGCCCCCGCCGATCGGATGTGTCCCCAGCGTTGCATCGTGTTTCCTCCTCGAAGCCATGCCCGGTGTACCACCCGGCGCCCCGCCGACTTGGCTGACCCCCGTGGTGGCACTTACATCTGCAACGACACGGTTGAAGCCCCGGTCAGTTGCATCCCGTGCTTTGCAACTCGTCGTCGTCGGCACGTTCCGGCTCAGAGAACACTCCGGCCCCAGACGCCATACCGGACGGTGCATCAGGCACCGCACCCCGACGAAGCCGGGCCCGCTGATCGGCGTACTCCTCCCGTCCACGAAACGCGGGGACGGGGCCCGGCAGGGCCGTGCGGGCAGGGCGACAGCTCCAGGATGAGGTCTTCGGATGCTCCGCCGTCCGGAAGAGGTTCGCGCGGACCCTGACGGGTGGGCGTCGGCGGGAGGAAGCTCCAAAGGACCCGGCCCGAGGGGCCGGCGCCGCAACGGTTTCCGAAGGGAGCCCCGTCGACGCCCGTACTCCCTGCCCGGGAAGATACGGGCCTGAGGCTGCATGGGAGAAGACATCAGGCCGGTACTTCTCGGCGAACCCCATCGAGACCGGTACGCCGACACCGGTCACCGAAATCCGTCGTCCCGGCTTCCGTGCGCGCAGCACAGAGGAGAACGCACATGCCATACAGAAAAACTGCCATCTTCGTGAGACTGCTCTTCATCTCTTCGACGGTCACCTTTGCCGCGGACAGTTCTCTCGTACATGCCTACTTCTCCGACGCCACCCCAATACCGCCCCGTACAGCGACATCGTCTTCGGCCTGCTCACCGAGGCTGGCTATGCGTATGCGCTGCAGCTGGCGGATCTTCCCGATCAGAAGATGTGGCGCACTTACAAGAGTGTCGACTACGGCCCGTTCAACGACGTCGCCCGCGGCCGCAGCGATCTGGCGAAGGTCGAGTGGCACTGGGAGGACATCCTGCGGATCATCGGCTCAATCCACACCGGCGCCGTACGCGCCTACGACGTGATCCGGATGCTGTCTCGGGACGGGCGGCCTACCCCGCTGGGGGATACGATCGCGCACTACGGGCGGATCTCCAAGACCCTGCACATTTTGCGCCTGGTCGATGAGCCCGGCTACCGCCGTCATATCAAGAAGCAGGCCAACCTGCAGGAGGGCCGTCACGACCTGGCTCGAAAGATCTTCCACGGGCGGCACGGGCAGCTCTTTCAGCGCTACCAGGACGGTATGGGGGACCAGAGCCGTGCCCTGGGCCTGGTCTTGAACACCTTGGTGCTGTTCAACAGCCGCTACATGGATGCCGCCATCACGAAGCTGTGCGTTGACGGCTTCGACGTCCGCGATGAGGAAGTCGCCCGGCTCTCGCCGTTCGTGCGCCACCACCTCAACGTGCTGGGCCGCTATTCCTTCCAACCTCCCGAGCTGCCCGGCGGCCTGCGGCCGCTGCGGGAGAAGGACGCAGGCGACGAGGAGTAACCCGACGGCGGCGACGTAGCGGGTAGGCCCCGTGGGCGGCTGCGGCCGCCGTCCCCCGCCGAGGCCGGTCTCGGGGAGCTTTGCGGGGTGGGGCCGGTCCCGGCCCCACCCCCGGGGGAGAGGACGGACGCCGGGGCCAGGCCACCCAGGCGCGGAGGGGATCGACACCGGGCCGTGGGGGCACCGCACAGTCGTGTGCTCGGCGGGGGTCCAGCATTTATAGACTTGCCCGTACACCCAGTCGGTCGACTTCGCACGCAGTCGGTCGTCGGCGTGCACCGGGTGGGCATGCTGGCGCCTTTGCCGCCCAAGGTGGAGACTGGCATAGATGGGATGCCTCCCGGCGGGTGTCCCCTTCGCCCTTGAGGGCGAGCCGGGCATGCCTGAGTCGTCGCATGAGGACCGGCTGGCGTTGGCGTTCGTCGACCTTGCCGACACGCTGGTGCAGGATTTCGACGTCATCAACTTCCTCCACTCCCTGACCGAGCACTGCGTGGATCTGCTGGACGTGGCGGCGGCCGGGGTGCTGCTGGCGACCCCGCAGGGCCAGCTGGTGGACGCGGCCGCCTCGGACGAGCGCACCCGCAAGCTGGAGCTGGCCAGCACCGAGTGGGATGAGGGCCCGTGCCGGGACTGCTTCCGCTCCCGTGCCCAGGTCGCCGTGGACCGCCTCGACGATCCCGCCGTGCAAGTCCGGTGGCCGTACTTCGCCCCGGCGGCCGTGGAATTGGGATTCACCGAGGGATGGAAGCAGCGGCGCACGTTCTCCGCCTTCTCGTGCCGCGCCTTGGCCATGAGCATGGGCAGGGACGCTCCGGTCTTGCCGAGGTGGGTCAGCCCGGAGTGCCGGTATGCGTGCAGATCTCAGCCGGTCACCGTCGCGCCGCCGCGGGCGGTGTGCGCGTCCAGCAGCATGCGGGCCCCGGTGTCCGGGCACACATCGCGCGGACTGACGACCTTGCCGGGCCCGGCTTGCGGTGGGCGGTGAACACCGGCCCACGGGTGCGTCCCTTGAGCAGCCGGGGCAACAGCCGGGCGGTACCGTCATCCCAAAACACGGTCGCCGGCACGAAGCCCTCCCTCTCCGCGCCATCGGGTCCGCGGCCTCGCCCCCTTCGCCTTCACCGCAGCCCGGCGCCCCGCCAGGTCCAGCTCTTCGAGGTTGGCGCCGAGGATTTCTCCGCCCGCGCGGCAGGTTTCGTACAGCATCCGCCACGTCTTCTCCCGCAGATGCACCTCCCGGCGGGCGATCAGCCGGTCGATCGCCATCGTCGAGCGGGCCGGAGTCTCGCTGTCCGGCGGGCCAGCCGATTGGTCCAGGCCAGCACCGCCGGCACTTCGTAGCCGCGTTCGCGGCACCAGGCCAGGCGGGACAGCACCGCTGCCCGCGGGGCGTTCCAGGTGTTGACCGCGGCGGTGCCCCACGACTGCTCCAGGGCCTCGCCAACCTCGTCGTCCGCGATCCCGCGACCGGCCGGGCCTCGCCGAGCCGCTCGACGGTCTTGTCCAGGCCGATCGCGTACGTGCGCAACGGAGTGGGGTTGCGGAGCGAGTCGAGGAAGGCGTCGGCCGCGCCGCGCACGGTGAGCGCCGTGCCGGGGATCAGCTGGACGACCGTGGCCACCGCACCCTGGCCGTTGGCCGGCCGGGGCTCTGCTCCTCAAGCGGGAACGACTCCGGTGGCGGCAAAGATCTCCGCGGCCGATGTGTTGTTACCGTCCTGGACAGCCATGGCCATGGCTGCGCGTGCCGCGGACGCGTCGGCCTGTGGCGGGAGCATCAGGAAGGAGAAGATGTCCTGCCGCCCGCGGGTGACGAGCATCGTGCCGTCGCCGACCTCGGACCAGTCGATACGGATCAGGTGACCGTCGACGACCAAGTGGTGCGGGTGCGCGTCCCAGGCGCTCGCGTCCAGTCCGAGACGTGCGAGGGGACCCAGCCGCTCGGTCAACACGTCTATCAAGCCAGGCAGCTCGGTTTCGAGATGCCGGGACCTCGGCCACCACGTGCCGTCGAAGGTCCCGTCGCGGCGAGGAGTCGTCTCCATTCTCAGTACGGTTATCCCTGGGCCCGCCTGATGGACTCGGACGCCGTCCGGCAGCATCACGGGCAGCAAAGGGTCAACGGTCATGGCGCACCGTCCGCACCCGAATGCGGTAGCAGTCGCTGTGGCGCCCGTGGCCGGAAGGTCCGTTCGCCGATCACCGGCGGACCGAGTGTGTTCATGGTCATCACGCGACCTCGCCCGGGGCAGCCCCGGTGTGGTGCTTCGCCGAGAACGACACGGGAAACCGAGCCCGCGTAGAGGAGCCCTCGGTGTAACCAGCCTACTCTTGAACCACCGCTTCCCTGGTCAGGGTCTGTGCCCAGGGAAGCGGCAGTCGGCAGTCGTGGTTGGCGCTGACGGCAGAGTACGCTGGTGGTACCGAGAGCATTTCCTGACCGGCTTCCTTGCCGGTATCTCTCTCGGTTCCAAGTACCGGGCCGGGCACGCCGGGCCCGGGGACGGGTCGACACCATGACGGTGATCACCGAACGAGCCCCGCCGGCCACGCGGGCTGTCAGCCCCTCCGGCCACCCGCCGGCCCGGCTCTCCCTCAAGCCCTCGGGCCCGCGCACCGGGCTGCTCGACGGCGCCTGGTGGCCTCGCTCGCGCGACCTCGGACGTGAGCTTCCCACCCTGACCGGACAGCTGGAACCCCTGTGGGGCCGCATCACGCGCGTCACGGTCAACCCGACGCACTGGCCGGTCGTGCCGCGCAAGATCCCTGCCAATGGCCGTGTGATCAAGGTGGGCTGGTTCACCGACGAGCAGGACCCGCATCAGCTCCTGTTGCTCTCCTACCGCGTCGGGCGCTGGGATCTGCTGATCGTCCCTCCGGAGACCGGCGCGGCCGCCGCCGCACGGCTCATGGACGCCGCTTCGGACCCGCGCACCGCCTGTACCGGCAGCCAACTCCTGGGGGCCGAGTTGGCCCGTCACCCCGCGGCCTCTGCCGAGGCGGCTTCGCCGGGCCGCACCGAGACATGGGAAGCGGAGGGCGGCGCCATGGCCGCACCCGTTTCCACGACCGACGGGAAGTGACACGGCCATGGGCACCGGCCTCACCGTCACTGTCATGCTCGCGATGATCGCTCTGGGAGTATTCGTGATCCACCTTCTGAACGCCCAGCACAACGACCGGATCGCGCTGCACCGATACAGCAGCCGCATTCCGTACCGCCGCGGCTCCCGCAACCCGGCCCGGCCGCAGCAGGTCACCGCCGCCTCTCTCCCCGTTCACACCCGCCGGGACCACAGGGACGGAGGCCGCGGACGCCTGCGCCCGCGGCGCAGGACCACCGGATCCTTCAAGGGCCGGAGGTTCTGACAGGAAGAACAGCGCGACGCGGCGGGCCTGTGACCGGGCCTGCCGTGCGGTTCTCGCGGTAGCAACCACGGGCCTGCCACGGGCGGTGAGCGGGCACTTGGTGCCCGTACGGATTCAAGGGCCGAAGAGCCGCGCTGACGTCCGCGTAGTCGCCGCGCCCCCGTACACCTCCCGGCGGTCGCGCCGATGCCCGAGTCGGGCTCCACGCGCAGCCCGGCCGGACCCGCGTCTTGCGCGCTGCCGTGCCCTCGACCGCTTCGCCGACCCTGACCGACCCGTTAGCGTCCTACCCGAACTGGCTCCGCCCGTGAGCATTTTGAGGCCTCCCGCTCCCGGTTTGCTGGGCCCGGGGCTACCCTCATATCAGGACGTCGACGTTCCAGACCCCGACGGCGCGTTGCTGCTGAGCGCACACCTGCCGGGACCACGGCCCGCACCGCCGCTGCCCCGTCCCGGCCCGGACGCCCGGAACCGGAGGCGCCATGTCCCTGCCCGGTCTGAACGTTTACCGGCACGACAAGCGGGACCGTGCACTGATCACTCTTGCCGGTGAGATCGACCTGACGACGGCGCCGTTGGTCAGCGCGTCCCTGCGGGAATGCCTGTACGGCACCATGCGCACCATCGATGTCGACCTGACCGCCGTCACCTTCTGCGACGTGAGCGGCCTCAACGCCTTCCTGCACGCTGCCGCGCAGGCCACGCACACAGGCAGAACCCTGCGACTGCATCATCCGCCACTCGCTCTACGACGCATCCTCTCGCACGGCGACTCTGCCCTGCTGCTGGGCGGCATTCCAGCGAGTCACCGCGGAAGCACGCCCTCACCATGGCCCGCTTCCTTTCCGGCAGGCACACCGTGACGGGCGCCAGACCCGGACCAGGCCGGGAGCGGTCCACGCCTCGCTCGGCGCGAATTCGGCGGATCAGGCCGGCCACGCCGCCCACAGTGCTTTTCAGGCGTGGGGACGGCAGGACATCGGACAGGTCCGCAGGCTCTCCGGACCGGTGGCGCAACGGGCACGATGCTGCCCGCCGCGTCCTCGCGCACGACACCCGTACGCAGCGCCCTGAGAAACCGGAAACGAGGTGGGCACATGCCGGACGACAAACAGAGCGGGAAGCCTGAACTCGCCTCCGAGGACGGCCGGGAACGAGAAGCGCGACGTATCGCGGCGGTTCGCCGTTACGACATCCTGGGCATCCCGCCGGACGGGGCGTTCGACCGGATCGCCGCGCTGGCCGGACGCCTCTTCGACGTCCCGATGGCGACGGTGACGATCGTGGACACTGACCGAGTCTGGTTCAAGGCCGCCTACGGGCTGGAAGGCGCCACCCAGACCGGCCGGGACGCAAGTTTGAGCAGCTCGGCAATCCTCTCCGACGCGCCCCTGGTCATCCCCGACACCCATCACGATGGCCTGACCCGCGCACACCCGATGGTGACCGGCCCCGCCGGCACCCGCTTCTACGCCGCGGCACCGATCACCACTGCCGACGGCCACCGGCTCGGCGCCGTCGAGATCCTGGACACCCGGCCCCGCCGGACCACCCCCGAGCAGGCCGCCGCGCTGACCGATCTGGCCACGCTGGTCATGGACCAACTGGAGCTGAGGCTGTCCGCGTTGCACATGCTGCGCAGGGAACGCGAACTACTGGAGGTCGCACGCGCGGCACGCGACGGGGCCGAGCAGGACCGGGCCCGGACCGCCGCATTCGCCACGGCCCTGCAGAGTTCCCTGCTGCCGCCGGCCCTGCCCCACGTGCCGGGCCTCCAGGCGGCCTGCCACTACACGACTGCCTCCGTCCACGACATCGGCGGCGACTTCTACGACATCTTCCCCCTTGGCGCCGGCCGGTGGGCGTTCTGCCTCGGTGACGTGAGCGGCAGAGGTACTACGGCGGCCGCGCTCACCTCGATGATCCGCCACACGCTTCGCTCCACGGCGCTGCTGGAGCCCGACCCGCACACCGTGCTGGAGACGCTGAACACGGCTCTGCTGGCGGACCCGACCGCCGGCGTCCGCCTGTGCACCCTGATCTTCGGCACCCTGGTTCCCGACCCGGCAGGCGGGTTCACCATCACCCTGACCGGAGGCGGCCATCCTCCCGCATACCACCTGCGCCCGGCCCGCCGGGGACTACGCCCCCGTGCTGAACCGATGCAGTTGTCCGGCGGCATGCTTCTCGGTGCACTCGACGGCGTCCCGATCGTCTCCCGGACGTTGCGCCTGGCACCGGGCGAGGCACTCCTGCTGCACAGCGACGGCCTGACCGCCTCGCGCACCTCCCACGGCGCCCGTTTCGACGAGGAAAGCCTGGCCGCGCACCTCACCCATCACGCGGCCACCAGTACGGCCCCCCGCGCAGCCGCCGTCATCGACGACCTCGCTGCCCTGCTGGCGACCTTCCCCGTCGGCCCGGCGGACGACGTGGCCCTTCTCGCTCTCAGCGCCACCCCCTTGGAAGCCGACGGCGCACCCGTCGGCGCATCGGGTACCACCCACACCAGTGGCCCCCGTCCACAACAGCACGCATGATCTCGCCACCGGACGGAGTCGCGGACCACTTTCCCGTAACGCGCACATCCACGATCTCCGAAGCGACAGTCACCACACCACAGACAAGGACCACCATGGACATGGGACGAGTCATCAAGAACAAAGCCCAGACAGCCAAAGGCAGGATCAAGGAGACCCTCGGCCGGACCGCCCGCAACAGGCAGACCCAGCGCGAAGGCCGGTCGGACCGCTCGATGGGCAACCTCAAGCAAGCCGCCGCCAAGGCCAGGAAAGCCTTCAAACGCTGACCGGTGCGGAGACGCTCCGGAAAACCGCTTCGGCGCCGCGATCACATTGTCCGGGCATCGGCGCCGAGCACGGTAATGCTCACTCCGTACTCGACGACCACCATCAGGTCCACCGCGGTCTGGCGCATACCGGCCTCATTCGTGTCCCCACGGCCCGTGTTCGATCCGCCACCGGGGGCCTTCTTGCGCATCGCACCGAAAGTTTGGTGGCCGAGACCACCCCTCTGCCCGTGTGACGAGCACGCGGTCGACCAGGTCGTCGATGCAGTCCGGTGTCAACGGCCCGACGCCGAACAGCACCCGGGCATAGGTCGGTGTCAGGACGACGTCCAGCACATCCGGCATGTACAGGGGTTCCTCGCCGCGGGCGCGGGCCCGGTCGAGCATGCCCCGGACCCGTTCGGCGCGGGCGGCGGGGGCGGCGGCCGGCGCTGTATCGACACCCGCCCGCCCTCCCGGCCGCGCCCGAGGTGATCGTGCGGGCTGCGTCGTGCTGAGAACGGTGGTTCGAACCGGTCGCATACCGGAGTACGGTGACAGTACCGGGCGTATCTCGTATGCCGTCATCCCTTTCGGTGTCGCTCTCGGCGAACGGCAAGCCCGGGGGCCCGTCGGCCCCCGAGGACGTGGGACTGATGTATTCGCAATCCTCCATCTACAGCCGCTGCAAAAGCCGTTCGGCACCGACCGAAGAGATGCTCTTCGGGCTGACCTGCGTTATCTGCGGCACCGACTACCGGAGCGCACCGACCGCGGACGGCCTGGTGGTCTCCCGCAGCGGTGACGGGCCCACACTGGCCTGCCGGGGTGTGTGCGCCCGGCTGGCCAGCGGGTCCGCCACCGGCCTGGACGAGACCCCGCTGTCCTTGACCGAGCGCGTACGCCGGTACGAGGCGCGCTCCCGGAAGCACGTCGGCCAGGCGCAGCGCGACCAGCGGGGCAGCGACGCATGAGCCTGATGACCCTGGGCGTACTCTCCTCCCGCCACAAGGAGAACGAGTTCCGCCTTCCGCTGCATCCCCGCCATCTCGACCGCATCGACTCCGATATACGCGAGCGCATCTTCCTCGAGCACGACTATGGCCTCCGCTTCGGCCTCGACGACGAGGCGCTGCGCCCCTTCGTGGCCGGCCTGCGCTCCCGCGGGCGGCTGATGACCGACAGCGACGTGCTGCTGCTGCCCAAGCCGATGCACGAGGATGTCTCCGCGATGCGCACAGGCCAGGTGCTGTGGGGATGGCCGCACTGCGTGCAGGACGAGGAGCTGACCCAGCTCGGCATCGACCGGCGGCTGACCGTGATCGCCTGGGAGGCCATGAACCGTTGGACCGCCACGGGCGACTTCAGCGTGCACGTCTTCCACAAGAACAACGAGCTGGCCGGCTACTGCTCCGTCCTGCACGCGCTGCAGCTCGGCGGTGCGACCGGCAGCTACGGCCGGCGTCTGCGCGCGGTGGTCATCAGCTTCGGTGCGACGGCGCGTGGAGCGGTGACGGGCCTGGGCGCCATGGGCGTGTCCGACGTCACGGTGCTCACCCAGCGCGATGCGGTGGCGGTCGCCTCGCCGATGCCGTCCGTGGTGATGGGCCATTTCCAGGAGCAGCCGGACGATCCGACCCGCCTCCAGGCCCTGACCCCTGTTGGTCCGGTACCGCTCGCCGAGTACCTGTCCGGGTTCGACATCGTCGTCAACTGCATAAGGCAGGACACCGACGCGCCGCTGACATTCGTCACGGACAAGGAGCTGGATCTGTTCCGGCCGGGGGCCTACTTCGTGGACGTGTCGTGCGACGAAGGCATGGGCTTCGAGTGGGCGTACCCGGCCACCTTCGGCGAGCCGATGACCACCATTGGTGCCGGCTGCCACTACTACGCCGTCGACCACAGCCCGTCGCATCTGTGGGATTCGGCTACGTGGGAAATCAGCGAGGCCGTCCTCCCGTATGTGCGCAGAGTCCTCGAAGGCCCCGGGGAATGGGAGGCCGACGCCACGATCAGTAAGGCGATCGAGATCCGCGACGGCGTCGTCCAGAACCCGAAGATCCTCTCCTTCCAGCACCGGGCCACCGCCTACCCGCACGACCGGACGCCGTAGGTCCCCGACTCACGGACCGGGCCGTAGGGCCTGTCGCTGCCACTGTCGTCGTATCGGCCTCGGCGTGATAGGGCCCGTGCGGCTGCCCAGGAGCGGGCGTCTTCTCCGGCCTGCACAAGACCCTGCCGCGCGAAACGGAGCGGACCGGCCGCCCGTAGGCGGTACAGCGACTCCGGCAGTGGTTCGCCAACAGTCTCCAGTGGCCCCTGTGCCGCCCGTACGACGCGATGCGGCGCCTTGGCCTGGAGGCGGAAGCTAGCGACTTCGGCCTTGATGTCAATGGCAACGGCATCGTCCACACGGCCCGTACGCACTGGCGGGCCAGCCATCCCGGCCGCTACCCGGGCGATTTCATGGCCAGTCGGTCGCATCCTGTGGTCGGATTCCAGGTCGCCTCAACTCACTCGACCTGGTGTGCTGTTCCGGGACGTTGGTGACAGGTGACGCGTCCGCGATGGGTGCTTGAAAGAGGTGAAGGCCTTCTGGCTCGGTGCGGATTGTGACGTCTACCGCCGAGTGCAGGAGGCCCTCGTGATCCACCGTAACGCCCCGCTGACCCCGACCGGCCGTCTGTGGCTGGCCCGGTGCGTCGTCGACGACGGCTGGCCGCTGCGCCGGGCCGCGGAATGCTTCCAGGTCAGGGTGGGAACAGCGGTGCCGAGTCCGACGGGCGGCTCGTGCGCCGGAGCGACTGGCGCGCTGAGCTCTCCGTAGGGGCCGTGATACCGGAGCCTGCCGTCCCCGAACCGGCCCCCGCGCGGTCGGCCTCCCTGCCTGAAGAGCTGGCCGGCAGCCGTGCGGAGGTGGCCCAGGAGCGGCGGGACAACTGGCCGACGCGGCCCTACGCCGAGGAAGCCTTGAGCGGTTGACCGTTCCGGGCCGCCCGAGGTGGCGCGATCGTCCGACACGCGCGACGCACGTCTGACGCGCGTTTGGCAAGCATCCTGACGGGCCGTCAGATAGGGGAAGTCGCTCCTGCTCCCGGGGAGACCCGGGAACAGGAGCGGTTTTCGTGTGCTCAATGAGAGCCCGGCGCGGACCGGAGTTGCGGCCGCTTCATGCAGCGGTCGGGCGGCGTGGAATCGACGTCGCCTTCCGGCCAGTTCTACCTGGTCTGTCCTGGCATGTCCTCGCAGTCCATCGCGCTGTGCGGATACGCGCTCGCCGGATTCCGCAGCTCGCGTGTGGCGGGATGTGCCTCCTGGCCGCGCGTCGGTTCGCGCAGTCGTGGTTTCGTTGCCTCAGCCGGGCCCGGGACGACTCGACGTGCGCAGCACTCCTCGTGCTGTGAGGCGAGAGGACTCTGTGGATGCCTGCCGTACCGGCTCTCGTACGTGGATTGCTGACCGCCGTCTCCTGGCTAACCAGCCCGCTCACCCCGGACGACTATCTCGGACTGGTGAACCCCCTCCTCGATGCCCGCTTCCCTGTGGGGCGGGTGACAGCGGTGAGCCCGGAGACCGCGGACGCCAGCACGCTCACCCTCCGGCCCGGCCGGGGGTGGTCGGGGCACCGCGCGGGGCAGTACCTGCCGGTCGGCGTCGAGGTGGACGGCGTATGGCATTGGCGCACGTACTCCCTCACCTCGGTGCCAGGTCGAGAGGACGGGCTCCTGACGATCACTGTCAAGGCGGTGCCCGACGGTACGGTGTCGCCGCGGCTGGTCCATCGGACCTTTCCGGGCACTGTCCTTCGACTCGGCCCGGCACAAGGGGAGTTCGTTTTTCCGGACCAACTTCCGCCCCGAATCCTGATGGTCACCGCAGGCAGCGGCATCACCCCGGTCATGGGCATGCTGCGTACGTTGATGAGTCGCCGAGCCCCGCACCCCGACGTCGTGCTGGTGCACAGTGCGCCCCGTGCCCGGGACAGTATCTTCCACTCCGAACTGCACGCAGCGCATCGGCAGTTGGACTGGCTGGACTATCACGAACACCACTCCCGGCAGCACGGCAGGCTGGCCCCGGAAGATCTGGGTCGGCTCTGCCCCGACTGGCGGGAGCGCGAGACCTGGGCCTGCGGCCCGGCCGGCCTGCTCGACACAGTGGAGGACCACTGGGGCCGTGAGGGCCTTGCCGAGCGTCTCCACGTGGAGCGCTTCCGGCTCACGCCGTTCCTGCCGCCGGAGCCCGACGCCGGCCCCGACCCCGGCTGCCGGGTACTGTTCACGCGCACCGGTGCCGAGAGCACGGCGGACGCCACGACTCCGCTTCTCGTCGTAGGCGAGTCGGCGGGTGTGGCGATGCCGTACGGGTGTCGACGTGGGATCTGCTTCGGCTGCCTCACCCCACTGACGTACGGCCGCGTGCGCGACCTGCGTACCGGCGAAGTCCACGAACGGACCGGCCAGGTGATCCAGACCTGTGTCTCGGCCGCGGCCGGACCGCTGGCCCTTGACGCCTAGCCACCAAGGAGTCCCCGTGACTGTGACCCCGCTCGATTCCACCGAGACGACCCCCGGAAAGCACCTCGGCAAGGATCTCGTCGAGGAACTCGGTGCGGAGCTCGACCGCATCCGCTCCGAGGTCATCGCCGCGCGCGGCGCCGACGACGCCCGTTACATCCGTACCGTGATCGCCACCCAGCGCGGCCTGGAGGCGGGAGGCCGGATGGCTCTGGCCGTCTCGCTGTTCCCGCCCGCCTGGGCGGCGGGTACGGCCATGCTCTCCATCGCCAAGATCCTGGAGAACATGGAGCTGGGCCACAACATCCTGCACGGCCAGTGGGACTGGATGGGCGACCCGGCCATCCACTCGACCACCTGGGAGTGGGACTTCCTCACCCCCGCCGAGGCATGGAAACACACCCATAACCACCTTCATCACACCTGGACCAACGTCGTCGACCGCGACCGGGACCTCGGATACGTCGTCTTCCGGATGAGCGCCGACCAGCGCTGGCGCCCGCGCCATCTCGCCCAGCCGCTCTACAATCTCGTCCTCGCCCCGCTCTTCGAGTGGGGCATCGCGCTGTACGACCTGGAGCCCGATGCCGTCGCCGCGGGACGCAAGACATGGCGGTCCCTCGCGGCCGGCCTGAGCGGGTTCCTGTCCAAGGCCACCCGCCAACTCGCCAAGGACTATGTCCTCTTCCCGCTTCTCGCCGGGCCCTCCGCCCTGCCCTGCCTGCTCGGCAACCTCACCGCCAACACCGTGCGCAATCTGTGGGCCAACACCATCATCTTCTGCGGCCACTTCCCCGGCGACGTCCAGACCTTCACCGAGGAGCACATCGAGGGCGAGACGCGTGGGCAGTGGTACCTGCGGCAGATCCAGGGCTCGGCCAACATCGAGGGCGGCCCGCTCTTCCACATCCTCAGCGGCAACCTCGGCCACCAGATCGAGCACCACGCCTTCCCCGACCTGCCCAGCAACCGCTACGCCGAGATCGCCCCGCGCGTGCGGGAACTCTGCGAGAAGTACGGCATTCCTTACGTCACCGGGCCGTTGTGGCGACAGTACGGCTCCACCTGGGGGCGCATCCTGCGCTTCGCCATACCGGGGAAATGAGCCGCCCGGACCGAATCCAGGTGCTCGTTCGGCGAGTGAGCTCTGGGGCGGGGTGCCCGCACGCCTCGCGGGCCCGAAATGCGCCTCCCGGCCCGGCGACGGTTCGGCGTAGGCCGGGCAGCTTGCTGGAGCATGGCTGAGGAGAGTCACCGTACGCCGCGCGAGGAGCCGACACTGGAGCGGGCCGACGCGATTTCGGCGAGCTGCTCCAGGAGCTGCGGATCATCCAGACCGGCGTCCAGACCCTGTTCGCTCTCTTGCTGACGCTGGCCTTCACCGCCCGCTTTCCCACACTCGACACGGCGCAGCGCGCGATGTACATCACCACGCTGCCGCTCGCGGTGCTCGCGACGGCCCTGTCCACCACGCTGGCCGCGCTGCACCGCACGCTGTTGCAGCGCGGGGCCCGAAATCGTGCAGACCTCCTCCAGGCTCGCAGGGGCGGGCATGAGTGTCCTGATGCTGGCCCTCGCCGGCTCGGTGCTGCTCGTCGTCGACGTGGTGCTCGGCCGGGTCGAGGATGTGATCGCGCGGAGCGCGACCCTATTGGTGTGCGGCGGACTGCGGGAGCTGTTGCCGCAACTCGTCGGGTGGCACGCCGCTCGGGCCGAGGCCCGAGCGGATCCGACGGCGGCTACCGGCTCAGGCCAAGGCGCCGCCGGTGGAGGTCCCGTGACTGCTGGACAGCCAGAGCGTCCGGGCCACCGAGCGGGGTGGCCGGCATGGGTATGGCGGAGCCAAGAAGGTGCCGGGCATCAAACGCCACCTCCTGGTCGACACGCTCGGTCTGGTCCTGGCCGTCTGTGTCAGCCCGGCCAACGTCAGCGACCGCGATGGTGCCGCGGTGCTGTTGGCCCGGTGCGCCGGCAAGTTCCCCCGCTTGCGGCACCTGTGGGCGGACCAGGGCTGCCGGGGCCGGGACTTCCTGGCCTGGGTGCGCGAAGAGACCGGGGTCACCCTCCACATCGTGCGACGCAAAGACGGCGGCTTCCGCGGCACCTGGGCCAGGGCCGACGCCCCGCCTCGCGAGGTACCGCTCTTTGCGGTGGTCCCGCGCCGCTGGGTAGCAGAGCGTAGTTTCGCCTGGCTGGGCCGCTATCGCAGGCTCTCCAAGGACTACGAGTACCTCGCCGCCAGTCAGGAGAACGCGATCTACCTGGCCACGATCATGCTCCTACTGCGCCGCACAGCACGGGTCCTGCCCTGAACGGGGCTTCTCAGACACCCTCTAGGCACGGTCACTGCCGCCGAAATCGCCCGGCGTCTGTGGTGATGGGCGGCGTGCCGGACGGTTGCGGCATCTGGCCGGCGGCCAGTGTGCGGTAGACGGGACTCTCCGCCAGGAGTTCCTCGTGCCTTCCGGAGGCGACGGCCCGGCCGCCCGACAGGACGACGATCCGGTCGGCGTGCCGCACCGTCGACAGCCGGTGCGCGATCACCAAGAGGGCGCATTCCGCCGAGACGTCCCTCATGACCGTGGTCAGCGCGGCCTCGTTGACGGCGTCGAGGTGGGAGGTCGGCTCGTCGAGCAGAAGGAGGGCCGGGCGGGCGAGCAGGGCACGGGCCAGGGCGATCCGTTGCCGTTCCCCGGCCGAGAGCGTGCCCCCTCGCTCGCCGAGTAGGCCGGACAGACCGCCGGGCAGTCTCCGCACGACGTCTTCCAGTTGGGCGAGTTCGACGACACGACGGATCTCGGACTCGTCGGCGTCGGGTACGGCATAGGTGAGGTTGTCCCGCAGTGAGCCGTGCACGACGTGGGTGTTCTGGTCGACGACGGCGATACGGGCCCGGCATTCCCCGCGGCTCAGCTCGCCCGCGGGTTGCCCGTCGAACAGAAGCGTCCCGGTGTCCGGTTCGTAGAACCTGGCCACCAGCGCGAAGATGGTGCTCTTGCCCGCTCCCGACCGGCCCACCAGGGCGACCTGCCGTTGGCGCGGGACGGTGAGGGAGACGCCGCGCAGCACCGGCCGATGCGGGTCGTAGCCGAAGCCGACGTCCCGCAGAGCCAGGGCCGGCGGCTGGCCCGTCCCCGTCGGCGCCGTGGACGTCCGCACGCCGGCGGACGCGGTGAGGGGTCGGGAGGGTTCCGCGGGCAGGGACAGGACCTGTTCGATCCGCCGGTAGGCGCCCATGCCGCGCTGGATGAGGCCGACCGCCCGGAACACCGAGGAAAGCGGCATCACCAGATAGGAGGCGTACAGTAGGAAGGCCACCAGATCACCGAGGGAGTTGGCCTGCCCGCTCACCCGCAGACCGCCGATGACCAGGACGATCAGAAAGGAACCCTGAACGGCGAGTTCGACCGCCGGGCTCATCACCGACGCCAGTTTCGCGGTGCGCACGCCCGCGCCGTACGCCGATTCGACGCGTACTCCGATGCGCTGTCCCTCGCGTTCTTCGGCACGGTGCACCCGTACCATCGGCAGGGCGCCGAGCGCCCGTTCCAGATCGGCGGCGATCGCGCCGATCGCATTCTGCAGGCGTTCGGACGCCGCTCGGATGCCTTTCAGCAGGGAGGCCACGATCAGGGCGGCGAGGGACACGGTCGCGGCGATCAGGAGCAGCAGCAACGGATCGATCAGTGCCATCAGGACGACGGCCCCGACGGCGGCGAGAGCTCCGGTCACCAGGTCGACCAGGGCCTGGGAGACCACTTCCCGCAGCAGGGTGGTGTCCGTGGTCACGCGGGAGATCAGATCGCCGCTCCGGTGCCGGTCGTACTCCTTCATCTCCAGCCGGAGCAGCCGCGCCACCAGGCCGTGGCGCAGCCCCCTGACGATGCCCTCGCCCATGCGCTCCAGGACGAAGCGTCCCACCGAGCCGGTCGCTGCTTCGGTGAGGAACAGCACCGCCAAGGCCAGCAGCAAGGGCCAGGGTACCGGGCCGTGCCCGTGTGCGTCGACGATCCGCTGGGCGACGAGTGGCTGGGCCAGGCCGAGGGCCGAGCCCGCCAGCGTGAGCATCGTGGCGACGACGACGGAGGGCCGGTGGTCGGCGGTGAGCCGGTACATGGTGGCGATCGCGACCCGGGTGGAGCGGTCACCACCGGGCGGCGCCTCCTCGCACGCCGCGGTGGCGGGGTCGGTCACCGGTCCGGCCGGCTGACCTGGGCGACCGTCACCAGCCGGGTGAAGTAGTCGTCCGGTACGCCTTCGTCCACCGGGTGCCCCGCCACCTCGATCCAGGCATGTGCGGTGAAGGGCGGCACCACGCGCACCCCGGTGCACCAGGTCGGCCAGCTTCCGCCCAGCCGGCACAGCAGTGCGGCTCCCAGCGAGCGGGGCAGACATCCGCGCGGCCCGGCGCAGCGCAGGCTCACGGCACACATCGCATCCCGCGCATGCTTGGCCTGGGTGGCGGAGGCCGGTACGGCCCCGCGGCATACGAGGCCGAGCACGGCGCGCAGCCGGCGGGGCGGCAAGAAGGACAGGGCGACGGCGGGGACCAGGACGAGACGTGCCGCCAGGCGCCGGGCGAGGGGAACACCGGCTGGCCGGTCCAGGGCGCTCGGTGTCGTCATTCGGCCAGCCCCGCCGTCCGCAACTCCCGCACCAGGGAGGCGACATCCTGCGCCGCCCGGGACCGGTCAATGTCGTACTCGGCCACCAGTGCGTCGGCCGCCGCTCCTTCGTCACCACCCGCCAGTAGCGTAGTCACCACGAGTGTGCCGCTCGGGCTCAACTCCCAGTAATCACCACCGCGCTCATCCAGGAGAACCGTGCCGTAATCGGTCTTCGCCATGGAGACATTGGCGCCGAACCGCAGTGCCATGAGAGAACACCTTCTTTCGTGAGCCGACGGGGAGTGCGCTAGCGAGCCGTACCGGCCTGGCCTGCTGTGACCTGTGAGAGGCCGCGCAGCCACACTTCGCAGGCGATGGTCGAGTACAGGATCGCGTCCCTCAGTCCTGGCGCGGAGGGACGTTGCGCAAGCCGGCGCAGAACGGCGCCGTCCACCAGGCCCAGGCGCTCCAGGTGCGAGTTCTCCCACAGCGCCATCAGGTCACCGCGGTGTTCCCGCAGCCCGTTGGAGGCGTCCATGGAAGCCTGGGCCTTGTTGGTGCGCTGCAGGCAGATCTGCGGTACGACTCCCTGCATGGCGGCGGTCAGAAGGGGTTTGTACCGCCAGGGCGACACCCGTTCGCCGGGGCGCACCGCGAGGCACGCTTCGATCACACGGTCGTCGAAGAACGGTGAGGCCATGGGCAGCCCGGCCCCGGCCGCCATGCGGTCCCATTGCCGGACGATGCGCGTGCAGGACCGGATCTGTTCCAGATCAGTGTGCAGGCCGCGGTCCGGATGCAGGGGCACCGCACACTGGGCCGCCGCGCCCAGTGCCTGTTCGGCCATCCGCTCGGCCTCGGGGGTGACCCAGCCGAAAAGGCGCGGTGGCACGCCCCAGCCGAGACCGCTGCTGACGGACGTGGGCAGCGGGTCACGCAAGCGATGGCCGGAGTCCGCCAGCCACTTGCCGTACGGGCGGGTGTCGGCGAGGGCGCGCACCGTGCCGCCGAGAGGCCATTGCCACAGCGCCCGGAAACCGCGCAATTGCTTCAGCGCGAACAGCGGGCGGGTCCGCACCAACCGGTGGTAGTACGCCTCGGAGCACCAGGCCACGTTATCGCCTCCGATGCCGGTCAGATGCAGCCGGCTGCCCTGCCGCGCCAGGCCCGGCAGGTGATGCAGGACCCGTGACCGATCCATGACACCGATAGTCGGTTCGTCCAGCAGATCGTCGATACCGAGCAGGTCGGTGTAGACCAGCGGGGAGGCATCAGCGTCCCACACCACGTGCTCGACATCGGGCAGGAACGTGGCGGCCTGTTCGGCCCAGTACAGGTCGGTGTCGGCGGGATCGCGCCCCGGCCAGGTGCTGGCCACCACCCGGGACGGCGACCGGTCCGCCAGGAAACAGATGGACGTGGAGTCCAGGCCGCCCGACAGGTCGCAACTGACCACGCCGCCGTGCCGCGTACGGGCATCGACGGCCTCGGTGAGTGCCTCGCGGACGAGGGGCGCGTTCTCGGCGAGCGGTCGGTCCGGCTCAGGCGGTGTCCACCAGCGCGACCGGCGTGCCGTACGCCCGTCCGCCGAGATGATCAGCGCGTCCTGCGGAGGCACGGCGGTGACCCCACGCCAGACCGACGTCTCGCACAGCGGATGCGGGACGGGCCACAACAGCCGGACCGCCAACTGCTCCTCATCGGGCCCGGTGCCGAGCGCGGCAGCGAGAATATCGGCCCGGGTAGCCGCCACCTGCACACCGCCGATGGCGGCGTGGAACACCAGCCGGAGGCCGGACGCGGTTCCCTGCACCCTGATCCGGCCGTCGAGTACCGCCACGAGGTGGCAGCTGCCGGGCAGCGTGCGTGCCAGAACGTCGAGGTCGGCGAGGTCCCGCAACCGTCCGGCCCGGCGCTCCAGTTCGGCAGTGTCGAGCGGGCAGCAACCGACCGCCGCGACGGCGGCCGTCCCCACGCGGGCGGCCACGATCTCCTCGTCGTGCCACCGGCCGACCAGCCAGGGCCGCCCCGAGGGGTGCGGGAGGACGCGGGCTCCTGGGCGGGTGACGGAGCGGGCCGCGGCAGCCGCGTCCTCGCGGTCGGTGAAAACCGCGAAATGCGCGTCGCCGCGGCCCGGACCCGCACTTTCGTGCGATTCAGTCATGGCTTCGATTTAACGAGCCGTGGACCGTCAGTTCTTGCTCAGAACGAGACGGTCGTTTCCGTGCCGCGCGAGCAGCCCGGTCTTCTGCCGGAATGAACCCAGTCGTACGAGCGTCGGGGCTTCGTAAGCCTTCTTCATGACGTCTCCTCGATGTGGTGAGCGCCGCTCTCCAGGAACGGCCACCTGTCGGCACGCCGACTCGTGGTCGCCCGTGTCCAGGCCCGTCGGGAACTTGGAACCAAAGAGCGGAGGCGCATGTCAAAGGCTAGCTGTGAGTCACCTGTGATGCGCAATGGAAAATGGAGAAGTCATTTTATATGAAGTAGTGCACCTGGGCGAAAGATTACATAATTGTTTCTATTTTGTTCGTCTGCGGGGGAAGCGTGGCCATTTGGTGACATGGCGCTTCCGATGGGTGCGGTGTCTCCTCATGCGGGAGGGGCGCGTGCCAGTGACTGTGGCGCAGTAGTGGTACTTGGCCGTGGCAGAGCTATGAACCAGGTGCATAGTCCAGCAGAGGCGAGGTTGCCTCCAGGTCTCCGAGGCTCGTGCGCCACGTCCGCCGCCGTCTGGGCCGGTGACGAGGCCGCGGGCATCTACCGGTCCGACGAGGGTGCGCCACGGTAGGCGGACCCGCTGCTGGGTGTGCCGTGACAGTGCGTGGCCGAGGACGCTCGGGCCGGAAATGGGGCTGGAGTCGGCCAAGTGTCCTAGACTCCTTAAGCAGACAGGGACCACGAGACACATCGAAAGTCCGCCGTCACAGTCAGAGCCTGACGCTGTCGGGGATCTTGGAAATGGCAGATACCGGGTGCCGACTCGCGGATCAGCGGCTGCGGGTCTCTCATTTCGGTGTCCTGGCGCCAGGGTCTCCGGCCTGCGCGTAGGTCGGATCGTGGGGCGCGGCGTGTGCGAGGCGCCCGGGAGACGGACGGCAACATCGCAGGACACGTCTGCGAGTCGGCAGCCAGGTCAACGTCTTCATCGACGGGCCCGGCGAGCCGGTGAACAAGCGGAACGCCGGGTACGGGTCGCCTGCCAGTGCGGCGCTACCCTCCGTGTCACCCTCACCATCCCCGGCGAGAAGTGCCGCACCTGCGGTACCCGGTACGGGCACAGTGAGATTTTCCACCTTGCCGCTCGCCGGCCGCGTCGAGAGGAGCGCGGCGTGTACCAGCCGGAGCTGCAGACTCCGCGACCCGCGCCCGTCATCTGCCTCACCAAGTGGCGACTCGCGCGAAAGTGTCCTGCGCCTTTGCGGTTCGTGTTCCGGGTACCTCGCACCCGCTGCGACGCACAGCCTGGCGTAAGCCCACGCCAGAGACCCTGATATCAGGACCCGGCGTGAGAGGCTCACGGACGCTGAGCTGCGAGTCGGCACCGGGGCCTCTGACCGCACGGGCCAGTGTGCGTGCAGATCGCATACGACGAAAGCGCCCAGCTGAGAGATCTCAGCCGGGCGCTTGTCGGGGCCCGCACTCCGTCGGCTACCCGTCAGTGCGCAGCAGTCACCGGGTGCGTTGCTCCGGGCCGGTTCTTCTGTCCTCCTGCGGCGAACCGCTCACCGCAGGTGTTCAGCAGGGCAGCGTGGTCTTGCCAGCAGCGCCGGTGGAGCCGGTGGTGCCATCCGCGAACGCCGTGGCGTCGGTGCCGTTGCCTCCGGGCTTACCGGGGCACACCGGGCTGGCCGCGCCCCCGGCGCCGCCCTTGCCGCCCGTGTGGCCGCCGTCGACGACGGCTGCACCCCCGTTGCCACCCTTGCCGCCGGCGATACCGGCGCCGGCATCGCCGACACCGCCCACCCCGCCCTTGCCGCCGGTGCCGCCGAGCTTGGCCGCACCGCCATAGCCGCCGTTGCCGCCATTGCCGTTGGCCCCGCCGGCGCCGCCCGTGCCGCCGGCCCCGCCGACGGTTGCGATACCGGTGGCGTTGCCTCCGGCACCTCCGGTGCCTCCGTTGCCGTTGGCACCCGCGGCGCCACCGGTGCCGCCCAGGCCGCCGATGCCCCCGAGGGTTCCGACCCCGTTGGCGCCGTTGGCGCCGGGGGCCCCCGCAGCGGTGCGGGTCGGTGCGCCGCCCGTACCGGGCTGGGCGGAGGCGAGGGCGGGAGTGAGGGCGAGGCCGGCCACGGCGATCGCCGCGACCAGGAAGGTCCGTGCAGTGTCCGTGGTGCGCATGGTGCGCATGGTGCACTTCCTTCGGTTTTCAGGTGGAGAGATTTTCCGCCTGACACCCCTCAATGTAGGGAAGGGCGGCGCACCGGCGCAATGCAGAGAATGAACAAATGCATTTAAATAGGCTGAATCATGCGAACTTTGGCTGAGAAGTCCAAATTTTATATCCGTTATCGACAATGCTCTGCTCTCTGTCACCTCGACTCCCAGGTTGTGGGGAGTGAGTCGGCCGCCGGAGCGCCAGGGCGAGCAGCGACCCAGCCGTCGCCCGCCGCTGCCACTACCGAAAACGCACCTCAGGACACGATCCGCTGCTGGAGTACTAAAGCGGAGGAGGCGCTCCTGCGGGGTGAAGCGCGGTTTTGGTCCGTGACTGGTCCGGAAGAGCTGGTCAGGACGGGTGTGGCGGTGGGAGGAACTGGGAGGTGTAGCGCAAACCGGGCCTGGCTCTGGGTGAGTCCAGCGGAAGGCGCCTGACGGGTATAAGCCCAGGTCAGGCGCCTCTTTCATGGGCTCAGAAGAGGCCCAGCTTCTTCGGCGAATACGACACCAACAGATTCTTCGTCTGCTGATAGTGATCCAGCATCATCCTGTGCGTCTCGCGCCCGATGCCCGACTGCTTGTAGCCGCCGAAGGCGGCGTGGGCCGGGTAGGCGTGGTAGCAGTTGGTCCAGACGCGGCCGGCCTGGATGGTGCGGCCGGCGCGGTAGGCGGTGTTGGTGTCGCGGGTCCAGACGCCGGCGCCGAGGCCGTAGAGGGTGTCGTTGGCGAGGGTCATGGCGTGGTCGAAGTCGGTGAAGGGGGTGACGGCGACGACCGGGCCGAAGATTTCCTCCTGGAAGACGCGCATGTCGTTGGTGCCTTCGAGGATGGTGGGGCGGACGTAGTAGCCGCCTTCCAGTTCGCCGCCGAGTTCGGCGCGGGTGCCGCCGGTGAGGACGCGGGCGCCTTCCTTCTGGCCGATGTCGAGGTAGGAGAGGATCTTTTCGAGCTGGTCGTTGGATGCCTGGGCGCCGATCATCGTGTCGGTGTCCAGGGGGTGGCCCTGGACGATCTGTTCGGTGCGGGCGACGCCGGCGGCCAGGAAGTCCTGGTAGTGGCCCTGCTGGATGAGGGCGCGGGAGGGGCACGTGCAGACTTCGCCCTGGTTGAGGGCGAACATGGTGAAGCCTTCCAGGGCCTTGTCGAGGAAGTCGTCGTCGGCTGCGGAGACGTCGGCGAAGAACAGGTTGGGGCTCTTGCCGCCCAGTTCGAGGGTGACCGGCTTCAGGTTCTCCGAGGCGTACTGCATGATCAGGCGGCCGGTCGTGGTCTCGCCGGTGAAGGAGATCTTCGCGACGCGCGGGCTGGCGGCGAGGGGCTTGCCGGCCTCCACGCCGAAGCCGTTGACGATGTTGACGACGCCGGGCGGCAGCAGGTCGGCGACCAGGCTCATCCAGTAGTGGATGGAGGCGGGCGTCTGCTCGGCGGGCTTGAGGACGGCGGCGTTGCCCGCGGCGAGGGCGGGGGCCAGTTTCCAGGCGGCCATGAGGATCGGGAAGTTCCAGGGGATGATCTGGGCGACGACGCCGAGCGGCTCGTGGAAGTGGTACGCGACGGTGTCGTCGTCCAGCTGGGAGAGGCTGCCCTCCTGGGCGCGGACGGCGCCGGCGAAGTAGCGGAAGTGGTCGATGGCGAGGGGGAGGTCGGCGGCCAGCGACTCGCGGACGGGCTTGCCGTTCTCCCAGGTTTCGGCGACCGCGAGGGACTGGAGGTTGTCCTCCATACGGTCGGCGATCTTGTTGAGGATCCGGGCGCGTTCGGCGGGCGAGGTACGGCCCCAGGCGGGCGCGGCGGCGTGGGCGGCGTCGAGGGCGCGTTCCACGTCCTCGGCCGTACCGCGGGCGATCTCGGTGAACGGCTGCCCGGTGACCGGGGTCGGGTTCTCGAAGTACTGCCCCTTGGCGGGCGGTACGTATGCGCCGCCGATCCAGTGGTCGTAGCGAGGCCGGTACGCCATCACGGCATCGGCGGCACCAGGGTTCGCGTAACGGGCCATGAGAGCTCCCCATCGCTGTCGGGTCGGTCGCGCCCCCGCTCCCGCGGCGGGGCGCCGGTGCGCAGGCTAGGGGCGGGATCGTTGCGGGGACGTTGCGAGGGCGGCGGGAGCGCGTACGCCGTGCGGAGCCGTGTCGCGGTGGAGGCCGGTCCGGTGTCTCCGGGCAGGGCGGTGGCCGCCAGGGCCTCCCAGACCTCCAGGTCGTGTTCGCCCCAGGGGGTGTCGGCCCACAGGCGTAACGTTTCCGGAGTGCGGTGGGTGAGGACGGAGCGCCGTAGCCGGTCTTCGAGGAGGGAACGGAGGCGGCGGACACCGGGGGCCTCGGAGCGGGGGAGAAGAGGGCCTCGGTAGCCGCGGAGCGCGGCCGGCAGGTCGCCGGCGGTCAGGTCCGTCTCCACGGCGTCCGCGTCCGTCTCGACGGTTCTGGTCAGGCGGTACGGGCGTGAGGCGAGCAGCGGACCCACGACGTGGCGCAGCCGGGACAGCTCCGCGCGCAGCGTCACCGGCCGCACGTCACGTTCGCCGTAGAGCAGCGTGGCCAGTTGGTCGCCTGCCAGTCCTTCCGGGTGCCGGGCCAGCAGCAGGACGATCTCGCTGTGCCGGCGGCCGAGTCGCAGGGTCCGGCCGTCGGTGGTGAGGAGGGCCTCGTCCCGGGCGAGCACGGTCAGGTGTACCGCGGGTGCCGGGTGTTTCGCGTACTTCGCGTACGAGGCCAGGTGTGCTTCGGCGGCACGGGCGGTGGCCTGGACGAGGGCCAGGCTGTGCGGGCTGGCTAGGTGGTCGCCGCCGGTGATGTCCACGGCGCCCAGCAGCCGCCCCGTCCGCAGGTCGTGCAGGGGCGCCGCCGCGCACGTCCACTGCTGTACGCGCTTGTTGTAGTGCTCGGTCGCGAAGATCTGTACGGCGTGGTCGGCGGCCAGCGCGGTGCCGGGCGCGTTCGTACCGGCGTGCCGTTCGTCCCAGCGCGCGCCGGGCACGAAGTTCATGCGCTCCGCATGGCGGCGGACGCCCGGGTGACCTTCGACCCAGAGCATCCGGCCCTGCGGGTCGCAGACGGCGAGGACGTGGGCGCCGTCGTGGGCGATGGTGCCCAGGAGGTCGCGGAAGACGGGCATGGCGCGGGCCAGCGGGTGTCCGTCGCGGTAGGCGCGCAGTTCCGGCTCGTCGAGGTCGATCGGCGCGGGCCCGTCGAGTGTCGCGCGCGCGGACGCCGACCGGCGCCAGGAGTCGGCCACCACCTGGCGCACGGGCTGCGCCACCGGCCCGCCCGCCAGGAACGTCTCGTGGGCGTGCCGCAGGGTGCGGGTGTGCTCCGCGGGGTCGGTTCCCGTCTCCATCGCCAGCCAAGGGTTGACCACGCGTCACCTCTCCGTTGCGGTTCCTGCCCCCGTCCCGTACGCCGATGGTGCTCGTACGGGGTGGCGCAGTAAAGGCCGGGGGCAGGGCCGGGGGAGGCGGGGGCGATGTCGTGGTTGCGGGCCGGGGCCGTGCGTACGGTCAGGTGGGGGCCGCCCGGCTCGCGGGAACGAGGTCCGACGTGGCCCGCCAATGCGCTTTCGGGAGGCCCACCAGCCCGTACAGCCCGCGGACGGGGGAGCGGCGCGGCAGGAGAAGCGTTCCTGCCACGGCGGCGAAGGCCGTGAGGCCGACGGGGTAGCCGAGGAAGCGGACCAGCGTGCTCGCCAGGACGGCGCCGGCCAGAGGCAGCCCGTAGAGACCGGCTCCCGCGACGGCTACGGCGAGGAGGCGCGGGACCTTGCGGTCCTGGGCACCACCCGGCAGAAGCCACCCTTCGGCCAGCCAGCCGATCTCCACCAGCAGCATCGTGCCGATGACGGCGGCGCCGAGGAGCAGGAGGGTGAGGAAGGTGCCGGAGGTGAGGAAGCGCAGGACGTTGTTGACGACGCTCTCCTCCGGCCAGGCGCGCAGCGCGGCGCCGTCCGTCGTCAGGAAGCGGCGGTAGCCCTGGCCGTCCCAGCCGTGTACGAGGGTGCCGAAGAGCAGGAAGGAGCCGCCGACGCAGTTCAGGTACGCCCAGTAGCCCGCGCCGACCAGGCACAGTGCCTGCGCGAGCAGGAAGCCGAGGAGGGCGGCGATCACGACGCCGCCTGCGTAGAGGAGGGGGAAGCCCGCCCAGACGCCGCGGTGCCCGTCGGCGATGTGCATCGTCGCCCAGGACGGGTTCTGCCACATCAGGAACAGGCCGGTGGGCACCAGCAGCACCGCCGCGTACAGGAGCGTCAGACACAGGTACGGGTTCGCGGCGCGGCTGACGAGACGCGGGGCGAGCCGTGCGGGCAGCCCGGTGCGGTCGGCGGCTCGGCGTTCGAGGAACTGTAGCTGCCGGGCGGCGGAGAGCGCGAACGTCGAGCCGATGGCGTACGCCCAGAACAGCGCGGCCGGCAGCCCGATCATGCCGTCCCCGCTCCCGGCTCGGCTTCCGTCCCCGTTCCCGGTCCGGTTCCCGGCCCTGTTGTCGGCCCGGCGTCGAGGGTCAGTCCGTCCGCGACGATCAGGTCGGAGGTGACCAGGGCCTGTTCGGCGTCCACGTCGGTCATGAAGACGAAAGGCGGCACGACGGGCGGTACCGGGAGGGTGTCCGGGGTGAAGGTCAGGCAGATCAGCCCTTCCAGACAGCCGCTGAACTTGGTGAGGTAGAGCGTCACATTGCCGCTGAGATCCAGGCTGCGGGCGCCGAGGCTGAGTTGTGGGCCGCCCGCGTCACGGGTGGTCAGCCGGTAGTCCGTGAGGGATGCGGCCTTCATACGGAGGACCATCGCCCTGACCGGCCCGTCCGCCGTCTGCACCTCGGTGACACCGGCCAGCATGAAGCCCTTCGGCGCGAACATGGTCGTGGTCACCGTCGGCGGGACGGGCGGGGCGGGGATACCGGCCGCCGCCGCGTGCGCGGGTTCGGCGGGGGTGCCGACAGCCGCGATCAGGACGAACGGCAGTGTTACGGCGAGTGTTCTGTTCCGGCCCTTGTCATCCTTGTCGTCCGTGCCGGGCGCGGCTGTGTCCTTCTGCGGGAGGGGCGAGGCGGGTCTCCCGTCCCCCTCGTCTCCGTCCCCCTCATCTTCCTCGTTCTCCTCCGCCTCCTCCCGCAGCGGCGTCCACCCGAACCCCATCGCGCTGCCCGCGATGCCCAGCCCCATCCCCAGCAGGAAGCCGCCCAGGTTGGTCGCGGCGAAGGACAGGACGGACAGGATCAGCGCGTGCAGACTCACGTAATGGTGCGCTGCCGGGCGCAGCCACAGGAACAGCCCGGCCACGATCAGCGCCAGCCCGATGCCGATCGCGGCCAGCCCGCCCAGGCCGAGGCTGATCAGTACGGTCAGCGGCGACAGCGGTACGAGCAGCAGTTCCGCGCCGCCCAGGATCAGCAGCAGCCCGGCCCAGAACGGCCGGGTCCGCCGCCAGTCGCGGAACGCCGCCCGCCGCTCGGGCCAGGGGAGCCGGACGGCCGGGCGCCGGGTGGTCAGAAGCACTTCTTGCCGTCCAGACTCACGTCCAGCCGCAGACCCTTGAGGCGGAAGTTGCCGCCGGTGGCGGACCACGCGTGGGATCTGACCCCGGCGACCTCGATGTCCCCGGCCTGGAGGCCGAACTTGCCCTTCTCGCCCTGGACGCCGGGCACCTGGTCGAGGGTGGAGGCGTCCCGCCCGATCTGCGCCGTACCGAAGCGCGCGTCGCCCACCAGGTCCTCGGCGTCGATGACGAGGCTGTCGGCGGTGACCTGCCCGGCGTCGCCGCCGGCGGTCAGCTTGAACACCACCGTGCCCAGCGGTGTCTTGACCTCGGCCGCCTGACAGATGTCGCTCAGTGTGGCCTTGCCCAGCCCGAGCAGCGCGACGGGGTGGCCCTTGCCTCCCACGTCGCGGTCGGTGTGTACGTACGAGGCCAGCCCCTGGCTGGTGAGCTTGCCCGACGAGACCTGGAAGTTGGTGCCCGATACGGCGAACGACGCGGCCAGTGCGCCCTCGGCCATCACCGAGGCCATCGCGCCGACCGCGAGCACCGCGGGGATCGCCGTGACCGCGGTCTTCTTCCAGGAGGTGCGTCCCTGCGGCAACGGCCGCCTTTTCTTGCTCACTGCTTCCTCCCCGGGGCAGCGATGGGACGGCTGCCGTGCGCAGCCGTGGACACGTGCGAGCGCGCGAGGGAAGTGCCTGGTGGAGCTGCCACGGGACGAAGCCGCAGGTGGCGTACTTCTGCCATACTGCGGAAAATCCGCGGCAGTTGGAGACTAGGGCTCGAATTGAATAATAGTCAACAGCGCGGACCCGGTGTCCCACGGGTCGCCCGCGTCACCGAGCGTTCGCAGGCACGTCGTGCCGAACTGATCGCCACCGGAAGGAGACTGTTCGCCGACACCTCCTACGACGCCCTGTCCATGGACGACATCGCCCGCCAGGCCGGTGTCGCCAAGGGCCTGATCTACTACTACTTCAAGAACAAGCGCGGCTACTACCTCGCCATCATCGAGGACGCCGTCGCGGAACTGGTCCGGCGCGCCGCGAGCACCCACGACCTGCCGCCTGTGGAGCGGGTCCAGCACACGATCGACGGCTATCTGCGCTACGCCCAGCACCACCAGGCGGCCTACCGCGCCATCGTCACGGGCGGCGTCGGCTTCGACGCGCAGGTGCTCGCGATCCGGGCGGAGGTCCGGGAACGGCTGCTCGGCACCATCGCGCACGCTGCCTGGGGCCGTGAGGACATCCCCGCACTGGCCCGTACGGCGCTGGTCGGCTGGCTCTCCAGCGTCGAGGGCGTCACCCTCGAATGGATCGCACGGCAGGAACTGGACCGGGAGACGGTCGGCTCGCTGCTGGTCCGGGGGCTCGGGGACACCTTACGGCTGATCGAGGAGTACGAGCCCACCTGTCCGGCGCCCAGCCGGCCGCCTGTTCCCTGACGTGCGCCGGGGCCTGGGGTCGTGTTGGCGGGGGTGGGCCAGGGATGATGGTGACAGGTGTGGGTCAGGGCTGGTTGTGGTGGGTGTGGGGCACGGCCGGTTGTTGGCGGGGGCGTCTTGGCGGGGAGTTTTCCGCCGTTCTGACGGAACCCGCCGACGGGATTCTCGACAAAGTCAGCACCCGCACCCATTGAATGTTCGACTCGGTTCACCAAGGCAACCACCGTGTCCCTGGAGGCTTTTTCTCTGGGGATACGGCCTTGTGTCTCTTGTCTTGCCGTAGCACGCGACCCTGCTCAGTTTCCCGCCAACGCCCCTGAGCGCGTGGCTTGATGGGGGAGGGGGCGAGGTGAGCGCCGGGGCGGGTAAAGGCGCGACATTTGTTTATTGTGAAACATGGTCTTTGGTGCGGGCCAATCGCTGGGCAGGGGGCGATTCCCTCGTACGTCGGAGTCATGGCATGATCACGCAGATCCGTTTCGCGCATCGTCGCGAGCGTCCTGTCGTCGTGAGGCGCTGCCCACGGAGCCGACTCCGTCGTGGCGTACCCCACCCCACGTCCCCTAGGGCCCACTTTGCACAAGATCACCAAGCAGGCACTCATACCTGCCTTGACCACCATCTCCCTGCTGGCCGCGGGGTGTTCGTCGGCCGGTAGCGGGCAATCCGGCAGTGCCGGTGGCGCCGGTGGTACCGCCGAGGCCGCCGGTACCGGTGACGGCGCTGAGAATGCCGCGGCCCCGACCGCCGAATTGGACGCTGCGGCCGACACTGCCAAGGGTGGCAGCGCAGGCGGCGGGCGGCGGCTGCCGGTCACCGCGGCCCCGGCGCCGTCCACTCCGGCCGGCGCCACCGCCGTGGCACGTCCCTCCCGTGACGGGCGTGTGGCGCACAAGTCCTCGCTGCGGGTCGCCTCGTACGACCGCCACAGCGGGCGCGCGGTCATCGCCGGCCCGGCGGCGGTCTCCCCGAAGAAGCCTCCGGTCGCCTCTGCGCCCTCGTCCACCCCCACGTCATCCGCCCTCGTGCCTTCCGCCGATGCCGGTTCCGGTCCCGATTCCGGTTCCGAGGGGCGGCCCCGGAAGCTTCCCGAGCTGCCCAAGCCCACCGCTCCCGCTCCCGGGAAGAATTCGGCTGTGGCTGTCGGTGACGTCATCGCGAGCGCGCCCGCCCCCGGCGCCCCCGACGGTGTACTGGCCAAGGTCACCAAGGTGCTGGCCACGACGCGCCAGGGCACGGAGGTCAACACCGCCCCAGCCACGCTCGACGCGCTGCTGGGCAAGGACGAGGCGGACGGGAAGGTGCCCGTCGATCCGGCGGGCATCTCGGTCGAGCCGCTGGTCAAGGGCGTAAAGGTGTCCTGGGCGAAGAACGGCGAGCGCCGGTTCGGCCCCCATGGCGCCACGCTGCCCCTGGGCAGTCTGCGCCTCGACGTCGGCGCGTCGGTCGCCACCGCCGAGGGCGCCCCGGCCAGTGCCGCCGCCTCGGTCTCCGGCTTCGTCCAGCTCTCCCCGAAGGTGGAGTTCGGCTACAACGGCAACCGTACCCACGCGGACTCCGCCGACTCCGGCACCGCCACCGGCACGGCTCCCCGCGGCGCGTACATCGGACTTTCGGGTGACTGGTCCTCCCAGTGGAGGTTCAAGGGGCAGGCCGCCGCGTCGACCGGCAAGGACAAGCCGCTGCGGATGCCGTTCGCCAAGCTGCACGCGGACCCGGTCATCCAGGTCGGCCCGGTACCCGTCGTCGTCAACCTCGATCTCACCTGCTATCTCGCGGTGGAGGCCGACGGCAGGATCAGTGTCGATGTCAAGCAGGACCTCAAGGGCGGCTTCCGGGTCGGTGGGAGTTACACCTGGGCCGAAGGCTGGAAGCCGGTCAGCGAATCCGGCCTGACCGCCACCCCGGTGCAGGCCACCGTGACGGCAGCGGGCCGCGTCAAGGCCGCGCTCGGCGCCGAAGCGGGCGTCGGCCTGTACGGCATGGCCGGGGTGAGCGCCGACCTCGCTCCGTACCTGCGCGGTGAAGGCGGTGCCGTGATCGCCGGCTCCTCCGACGGAAAGGGCTCCGCCACGGCCGACTGGAAGGCTTTCGGAGGACTGGATCTGTCGGGTTCGCTCCAGACCCAGCTGACGGTCTTCGGTACCCCGCTCTTCCAGAAGCGCATCCCGCTGGGCACCCTGCACCGAGAGTGGCAGCTCGCCGCCGGCCGTCTTTCGTCCGCCGCCCGCTAGCCGTACGTCGTCCGACCGACACGGCTCGGCACGTTGCCGTCTTGCCGCCTTGCCCGTACCGCCCCGGTGGTACGGGCAAGGCGGCACTCCGGCATCCGGCATCCGGCGTCCGGTATCCGGTGACTGGCGACTGGTCGGCCTCGATGAGCGGTGCCCGGCTGGGCAATTGCCGTGTAGAACTGTTGTTTTGCGGTGCGGAGTGTGTCTAACTGTTTGACTATGTTTCCTTCTTCGCGTGGCCTGAGCCCGCGTGTCAGAGGTCCCCACTGGAGACACCGCATGAGGCGCCCTCGGCGCTCCTTCTCCCACCTGCTGTTCAGCGCATTACTGTTCGCCTTCGCCGTATCGCTGCCCGTCAGCAGCCTCGCGCCGCCCGCGCGGGCGGCGGAAACCCCGAGCGCGGACGAACACGGCCTCAAAGGCGAGTACTTCCGGATGTCCGCGCCCGGTGCCCGCGACTTCGCCGAGCTCGGCGGGACGACCGTGGAACCGGCCGTCGACTTCCCGGACCTGAGCTCCGTCTTCCGCTTCGCCGCCGGGCGCACCGAACACACCACGGCGCGGTGGAGCGGCAGGATCGAGGTGCCCGAGAGCGGGAAGTTCACCTTCTTCGCCAAGGGGGACAACGGCTTCCGGTTCTTCATCGACGGCAAGCCGGTCATCGACCACTGGTTGCCCGACTGGGACGTCGAAGTCAAGAGCGAACCCCTCGAACTCACCGCCGGCCGGCAGTACGACTTCCGGTTCGAGATGTTCCAGGACACCGGCGGTTCCAACATGGTGCTGAGCTGGCAGAGTCCGGACGTCAAGAGGCAGCCGGTCCCGGAGTCGGCCTTCACCCTGCCGGACGGCTTCGAGCCGTATCCGGTGGACCTCACCGTCGGCGCCGACGGGCGCCGGCTGCGGGCGACGTTCGAGGGCGAGGTCCATGGGGCCGAGGCGCTCAAGGACCACCTGATGCTGGAGGTCGACACCACGCAGATGCCTGTGGAGTCGGTCGTCGGGGACGGGAACGACCCGCGCTCCGTGGTCCTCACACTGGCCGGGCCCGTCCAGAAGGGGCAGCGGGTGCGCTTCGGCTACGACGGCAAGGGCGGGCTCACCAGCGGCGGGAAGCCCGTCCCCGTGGTGATCCGCGCTGTCGGGAACCTCTCCACCCACCGGCTGATCACCGAGTGGGGCGACAAGATCGATCCGAACAACCCGCTGCCCGAGTACCCCCGCCCGCAGGAGAAGCGGGCGGCGTGGCAGAACCTCAACGGCCGTTGGGAGTTCGTCGGCGCCCGTAAGGACGAGCAGCCCCCGTTCGGCAAGCGGCTGGCCGAAACGGTCACGGTGCCGTTCCCCGTCGAGTCGCAGCTCTCCGGGATCGAGCGGCACGAGGACCACATGTTCTACCGCAGGCTTGTCACCGTCCCCAAGAGCTGGCACGTCGGCAACGCGCGACGCCTCAAACTCAACTTCGGCGCCGTCGACTACGAGGCGCGGGTATGGGTCAACGGCAAGCAGGTGGCCCGGCACACCGGCGGTTACACCGGATTCAGCGCCGACATCACCGACGCGCTGAAGAAGAGCGGCCAGCAGGAGATCATCGTCGGCGTCACCGACACCGGCGGCGCCAACCAGCCGAAGGGCAAGCAGACGCCGCACCCCGGGGGCATCTTCTACACCCAGTCCTCCGGCATCTGGCAGACCGTCTGGATGGAACCCGTCGCCAGGACGGCCGTCGACAGGATCGTCAGCTCTCCCGACATCGGCAGCAGCACTCTCAAGGTGACGGCGGAGTCCCACAACGCTTCCTCGCGGGCGAAGGTCACGGCCGTGGCGCGTGACAAGAAGGGGCGGGTGGTCGGCAGGGTCACCGGAGCGGCCAACACCAGCCTGAACCTGAAGGTGCGGAACCAGCACCTGTGGTCGCCGGACGACCCCTACCTGTACGACCTCGAAGTCACCCTGCGCGACGGTGGGCCGAAGGACTCCGTCAAGAGCTACTTCGGGATGCGCTCCATCGGCGTAGAGAAGGTCGGCGGCCACCCCAAGCTCGTCCTGAACGGCAGGCCCTTCTTCTCCCTCGCCATGCTGGACCAGGGCTTCTGGCCGGACGGCCTCCACACCCAGCCCAGCGACGCCGCGCTCCGCTTCGATCTGGAGGGACAGAAGCGGCTCGGCTTCAACGCGGTGCGCAAGCACATCAAGGTCGAGTCGCCCCGGTGGTACTACCACGCGGACCGCATCGGACTGCTGGTGTGGCAGGACTTCGTCTCCGGCACCATCGCCGACGAGCGGGGGCAGCAGGCGTTCACCGACCAGGGCAAGGAGATGATGAAGCAGACGCACAACTCACCGGCTGTCGGCGGCTACGTCGTCTTCAACGAGGGCTGGGGCGAGTGGGACCGCGCCGCCACCGGCCGGCTCGCCGAGGCCGTCAAGGCGACCGACCCCACACGCATCGTCAACGCGCACAGTGGCGTCAACTGCTGCGACTCCAAGGGAGATTCGGGCAAGGGCGACATCATCGATCACCATGACTACAACAACGTCGACCCGCCCGCACCCGACGACCGCCGGGCCGCCATGGACGGCGAACACGGCGGCTTCACCTTGCGCACCCCCGGCCACATGTGGCCCGGCACCCCCACCGTGATCTACAGCGGGGTGGCCGACCCGGAGGCGCTGACCCGGAAGTACGTCGACAACACCCGGCGGTACTACCTGCGCCAGGCAGGCGAGCAACTGTCCGGCTCGGTCTACACGCAGGTCTCCGACCTGGAGAACGAACTCAACGGATTCTGGACGTACGACCGGCGCGAGCTCAAGGTCGACCCCGCCCGCATCCGCGCCGTCAACCGCGAGGTCATCGCCGCCGGAGCGGCGGCGGGAGGCTGACGGCCCCGCGCGTCCCGGGTCCTACGACCGGCCCGGGACGCACGGGAGCGCCCGAAGCGCCCTACGCCGGAACGTCGTTCCGCTGTGGACCGCCGCCAGGCGGGGGCGTGCACAGCCAGTGCGCCGACATACCGCCGACACCGTTCGGGGCAATGCAGGCCCGTTTCTCCATCACTCCTGGGGGTGATGCATGGGTGCGCCTCTGCCGAAGGGGGAAGGGGTGCCTGCGGCAACTTTCCCACCTGCAGAAAGACCCGCAGATGCGTCTTCGCTCCGCCATCACCGCCGCCCTCGGTGCTGCCGTGCTCCTGGCCGCCACTCCTGGTTCGGCTTCCGCGGCTACAGGACAGTTCCGTTTCTCCTACGTGACTGTCGAGGGGGACGAGGCCAGCGGCTTCCTCAACAACCCGCCCAGTGGTCGCTGCATCAACCTCCACGGCGTCGGCCAGGAGAACCCGGAGCCCGGCCACTCGCCGAAGAACCGCACCGATGCCTGGGCGACCGTCTTCACCGGCACCGACTGCCAGGGCGACTCCTTCCGCCTGCGGCCACGCACCGGCGGCGCCTCAGAACGCCTCAAGCTGCGGTCGGTCATCTTCAACTGACGCGCACAGACAGAACCGAACGGCATCGTTGCCCCGGCTCGTTAAGCTCTTCGCGGCCGCTCCCGAAAGTATCGACGGGTATAGCGTTCTGGGGTGGAACGGTTTCGTGCGGGGGACCGCGAGGGCCCCCGATCCGGTTGGCAATGCCGCTGGGGGTGGACCGGCACGCGCAGGGACCACTGGAAGAAGGCGAAGAAGGGCAGCGACAAGGCGGGACCACCCCCGCACCCGCGGGGACCACCTCGGCGAGGTGGCCCGCAGAGTCGATGAGCGGGGACCACCCCCGCACCCGCGGGGACCACAAGCCGTGCGCGGCCCTGATCATCTCGGCCGGGGGACCACCCCCGCACCCGCGGGGACCACAGGCCCTGACCAGCGGCTTCAGCAGGCGGTGCTGTGGATTTTACTTACTTTCACGGAATTCGGCATAACCGGCATATGTGGAGGCATTGACGGGCTGGTCCGTTCGGGGTGTGAGCGGGAGGTGGGTCTTGAGGTGGGGAGGGGAGGGTGGCGTGTTTCAGGGGGCTGGGCCTCGGTGGGGCCGTTTCTGCGGCGGCCGAGGGTGTGGTTCCGGCGGTACCCTAACGCGCTTCCGGAGCGTCGGGCTCTGTATTCCCGTGAGGGCGGGATCAGTTCGATGACGTGGCTTGGTCGACCTGGGGTGGGCGGTACAGGGGAGTCTGCGTTGGTAAGGGGAGTTGATGGAGATGGCGAGGCCGGGCCCGTGGAGAACGGGCCCGGCCTCAGCGCCATTGTGCGGAGACTGTCGCTACGGCATTCCCTGACCTTGCGTCTGGCGAGGGGGTGCGCCCAGTCCGGAGGCGCTGCTTGGGTGGCTACTTGATGGACTTGATCAGTTCACCGTTCGCCGTGTCGCCGCTCAGTTCCCAGAAGAACGTGCCGCCCAGGCCCTGCTGGTTCTTGTAAGCCATCTTGGTGCCGATGGTTTCCGGGGTGTCGTAGCTCCACCACTGGCTGCCGCACTTGGCGTAGGCCGTGCCGCCGACCTTGCCGGTTGCCGGGCAGCGGGTCTTGAGGAGCTTGTAGTCCTCGATGCCGGCCTCGTACTTGCCCGGTGCCGCGCCGGTCGCCGTGCCGCCCGGCGCGTCCTGTGTCACGCCCTGCCAGCCGCGTCCGTAGAAGCCGAGGCCCAGCAGGAGCTTGTTGGCGGGGACGCCCAGGGTCTTGAGCTTCTTGATGGTGTCGGTGGTGTTGAAACCGGCCTTCGGGATGCCGTTGTACGGGGTCAGCGGCGAGTGCGGGGCCGTCGGTCCCTTCGCGTCCCAGGCGCCGAAGTAGTCGTACGTCATGGGGTTGTACCAGTCGAGGTACTGCGCGGCGCCCTTGTAGTCGGCGGCGTCCAGCTTGCCGCCGGCCGAGGCGTCGGCGCTGATGGCCGCCGTCACCAGCTTGCTGCCGAACTTGGAGCGCAGCGCCTTGGCGAGGTTGGTGAACGCTTCCCGGCCGCTGGTGTCGCAGGTCAGGCCGCAGGCGTTCGGGTACTCCCAGTCGATGTCGATGCCGTCGAAGACATCGGCCCAGCGCTTGTCCTGGACGAGGTCCAGGCAGGACTGCGCGAACGCGTTGGGGTTCTTGGCGGCCTGGGCGAAGCCGCCGGACCAGGTCCAGCCGCCGAAGGACCAGATCACCTTGAGGTTCGGGTGCAGTTTCTTGAGCTTGCGCAGCTGGTTGAAGTTGCCGCGCAGTGCGCCCGCGTCCCAGGTGTCGGCCTTGCCGTCGACGCTCTGGTCCGCGGTGTACGCCTTGTCGTAGTCGGCGTACGCGTCGCCGATGGTGCACTTGCCGCCCTGGACGTTGCCGAAGGCGTAGTTGATGTGGGTCAGTTTGTCGGCGGAACCGGACGTCTGGATGTTCTTGACGTGGTAATTGCGGTCGTAGACGCCCCAGTTGGTGAAGTAGCCGACGACCTTGTCGCCGGCTGCCTGGGTGGCGGCGGGTGCGGTCGGCGCGGTCGCGGGGGCGGCGCTGCCGGTGGGGTCGGCGGCGGCCGTGCCGGCGAAGAGGGTGCCGGCCAGGGCGGCCGTACACAGCGCGGTGGTGGCGGCGATCAGTCGACGAGGTGATCGCGTACGGATGGGTCTGGGCATGTCGTCTCCTCGGAGGGGGGCGAGGGCGGTGCGGGACGGACACGCGTTCCGAATTGGCATGAACGCGTTGAGTGTTGCGGGGGAGAACGTAGAAGGACTAGACCAGTGTGGTCAATGGTTTGGACCAATTTCGTGGGCGCGTGCGTACAGCCCCCGGCGGCCGGGAGGGGCGGGGGAGTGACGGGAGGGCGTATAGGGGACGGGGGGAGTGACGGGAGGGCGTAAGGGAGGACGTGTGGGGTGGCGTAGGCGGCGGGGAAGGTGGCGGGGTCGAGTTTCGGCCGGGTCTGATGGCGGTGAAGGGCCGCCGGTTCCGGGGCTGACGAAGTTCCGGCCGAGCGGAACAAGATCTCGATCAACCAGTGACGTGAAGCTGTCGATCGGGCATACTCACAGCGCCACAGCTGCAGGTCACCGCCCTCCGCGACCCGGTGGGGGATCATCTGCTGAGCACTGTGCGAATGACCGGCGGCGCCGCCTCACCCTCGCGGGCGCCGTCGCAGCGCCCGACAGGGAGGAGAGCGCCGCCATGACCGAGTACGGCCCCCGGCCGGTGGACCGCAGGCTGCCCACGGAGGAGGCCCGCGATCTGCTGGCCCTGGTGCGGGATCTCCTCGACCGTGAGATCAAGCCGGTCGCCGCCGAGCAGGAGGAAGCGGGACGGTTCCCCCGGGAGACCTTCGCCCTGCTCTCCGAGTCCGGTCTGCTCTCCCTCCCGTACGCGGAGGAGTTCGGCGGCGGAGACCAGCCTTACGAGGTGTACCTCCAGGTCCTGGAGGAGCTGGCGGCCGCACGGCTGACCGTGGGGCTCGGCGTCAGCGTGCACACCCTCGCCTGCCACGCGCTCGCCGAGTTCGGCACGAAGGAACAGCGCGCCGCCCACCTGCCCGCCATGCTCGGCGGCGGTCTGCTCGGCGCCTACTGCCTCTCCGAGCCCGCGTCCGGCTCCGACGCCGCCTCCCTGACCACCCGGGCGGTACGGGACGGGGACACCTGGACCCTGGACGGCACCAAGGCGTGGATCACCCACGGCGGTGTCGCCGACTTCTACACCGTGCTGGCGCGGACCGGCGACAAGGGCGCCCGCGGCATCACGGCCTTCCTGGTGCCCGGTGACGCGGAAGGGCTGACCGCCGCCGCGCCCGAGCGCAAGATGGGCATGAAGGGCTCGCCCACGGCCCAGTTGCACTTCGACGGCGTACGGGTTCCCGACGCGCGCCGTATCGGGGACGAGGGCCAAGGCTTCACCATCGCCCTGTCCGCCCTGGACTCCGGTCGCCTCGGGATCGCCGCCTGCGCGATCGGCGTCGCCCAGGCCGCGCTGGACGAGGCGCTGGAGTACGCCGCATCCCGGCAGCAGTTCGGCCGTCCGATCGCCGACTTCCAGGGCCTGCGCTTCATGATCGCCGACATGGCCACCCAGATCGAGGCCGGCCGCTCGCTCTATCTGGCCGCCGCCCGCCGCAAGGACGCCGGCCTGCCGTTCTCGAAGGAAGCGGCGATGGCCAAGCTGTTCTGCACGGATGCCGCGATGCGCGTCACGACGGACGCCGTCCAGCTGCTCGGCGGGTACGGCTACACGCTCGACTTCCCGGCCGAGCGCTACATGCGCGAGGCCAAGGTGCTCCAGATCGTCGAGGGCACCAACCAGATCCAGCGCATGGTCGTCGCGCGGCACCTGGCGGGGCCCGAGTCCCGCTGAGGGCAGGGGAGGGAATCCGTACGGCGGCTCCGTAGGAAATGGCGGGTCGGGGCGGCGGCGGACGGTCGGAGAGCCGCCCGCCGCGGGGGGCGATGAGCCCCGCGGTGCCGTCACCCGCCCGCCGGGCCGGACCCCAGCTCCTTCATGCCCGTCGCCGTGCCGATCGCCACCACCAGTTCCGGCAGCTCGCGCAGCATCCGGCGGGCGACGGAGACCGCCACGGCGGAGGACGTCTCCAGCAGCAGGCCCTGCTCGGCGAGGCGCCGCTGTTCGGCCACGAACTCCTTCTCGGCCACGGCGACGGCCGTGCCGCCGGACCGCCACAGCGCGTCCAGTCCCTGCCAGCACGGGCGTTCCTCGCCGAGCGAGAAGGCGGCGGTGGGGTGGCTCTCCACACGCGTACGCTCCTGGGCCGCGCGGTCGGCGTGGCGCAGGGCGGCGGTGAAGGGCGCCGCGCCGGCGGGCTCGGCGGCCACCATCCGCGGCACCGCGGACACCAGGCCGGCCGCGGACAGCTCCCGGAAGCCGCGCTCGATCCCGGACAGCAGGTCGGCCCGGCAGGTCGGTACGACGACCGCGCCGATCCGCCGCCCGGCGAAGTCGCGCGCCAGCTCGTACGCCACCGACTTGTAGCCCTCGTCGGCGTACGGATTGCCGCCGGGGGAGGGCGCGGAGAAACTCGTGAGCGGATACCAGCCGTGCTCCTCGACGGCCCGCGCCATCGCGGCGTTGCGGGCCAGGAAACCGCCTTCGCACGGCACCTGCTCGGCACCCAGCAGGTCCATCTGCGCGGCCAGCGCGGGCGGTACGCCCTCGTCGGTGAAGACCACGCACCGCAGCCCGGCCCGGCCCGCGTAGGCGGCCGCCGCCGCGCCCGCGTTGCCGGACGACGCGGCGACGACGGTGTCGGCACCGGTCTCCAGCGCGGCGGCCACGCCCACCGCCATCGCCCGGTCCTTGTGCGAGCCGGTCGGATTGCCGCCCTCGTACTTGACCCACAACTCACTGCCGCACTCCGGCGCGAGCCCGTCGCCGAGCGCGGCCGGGTCGGTGCGCAGCCGTATGGTGGGGGTGTCACCCTCGCCGAGCGTCACCGGCGGGCCGCTGACCGGCAGGGTTTCCGGCCAGCCCCACGGGCCGCCCGGGTACGAGGACAGCTCCAGGCCCGCCAGGTCGGCCAGCGGCGGCATCGCGTTGACCCCGATGTCCTCCGCCGCGCACCGGGGGCAGCCGGTGAAACCTCTCACCTCCAGGCCACAGCGCAGGCAGTGCAGGCTGCTCGGGTCCTGTGCGGCGCCGGCCGTCGTCATGGTGCCCCCTCGTTCCGTCACCGTTATGTCGCCGGTGTCCGCGATGGCTTACGCCTCCCACTGTACGGCGGTGTGTCCGTCGTACAGCGCAGCGGGCGGCTCCGTGTCCGCCGGCAGCCGGGGGAGGGCGGTGCCGTGGCGCGGCGCCGCTTTGGCCCTGGGCTCCTCGTCCGGGCGAGGGCACGGCTATGGTCCCGCGCCTACTCCTGACGTACCGTCAATTCCTGCCGCGGAAACGGTCGCCGCCGAGACGGAACCGCGCGCCCCGGAGGCCACCGGACCGCGCCCGCCCGCGCGTCCAGGAGGTGTCCCGTGACCGACCGGCCGATCGCGCTCGACGAATACCCGGTCCACCAAGTGCCGCTGTCCATGCGGTACGTCGCCACCGGTGACCGCAACGCCTACGACCGCTGCATCTTCCACGTCATGGACCACACCGGCCGCGCACTGCTCGTCGCCGGCCTCGGCGTCTACCCCAACACCGGTGTCATCGACGCCTACGCCACCTTGCGGCTCGGTGACCGTCTGCACGCCGTACGGGCCTCCGACGCGCTCACCGACGACCGCCTGGCCCTCACCGTCGGACCGCTGACGATCACCGTCGACCGGCCCCTCGAACGGCTCCGGCTGCACTGCGCCGCCGACCCGGCCGTCCCCGGCGGGCTCTCCTGCGATCTCGTGTGGCACGCCGCCTTCCCCGCCGTCTGGGAACCGCACCACACCCAGTACCGCGGCGGACGGCTCGTCCTCGAAGGCCGCCGGTTCGTCCAGGCGGGCACCTGCACCGGCACCATCCGCGCCGGCGGCGAGCAACTGACCGTCACGGCGGGGGAGTGGACCGGCACCCGGGACCGCAGCTGGGGCGTGCGGCCGATACCCGGCGAGGACGGCGGGCGGGCCGCCGAGGAGGCGCGGCCGGAGGGCTTCCACTGGATCTGGTGCCCGGTCCGCTTCGACGACCGGTTCGTGATGGTCGTCGTCCAGGAGGACGCCGACGGGCACCGTACGCTCAATGAGGCCCTGCTCGTGCGCAACGGCACCCACGACGTCCAACTCGGCTGGCCGCACGCCGACATCACCTACCGGCCGGGCACCCGCCACCCCGAGCGCGCCGTGCTGCACCTCACCGACCCGTCCCGCAAGCCGCTCGAACTCGCCGCCGAGATCCTCACCTCGTCGCCCCTGGCCGTCGGCGCGGGTTATCCGCCCGCCGACGACTGGCAGCACGGTACCTGGCGCGGACGCGGCTGGACCGACCGCCGCACCTACGACCTCGCCGACCCCGCCGCCCATCCGCGGGCGGCCCACGGGGTCACCGATCACGCGGCCCGCTTCACGCTCGACGGCCGTACCGGGTACGGGATCTTCGAACACGGCAGCTTCGGCCGCCACGATCCCAGCGGGTTCAGGGGACACGCCGACGTGGCGGCGGCCGCCGGGGCACCGCCCGAGGCGGCACCGGACCGTCCGGAGGCGCCGGCCTCCCCGGAGGGGCGGTCATGAGCGGTGCGTCCCGGCCCCGCACCACCACCCGCGACCCGGTCGAGCTGACCCGGCGGCTGTCGGCGTGGCTGGCCACCCGCCTGCCCGGTGCCCGCGCGGTCTCCGCGACCGTCCCCGCCTCCAACGGCATGTCCAGCGAGACCCTGCTCTTCGACATCGACCACCCCCGTCCGCCCGTCCGCTCCTGCGCCTTGCGCCTGGCCGCCGACCCTGCCGCTTACACGGTATTCCCCACCTATGACATGGCCCGCCAGTACCGCACGCTGCGCCTGGTGGCCGAGCACACCGACGTGCCCGTGCCGCGCACCCTGTGGCTGGAGGAGGACCCGGGGCCGCTCGGCGCGCCGTTCTTCGTGATGGAGCGCGCCGAGGGCCGCGTACCGCCGGACGTCATGCCTTACACGTACGAGGGGAGTTGGCTGCACGCCGCTACCGACGCGCAGCGCGCGGACCTGGAAGCGGGCACGGTCTCCGTCCTCGCCCGGATCCACGACCAGGTGCCCGTCGGGGAGACGGAGTTCCTCGCCCTGCCCGGCGGCGGGAGCGCACTGCGGCGGCATGTGACGGCCCAACGGGCGTACTACGCCTGGGTCGTCGCCGGACAGGAGCCGTCCCCGCTGATCGAGCGCGGCTTCGCCTGGCTCGCCGACCACTGGCCGACGGAGCCGGAAGAAGCCGACGAGACCGTACTGACCTGGGGCGACGCGCGGATCGGCAACATCGTCTACGACGGTTTCACGCCCGCCGCCGTGCTGGACTGGGAAATGGCCGTGCCCGGCCCGCGCGAACTCGACCTCGGCTGGCTGATCTATCTGCACCGGTTCTTCCAGGACTTGGCGGAGAGCGGCGGTCAGCGGGGGCTGCCCGGTCTGCTGCGCCGCGACCATGTGGAGGAACGATACGCCCGGCTCGCCGGTCACCCACCGCGCGCCATGGACTTCCACATCCTCTACGCGGCCCTGCGGCACGCCGTCGTCATGCTGCGCGTGGCGTACCGCCAGGTCCATTTCGGGGAGATGCCCGCACCCGCCGACCCGGACGCGCTGATCATGCACCGGGCCGCACTGGAGGCGATGATCGAGGGCCGCTACCGGCACTGGTGAGGGCCGTCACGGAGGCCGGGCAGTGGTGCCGCGGCGCTCCGGAAGCGGTGCCGGGACGGCGCGGGAGCGGCCGTCCGCTCCCGCCGGACGGACGCGGGCCTCAGGGCCGGCGCATCCGGGGCACGCGTGTCGGCCGCGTACCCGGCCCGCCCACGTGCGAGAACGGCTGCCGGCGCCAGTCCAGCCCCTCCGGCAGGGTCAGCAGCACGCCGGCGTCCTGCTCCTGGGCCTCCAGCGAGTCGTCCGCCGCGGGAGCGTCGGCCACCGGCCGCCCCGAGCCCTCGCACACCGACAGGCAGAACGGGTTCCAGGGCGTCGGGCACAGCGCGTGCTCGGGCAGGGTGTCCTCGTCGGCCAGCATCGCGATCGGCTGGGCGCAGTCCGGGCAGGTCACCCGGAAGATCTCCATGGTCTCGAAGGAGTCGTACGGATCGTCCTCGCCGGCGAAGCCGGGACCGTCGTCCTCCTGGGCATCGAGGCCGAGCGGCACGGATTCGGTCTTCAGACGTCGCATGATGGTCATCCCCCTCGGGTGGGCCGTACGGGCCGCCGGCTTCCTGTGACGGGCGGCTCGGCCAAGACCAGCAATTCCCCTCATGCCCCGCGCATAATCGCCTAGCCCCGCAGGATACGGGGGCACACGTGTGGCGTTGGTCACACGGGCAGCGCGGGCGCGTCCACGATCCGGCGTACGGTGCGCACACGCGCCCGAGCACAGTAGGTTGATCGGGTGGAGGAGTTGGACCGACAAATCGTGGATCTGCTCGTCAAGGACGGGCGGATGAGCTACACCGACCTGGGCAAGGCCACCGGCCTGTCCACTTCGGCGGTGCACCAGCGGGTGCGCCGCCTGGAGCAGCGCGGTGTCATTCGCGGCTATGCCGCCATCGTGGACCCGGAGGCGGTGGGGCTGCCGTTGACCGCGTTCATCTCGGTGAAACCCTTCGACCCCAGCGCCCCGGACGACATCGCCGACCGTCTGGCCGAGGTGCCCGAGCTGGAGGCGTGTCACAGCGTCGCGGGTGACGAGAACTACATCCTGAAGGTGCGGGTGGCCACGCCCCTGGAGCTGGAACACCTGCTGACCCGTATCCGCACGCTGGCCGGGGTCTCCACCCGGACCACGGTCGTGCTCTCCACGCCGTACGAGGCCCGGCCGCCGCGCATCTGACGCCCGCCGGGGCGCACGGGCACCCGTCCGGCGCGCACCGGCACCCGCCCGGGGCGCCCGAGGCGTGTGCCCCGGGCGTGCGCCGGGCCCAGGACGCTCCGGCGCGCGGGCGCCGCGCGTCAAGATCCTGACCCCGCGCGCGGGCCCGCCGCCCGCAGGGGCCAAACTGTCCGCTATGAGTGAGCGCACCCCCGGCCCGGCCCGGCCCCGTACCGTCCTGCTGCGCGGTGGAGAGGTCCACAGTCCCGCCGACCCCTTCGCCACCGCCATGGTGGTCGAGGGCGACAGCATCGCCTGGGTGGGCGAGGAGGGCGCCGCCGACTCCTTCGCCGACGGCGTGGACGAGGTCGTCCACCTCGACGGCGCGCTCGTCACCCCCGCATTCACGGACGCACACGTGCACACGACGGCCACCGGCCTCGCACTCACCGGCCTGGACCTGTCCGCAGCCCGTGCGCTCCCGGACGCGCTGGCCCGGGTACGGGAGTACGCGGCAGCCCGCCCGGCCGACCGGATCCTCCTGGGGCACGGCTGGGACGCCGCCGCCTGGCCCGAGGGCCGGCCGCCGTCCCGCGCCGAGCTGGACGCGGCCACCGGCGGCCGCCCGCTCTACCTGACCCGGGTCGACGTGCACTCCGCGGTCGTCACCACCGCCCTCCTCGACCTCGTCCCCGGCATCCGTGACCTGCCCGGATTCCATGCCGAGCAGCCGCTGACCGGCGACGCGCACCACGCCGTGCGGGCCGCCGCGTACGCCACCGTCACCCCCGCCCAGCGCGACGCCGCCCAGGCCGCGGCCCTGGCCCACGCGGCCTCCCGGGGCATCGGCACCCTCCACGAGTGCGCGGGGCCCGACATCTCCAGCGAGGACGACCTCACCGCCCTGCTGGCCCGCGCCGCACACGGGCCAGGGCCGCGCGTCGTCGGCTACTGGGCCGAGACCGTCACGAGCGCAAAGGACGCCGACCGGATTCGCGCCCTCGGCGCGATCGGCGCCGCCGGTGACCTCTTCGCCGACGGCTCCCTCGGCTCGCACACCGCCCACCTGCACGCCCCGTACGCCGACGCCGGCCACACCGGCACCGCCCATCTGGACGCCGACGCGGTCGCCGCCCACGTCGCGGCCTGCACCGAGGCCGGCCTCCAGGCCGGGTTCCACGCCATCGGCGACGCCGCGCTGACCGCCGTCACCGACGGCGTACGGGCCGCCGCCGACCGCGTCGGCCTGGGCCGGATCCGGGCCGCCCGGCACCGCGTGGAGCATGCCGAGATGCTCACCGAGGCCACCGTCGCGGCCTTCGCCGAGTTCGCCCTCACCGCTTCCGTACAGCCCGCCTTCGACGCGGCCTGGGGCGGCGAGGACGGCATGTACGCCACCCGGCTCGGCGCCGGGCGCGCCCGCACCCTCAACCCGTACGCCGCGCTGCTGCGGGCCGGCGTCCCGCTCGCTCTCGGCTCCGACAGCCCCGTCACCCCGCTGGACCCGTGGGGCACCGTGCGGGCCGCCGTCTTCCACCGCACCCGCGAGCACGGCATCTCCGCCCGCGCGGCCTTCACCGCCCACACCCGCGGCGGCTGGCGGGCGATCGGCCGCGACGACGCGGGCGTCCTGGTGCCCGGCGCACCCGCCGACTACGCGGTCTGGCGCACCGGCGACCTCGTCGTACAGGCTCCCGACGAGCGGGTCGAGCGCTGGTCCACCGACCCCCGCTCCGGCACCCCGGGCCTGCCCGACCTGACCCCCGGCCGGGACCTGCCCGGCTGCCTGTGGACGGTGGTCGGCGGTCGCACGGTGTACGGGCGGCCGAACGAGTGACTTCACGCGGGCGCGTACCCCCTCGGGACGCGCCCGGAGGCGCCTGCCCCACCTGGGAGAGCGGGCGCCGGCCTGGGGCGACGCGAAAACCACGCGGTCCGGGCAACTGTTGACAGCAGACGGTCGGCGGCCGGTAGGTTCGGCCGGGTCCACCACAGGACGTCAGACCGGGAGACCTCCGCGCAGTCGTCGAACGCAGCTGGGCCATGGGACGGTGTGCCGTACCGGCACTCCGCCACTGGGAGCCAGGTCCAGCACCTGCGGAACGGGGACGACGGAAAGGTTTCGTCCGGATGGGGGTCCCTCCCTGCTCGCCGAGAGCCAGGGGGAAGGTGCGACCCGGGTGGGGCCCGGTTGCTCAGTAGACAACGGCTTTCGGTCGACCCGCAGCCAGCGGGTCCCAGGTCGGCCCGAAGGGCGCCGGGCCCCGATCCGCACCGCGGGACGGTGCCCGCTCCCTCTTCCCCGCCGCACGCGGGCGGCGCAGCTCATACCTGTCGGCACCCCCGGTCCGCAATCGCGCGACCCCGTTGTACGGTCTGCACACCACCGCATGACCTGCAAGGAAGGCCGCGACCGTGCCCGACACCACCGCACGACCTGCAAGGAAGGCCGGGACCGTGCCATCGGGCTCCGACACCCCCGCACCAGCCGTGCCAGGGCGCGGCCGCCGGTTCGCGGCGCTGGTCCGCCGCGAGGCGCCGCGTACGGTGCTCGCCGTGCTGAGCGGTCTCGCCCTGGCGCTGGCCTTCCCGCCGTTCGACCTGTGGCCGCTGTCCCTCGTCGGCGTCGCGGCCCTCGGCCTGCTCACCCGTGGCAGGACGGCCCGTCAGGGTGCCTGGACCGGGCTCGCGTTCGGGCTGCCGTTCTTCTTCATGCTGCTGAAGTGGCTGCACGTCGTCGGCTGGGACGCGGTGTTCGGGCTGGCCCTCGTGCAGGCTCTGTACACGGTCCTGCTCGGTGCGGGCCTCGCCGTCACCTCCCGTGTGAAGTACGCGCCCGTATGGGCCGCCTGTCTGTGGGTCACCGAGGAGTGGGTCCGCGACCGGGTGCCCTTCGGCGGCTTCCCGTGGGGACGGCTCGCCTTCGCCAACACCGGCTCGCCCTTCACCTCGCTCGCGGCCCTGGGCGGCGCGCCCCTGGTGACCTTCGCCGTCGCCCTGAGCGGCGCTCTGCTGGCCGCGGCGGCCGTCGTCCTGTGGCGGCTGCGCCGCGGGCCCGGCAGGTCGGTACGGGCGGCCCTGCCCGCCGTGGTGGCCGTCGGCCTGGCCGCCGCGGTCACGGTGTCGGGACTCCTGGTCCCGGTGCACACCGACGCGGACGACCGGGTGGACATCGCCGTGGTCCAGGGCAACGTGCAGCGGCCCGGCATGGACTTCCTCGGCCGCCCGATGCAGATCCTGGACAACCACGCCACCGCCACGGAGCAACTGGCCGCCGACGTGAAGGCGGGCAAGGCCAGGAAGCCGGACCTGGTGATCTGGCCCGAGAACGCCTCGGACCTGGACCCGTTCCGCTACCCGCAGGCGTACGACCGTATCGACGAGGCGGTCAAGGCGATCGGTGTTCCCGTCCTCGTCGGCGCCCTGGTCGACCACCCGGACAAGCCGGGCTACGTCTTCAACCAGGGCATCGTCTGGGACCCGAAGAAGGGCCCCGGCGCCTCGTACACCAAGCAGCACCCGGTGCCGTTCGGCGAGTACGTGCCGTTCCGGGAGCAGCTCAGCAAGATCATTACACGGTTCCAGCGGGTGCCGCGCGACTTCTACCCCGGCGACCACACCGGCGTCCTCGACCTCGGGTCGGCCCGGCTCGGCGACGTCATCTGCTTCGAGGTCGCCTACGACGAGATCGTCCACGACACCGTGAACGCGGGCGCCCGCGCCCTCGTCGTGCAGACCAACAACGCCACCTACGGCCGCACCGGACAGCCCGAGCAGCAGCTCGCGATGTCCAAGCTGCGCGCCGTGGAACACGGCCGTGCCGTCGTCACGGCGGCCACCAGCGGGATCAGCGCGGTGGTGGCACCGGACGGTACGGTCACCCACAAGATCCCGGAGTTCACCCGAGGGGTGCTGCAGGCGAGCCTGCCGCTGCGTGACGAAAAGACGGTGGCCGACCGCGTCGGTGCCATTCCCGAGTGGGTGCTCGCTATCGTGGGGCTTCTGTCCTGCGTCGCCGCGACAGTCATCGGCCGGCGCGGGCGTACGAAGGACGAGAAGGGGCAGCAGTGACAGACGGCGGTCAGCGGAAGTACGGTCCGCTCGGGACCACCTTGGTGATCATTCCGACCTACAACGAGGCGGAGAACATCAAACCGATCGTCTCGCGGGTACGGACCTCCGTGCCCGAGGCGCACATCCTCGTCGCGGACGACAACAGCCCGGACGGTACGGGCAAGATCGCCGACGAGCTGGCGGCGGCGGACGACCATGTCCAGGTGCTGCACCGCAAGGGCAAGGAAGGGCTCGGCGCCGCCTATCTGGCGGGCTTCCGCTGGGGCATCGAGCACGGTTTCGGTGTCCTGGTGGAGATGGACGCGGACGGCTCCCACCGCCCCGAGGAGCTGCCGCGGCTGCTCACCGCCCTCAAGGGCGCCGACCTGGTGCTCGGCTCCCGCTGGGTGCCCGGCGGCCGGGTGGTCAACTGGCCCAAGCACCGCGAGTACCTCTCCCGCGGCGGCAGCACGTACTGCCGGGCCATGCTGGACGTACCGCTGCGCGACGTCACCGGCGGCTACCGGGCCTTCCGCAAGGAGACCCTGGAAGGGCTCGGCCTGGACGAGGTCTCCTCGCAGGGCTACTGCTTCCAGGTCGACCTGGCGCGCCGCGCCGTCGAGAGCGGCTTCCACGTCGTCGAGGTCCCCATCACCTTCGTCGAACGCGAGCGCGGCGACAGCAAGATGAGCAAGGACATCGTGGTGGAGGCCCTGTGGCGGGTCACCGGCTGGGGCGTCGGCTCCCGGGTGAACAAGCTCCGCGGACGCTGAGAGCGGGGCGCCGGGCTCCCGGGAGGGGCCCGGCCCTCGCCCCCGGCTGCTGTCGGCCCCGGCCGACGGCAGCGGGCGCGCCCGACGTTCGCGAGCGCACACACTAGGCCGGTCGGGCGGAGTCTTCCGGACCCGGCCGGGCATCATCACCACGACCGAGTTTTGCGGTCACATGATCGGGAAACTCGCGCCATATGGTGCAAATCGGCTACACGATGATGACTGAGCAAGCCGGCCCGCGTGATCTCGTCGACCACGTCGTCCGGGCCGAGGAGACCGGGTTCGACTTCTCGGTGACCTCCGACCACTATGCCCCCTGGCTGGAGTCCCAGGGCCACGCCCCCTACGCCTGGAGCGTGCTGGGCGCGGCGGCGCAGGCCACCTCCCGCATCCCGCTGATGACGTATGTGACCTGCCCGACGGTGCGCTACCACCCGGCGGTCGTCGCGCAGAAGGCCGCGACCATGCAACTGCTCTCCGGCGGCCGCTTCCGCCTGGGCCTGGGCGCGGGCGAGAACCTCAACGAGCACGTCGTCGGACGCGGCTGGCCGGGCAAGACCACCCGGCACGAGATGTTCACCGAGGCCCTGGAGATCATCCGGGCGCTCTTCGAAGGCGGCACCGTCAGCTACCACGGCAACCACTTCGACGTGGACTCCGCCAAGCTCTGGGACCTGCCCGACCAGGCCCCGCCGATCGGGGTGGCCGTGTCGGGGGAGCGGTCCTGCGAGATCGCCGGCCGTCTCGGCGACCTGGTCATCGCGACCGAGCCGAAGGGTGAGCTGATCAGTTCCTTCGAGAAGCACGGCGGCCAGGGCAAGCCGCGGGTGGGCCAGCTTCCCATCTGCTACGACCCCGACCGGGACGCCGCGGTACGCCGCGCCCACGACCAGTTCCGCTGGTTCGCCGGCGGCTGGAAGGTCAATTCCGAGCTGCCGGACCCGGCCGGGTTCGCCGGGGCCACCCAGTTCGTCCGGCCGGAGGACGTGGCCGGGACGATTCCCTGCGGCGACAACGTGGACGACTTCGTCGAGGCGGTGCGTCCGTACGCGGAGGCCGGCTTCACGGAGGTCGCCGTGGTCCAGGTCGGCGGCGGCCACCAGCGCGAGTTCTTCGACTGGGCGGGGAAGAAGCTGCTACCCGCGCTGCGGGAGCTCTGAGCGCGCTGGGAGCCCTGCGGAACCGATGGACCGCGGGGCTCCCGGACCGCCCGGCAGGGAAGCGCGCCGCCCGGCGCGCGGGCCCGCCGCATCAGTCGGCGGGCTCGTCCGGCGTCGGGTCGTCGGCCTGCGTGTCGCGGTCGTGCGCCGCGCCGCGGCGGCCCGTGCCGGAGACGTCGGTGTCGGGCACGTCGGTGTGCTCCGAGCCGTCGTCCCCGTCGTCCTCGCCGTCCGGGGTTCGGCCCTCCCACGGGTCCGGCGTGCCGCCGTGCGGGTCCGCCTGCTGGTCCGGCAGGTCCCGGGGAACGGCGCTGCCGCGCTGCTCCGGTGTCTCGCTGCGCTTGTCCATCGTGTTCGGCCTCCTTGTGAGAGGGGCGGGTAGGAGTGTCCGGTACGGGTGCCCGACAGGAGCGGCCACATGCGTTCCGAAGTGATCAGGACCGTACGGAGTGGCTGTACGGAAGCGGCCGTACGGAGAGGCCGTACGGAGAGGCCGTACGGAGAGGTAAGGGCAGGAGGAGACGGCGATGGCGGCGGTGACACCGAAAGAGCTGGTCATGGTGCTGGACTGTGCCGACCGGGAGGCGCTGGCGGACTTCTGGAGCCAGGCCCTCGGCTACCGGATCACGCGCACCACACCGCCCTACACCGCTCTGACGGACCCGGAGGGCCGCGGCCCCGAGCTGCTCCTCCAGCAGGTGCCCGAGCCCAAGCAGGGCAAGAACCGGATGCACCTCGACCTGCGGGTGCCCGCCATGGAACCCGGGCTGAGCAGGGTGCTGGCCCTGGGCGCCCGGGTCCTGCGCGGCCCGTTCGACGACGCGGGCTGCCCGACCACGGTCCTCGCCGACCCGGAGGGCAACGAGTTCTGTCTGATCGTCTTCGAGGGCGCGTGAGGCGCCCGGAGGCCACCCGCGGGCGGGCGCGGCGGCCGGGGCCAGGCACACTTGAACCATGACGTTCGCAGCCACGCCGCCGCCCCGGTCCCGTCCGCCCCAGCGCTCGCGCGCCCGCCGGTTCGTCCCCTTGGGCATCGCCGCCTGGCTGGTGCTGGAGATCTGGCTGCTGACCCTGGTCGCTGACGCCGCGGGCGGCCTGACGGTGCTTCTGCTGCTGCTGGCCGGTGTGGTCGCCGGCGGGTACGTGATCAAGCGCGCGGGCCGGCGGGCCTGGAAGAACCTCACGGAGACCATGCAGGCGGGCGGGGACCCCGCGGCCTCCTCGGGCGCGTCCGCGAAACCGGGGGAGCGGGCGTCCTCGGGCAGCGGGAACACGCTGCCGATGCTCGGCGGGCTGCTGCTGATGTTCCCCGGCCTGGTCACCGACGTCGCCGGGCTGCTCTGCCTCTTCCCGCCCACCCGCAAACTGCTCCACCGCCGCGCTGAGCGCTTCCTGTCCCGCCAGACGCGCCGTACGCCGGGCTCCCTCGGCGACGCCTTCCAGCAGGCCCGTATGCACCAGCCGGACGGCAAGGTCGTCCAGGGTGAGGTCGTACGCGAGGACGAGGGGCCCGCCCCGCGGCGTGAGGATCCGCCGCTGACGCGCTGAGCGCGGTAACTGGGAGCGGAACAGGGCGGATTGGCCGCGCAGGCGTACAGCAGGTGTGCGAGCGGTCACGCCGTGTGGCGGCGCGGGCGGGCGAGGTCCGCAGGGGGCGAGAGGCGGGCATGAGGAAGCCCCGGCCAGTCGGGGGGAACCGGCCGGGGCGGTCCGAGGGTGCGGATACCGATGGCGGTCGCCTCTCGGCGGAAGGCTCCGTGGGGCTTCAGCCGAACGATCGTCCCCACGGGCACATGGTGAGGCCCGGGGACACTGTCCCACCGGCACCCGCACCCGTTGCAGCGCTTCGGCTCCGCGGATGATTCCGCAGGTGGGGGGTGACCTGACGCACACCGGGGCCCGCATGCGGACGTGGAAACGGGCCGGGGCCACTGCGTGGTGCAGTGGCCCCGGCCCGTTCGCGCGTCCGTTCGTCAGGCGGACTTGCGATTGTTGTTGTTGTCGCGCGGATGCACGGCAATGTTCATGGTGCCGGAGCGCAGGACGGCCAGCCGTTCGGCCAGCACTTCCTCCAGCTCCTCGCGGGTGCGCCGCTCCATGAGCATGTCCCAGTGCGTACGCGCGGGCTTGCCCTTCTTTTCCTCAGGGCCATCGCCATCCACCAGGAGGGCTTGTGCACCACAAACCTTGCACTCCCACTCGGATGGAATCTCGGCCTCTACCGAGAACGGCATCTCGAATCGATGTCCGTTCTGGCATGCGTACTCCACCGCCTGGCGCGGGGCCAGGTCGATGCCGCGGTCGGTCTCGTAGCTGGTCACCACAAGTCGCGTGCCGCGAAGAGCTCGCTCACTCATGAATCGTGCCTCCCGGGCTTGTCGCCCACAGGACAGGTGTCGCTGTCGTCGTCATCCGGTCAACGTCCGGTCGGCGGTGAAGATTCCCGTCACCGGGAGATGTGCCCACTCGTCGCCCACCACCGCCTGATGGAGGCGCTGCGCGCCGCTGCCTTCCTTCGTGCCGCCCCTTGTTGTACCCACCAATGCCCGGTTTGTCACATCTGGCAGCAGATGTCACCCAGCGCTTTCCACAGTTCAGCGCGCAGTAACGGTCCGCCTGGTGAGCCAAAGGCGTACACTACCGGCCCGCAGCCCCCACGCCTAAATCAGGGTCCCCCTCGGCGCGACCGCCCCACTCCGGTAACGGCTCGTCAGGGCGGTGCGGACGGCCCTTCCGAGAGGGTGCGGGCCTCACTCCGCGGGCCAGGACCCCCGGGCGGTGAGCACCTCCCGCAGGGCGCCGATGTCGTCGGTCATGATTCCGTCGACGCCGAGGTCCAGCAGGGCCGCCATCTGCCGTGGATCATTCACCGTCCACACGTGCACCTGCAAACGCCACGCGTGCGCGGCCCGGATCAGCAGTGGATCGACCACGCGGATGCCGGACTGCCGCTCCGGCACCTGCACACACACCGCATTGCGCCGGACCGCAGCCCCCAGCAGCCGGTCCAGGGGCACACCCCGGCCGTACGAGCGCATCCGCAGCCCCAGTACGCCGCGCGTGCCGAGCGAGGTCGCCAGCCGCGGGCCGGCCAGCCGCTGGGCCCGCGCGACGCGGGCCTCCGAGAACGAGCCGACGCACACCCGGTCCCAGGCGTCCGTACGGCGCAGCAGGTCCAGCAGTGGCCGGAGCGCCGCCTCCGCCTTGATGTCGACGTTCCACCGGGCCCGCGGAAACTCCTCCAGCAGCTCCTCGAAGAGCGGCAGTGGCTCCCGGCCCGCCACCCGGGCCCGGCGGACGGTCTGCCAGGGGAGCCGGCCGATCGCCCCGCCCCGGTCGGTGACCCGGTCCAGCGTGGCGTCGTGGAACGCCACGAGCCGGCCGTCCGACGTGGCGTGCACGTCGGTCTCCAGGTAGCGGTAGCCGAGCGCCACCGCGCGCCGGAAGGCCGCGGCGGTGTTCTCCAGCCCGTCCGCGGCGCCGCCCCGGTGGGCGAAGGCGAGCGGGGCCGGGTGGTCGAGGAAGGGGTGCCGTACGGGCAACCCGCGGGTGGTCAACTGCTGGGAGCGCATTGGCCAGAGGATATACAGGACGGGCCGGCCGGCCGTCGGCAACCGGCCACGGCCTCGGCCGGTCGGCGGTGGTGCGGCTCGGTGGGCGTACGCCGTGCTGCCTGCGTGGCGTGCTCCCTGCGCGGCGCGGCGTGGCGCACGCGCGGTACGGCGCCGGGGCGCCCGCCGTCCTCGCCCGCCGCCCCGGCCCGCCGCCCTCAGCGCAGCGTCTCACCCGGAAGATCGAGGATGCGCTCCGCCGCCGTCTCCAACTGGGCGAGGTCGTGCCGGGGGCTCTCCTCGGGCGGAACCGGACCGGCGTAGCTGGACAGGAACGTGTCGAGAACGACGTACGGGACGCCCAGCTCCGCCAGCGCCTCCAGGTCGGCGCGTACCTGGTCGACCGTGCCGTGGCCCGGCAGCCGGGACTCCGACTCCACCGGCCGCTCCGTGAGGTGCAGGGCGATCCGGGGTGTCACCGCGGGCGTCGGCCGGCCGGCCGCTTCCGCCGCGGCCTCCAGGACCGGCAGCCGCTCGCGGATCGTGTCCGCGCCCAGCGTGTACGGATGCCAGGCGTCCCCGAACCGCCCGGCCCGGCGCAGCGCGGCGTCGCTGAGGCCGCCGACCCAGACCGGCGGGTGCGGGTCGCGGACCGGGCCGGGTCCTGTGGTGATGTCCGTGTAGGCGACGTGCTCACCCTGGAAGGAGACCACCGGCCGCGTCCAGTGTTCCTTGATGCAGGCGAGGTACTCGTCGGTGATCCGGCCGCGGGACGCGTAGTCGACGCCGAGCGCCGCGTACTCCTGCTGCGACCAGCCGAGGCCCACGCCGAACACCAGCCGCCCGCCGCTGAACCGGTCAAGGTTCGCGGTCACGCGTGCGGTCTGCAAGGGGTGGCGGTACGGGAGGACGACGACCGTCGTGCCCAGCTCGATGGTGCTGGTCCGGCCCGCGAGCCAGGCCAGCGTGGTGAACGGGTCGTAGAACGGCGGCGGGAAGGCGCCCGCGACCTCTGGGGGCAGCGTCACATGGTCGGAGATCATCGCCAGGTGGTAGCCCAGCTCCTCGGCGCCGCGCACCCACGTCTCGATGCTTTCGGGGGTGGTGCCCTCCCCGTAGTTGAGGACGTTGATCCCGATCTTCACAGTCGCTCCCCTCGGTTGCTGCACCCCTCGTCGCCGGGCAGTAAAAGGCCAGGTCAGAGGGGTGGTTGATAGGGGGAGCGTAACAGTCGGCGCGGGCGGGGCCGGGGACGTGAGGCGATAAATCGGTACAAGGGTAAGGGAGTTGCGCCCAGGAGGCTGCGACGGTGGCGGAGGGCCGTGGGGTCAGGGGCGGGGCGCGGGCGCGGAAGCGGCAACGGGCTCGGACGACGCCACCACGCGGCCGCGCTGCCCGCCGATCGTGAAGAAGCGCAGCGAGAACTGGGCCAGCGGCCCGATGGCCAGTGCGTACAGCACGGTGCCCACACCCACCGAGCCCCCGAGGAGGAAGCCGACGGTGAGCACCGCGACCTCGATGCAGGTACGGACGAGCCGCAGCGGCCGGCCCGTACGGCGGTGCAGGCCGGTCATCAGGCCGTCCCGCGGGCCGGGCCCGAAGCGGGCGGAGATGTAGAGCCCCGTCGCCATGCCGTTCAGCAGGATCGCGAAGACGAGCAGGGGGATGCGGGCGGCGAGCGTGGTGATCTCCGGTACGAGGGTGAGCGTCGCGTCCATGACGAGGCCGAGGATCACGACGTTGGACACCGTCCCGAGCCCGGGACGCTGCCGCAGCGGAATCCACAGCAGCAGGATCAGTACGCCGGAGACGATCGTGACAGTGCCGATCGACAGGCCGGTATGCCGGGAAATGCCCTGGTTGAGGACGCTCCACGGCTCCAGGCCGAGTCCGGCGCGCAACTGTAGTCCCATGCTGAGGCCGTACAGGACCAGTCCGGTGTAGAGGTGGACGAGGCGGCGCGGCAGTCGCCGACCGGGCGTGGGGTCCGCGCGGCGGCCGGACGTCGCGTCCGCCTTGCTGTCGCTCGCGCCCTCCATGGCGCCGGACCTCCGGGTGCTGAACAAAATCTTCCCCCTCCTGGCATGATTGGACTGGCTCGTGACACTCTGTGGCTCGGAGATGATCAGTTTCCAGGGCCAATCCGGGAAAGGTGGACTGCTCACGATGGCGCAGTGGACTTCAGCGGTGGGGGCGTCGCAACTCGCCCGGCTGCTCCGGTCGCAGGACACCCGCGACGCCGTGGCACCGGCCGGCCGCCGCATCCCCGCCTACCGCGGCCTCGCGGACGGCGTCCGCCTCCTCGTCCTGGAAGGCCGGGTGCCGGTCGCCGCCCGTCTGCCCGCGGAACGCGAACTGGCCGCCGCGCTCTCCGTGAGCCGCACCACCGTCGCCGCGGCCTATGAAGCGCTGCGCGCCGAAGGGTTCCTGGAGTCCCGCCGAGGCTCCGGCAGCTGGACCGCCGTCCCCGCGGGCAACCCGCTGCCCACCCGCGGCCTGGAACCGCTGCCCCCGGAGGCGGCCAGCTCCATGATCGACCTCGGCTGCGCGGCCCTCCCGGCCCCCGAGCCCTGGCTGACGCGCGGTGTGCAGGGCGCCATGGAACATCTCCCGCTGTACGCGCACACCCACGGCGACTACCCGGCCGGCCTGCCGGCCCTGCGCCAGGCGCTCGCCGACCGCTACACCGCCCGCGGCATCCCCACGATGCCCGAACAGATCATGGTCACCACCGGCGCCATGGGCGCGGTGGCCGCCATCTGCCGCCAGATCACCCGGCCCGGCGAACGGGTCGCGGTCGACTCCCCGTCGTACGCCAACATCCTCCAGCTGATGCGCGACGCCGGCGCCCGGCTCGTCCCCGTCGCCCTCGCCGACCGCCTCGCCGGCTGGGACATCCCGGCCTGGCGCCAGGTCATGCGGGACGCCGCGCCCCGTATGGCGTACGTCGTCGCCGACTTCCACAACCCGACCGGCACCCTCGCCACCGAGGACCAGCGCCGCCGCCTGGTGGACGCCGCCCGCGCGGCCGGCACGGTCCTGGTCGTCGACGAGACCATGGCCGAACTCCGCCTGGACGACATCGGGATGCCGCGGTCCGTCTGCGCCTTCGACCCGGCGGGCAGCAACGTCATCACGGTCGGCTCCGTCAGCAAGGCGTTCTGGGCGGGGATGCGCATCGGCTGGGTACGGGCCGCCCCCGACCTCATCCGCAGCCTCGTCGCCGCCCGCGCCTTCGCCGACCTCGGCTCGCCGGTCCTCGAACAGCTCGCCATCGTCTCGCTCCTGGAGGGCGACGGCTGGGAGCAGGCCGTGGAGATCCGCCGCGACCAGGCCCGCGAGAACCGCGACGCGATCGTCGCCGCGCTCCGACGCCACCTGCCCGACTGGGAGTTCAGCGTGCCGGACGGCGGCCTCACCCTGTGGGCACGCACCGGCGGCCTCTCCGGCTCGCGGATCGCGGAGGCGGGGGAGCGGCTCGGTGTACGGGTGCCCTCGGGGCCGCGGTTCGGCGTGGACGGCGCGTTCGAGGGTTTCGTCCGGCTGCCCTTCACCGTCAGCGGAGCCGTCGCCGACGAGGCCGCGTCCCGACTGGCCGCCGCCGCCCGGCACGTGGCGAGCGGAACGGCCGCCGGCGAGGTGGAGACGCCGCACAGCTTTGTGGCGTGAGGCGGTGCGGGCACGGTCCCGCCCCTGGCGTGGTCAGCGGTCATCTCGTGCCGGTACGCCGGTCCGTGGCCACAGGTCGAGGGCGGTGAAGTCCGCGTCGGACATCCAGGGAGTGGCCCCCGCCGGAGCGCACGGCAGGGCCGTCGGCCGGGGCCCATGAGCCGGATCGATCCTGCTGATCGGCGGATTCGTGCCGGCCCCCCGGGGCCGCCCCGGGCCGTACATCGGACATCCGTGGGGAAAGTCCCGGCGAGAGCGGGACGGCGGGTGCGGTGGGGCGACGGCCGCTTCAGCAGTGCCCGCGCCGTGTGCGGCGGGGCGCCGGTCGCTGGGCGGCGTGGCTGAGGCGCGGTCGCTGACCGGGCCTCGGCGGGCGTCGCCGGCCGTGCTGCCGGCGACGCGCTCAGCCCTCCGCGCGCCCCGCGTCGGCCGTGCGGTGTGCCGGTGCCGGCCCGGACGGCTCGGTGATCTCCTCGGGGGCGGACGGCGCGGCCGGACCGACGGTGCCGAACAGGACGTCCACCCCGACGGCGCCACCCACGCCGGTCCTGCCCTCCGGGCCCGGGACGGTGCCCCCCGTCCCGCCCGCGACGGCGTCATCCGGCCCGCCCGTGCCGTCCGACCTGGCCAGGCCGGCTGCCGCGCTCAGGTCTTCGGTCGCGTCCTCCTCCATCGGAGCCGCGGGTTCCGGAAGCAGGTCCAGTACGGCCTGCCGGTGCGTCTCGCTCGTGGCGTCGTCGTACGGGTCGGGTGTGGCCGGGACCTGGAGGCGGAGCACCGGTCCGGTGCCCAGCCGCGCGTAGCCGCGCCCCGGCGGTACGTCGGTGGCCGGTGTGGTGTTCGGCGGCGCGCCGAGCACCGCCTGCACGTCCTCCGGCGTGGCCGGTCCCAGTACGACTCTGGCCCGGGTGTGCGTCAGCACCGGCTCGCTCAGCAGTCCGGCACTGTCGAGCTGGTCGGCCACCACCACCGTGACGTAGGCCGCCCGGCCGTGCCGCAACGGCACATGCAGCAGGTGCTGCGGGTCGTCCCGCCCCTCGGCCACCGCGAGGTGGGCCAGTGCGGTGGGCCGGTCCAGAAGAATCCACAGCGGCCAGCGGGTGTCGTCCGGAGCCTGCCGCCCGGCCTGCCGCGCGCGGTTGGCGGCGATCAGCCGCCGCTCGGTCTCGTGCGCCGCCCACTCCAGCGTCGCCAGCGCCCCCGACAGCCCGGACTCGACGCCCATCACGCCGGTCCGCCCCGCCAGACACGCGTACTCGCCGGTCCCGCCGCCGTCGATCACCAGGACGTCGCCGTACGGCAGCGCTTGCAGCGCGATGGACCGCAGCAGCGTCGTCACGCCGACGCCCGGCTGCCCCAGTACGAGCAGGTGCGGCTCGGTCGACCGCAGGCCGGTCCGCCACACGACGGGCGGCACGTCACGCGTCTCCTCGCCGGCCTCCACCGGCAGCGTCCGCTGGACGGCGCCGGCATCGGTGAAACCGAGGACCGTCTCGCCGTGCGTCGTCACGAACCGCTGCGCCGCGATGTCGGTCGGCAGCGGCGGCAGCACCGTCAGCGTCAACTGGTTCGACTCCTCGTCCCACGCGAAGTGGTACTCCCTGCCGCGCCCCGACTTCGCGTACAGCACCTGCTCGATACGGGCCCGGGACGCCGCGTCGCCGTCGGTGAAGTACGCCGGGTACCGCAGCGTCAGCCGGGCCGGGCGCCCGGCCTCGTCGAACGCGTACTCGGTGAAGGCGCTCTCCCAGTCCCCGTCGTGGGCGTACAGGGGACTGGGATCGCCCTCGATCGCGAAGTACGGCACCAGCGCCTCGTACAGCGCCTGCAGGCGGCCGGTCTCCGCTTCCCCCGGACCGGCGGCGGGCTCCTCGGCCGGCTGCTGCTCCCGGCCCGCCCAGGCTGCCGCCGCCATCACCGTGACCAGCGCGAGCACCGGCCCGTACGGGACGAGCGCCACCGCCAGGACGCTGCCGGCGGCGACGAACAGCAGCGAGCCGCGCCGCTCCTTGGGCGTGTCGGACCAGCGCCGGCGCCCGGCGGCCAGCAGCCGGCGCAGCCCCCGGCTGATGGTGATCAGCGGGTGGAACACGTCGGCCGCACCGTCCGCCGCGGTACGCGCGAACTCGCGCCCGCGCGCGATCGGCGCGCTGTCGGTCAGGATGCGGGGCAGTGGACGCCGGGCCACATCATCTCCTGGGGGATCGTGCGGAGGCCGCTGCGCCCGCCGGGCGCCGCCCGCCGGACGGGCGCGGGGGAGCGGACCGGAGGTCAGAGCTTGATGCCGCCCAGGAGGTTGGCCAGGCTCGCCCCGCCGGCCTTGATGCTCGGGGCGATCGCGGAGCCCGCGAGGTAGAAACCGAACAGGGCGCAGACCAGGGCGTGGGACACCTTGAGCCCGTCCTTGCGGAAGAACAGGAAAACGATGATGCCGAGCAGAACGACGCCGGAGATGGACAGAATCATGGAGTTCTCTCCTCGGTGGTGGGGACGGTCACCATGAGTCCTTCCAGCCTCACAGCAAGTATCAAGCCGCAAAAAGCCGCGAACGGGTGATTCACCGGCGAAACCCCCCGGCCGGCGCAACACAACTGCCCGGATGGCCCCCAAGGGCCACATAATTGCAGGTCAGGTCGCTAGTGGCGGAGACCGCAGCGGGCTGGACGGGTGGGGCCGTCCGGTGGGCGTGGCGGCGCGGACCCGGGGCTCGCGGTGGCGCGGTACCGGGCCGGGCGGCGGGTCTGGCACCGTGGGGGCAGCGGCGGCCGGTGACCGCCCGCGCCGGACAACAGGAGCCCTCCGTGACAGCTGTGCTCTCCGCGCTGTTCGCCCTGTTGACGGCCGTGGCCAACGCCACCGGCACCGTGCTCCAGCGGATCGCGGCCCGCAAGGTGCCGCCGGGCGACGCCTTCAGCGTCCGGCTGTTCCGGCACCTGTTGCGCAGCCCGGCGTGGCTGGGCGGGATCGCCGTCATCGTCGGCGCCGCGGCGTGCCAGGCCCTGGCGCTGACACTGGGTTCGCTGTCGCTGGTGCAGCCCATCCTCGTCACCGAGCTGCCGTTCACGCTGCTCGTCGCCAGTGCGGTGGCGCGGCGGCGGTTGCCCGCGATCGGCTGGGCGGCCTCGGTCATGGTGGCCGCCGGCCTCGGTCTGGGGCTGGCCGCGGCCGCCCCGTCCGGCGGCAGCACCGAGGTGCCCGCCGGGAAGTGGGTGCTGACGCTGCTCGTCTCCGGGGGCGTCATGGCCGCCTGCGTGCTGGCCGCCCTGCCGAGGCCCCGGGGCAAGGCCCGTGCGGCCCTGTTCAGCTCCGCCTCCGCGATCGGTTACGCCCTGACCGCGACGCTGATGAAGGCGGCGACCGACACCTTCGACCGGCACGGGCCCGGCGCGTTCTTCGCCGGCTGGCAGACGTACGCCTTCGTGGCGGCGGGCGCGTGCGCACTGTTCCTGCTGGCCAACGCCATGGAGTCCGGCCCGCTGGTGGCGTCGCAGCCCGCACTCACCCTGGGTGAGGCGCTGGTCAGTCTGGCCCTCGGGATCGTGGTGTACGGGGAGCGGGTCCGCACCGGCTGGTGGCTGATCCTCGAAGGGCTCGGAGCGGTCATGGTCACGTGGGGTGTCGTGGTGCTGCCCCGGGCCGACACGGAGGGAGGGGACGGGGAAGGGGGCGGCGAAGGGAGAGAGGCGTCCGCGGACGGGCGGTCCGGTGACTGACCGGCGTGCCGGGACGGCCGGGGGCGGACGCGGAAATGCGGTGCCGCGGACCGTGGGGGACGGCTACCTTCCCGTCCATGGACGAACTCGCCTTGCTCAAGCGCTCCGACGGCCCGGTCACCCGGGCCCGCCTCGCCCGGGACCTGACCGCGCTCGGCCTCGGCGAAGGTGACACCGTGATGTTCCATACGCGGATGTCCGCCGTCGGCTACGTGGCAGGCGGGCCGGAGACGGTCATCGGCGCCCTCCGCGACGTCGTGGGCGAGCGGGGAACCCTGATGGTGACCTGCGGCTGGAACGACGCCCCGCCGTACGACTTCACCACCTGGCCGCAGGCCTGGCAGGACGCCCTGAGGGCCGAACACCCGGCGTACGACCCCGTGCTGAGCGAGGCGGACCACAACAACGGGCGCCTTCCGGAAGCGCTGCGCCGCATGCCCGGAGCCGTCCGCAGCCGCCACCCCGACGCGAGCTTCGCGGCGCTCGGCGCGGCGGCCGCCGCGTTGATGGCCGACCACCCGTGGGACGACCCGCACGGCGCCGACAGCCCGCTGGCGCGGCTGGTCGCGACGGGCGGCCGGGTGCTTCTGCTGGGCGCCCCGCTGGACGCTCTCACGCTCCTGCACCACGCCGAGGCCCTGGCCGAAGCGCCCGGCAAGCGGTTCGTGGACTACGAGCAGCCGATCCTCGTCGACGGGGAGCGGGTCTGGCGGCGGTTCCACGACATCGACTCGGAGAACGGGGCGTTCGACTACTCCGCCCTCGTGCCCGAGGGAACGGAAGCGTTCGACATCATCGGGCGGGACATGCGCGCCGCGGGCATCGGACGCAGGGGGACGGTGGGGGCGGCCGACAGTCATCTCTTCGAAGCCCGTGACGTGGTGGCCTTCGGCGTGGCCTGGATGGAGGAGAAGCTGGGCCGGGCGAAGGGGCCCGGCGGATGATCACATGGCGTCGGGTCACCGAAGCGGACTTCCCGTCCTGCGAAACTGACCGGCGCAGCCGCACGTGGCCTGGTGGCGAACCGCGACACCTCGGCGGGGGGCGCGCGACTTCTGCCCGGTGACCAGGGACGAGGAGCTCGCGGAGGACCTGCTCGTCCTCCTCGACGACCGGCCCTGGGCCTGGTCCAGCGGTCCCGGTTCGCCGACTGCCCCGACCACCGGGACGAGTTGGCCGCCGTCACCGAGGTGACCGGCGAGACGACGACTTTCGACCACCTCATCGGCGATCCGGGACAGAGGGGGCGGGGACACGGTCCGCGCATGAACCGGCCCCCTCCGGGCGACCTGGCGCGACCACCCGTACGCCCCGGCCGCCCTGATCCCCGTACCGGTCGCCAGCCGGGCTTCCTGGCGGGCCCGGGAGAAGGCCGGGCTGTGCCGTGCAGCGGAGGGCGAGCCCCGCCGCCGGCCGCGCGCACTGTGTCCACGGTGCGACGCGGCCGGCTCAGCCGACGCGAACGGACCGTGGGTGACGCGCGGACGGGCGGCGGAACTACCCGGCCGGACAGCGGGTGACGTCAGCCCTGGACCGGTGACGGGCCGGGCAGGTGGCCCAGGAAGTCGAGCAGCGCGGCGTTGACTTCGGCGGGCCGTTCCTGCTGGGTCCAGTGTCCGCAGCCGGGGAGGGTGATGCTGCGGTGCAGCTTCGGCGCGACCGTCTTGAGCGAGGCGAGGAGTTCGCCGATGCCGTGCAGCGACATCACCATGTCGCGGTCCCCGCCGACGTACAGCGCGGGCTGGTCGATGCCGCGGCCCCGGAAAGCGGCCAGCAGCTCGTTGTTCCGTCCGATGTTCCGGTACCAGTTGAGGGGGCCGGTGAACGCCCGCTCCCCGTGGCCCGCGTAGTCGCGGACGAACGCGTCGATGTCGTCCGGGGTGAGCCAGGCGGGCAGTCGCTCCGGTTCGGGGACCGAGTCGATGAGGGTCACGCCGTCGGGAACGATCCAGGGGCGCGGAGCGGTGGTGGCGGGGTTGTCGCCCGAGCCGCTGGCCAGGATGCGGCGGAACGTCGAGGCCGGGTCCCGTGCCAGCTCCGCGTCGGCGACGCCCGGCTGCTGGAAGTAGCACTGGTAGAAGCCGTCTCCGTAGAGCCGCCGCGTGACCTCCGGCGGTGCCATGCCCGCGGGCAGGATGGGCGGCACGCTGAGCCCCGCCACGGCCCGTACGACATCCGGGCGGAGCATGGCCGTCACCCAGGCGACGGGCGCGCCCCAGTCGTGGCCGACGACGACGGCCCGTTCCTCGCCGAGGGCGTGGATCAGGGCGATCACGTCGCCGGCCAGGTGCAGCAGGCTGTACGCGTCGGGGTCGTCGGGCTGCTCGCTGCGGGCGTAGCCGCGCTGGTCCGGCGCCACCACCCGGTATCCGGCCGCGGCGAGCGGGCCGAACTGGTGGCGCCAGGAGTACCAGCTCTCCGGGAACCCGTGCAGCAGCAGGACCAGCGGCCCCTCGCCCTGCTCGGCGATGTGCAGTGTGACTCCGTTGACTTCCACGGAGCGGTGCTTGACGGTGACGGTCACGTGTCCTCCGGCAGCTCGGGGCGTCGGCTGACGCCGTCGCCTGTCGTCCAGCGGAGGAAACCGATCGGTTTCCTCAGGAGAACCGTAGACCGTCGGATGCCCTGGTGCTGTACTCGGGGGTATACCGGTCAGTTTCCACGCGGCACGGTCGGCGCGACCGACGCGGTACTCTCCTCGTATGTCCAGTACCGGCACAGCGTCCACCCGGGACCGGCTGCTCGACGCGGCGGCCGAACTCTTCTACCGCGAGGGCGCCTCCATCGGGGTCGAGGCCCTGTGCAGGACGGCCGGGGTCTCCAAGCGCTCGATGTACCAGCTCTTCGACAGCAAGGACGAGGTCTTCGCGGCCAGTCTGCGGCGGCGCGCCCCCGCCTACGAGGAACAGCTCGCCCTGCGTACCGTCGAAGCGGGCCCGCCGCGCACACGGATCCTGTACGTCTTCGAACGGCTCGAAAAGCTGGCGGAGACGGCCGACTACCGGGGCTGCCCCTTCCTGGCCGCACAGGTCGAACTCAAGGACCCCGGACACCCGGCGAGCATCGTCGCCGAGGAAGTGAAGCGGCATCTGACCGACGCCTTCCGTGCCGAGGCCGAGCGGGGCGGGGCGCGCGACCCCGAACTGCTGGCGCGTCAACTGACCCTGGTCTTCGACGGCGCGAGCGCGCGCGCCGGGGCACGGGTGGAGAGCCTGGCCGGGCTGGCCGTGACCACGGCGGCCGCACTGCTCGACGCGGCGGGCGTGGCCTGACCGGCCGAGGCGGGCGGGAGGCGGCGCGCCCGCGCCGGCGGGGACGTCACCAGTCGACCGGCAGGGTGAGCGGCGACTTGGCGGGGGATGTGTCGTCCCAGGTGGGGCTCTGTCCCGCCGCCAGGTGCAGGTGCGGGAAGCGGTCCAGCAGCGCTTCCAGGCCCACGGTCAGCTCCGCACGCGCCAGGTGCGCGCCGATGCAGTTGTGCGCGCCCCGGCCGAACGTGAGGTGCGGGTTCGGCCGCCGGCCCAGGTCGAGCCGCTCCGGAGCGGTGAACACGGTCTCGTCGAGGTTGGCGGAGGCCAGCGCCGGAAGGACCGCGTCCCCCGCCCGGATCGTCTGCCCGCCCACTTCGAAGTCCTCGACGGCCTGCAGCACCACCACACCGTTCATCACCGGTACGTAGCGCAGGAACTCCTCGACCGCACTGGGCAGCAGAGCGCGGTCGTCCCGCAGGCGGGCGTACTGTTCCGGCTCGGCCAGCAGCGCCACGACGGCGTCGGACAGGAACATGGTCGTGGTCCGGTAACCGGCGACGAGCATCGACAGCCCGAAGCCCAGCACGCTCTCCTCGTCCAGCTCACCGTGGTCACACCGGCGGACCAGATCACTGAGGATGTCGCCGGCGGGCTCCCGCCGCTTTCGGACGATCAACGACCGGACGTAGTCCCGCAGCAGCGGGGTGACCCGCCGCGCCTCCGCCAGGGTGAGCAGCGCTCCCAGTGCCACGTCCGCCAGGGGGAGGTAGTAGTCGCGGTCCTCGTACGGAATGCCCACCGACTCGCACATCACCAGGAGCGGGAACGGCTCGGTGTACCCGGCGACCAGATCGGCGGGCGGGCCCCCGTCGGTGAACGTGTCCAGCAACCGCTCGGCGTCCGCGCGGAGCCGCGGCAGACGGCGCCGCACGGACCGGGCGTTGAACGCCTCGGACAGGGCCCTGCGCAGGGCCCTGCGCCGCGGGCCCTCCATCTCCATCATCGTGATCAGTTCCGGGCCGTCCGGCCGGTCCTGCTCCGGCTGGAAGGACCAGCCGTTGATGGTCGGCCTGATCAGCCGCGCGTCCCCGATGACCGCCCGGACGTCGTCGTACCGGGTCAGGAACCAGCTTGGCGTGTCCTCGTCGCGCAGCCGCGCCACGGGGCACTCCCGGCGCAGCCGGACGTACTCCGCGGGCGGTCCCATGGTGCCCGGCGGCGGCAAGGGCAGTTCGATCGAGGGGGGCGGGTGCCGGGGCGGCGCGGGATACCGTCGGACGACTGCGGCGTGCTCTGCACCGGGTTCCGCCTTTCCTCCGTGACGTCTCGCGCTTTCCTCCGTGACGTCTCACGGCGTCGCGTCCACCGCTGCCCCGGCCGCAGCCGCAACCACTCACGCAACGCCCCGTCCCTGACAGCTATTTCCCCTTTGTCGCAGTAGTTCACACAGTCTGTTCACACGCCGGGGGTGTTGCGGACCGTGGGCGGTACGGACATCGCCGCGCTGCGGCGGCCGGGCTCCGGCACAGACTCCGGCGCCAGGACGGCGTGCGCCTGGGTGCGGGCCGTGCCGGGCGCCGGGCCCGAGCTACGTGCGCCCACGAATGCGCCCCCTTAACCACCGGTGAGAGGGCACCCGTGGGATGTCCCGCCCGCTCCACCCGACAGAGGTGATTGCTGTGCCCCATGGCGTCGTCAAGTGGTTCGACCACGAACGAGGTGCCGGCCTGGTCGCCCAGACCGGCGGAGGACCGGACGTCCTCGCCTACCGTTCGGCGATCCAGGGGGACGAACCGGCCCGCACCCTGACGACGGGGGAGCGCGTCTCCTTCAACCTCGTCGAGGACTTCGAGGGCATCCGGGCGGAGAACATCTACCGTCTCCCGGGCCGCTGCCGTTTCCCCGGCTGACGGTGGCCGTCCGGCTGCGCTGTGCGACTGCCTCACGATTTCCAGCGCAACCGGGCGGGAAAGCAGAAAGGTGCAGTCCAGTGTTGTCCAAAAGCGAACAAAGCTGATGGCGCTGGACGGCGCATGCTCCAATATCCGCACTCTCGCAGGCAAGGGTTTGCGGGACACGGCGGCGGGGCGTACTCGGGCCGACTGCGGGTGCCGTGACGGGAGGTCGTCACTCTCGTTGCCCGGGGCGTCGATGCGTCATGAAGTGAGGCACGGATGACGGCAGTGGAGGCCCCGCGGAACGGCGCGGGCGAGCAGGAGCTGTTCCGGGGGCTGGTGGAGTGTTCGCAGGACGCGATCCTGACCAAGACGCTGGACGGGCAGGTCACGTTCTGGAACGCGGCGGCGCAGCGGTTGTACGGGTACCGGGCCGAGGAGATGGTCGGCCGGCACATCGGGCTGCTGATCCCGCCGGGTCTGAAGGACGAGGAGGCCGGTCTGCTGGAGCGGATCGGCCGGGGTGAGCGGATCGAGCACCACAAGACGCGGCGGGTCACGAGCGGCGGCCGGGTGCTGGACGTGGACGTGTCCCTGTGGCCGGTCCGCTCCCGGCGGGGTGTCGTGCACGCCGCCTGTTCCATCACCCGGGACATCACCGACCGCAAGAAGGCGGACGTGCGGAGCGACGAGCTGGCGGTGGTGGTGGAATCGTCCCAGGACGCGATCCTCATCAAGAGGCTCGACGGCCAGATCACCTTCTGGAACACGGCGGCGCAGCGGATGTACGGCTACCTGGCCGGGGAGGTGGTGGGGCAGCACACCGGGCTGCTGATCCCGCCGGAGCTGAAGGACGAGGAGGCCGGTCTGCTGGAGCGGATCGGCCGGGGCGAGCGGATCGAGCACTACGAGACCCGCCGGGCCACCGGCGACGGCCGGATGCTGGACGTCGACGTGACCCTGTGGCCGATCCGCAACCGGGACGGCGTCATCACCGGCGCCTGCTCCACCATGCGGAACATCACCGACCGCAAGAAGGCCGAGCGGGAACTCGCCGAACTGTACGCGCAGCAGCGGCACATCGCCCTGGCCCTGCGGCTGATGGGCGCCTCCGAGCAGATCCCCGGAGCCCGCGCCGCCACCCGCTACCTCCCCTCCACCCAGGGGCAGGGCGTGGGCGGCGACTGGCTCGACCTGATCGACCTGGGCGCCGGACGGGTCGGCGTGATCATCGGGGACGTCATGGGGCGCGGCCTGGACGCGGCCGTGGTCATGGGCCAGCTCCGTTCCGCCGCCCGGGCGCTGGCGCTCGCCGGAACGCCGCCGTGCGAGCTGATCCAGACGCTCGACACGTTCACCCGCGGGCTGCCGGAACAATTCGTCACCTGCACCTACTTGGAAGCCGACCCGGCACTCGGCGAGGTGACCGCCTGCTCGGCCGGGCACCTGCCGGTCTGGCTCGTCGCCCCGGACGCGACGGTCGGCGCGCTGCCGGTGCCGACCGGCATCCCCCTCGGCGTGGGCGGCGTACCGCACCAGGAGGTCCGCCTGCCCCTGCGGGCCGGTACGACGCTGGCCCTGTACACCGACGGCCTGGTGGAGACGCCGCGCAGCGACATCGGGACCCAACTGGACCTGCTCACCGCCACCCTGGGCGAGGTCTTCACCACCACGGTGGACCTGGAGGAGGCCGCCGACCGCGTCCTGCACACCCTGCTCCCGGACACCGCCACGTACGCCGACGACGTCACCCTCCTGTTGGTCGGCTTCCCTGCCGCGCCGCTGGACACTGCCGCGGTGGACCTGCCCGGCACGCCGTCCTCGGTCCCGGAAGGCCGCCGCTTCCTGCTCCGTACCCTGCGGGCGTGGGGCCTGGCGACGCTCGCCGACACGGCGCTGCTGCTGTCGTCGGAACTGCTGACCAATGCCGTCTGCCACGCGCGGGGGCCGCTGACGCTGCGCGTCTGGTACAGCGCCCGGGAGTTGGGCGTGGAGGTCGTGGACGGCAGTACGCCCCGGCCCCGGGCCCGGGTCGCGGACACCGCCGAGGAGAACGGCCGCGGCCTGATGCTCGTCGAAGCCCTCGCCGACGCCTGGGGCACGCGCCCCGACGCCGTCGGCAAGACCGTCTGGTTCACGCTCCGGATTGCTCCGGCCCTGGCCGCCGGTGCCCGGCAACGCGACATGGACGCGGGCGGCGGGCACGAGGTGTCGGGAGTGGCCGAACCCGCCTCCTGAGGGCGGGAGCAGGGCAGTTCGGCGGGCTGCGCCGACCGGGTGATCGTCGCGGTCGTACGCATGGGGCGTGGGGCGGTGGGCAGTATCGACTCGCCTCGTTCCTCGGGGAAGATGAACGAGGCCCCAGGCGGGCCGGGGTCGTTCGGCGGCGGAAGGCCGGTGACGACGGCGCCCCGGCCCGCCCACTCCGTGACAGCGCCGACCGTGCCGGCATCAACGCGGGCAAACAAGTCGTTCACAATAAAGCGTTGACGTGTTTTCGTGTCGGTCCCATGCTGACTCCATGACATCGGCCTCCGAACAGCCCGGACAGCCCGGACAGCATCCCGACACGGACCCCTTCCCGCTGCCGGACGCGCAGCAGGCTCGTGCGCAGCGGGTGCACGCGGCGCTGTTCCGGGTCGCGGAGCGGCACGCGGCCACCGAGGAACAGCGGGCGCGGCAGCGGCATCCGTCCGTCCTCGGCCCGCACGAGGCCGTACGGCTGGTGGCGTTCCTGATGAGCGGGGCGGCACGGCTCGAAGAGGGCGAACCGGAGGTGGACCGGGCGGACATCACCGCGGCGTTGAGCCTGCTGCCGCTGGTGCGCGGCGAGCTGGACGAGCTGGAGGCCGGCCTGCTGCGGATGGCCCGCGGACGCGGCATGACCTGGCCCGAGGTGGCCTTCGGGCTGGGGCTGGGCACCCCGCAGGCGGCCCGGCAACGGTACGAGCGGCTGTCCGGCCGTGTCCGCGACACGGGAGAGACCGAAGAGGAGTAGCGGACGGCGGCGGCCGTGCCGGAGGTTCGGCCGGGAGCAACCCTCCCTGAAGGCCGGGCCTCTGCACTAACCTGACGTGGCATCACCAGCGGTACGGTCGGTGACACATCGGGGGACCCGTGCCTGACGATCTCGGATTCGACAAGCTGCTCGACGACGACGGTTTGGTGGCCAGGCTGCTCGGCAAGACCCGTGCGGGCCGCAACCGCAAGCCGCTGCACGGTCCCGACCTGCCCGTCGTTCTGCTCGTCGGCGGGCCCGGCACGGGCAAGGGCCGGTTCCTGCGGTGTGTACGGGGCGAATTCGGCCGCCACGTACCGACGGCGCACATCGACTGCGGACTCCCGGTGTACCGGGAGCAGGCGGAGCAGCACCCGCAGACGCGCTCGGTGCCGACGGAGGTGCTGCGCGAGGTGGCCCAGCAGTTCGGCGCCTGGCAGGGCGACGGCGGAGCGGTCGCCACCCCGCGCCTGTACGCGGGCCTCGCGGCGGTCGCGGCCAGCGATCCGCTCGCCGACACCGCCACCCTGGTCAGCGAGGTGCAACGGCACGACAAACTGCTGCCGCGCGGCTCCTTCTGGCGGGGGGTGCTGAACCGGGCGGGCAGGGCCTACGTAGGCGTCGTCGCGGGGCTGGTGGCCCACCCGGGGGCCGTACCGTTCATCAACGCTGTACTCGACGAACTGCTCGCCCGCACCTCACAGGAGGGCAAAGCCCTGCTGGCGGCGTGCTACGGCGAGTACACGGGCGCGGGCGGCCATCCGAAGCTGGGGCTGCACTCGCTGGCCTCGCACTTCCAGCAGGGCGGTGAAGCACGCGAGGTCGCCGAGGGCTTTCTCTTCCGCGCGCTGCGGCAGGACATCGAAGCCGCGTACGTGTCGCTGCTGGGCCGGCTGTCCCGGGCCGGGCGGCCCGCCCTGCTGCTCGACCACGCGGACAACGCCCTCGGCAGACGGCTGCTGAGACCGGTGCTGGAAGACCGCGAGCGGGGGCATCACGACCGGCTGGTGGTCATGGCGACCGCCCGGCGGGAGGACGGCGGGCGCTTCCTGCACCACGTCGGAGGCGCCGGGGGTACGGACGACGACGCGCCCGTCAGCTGGCGGCCCTCCGACGGCGGCCTGCCGCGGTGGAGCCGTCCCTCCGGCGGTGTACCCGGTCTGACGCCCCTGTCGCGCGGCGTCCTCCTGGTCCGGATGCCGATGCTCACGCGCGACCAGCAGTCCAGGGAGACGGCCCGCCTCCAGGTCCGGCGGGCGCTGGGTGACAACGCCGCCCAGCTCCGCATCGACAGCGGCATCCACCGGCTGAGCGGCGGGCGCCCGCTGTTCGTGACCCGGCTGGGCGAGGCGACCGCGGCGCTGACGTTCCGGGAGCCCGGCGCGGACACCGACTGGGCCCTGCTGGAGGCGCGGGTGCGCGCCGGGGAGGACGCCGAGGGACGCCCGGTCGCGGACCTCCTGCTGGACGACCTCGTCGTCCGGCAGCCTCCGGAGGATCTCCCGCCGGAGCAGCGCGGGCACTGGCTCGACCTGCTCAGCCACCTGTCGGTGGCCCACGACGCGGAGTGCGCCCAGACCCTGATGCACGAGGTGCAGGCGGGCCGGGACGAGCGCCTGTCCGCCTACCGCATCGCCGAGCTGCTGCGGGACAGTGGCTGGCCGCACTGCCCCCGGCACTTCATCGGCGACCTCGGCCTGCGCCGCTTGCTCATGCGGCGCCTGCACCGGCTGCGCGCGAACGGCGCGGCCTGGCTCGGCGACCACACCCTGCTGCGGGACCACTACCGCGCCCTGGAGGCCGACGAGGCCGACGAACTCTTCGGCTCCGCCGCCGCGCACGGCATGCACCACCACCTGGCGGTCGGCGACGCCGAGGCGGTCACGGACTACCTCGACCGCACCTTCCTCACCCGCAGCGCACGGGTCTGGTGCGACGAACTCCTGGCCATCGCCGAGGCGCCGCTGCTCGGCCGTACCGACGACCGGATCGCGCGGGCACTGGGCGAGGCAGAGGTGGCCGGTGACGTGCGGCACAAGCGCGTCGACCGGCTGCTGCACGCCGTACGGCTCTGTGAGGACCGGACGGAACCGCTCGACGAGGCCGTGGCCGACGCCCTGCCCAAGCTGCTGGAACGGCTGGGGGAGGAACCCGCCGCCGGGGCCGGCACGCTGACGCAGACGGCCCGCGACTGGCGGGACCGGCTCGCCAACAAGCAGCCGCTCAGACCGTGCACCTGCACGAGACACATCGGCTAAGGGAGGGTGCGGCGTTGCTGAACTGGCTGTACAACACGTTCTGGGCCACCTGGATCCGCAAGGCCTGCACGGTGCTCGTCGTACTGGCCGTGGTCGTTCCCCTCGCCGTCATCATTCCGGGCCGGATCGGGGCCCCCGAATTCTGCGCCGAGGGAGTCGAGCGGAGCGCCGGTGAATGCATCGGTGTCAACGGCTCCGGTTACGACTTCGGGACCCCGGAGATCCATCAGGTGGCCGACGCGATCGGCCGGGAGAACAAGCGCATCGCCGGGGAATCGGACATCGTCAGTATCGCGATGATGCTGCCGTTGCAGCCGAAGACCGACGCTGAAAGCGCCCAGCTCCGCAGCGAACTGCAGGGCGCTTATCTGGCGCAGTACCGGGCCAACCGCTCGGAGAACAAACCGCTGCTGCGCCTGGTGCTGGCCAATCCCGGTGCCGATTACGCGCAGCAGGAAAAGGTGGTGGACCGGCTCGCGGCGATGGCGGACTCCCCGCGCGACAACCTGCGTGCCGTCACCGGCTTCAACCTCAGCCTCGACCACACGAAGAAGGCCGTCGCCCGGCTGACCGGCACACTGCGGATTCCGGTGCTCGCCAGCAGGGTCAGCGCCGATGACCTCGCCAATCCCGACGACCGAAGCGGCTCGCTCCCGTATCCGGGACTGGCCCGGGTCATTCCCACCAACCGGCAGCAGGCGGCCGCGCTCGCCAATTTCCACGGCGGACTCCGGGACGCGGAAACCGTCCTGGTCAAGGACCTCCGCCCGAACGACATCTACGACGAGTCGCTCGCCAAGGCGTTCAGCCGGCCGGAACCCGGACCGCCCGGCCCGAAGGACCAGCCGTTCACCTCGCCCGGCATCAACGACCTGGGCGACACCGGAAACGACTTCACGACGATAGGGCACAACATCTGTGCGTCCGACGCGCGGGTCGTCTATTTCGCGGGGCGCCCGGCCCATCTGCGGCTGTTCGCCCTGAAACTGGCCGAGGTCCCGTGCCACGGGAAGAAGTACACCGTCGTCAGCGGATCGGGTGCGGCGACGCTGGACCGGTACATGAGCCGGGGCGACTGGGAGGCACTGCGCGGCGACGACGGGGCGGGCGCCACGATCACCGTGCAGTACGCGGCCCCGGGGCACCCGGACGCCTGGGACGCGTCCCTGCGCACCTGGGAGAAGGAACGGCGGGCGGACACCGGCAAGGCGCCGGCGGCCGGGGACCGGCCGGCGTACCTGACGGAGCCGCAGGGCGAGCTGCGGGAACTCCGCCGCCTGATCGATCGGCAACCCGGCGGTGACATCGGGCCGGTGACCCTGGAGGACTCCCGCACGATGCTGGTCCACGACGGCGTACGCACCATCGCCTCGGCCGTCTTCCTGGCCAACGCCCAGGCCGTCGGCACGGCGGTGCCGACACGGGAACGCGTCGCCGCCCAGTGGCCACGGCTGGAGGCCCGGTACCGGGTGCGGGGCACGAGCGGCTGGATCTGCCTGACCAACGGGGGCAACGCCTACGACAAACCGGTGGCCGTCGTGAAGCTCGACCCGGGCACCCGCCGGGTGGCGTTCGTGGGGCTGGGCTGGCCGGAGAGGAAACCCCAGCCGGCCGACTGCGCGGTGCCCAGCGGCACCGGCTGAGGAGGACCGGCCCGGCCCCGGACGGACCGGGTCGGGCTTTCCTTCATCTCCGCAGTTTGTCGGAACGTCGTTCCACCGGCACTCGTCCAGAGCCGGTTCGCGGGTTCCCCCGATGGGGCGGGCTGCCGGTGAGCGCGGTGTGGCGGGCCGCGCGCCGGGAGAACCTGGTCCCGGACGTGCCCGCGGTTTTCCGGAAGCGGTGTGCAGGCGATCGGGCGCAAAAAGGCCAGGGGCAGTGCTCATATCCTCCCGCACAACCCCGGTATTCCCGTTGCCGGGGCCGGGGCGGCCGTGCGGCGTGGTGCCGGACGGCCGACGGAGTCCCCGGCTGTGCACCGCTGAGTGGAGTGTGACGATGTGACTTCGACTGTTTCCGGGCCCGGCGCAGGCGTCGCGGGTGCCGCCGCGGAAGGTGACTTCGCCCGTGAACTGACCCGGGATTCCCTGCTGCGGCTGGCTCGCCGGGAGATCACCGCCATTCACGTACCCGGCTTCTGCGACCGGCGGATCGCGGCGGAAGCGGCCCGTAAAGCCGTGCGGCACAAAGCGCTGGGAAATTATCACAAGAAATGGACGAGTACGGTGGGACGCGTGCACCTGCCGCACATCGACACGGCGTGGAATCCCGAACTGACGGCCCGTTACCACGATGCCGCGCTGCCCTCGATCCACGAGGTACGCGCGCTGTTCGCGCCGTATCTGTCCCCGGTGGACCAGGTACGTCTGCTGCTCCAGGAATGCTGGCCGGCCGGCGCCGACCTGCTCCACCTGCGCGGCCGGCCGTGTTTCGTCGGCGCGCTGCGGGTGTTCCACCCGACGACCTCGGCCTTCCTTCCGCACAACGACCGCATCGAGCAGGAGACGGACGCCCCGGAGATCGCGGGGGTGACCGAGCAACTGGCCGCCAACGTCTATCTCCGGGTGCCCGAGGAGGGCGGCGACCTCCAGCTCTGGCGGCGCGAGCCCACGAGCGCGGAGACCCGTACGATCCTGGAGGTCGAGGGGCTGGATCCGGCGACCGTGGAACCCCCGGTCCACGTGATCCGCCCACAGGCGGGCGACCTGATCATCTTCAGCTCCCGGATGCTGCACGCCGTCACCCCGGCCCGGGACGGGCACCGCGTCGGCATGGCGGCGTTCATCGCCTGCAAGGGGACCGACGAGCCCCTGCGGTACTGGAGCTGACCGGCCGGGGCCGCGGGCCCCGCCGCGCCCGGCACCGCCGGCGGCGAAGCGCCTTCCCGACACGCGCCCGTTGTGCGAGAGGTCTACCGAAGTGACGTTCGAAGAGCAGGCCGGCCGGCTGCCCGGCGCAGTGCCGGGCGGTGCCTCGGGCACCGGCCAGGGTGCCCCGCCGGCGACGCTGGGCGAGCTGTTCACCCGGCAGGCGGACCGGACGCCCGACGCCGTCGCCGTGGCGGACGAGGCCGTACGGATGACGTACGCGCAGGTGGAAGCCGCCGCCAACCGGCTGTCCCGGGTGCTCCTCGGCCGGGGCGTCGGCCCCCGGCAGGTGGTGGCGCTGGCGCTGCCGCGTACGGCGGACCTGGTCGTGGCCGTCCTGGCGGTGCTCAAGTGCGGTGCGGCCTACCTGCCGGTGGACCCCGGGTACCCGGCCGAGCGGATCGCGTTCCTGCTGCGGGACGCGGCGCCCGCTGCCGTACTGACGGCGCGTGAGGTGGCGGGCGCGCTGCCCGCCACGAGCGGCGTCCCCGTGGTCCTGCTGGACGACGACCGTACGCGGCGTCTCCTGGACCAGGCTTCGCCCGCGCCCGTCACCGACACCGACCGCGGCGGACGGCCGGACCCGCGCGACTGCGCGTACGTCATCCACACATCGGGCTCCACCGGCACCCCCAAGGGCGTCGTGGTCACCCACGCCAACGTCGTCCGGCTGCTCACCTCCACCGCGCACTGGTTCGGCTTCGGCCCGGACGACACCTGGACCCTCTTCCACTCCTGCGCCTTCGACGTCTCGGTGTGGGAGATGTTCGGCGCGCTGCTGACCGGGGGGCGGCTCGTGATCGTGTCGTACCGGGTCGGCCGGGTGCCCGCCGAGTTCCTGGCACTGCTGGCCCGCGAGCGGGTCACCGTCCTGTGCCAGACACCGACCGCCTTCGCCGCGCTGATGACCGCCGACGGCGAGCGCCCCGACGTCCTGCGGGACGCGCCGCTGCGCGTGGTCGTCCTCGCCGGAGAGGCACTCGACCCCGCCCGGCTCGCCGGCTGGTACGACCGGCACCCCGACGACGCGCCGCTGCTCGTCGACATGTACGGCACGACCGAGACCACCGTGCACGCCACCTACGCCGCCTGTGACCGGGCCGGCGCCCGCCCCGGCGCGCCGAGCGTCATCGGGGAGCCGGTTCCGGACCTCACGCTGTACGTGCTGGACGACCGGCTGGGCGAGGTGCCGCCCGGCGGCACGGGCGAACTGTACGTGGCGGGCGGCGGGTTGGCGCGCGGCTACCTGAACCGTCCCGGACTGACCGCCGGACGCTTCGTGGCCTGCCCGTCCGGCCCGCCCGGCGCGCGGATGTACCGGACCGGCGACCTGGTGCGGCGCGGGCCCGGCGGCCGTCTGGAGTTCGCCGGCCGCTCCGACGACCAGCTCAAGATCCGCGGCTTCCGTGTCGAGCCGGGGGAGGTGGAGTCCGCCCTCGCGGCCCACCCGGACGTCGCCCAGGCCGCGGTGGCCGTACGCCGGGACGCGGACGGAGGGCCCAGCCTGGTCGGTTACGTCGTGCCGCAGCCGTACCCGCGTACGAAGTCGTACCACGGGGGCACCGGGCGCGCGGCGGACACCGACGCGGCCCTGGCGGCCTGGCGGCAGGTGTACGACGACCTGTACGCGGCCTCCGGACGCCGGCCCGCTGCCCTGGGCGAGGACTTCGCGGGGTGGCGGAACAGCGCCGACGGACGGCCGATTCCGCCGGAGCAGATGCGTGAATGGCGGGACGCCACCGCCGACCGGGTGCGGGCCCTGCGGCCCCGGCGGATCCTGGAGATCGGCGTCGGCACCGGGCTCCTCCTGGCCCGGCTCGCCCCGCACTGCGAGAGCTACCGGGGCACCGACCTGTCCGCCGAAGCCGTCGCCGGACTGCGCGGCGCGCTCGCGGCGGACCCCGCACTGGCCGCCCGCACCACCCTGACCTGCCAGGCCGCCGACGACCTGCGAGACCTGCCGGAGGGCGGCTTCGACGTCGTCGTACTGAACTCCGTCGCCCAGTACTTCCCCGACGCGGACTACCTCCTCGCCGTGCTGCGCGGCGCCCTCGACCGCCTCGCGCCCGGTGGCGCCCTCTTCGTCGGCGACGTGCGCGACCTCCGGCTGAACCGCCACTTCCACACCGCACTGCAACGGCGACGCGCGGCGGCCCGAGGCGCGGCCCCGGACGACGCGGAACTGGCCGCGGCGGCCCGGCGGAGCCTCGCGCGCGACCAGGAACTGCTGATCGCCCCCGGCTTCTTCACCGCCCTGCCGCACGGGCCGCTGCCCGGGGTGAGCGCGGTGGACGTCCGCGTCAAACGCGGGCGGCACCACAACGAGATGAGCCGCTACCGGTACGACGTGGTGCTGCGCAAAGGCCCGGCCCCCGTGGTCTCCCTCGCCGACGCGCCCCGCGTGCGGTGGGGGAGCGAGGTGCCCGGCCTGCCGTCGCTGGCGAAGCGGCTGCGCACCGGCCGCCCCGGAGCCCTGCGGGTGAGCGGTATCCCCAACGGGCGCTTGGCCGCATACGGTCCGGCCGGCTCCGGACGAGAGCCCGCCGTCGATCCGGAAGAACTGCACGAGCTCGCGGACACGGCGGGTTACCAGGCGCTCGTCACCTGGTCCGAGGCGGACGACGGCAGCCTGGACGCCGTGTTCCTGCGGGGCGGGGAGGAGGGCGGGAGCGCGCCGTCCGGAACGGCACCCGTCGTGGCGTACACCGATGTCCACCTCCCGGCGGTACGCGCCCGCGGCGACCTGCGCTCCCTGCGGGCGCTGACCGGCGAACCGGCCCGGCGCCGGGCCGACGCGGCGCTGGGCACCGCCGTACGCGACACCGTCGCGGCCCGGCTGCCGCACCACCTGGTCCCCTCCACCGTCCTGGTCCTCGACGCGCTGCCGATGACGGTGAACGGCAAGCTGGACCGGCGGGCGCTGCCCCAGCCGGACACGGACGTCACCCACCGTGCCCCCGGCGGACGCGCACCGCGCGACGCCCGCGAGGACATCCTGTGCGGTCTCTTCGCGGAGACCCTGTCCCTCGCCGAAGTCGGCCCCGACCAGGATTTCTTCCGCCTCGGCGGGCATTCGCTGCTGGCCACCGGGCTGGTGAACCGGGTGCGGTCGGCCTTCGGTACGGAGCTGGGCCTGCGCGCGGTGTTCGAGTCACCGACCCCGGCGGGCCTGGCCGCGCGGCTCACCGGCGGGTCTACCTGCCGTCCCGCGCTGACGGCCCGGTCCCCGCGCCCCGCCGAGCTGCCGCTGTCCTTCGCCCAGCGCCGGATGTGGTTCCTGCACCGCCTGGAAGGACCGCGCCCCACCCACCATGTGCCGCTCACCCTCGGACTCTCCGGACGGCTCGACCGGCAGGCACTGGAAGCGGCGCTGCGTGATGTCGTGACGCGCCACGAGGCCCTGCGCACGGTCTTCCCGGAGGACGGCCGGGGGCCGCGTCAGTCCGTACTGCCCCCGGAGGCCGTGCGGCTCAGGCTGACCGTCACCGGGACCACTCCGGATGCCGCGCACCGCCTGGTCGACGAGGCCGCGCGCCAAGGGTTCGACCTCGCGGCCGAACCGCCCGTACGCGCCTGCCTGTTCGTCCTGGGTCCGGAGGAGCACATCCTGTCCCTGACGCTGCACCACATCGCGGCGGACGGCTGGTCCCTGGCCCCGCTGTGGCGCGACCTCTCGCACGCCTACGAGGAGCGCCGGCACGGACGCCCGCCGTCCTGGGCCCCGCTGCGCGTGCAGTACGCCGACTACACGCTGTGGCAGCGCGACCTGCTCGACGCGGACGACGGAACCGGCAGCACCACGGCCGCCACCCAACTCGCCTACTGGACGAAGAAGCTGGCCGGACTACCGGACCGCATCGCCCTGCCCTGCGACCGGCCGCGCCCGGACACGCCCACCGGGCGCAGCGGGACCTGCCGCTTCCAGTGGGACAGCGGGCTTGCGCAAGCGGTGCGCGCGCTGGCGCGGGAGTGCGGCGCGACCCCGTCCATGGTGGTGCAGGCGGGGCTCGCCGCACTCCTGACGCGGCTGGGCGCGGGCGAGGACATCCCGGTCGGCACCCCCGTCGCGGGACGCACCGACGAGGCGCTGCACGACCTGATCGGCTTCTTCGTCAACACGCTGGTGCTGCGCGTCGACACGTCGGGCGCGCCGGACTTCCGTACGCTCCTCACCCGGGTACGCGAGACCGGCCTGGAGGCGTACGCCCACCAGGACGTGCCCGTCGAACGGGTCGTCGAGGCCCTGCGCGCGGACCGTCCGGGCGACCGCCACCCGCTGTTCCGGACGATGCTGGTCTGGCAGCACACCCCGGCCGCCGCCCCCGCCCTGTCCGGTGTCACCGCCGAGGCACGGGAGCTGGACACCGGCACCCTCGTCACCGACCTGGAGATCAGCGTCACGGAGACGCCCGGCGCACCCGCCGGGACGGGCACCCTGACCGGCGTCGCCCACTTCGACGCCGACCTCTTCGACCACGCCACGGTGGAAGCCTTCCTGGAACGGCTGCGGAACCTGCTGGCGGACGGGACAGCCGACCCCGACCGGCCGATCGGTGACCTGGACGTACGCACGGCAGAGGAGTGTGACACCGCCACCGGCCCGTACGGCCGGCACGCCCTGCTGCCGGAGCTGTTCGCGCGCCAGGCGGCCCGTACACCCGGCGCCCCGGCCGTGACCTTCCGCGACACCACCCTGACGTTCGGCGCGCTCGACGCCGCCGCCAACCGGCTGGCACGGGCGCTCATCGAGCGGGGCGCCGGGCCCGAACAGTTCGTGGCACTGGAGCTGCCGCGCTCGGCGGACCTCGTCATCGCCGTACTCGCGGTGCTGAAGACCGGTGCGGCCTACGTGCCCCTGGAACCCGGCCACCCCGCCGAACGCAACGACAAGATCCTGCGTGCCGCCCGCCCGGTGCTGCTGCTCACCACCCGCACCCCGGCGGCCGTGCCACCCGTGCCGCACCTCACCTGGGACGGCCCGGAGCTTACCGACGCCCTCCGCCGGTGCTCCGACGCCCCCGTACACGACCACGAGCGCGCCTGCCCGCTGCTGCCCGCCCACCCCGCCTACGTCATCCACACCTCCGGTTCCACCGGCGAACCCAAGGGCGTGGTGGTCCCGCACCGTGCCGTCGCCCGCCTCTTCCGCGACGCCCCGCACCTGGACTTCCGCGCCGACGACGTCACGGCGCTGCTCCACTCCCACACCTTCGACCTCTCGGTCTGGGAGATGTGGGGACCACTCCTGCACGGCGGACGCCTGGTCGTGGTGCCGTACGAGGAAAGCCGTTCCCCGGGGGAACTGCTGCGACTGCTCGTGCAAGAAGGCGTCACCCAGCTCCACCAGACGCCGACCGCCTTCGGGCAACTGACGCACGCCCTCCGCGAAGAGCCCGGCCTCGCCGGAGAACTGGCCTTGCGCCGGGTGGAACTGGGCGCCGAAGTGCTGCTGCCCCGCACCGCGCGGGAGGGCCGGGAACTGCTGCCCGGCGCGCGCTTCGTCCACGCGTACGGCCCCACCGAGACCACGGTGTTCGCCCTCACCGGATTCCTCGACGGGCCCCTGCCGGACACCCGGGCCCTGCCGCTCGGCCGGCCACTGGGCGGCACCCGTGCCTACGTCCTGGACGACGCGCTGCGCCCGGCCCCACCGGACGCGGCGGCGGCACTGTACCTCGCGGGCACCGGGGTGACGCGCGGCTACCTGGGCCGGAGCGCGCTCACCGCCGAGCGCTTCGTGGCCTGCCCGTACGGGCCGCCGGGGGAGCGGATGTACCGGACCGGGGACGTGGTCCGCCGACGCGCCGACGGTTCGCTGGAGTTCGTGGGCCGCGCGGACGAGCAGGTGAAGGTACGGGGCATTCGCATCGAACCGGGGGAGGTACGGGCCGCGCTGACGTCGCACCCCGCGGTCGGCACGGCAGCGGTCGTCGCCCGCGAGGACCGGCCGGGCGACCGGCGACTGGTCGCGTACGTGACCCCTGCCGCCGGACGGGCCGCCGACCCGCGGGAGCTGCGACGGTACACGGCCGGACGGCTGCCGGACCACATGGTCCCCGCCGCGGTCGTCGTCCTCGACGCGCTGCCGCTGACCACCGCGGGCAAACTGGACCGCGCCCGCCTCCCACGGCCCGACCACACGGCGGCCTCCGCACACCGGGCGCCCCGGGACGACCGCGAGCGGACCCTGTCCCGCCTCTTCGCCGAGGTGCTCGGCCTCGGCACCGGCACGGCAGGCGCGGACGAGGACTTCTTCGAGCTCGGCGGCGACAGCGTCATCGCCGTCCAGCTCGTCGGCCGGGCCCGGCGGGCGGGGCTCGCCCTGACCCCGCGTGACGTCTTCCGCCACCGCACCGTCGCAGGCCTCGCCGCACGGGCGGGCGCGGCGCGGCCCGCACCCGCCGTACCCACCGGCCACGACAGCGGCCCGCTGCCCCTCACTCCCGTCATGCACGCTCTCCGGGAGTCCGGCGGGCCGGTGGCGGGCTGTCACCAGTCGGTCCTGGTGCAGGTGCCGCCCGGTCTCGGCATCCGGCACCTGGCCACCGCGCTGCGCACGGTGATCGGCCACCATGACGCGCTGCGGCTGCGGTTGAGCCGGGTGGGGGGAGTGGCGTGGACCGTGGAGGTCGCCCCGCCGGGAGCGGAGTCCGGTACGGCCGGGAGCACCGGAGCGGGCACCGGCACCGACACGGTTACCGACGCGGATCTCGTCCGCCGCGTCGACGTCACGGAGCTGGACGACGCCGCGCTCGACGCCGCCGTACGCCGCCACAAGGACGCCGCGCGGGACCGCCTGGACCCGGAGTCGGGACGGGCCGGGGGCCTCCTCCAGGCCGTCTGGTTCGACGCCGGTCCCGCCAGGCCGGGGCAACTGCTGCTGACCGTCCACCACCTCGCCGTCGACGGCGTCTCCTGGCGGGTGCTGCTGCCCGACCTGCGCGCCGCCTGGGAAGCCGCCGCGGCCGGCCGCCGCCCCGCGCTCGAACCGGTCGGCACCTCACTGCGTGCCTGGTCCCAGCGGCTCACCGACCTCGCCCAGCAGCACGACCGGCTCGCCGAACTCCCCCTGTGGACCGGCATGACCGGCACCGCCGAACCACCCCTGTCCCGCCTCCCGTACGACCCGTCCCGGGACCTGACGAGCACGGTGCGGCGGCTGACCCTGACCCTGCCGCCGGAGCAGACGGCTCCGCTGCTCGGCCCGGTGCCCGCCGCCCTCCACGGCACGACCGACGACCTTCTGATCACCGCTCTCGGTCTGGCTGTCACCGAGTGGCGCCGACGCCGTACGGGCTGCCCGGACACCACCGTCCTGCTCGACATCGAACGGCACGGCCGTGAGGACCCGGGGGACGGGAGGGAGGCGGACACCGGTACGGCGGAGACCGTCGACCTGGCGCGGACCGTCGGCTGGCTCACCAGCGTCCATCCCGTACGCCTCGACCCGGGCACCACCGACGCCGCCCGGCTCCGCTCCGGCGGACCCGCACTGGACCGGGCCTACCGGCGCGTCAAGGAACAGCTGCGCGCCGTCCCCGGCAACGGCCTCGGCTACGGCCTGCTGCGCCACCTCAACCCCCAGACGGCCCCGGCCCTCGCGGGCGGCGCGCGCCCCCTGATCGCCTTCAACCACCTCGGCCGCCTCCCGCAGCAGCCCGGGGACTGGGCGCCGGTCCCGGGCTCCGGCGGCATCACCGGCGGCGCCGACCCCGGACAGCCCGCCACCCACCTCCTGACGCTGGACGCGCTGACCGAGGGCGGCCCCGGCGGGCCGGTCCTGACGGCGACCTGGTCCTGGCCCGGCGCCCTGTTCACCGAGGACGAGGTACGCGACCTCGCGGACACCTGGTCCGGCCTGCTCACCGCGCTCTCGGAGCGGGCCGCGGCACCGGACGCGGACGGCCGTACGCCCGCCGACTTCCCCCTCGTCCCCCTCACCGAGGACGAGACCGCACGGCTGACGCACGACTGCCCCGGCCTCGCCGACGTCTGGCCCCTCACCCCGCTCCAGGAAGGGCTGCTCTTCCACGCCCTGTACGACGAGCAGGCCCCGGACGCCTACACCAGCCAGCTCGCCGTGGACCTGCACGGCCCCCTCGCTCCGGGCGCGTTGCGCGCGGCGGCACAGGCCGTACTCGACCGGCACCCCGCCCTGCGTGTCGCCTTCCGGCACGACGGTCTGCGCACCCCCGTCCAGGTGGTGCCGCACCCGCGAGCCGTGCCCCTCCCGTGGACCGAGCACGACCTCACGGACCTCACCGGCGACGGACAGGCCGTCCGCGCGGACCGCATCGCCGCCGAGGCCCGCGCCACCCGCTTCGACCCGGCCCGCGGCCCGCTGCTCCGGTTCGCCCTGCTGCGCCTCGGACCCGCCCGGCACCGGCTGCTGCTGACGGTCCAGCACCTGATCCTGGACGGCTGGTCCGGGCCGCTGGTGCTGCGGGACCTGCTCGCGGTCCACAAGGCGGGAGGCGATGCCTCGGGTCTGAGCGACCCGGTGCCGTACCGGGAGTATCTGCGCCGGGTCGCCGGACAGGACCGTACGGCGGCCGAGGCCGCCTGGCGGCAGGCCCTCTCCGGTGTGGAAGGCCCGACCCTCGTGGCGCCCGGACGGGCCGCCGACGCGAGCGCGCGACACGGACACGTCCAGGCCACGCTGTCCACCGGGCTGACCACGTCCCTGCGCGCGCTGGCCCGCCGCCACGGCCTGACGCTGAACACCGTCCTGCAAGGAGCCTGGGCCGTGGTCCTACGCGGCCTCACCGGGCAGGACGACGTCCTCTTCGGCGCCACGGTCTCCGGACGGCCCGCGGACATGCCGGGCGTCGAGGGCATGGTCGGGATGTGCAACAACACCCTGCCGGTACGGGTGCGTCTCGACCCGGCCCGGTCCTTCACCCAGATCCTGACCCGCCTCCAGGACGAACAGGCCGGGCTGCTGCCCCACCAGCACATCGGCCTCACCCGACTGCACCGGCTCTGCGGGCACGACCAGCTCTTCGACACCCTCCTCGTCTTCGAGAACCTCCCGTCCGGCCCCCTCGGCACCGGTACGGGTCCGCTGCGGGCCTCGGCACCCCGGATCACCTCCGGAACCCACTATCCGCTGAGCCTCGCCGTCCTCCCCGGAGAACGGCTGGGCCTCCGGCTGGGCCACCGCTCCGACCTGTTCGACAGCAGGGCCGTGACCGCCACACTGCACCGCCTGGTACGTGTCCTGAAGGCAGCGGCGGACGACCCGGACCGGCCCGTGGGAGAGCTCCCCGTCCTCTCGCCCGGTGAGCACACCCGCGTCCTCCACACCTGGAGCGCCGCCCCGGAACCCGCCCCCGCACCGCGGACCTGGCCCGCTCTCTTCGCGGCTCAGGTGGCACGGACCCCCCGGGCCACGGCGGTACGGAGCGCCGGTACCACCCTCACCTACGCCGAACTCGACGCGGCAGCCAACCGGCTGGCACGTCTGGCCGTCCGGCACGGCGCGGGCCCCGAGCGGGCGGTGGCCCTCGCCCTGCCACGCTCCGCCGGACTGATCGTCGCGGTCCTCGCCGTCCTGAAGGCCGGAGCCGCCTACGTACCCCTGGACCCGGCCCACCCGGCCGAGCGGATCACCTGCCTGCTGCGCGACACCCGGCCGGTGCTGCTGCTCACCGACGCCGCCACCGCCCGAACCCTGCCACCGGGCCCGGAACCCCGTCTCGTCCTGGACGGCCCGGACACGCGAGCTCTGCTCGACAGCCTCCCGGACACCCTCGTCCGGGACTCCGAGCGCACCGCGCCCCTGCGGCCCCGACACCTCGCCTACATCCTCCACACGTCCGGCTCGACCGGCGGGCCGAAGGGCGTGCAGGTCCCGCACGAGGGCATCGCCGCACTCGCGGCAGCACAGACCGCGCGCTTCGGCACCGGACCCGGCAGCGTCGTCCTGCTCTTCGCCTCGCTGAGCTTCGACGCCTCGGTGTCCGACCTGTGCACCGCGCTCCTCTCCGGGGCCACCCTGGCGATCGCCCCCTCCGGCACGCTCCTCGCGGGCGGGGAACTGGCCGGCGCCGTGGCGCGGTTCGGCGTGACCCACCTGAAGCTGCCACCGAGCGTGCTCGCCGGACTGCCGTCCGGTGCGCTGCCGCGGAGCGTCGCGCTCGCGGTGGCCGGTGAGCCGTGTCCCGCGGACCTGGCGGCCCGGTGGGCCGCCACGCATCGCCTGGTGAACGTGTACGGGCCGACGGAGGCGACGGTGTGCGTGACGATGACCGGGCCGCTGACGGTGGGTGGTGCGCCGGCTGTCGGGACGCCGATCGCCGGTACGCGGGTGTATGTGCTGGATGCGGGGTTGCGGCCGGTGGCGCCGGGTGTGGTGGGGGAGTTGTACGTGGCGGGGGCCGGGCTGGCGCGCGGGTATCTGAACCGTCCGGGGTGGACGGCGGAGCGGTTCGTGGCGTGTCCGTTCGGGGTGGCGGGGGAGCGGATGTACCGGACGGGTGATCTGGTGCGGTGGCGTGCCGACGGGCAGGTGGAGTTCGTCGGGCGGGCCGACGATCAGGTGAAGGTGCGGGGTTTCCGGATCGAGCCGGGTGAGGTGGAGGCGGTCCTCACCGCCCATCCCGGTGTCGCGCGTGCCGCCGTCGTGGCGCGCGAGGACCGGCCGGGCGACCGGCGGCTCGTGGCGTACGCGGTGCCCGCGCCCGGGCACACTCCGGCGCCCGGCGCACTGCGCGAGTACGTGGGCGAGCGGCTGCCCGCGTACCTGGTGCCCTCCGCGGTCGTCGTCCTGGACACGCTGCCCCTCACCACCCACGGCAAGCTGGACCGGAGTGCTCTCCCCGCGCCCGGCGGGACCAGCACGGGGCGTGGCCCGCGCGACGCCCGTGAGGAGATCCTGTGCGGTCTGTTCGCCGACGTGCTCGGCCTGCCGGAGGTGGGAGCCGAGGACGACTTCTTCGCACTGGGCGGGCACTCCCTCCTCGCGACCCGGCTCGTCAGCCTGGCCCGCGCGGCGCTGAGCCGGGAGCTGCCCCTCCGCGCCCTGTTCGAAGCGCGTACCCCGGCCGCGCTGGCGCGGCGCGTCGGCGGCGCCGCGGCCGCCCGGCCCGCCGTCGTACGGGCCGAACGCCCTGCCCGGCTGCCGCTGTCGTCGGCGCAGCGACGCCTGTGGTTCCTGCACCGGCTGGACGGGCCCGACGCGACGTACAACGTGCCGCTGGTGCTGCGGCTGCGCGGCGCGGTGGATTCCGGGGCGCTGGCCGCCGCGCTGGGCGACGTGGTGGGGCGGCACGAGGCGTTGCGCACGGTGTTCGCCGAGGCGGCGGACGGCGAGCCGTACCAGGTGGTGCGCGACCACGACGCGGAGCGGCCGTACCTGACGGTGACGTCGGTCGGCAACGTGGCAGCCGACGCGCCCGAGGTGGCCCGTTCGGTGCGGTACGCCTTCGACCTGACCCGTGAACTGCCGTTCCGCGCCGAGCTGTTCCGGGGCCCGCAGGGCGAGTCGCTGCTGGTCCTCCTCGTCCATCACATCGCGGCGGACGGCTGGTCGCTGGCGCCGCTGTGGCGGGACGTGGTGACGGCGTACGAGGCGCGGACGGGCGGGGGAGCGCCGGACTGGCGCGCGCTGCCGGTGCAGTACGCGGACTTCGCGCTGTGGCAGCGGGACGCGCTGGCGTCCGGTGGTGACGTGATGGCGCGGCAGACGGCGTTCTGGCGGCGGGAATTGCACGGCCTGCCGGAGGAACTGGCCTTGCCGTACGACCGCCCGCGCCCGGCGGCCACCGACCACCGGGGCGCGGTGGTCCGGTACCGGTGGGACGCGGAGTTGCACGGCCGGGTGGTGAAGCTGGCCCGGGAGCGCGGGGCGAGTGTGTTCATGGTGGTGCAGGCCGCGCTGGCGGCGCTGTTCACCCGGCTGGGGGCGGGGACGGACATTCCGCTGGGGGTGCCGGTCGCGGGCCGTGGTGACGCGGCGCTGGACGAGGTGGTCGGCTTCTTCGTCAACACACTGGTGCTGCGTACCGACACCTCCGGCGACCCGTCGTTCGGCGCCTTGGTGGACCGGGTGCGGGAGACGGGCCTGCGGGCCTACGACCATCAGGACGTACCGTTCGAGCGGCTGGTCGAGGTGCTGAACCCGGACCGCTCGGCCGGCCGCAACCCGCTCTTCCAGGTCGCCCTCGCGGCGAACGGGACGGATCGTGCCGGGTACGGCCTCCCGGGCGCCGAGGCCGAGGAGGTCCATGTCTCCACCGGCACCGCGAAGATGGATCTGACCGTCACCGTACGGGAGTGCCGGGACGCCGGGCGGGCTCCGGCCGGAATCGAGGGGGAGGCGGAGTTCCGCACGGCCCTGTTCGACCGGGCCACCGTCGAAGGGCTGCTCACGCGCCTGCGCAGACTGCTGGAAGCGGCCGTTACGGATCCTGACCGGCCCATCGGCAGCCTGGAGATCCTGACCTCCGCCGAGCGGGACGCACTGCTGGGTACCGCGGACCACACCTCCCGCGCCCTGCCCGCCGCGACGCTGCCCGAACTCTTCGAGGCCCAGGCGGCCCGCACCCCCGGCGCACCGGCGGTCACCTCACCGGACGCCCGGCTCACCTACGCGGAACTGGACGCCCGCGCCAACCGCCTGGCCCGGCTGCTGGCCGCCCGGGGCGCGGGCCCGGAAGGCGTGGTGGCCCTGGCCTTGCCGCGCTCCGCCGACCTGGTCACAGCCGTGCTCGCCGTCCTCAAGACAGGCGCCGCCCACCTCCCCCTCGACCCCGCCCACCCGCCCGCGCGCATCGCCTTCCTGCTCCGCGACGCGGCCCCCGCCCTCCTGATCACCGACCACGCGACCGGCGCCGCGCTGCCCGGCACGTCCGTACCCCGCCTCCTCCTGGACTCGGACGCCACGGAGCGTGCCCTCGCGGACCTGCCGGACACCGGCCTCACCGACGCCGAGCGGACGGCCCCCGCCCTCCCCGACGGCCCCGCCTACGTGATCCACACCTCCGGCTCCTCCGGGACGCCGAAGGGGGTACTGGTCTCCCACCGCGGCGTCGCCGCCCTCGCCGCGACGCAGCGCGAACGCCTCGGCGCGGGGGTCGGCAGCCGGGTGCTGGCCTTCGCCTCGCCCAGTTTCGACGCGTCGTTCTGGGAACTGTGCCTGGCCCTGCTCACGGGCGCCTGTCTCGTCACCGTGCCCCCGGACCGCCTGCTGCCGGGCACCCCCCTGGCCGCGACCGTGGCCGCGCACGGCGTGACCCACCTGACCCTGCCGCCCTCGTCCCTGGCGGCGCTCGCCCCCGGCAGCCTCCCCGAGGGCGTCACGCTCGTGGCGGCGGGCGAGACCTGTCCCGCCGCACTGGTGGAGCGCTGGGCGCCGGGCCGCTCGATGGTCAACGCGTACGGGCCGACGGAGGCGACGGTGTGCGTGACGATGACCGGGCCGCTGACGGTGGGTGGTGCGCCGGCTGTCGGGACGCCGATCGCCGGTACGCGGGTGTATGTGCTGGATGCGGGGTTGCGGCCGGTGGCGCCGGGTGTGGTGGGGGAGTTGTACGTGGCGGGGGCCGGGCTGGCGCGCGGGTATCTGAACCGTCCGGGGTGGACGGCCGAGCGGTTCGTGGCGTGTCCGTTCGGGGTGGCGGGGGAGCGGATGTACCGGACGGGTGATCTGGTGCGGTGGCGTGCCGACGGGCAGGTGGTCTTCGTCGGGCGGGCCGACGATCAGGTGAAGGTGCGGGGTTTCCGGATCGAGCCGGGTGAGGTGGAGGCGGTCCTCACCGCCCATCCCGGTGTCGCGCGTGCCGCCGTCGTGGCGCGCGAGGACCGGTCGGGCGACCGGCGGCTCGTGGCGTACGCGGTGCCCGCCGACGCCACCCCACGGCAGCCGGACGGCAGCGCGCCGGACCTCCCCGACGTGCACGCCTTCCTCGGCGCCCGGCTTCCCGGCCACCTGCTCCCGGCCGCGATCGTGTTCCTGGACGACCTGCCGCTGACGGCCAGCGGCAAGCTGGACCGCAGGGCCCTGCCGGCCCCGGACGCCGGCGACCGGCCCGCCGGCCGTACCCCCCGTCCTTCCCGCCCGGCCCGCACACCCGAAGAAGAAGTGCTCCGCGGCCTGTTCGCCGAGGTGCTCGGTGTGCCCGAGGTCGGCGCCGAGGACGGCTTCTTCGCGCTCGGCGGCCATTCCCTGCTCGCCACCCGGCTGGTCAACCGGGTCCGCACCGTCCTGGGCGCGGAACTCGGACTCCGCGCCGTCTTCGAGACGCCCACCCCCGCCGCCCTGGCCACCCGGCTCGGCGCCGTGGCCCGGCGCCCGGCGCTCCGCCCGCTGCCCCGGCCCGCCCGCGTGCCGCTGTCGTCCGGCCAGCGGCGGCTCTGGACGCTGCACCGGATGACGGGTCCCGACGCGACGTACAACGTCCCGCTGGTGCTGCGGCTGCGCGGCGCGCTGGACGCCGACGCGCTGGACGCGGCGCTGGGGGACGTACTGGAGCGGCACGAGGTGCTGCGGACGGTGTACGCCGAGGCGGCGGACGGCGAGCCGTACCAGGTGCCGCGCCCGGCCCGCGGCCCTTTCCTCGTCCGGACGCCGGCCGCGCACCGGTCCGCCGACGCGCTGGCGCGAGCGGTACGCCGCGCGACGCGCCACGCGTTCGACCTGGCGAAGGACCACCCGTTCCGCGCCGAGCTGTTCTCGTGCGCCGGAGACGAGTCGGTGCTCGTGGTCGTGGTGCATCACATCGCGGCGGACGGCTGGTCGCTGGCGCCGCTGTGGCGGGACGTGGTGACGGCGTACGAGGCACGGGCGGCCGGCCGCGCCCCGGGCTGGGACAGGTTGCCGGTGCAGTACGCCGACTTCGCACTGTGGCAACGGGAGGCGCTGGAGGACGGCGGGAGCGCGGCACGGCACGTCGAGTTCTGGCGGGAGGAACTGCGCAATGCCCCCCACCAGTTGACGCTGCCTTACGACCGTACGCGTCCGGCTGCCACCGGCCACCGGGGCGCGGTCGTGGCGTTCCGCTGGGACACGGAACTGCACGGCCGCGTCACGGAGCTGGCCCGACAGCACGGGGCGAGCGTGTTCATGGTGGCGCAGGCCGCCGTCGCGGCCCTGCTGACCCGGCTCGGAGCAGGGACGGACGTACCGTTGGGCACCCCCGTCGCCGGCCGGACCGACGCCGCGCTGGACGATCTCGTCGGCTTCTTCGTCAACACGCTGGTGCTGCGCACCGACACCTCCGGCGACCCGTCGTTCCACGAGCTGGTACGGCGGGTACGGGAGCGTGACCTGCGGGCCTACGCGCACCAGGACGTGCCCTTCGAACGGCTCGTCGAGGCGCTGAACCCGGACCGTGCCGCCGGCCGCAACCCGCTCTTCCAGGTCGCCCTGGCCGTGGAGGCGGCATCCGGCGACGCGCTGACCCTCCCCGGAGTCGCGGTCCGGCGCGACGAGGCGCACACCGGCACCGCCAAGTTCGACCTCTCCTTCCGCCTCACCGAACGGCGGGGGCCCGGCGGGCGGCCCGCCGGGATCGACGGTTCGGTGGAGTTCGCCACCGCCCTCTTCGACCACGGCACCGTCGAAACCCTGGCCGTACGGCTGCGCCGGCTCCTGACGGCGGTCCTCGCACGGCCCGAGCGGCCCATCGGCGAGGCGGACATCCTCTCCGCGGGCGAGCGCCGACTGCTGCTGCACCGGTGGAGCGGCCCCGCCCGCGGACTGCCGACGGGGCTGCTCCCCGCGCTGTTCGAGGCACGGGTCGCCGGGGACCCCGACGCGCCGGCCGTCGTCGAAGCGGACCGGACGACGACGTACGCGGCGGCCAACACCGACGCCAACCGCCTTGCCCACCTCCTGATCCGCCACGGCGCGGGCCCGGAGCGCGTCGTCGCCCTCGTCCTGCCGCGGTCCGCCACGGCCGTCCGCGCCGTCCTGGCGGTGGCCAAGACGGGCGCCGCACACCTCCCCGTGGACCCCGCGCTGCCGCACGAGCGGATCGCGTACCTGCTGCGGGACGCCGCCCCCGTACTCGTCGTGACCACCGCCGACGCCGCCCGCAGGCTGCCGCCGGACGGGCCGCCGTGCCTGGTCCTGGACGCCGACGCCACACTCCGGTCCCTCGCCGGGCAGCCGGACCACGACCTCGCCGACGGCGACCGGCGCACACCGCTCCTGCCCGCGCACCCGGCCTACGTCATCCACACCTCCGGCTCGACCGGCCCGCCCAAGGGCGTCGTGGTCACCCACACGGGCCTGCACGCCCTCGCCACCGCCCAGGTGGCCCGCTTCGGCCTGCGACCCGGCAGCCGGGTGCTCCAGCTCGCCTCGCCCGGCTTCGACGCGTCGCTCATGGAGACGCTGATGGCTTTCGCGTCCGGCGCCGCCCTGGTCGTGCCGCCGCCCGGTCCGCTCGGCGGCGACGCGCTCGCGGAGTTCCTGGCCCGGGAGCGCGTCACCCACTGCCTCGTCCCGCCGTCGGTGCTGGACACCGTCCCGTACGCGCCGCTGCCCGACCTGGAGACCCTGGTCATCGGGGGCGAGGCGGGCACGGCCGGGCTGGTGGCCCGCTGGTCGCCCGGCCGCCGCATGATCAACGCGTACGGCCCGACCGAGGCGACGATCTGCGCCACCCTCAGCGAACCCCTCTGCGGCGACGGCATCCCGCCGATCGGCGCGCCCGTCACGCACAGCCGGGCCTACGTGCTGGACGCGGCGCTGCGGCCGGTACCGCCGGGCGTCGCGGGGGAGCTGTACCTGGCGGGCGCCGGACCGGCGCGCGGGTATCTGAACCGTCCCGGGCTGACGGCGGAGCGGTTCGTGGCGTGTCCGTTCGGTGCGGCGGGGGAGCGGATGTACCGGACGGGCGACCTGGCGCGGTGGCGCCTCGACGGTCAGCTCGAGTTCGTCGGGCGGGCCGACGACCAGGTGAAGGTACGGGGCGTCCGGATCGAACCGGGCGAGGTGGAGGCCGCCCTCACCACGCATCCCGCCGTCGCCCGCGCCGCCGTCGCCGTCCGTACGGACGCGTCGGGCACCGCGCGGCTCGTCGGATACGTGGTCGCCGCACCGCGGCACCCGGCTCCCGCACCGGGCGCCCTGCGGGAGTTCCTGCGCGCCCGGCTGCCCGAGCACCTGGTCCCGGCCGCCGTCGTCCTCCTGGACACGCTCCCGCTGACGGCCGCCGGCAAGCTCGACCGGCACGCCCTCCCCGGCCCCGCCTTCCCTCCGTCACTCGCCGGACGTGCGCCGCGCACACCCGAGGAAGAGGTGCTGTGCGGCCTGTTCGCCGAGGTGCTGCGGCTGCCCTCGGTCAGCCCGGACGACAGCTTCTTCGACCTCGGCGGTGACTCCCTGCTGGCCACCCGGCTGGCCGGACGCATCCGCTCCGCCCTCGGCACCGAACTCGACCTCCGCACCTTCTTCGCCTCCCCGACCGTCGCCGGTACGGCCGGACGGCTGCGCACCACCCGTCGGGCCCGGCCCGCACTGCGCCGGATGCCCCGGCCGGAGGCGGTACCGCTGTCCCCCGCACAGCGCCGCCTCTGGTTCCTGCACCGCATGGAGGGACCGAGCGCCACGTACAACATCCCGCTGGCCATGCGGCTCACCGGCCCGCTGGACGCCACCGCGCTGCGCACCGCGCTGGTGGACGTGACGGAACGGCACGAGGTGCTGCGGACCGTACTGCCCGAGACCGACGGCGTACCACGGCAGACGGTGCTCGGCCGGGACGCCGCGCTCGCCGTCGTGACCGTCACGGACGCGACCGGCTGGGACGAAGCCGAGGTGACGGAACGGGTCAGCGCGGCGGCCCGCCGCTCCGCCGACCTGACCCGCGAACTCCCGCTCCGCGCCGACCTGCTCGTCCTCGGCCCCGAGGAGCACGTCCTGCTCCTCGTCCTCCACCACATCGCCGCCGACGGCTGGTCGCTCGGCCCCCTGTGGCGCGACCTGGCCCACGCCTACGCCGCCCGCCGTGTCGGCCGCCCGCCCAGCCTGCCGCGCCTGCCCGTCCAGTACGCCGACTACGCCCTCTGGCAGCACGAACTCCTCGGCGACCCCGCCGATCCGAACAGCCTCCTCGCCGAACAGCTCGCGTACTGGACCGAGCACCTGCGCGGCCTGCCCGACCAGCTCACCCTGCCCACCGACCGGCCGCGCCCGGCCGTCCCCGCGGGACGCGGCGAGGTGCTGGCCTTCTCCTGGGACGCGACCGCTCACCAGCGGCTCGCCGCACTCGCCCGGGACTGCGGGGCGACCGTGTTCATGGTCGTCCAGGCCGCGCTGGCGGCGCTGCTGACCCGGCTGGGTGCCGGTACCGACATCCCCCTCGGCACCCCGGCCGCCGGGCGGACCGACCAGGCGCTCGACGACGTCGTGGGCTTCTTCGTCAACACCCTCGTCCTGCGGACCGACACCTCCGGCGACCCGACCTTCCGCGAACTGATCACCCGGGTACGGGAGGTGAACCTCGCCGCGTACGCCCACCAGGACGTCCCCTTCGACCGTGTCGTGGAAGCGCTCAACCCGCCCCGCACGGCCGCCCGCCACCCGCTCTTCCAGACGCTGCTGACCTGGCAGCCCGCCACCGTCCGTGAACGGGAACTGCCCGGCGTCACCGTCACACCGCTGCCCGCCGGCACCGGGACCGCCCGGCTCGACATGGAGATCAACGCCACCGAACACCGCGCACCCGACGGCACCCCCGCCGGTGTCGAGGCGAAGATCGAGTTCAGCACCGACCTCTTCGACCGCCCCACCGTCGAAGCCTTCGCGGCCCGGCTGCGCCGGATCACCGACACCGCGGCGGACGACCCCGGCCTGCGGATCAGCCGGGCGGAGCTCCTCACCACCCGCGAACGGCACACGCTGCGCGCCCTGAACGACACCGCGCACGGCGTCCCCGACCTGGTCCTGCCGCGCCTCTTCGAGGACCAGGCGGCCGCCACCCCCGACGCGCCCGCCCTGATCTGCGACGACCGCACCCTCACCTACGCCGGGCTGAACGCCTCGGCGAACCGCCTGGCCCGCCTGCTCGTCGCCCGCGGAGCCGGGCCCGAAAGCGTCGTCGGGCTGGCGCTGCCCCGCACCCCCGCCATGGTCACCGCCGTCCTCGCCGTGCTCAAGGCGGGCGCCGCCTACCTGTTCCTGGACCCCGGCTACCCCGCCGGACGCCTCGCCTTCATGCTCGGTGACACCCGTCCCGTCCTCCTGGTCACCGACCGCGCCACCGCGCCGGGGCTGCCCGTCACGGACGTCCCGCGCCTCGTCCTGGACGACGCGGCGGACGGCGATCGCGACGACGGGCCGGCCGGGGACGCCGACCTCACCGACACCGACCGGCGCGCCCCCCTCAAGCCGCTGCATCCCGCGTACGTCATCTACACCTCCGGCTCCACCGGCACCCCCAAGGGCGTCGTCGGCCTGCACCGGGGATGCGTCAACCGCCTGCTGTGGTGCGGCCGCACCTACCCCTGGCATGCCGGGCAGCCGGTGCTCGCCAAGACCACCCTGAGCTTCATCGACGGCACCACCGAACTCCTCGGCGCCCTGCTGCACGGCGCGCCGGTCGTCCTCGCGGACTCCCTCACCGCCCGCAGCCCGGCCGGACTGGCCTCCCTCGCGGCCCGCCACCGCGCCACCCGCATCACTGTCGTGCCCAGCCTGCTGGCTGCCCTCCTGGACGGCGACACCGGCCTGCTGACGACCTGCCGCCTGTGGGTGACCAGCGGCGAGACCCTGCCGCCCGCCCTCTCCCAGCGGTTCGCCGAAGCTCTCCCGGACGCCCGTCTGGTCAATTTCTACGGCGCGTCCGAAGCCAGCGGCGACAGTCTGCACGCCGTCGCGCACGGCCCCGACGTAGCCGCCGGACGGCCCGTCTGGAACACCCGCGTACACGTCCTGGACGCCGCCCTGCGCCCGGTTCCGCCGGGTGTACCGGGCGAGATCCACCTGACCGGCGCCGGTCTGGCCCGCGGCTACCTGCGCCGCCCGGCGCTCACCGCCGAACGCTTCGTCGCCGATCCGTACGGCCCGCCCGGCGCACGCATGTACCGGACCGGCGACCTGGGGCGGTACCGCCCGGACGGTGTCGTGGAGTACCTCGGCCGGGTGGACGACCAGGTGAAGATCAACGGTGTACGGATCGAGCTGGGTGAGGTGCAGGCCGCGGTGCTCGCCCACCCGGACGTGGCGCGTGCCGCCGTGGCCGTCCGCGAGGGCAGCCCCGGCCGCCGGCAGCTCGTCGCGTACGCCGTGCCCGCTCCCGGTACGGAGCCGCACCCCGCCCGGGTACGGAGCTTCCTGCGGGAACGGCTGCCCCGGTTCATGGTTCCGGCCGCCGTCGTCCTCCTGGACGTACTGCCGCTGACCGCCAACGGCAAACTGGACCGGCGCGCGCTGCCCGCCCCCGTCTTCACCGCGACGGAGGGCGGCCGGCCGCCGGGCACGCCGCCCGAGGAGCTGATGAGCGCGCTCTTCGCCGAAGTACTCGGCCTGCCCTCCGTGGGCCCGGACGACGGCTTCTTCGACCTCGGCGGCGACTCGCTGCTGGCGGCCCGCCTCACCAGCCGCGTCCGCGCGGTCTTCGGCGCCGACCCGGGCCTGCGCGCCCTGTTCGCGGCCCAGTCACCCGCCGGACTGGTACGGGCCCTGGACGCGGCGGACGGCGGGGGAACGGCGGTGGACGGGGGCACTGCGGCGGGTGAGGGTACGGCGGCGGACGGCGGGGCCGCCTCGACCGCCGGTGCCCTGGACGTCCTGCTGCCGCTGCGCCCACGTGGCAGCCGCCCGCCGCTGTTCTGCGTCCATCCCGCGTCGGGCATCAGCTGGCCGTACGCCGGACTCATGCGCCACCTGGACGACCGTCCCGTCTACGGACTCCAGGCACGCGGACTGACCGAACCCGGCGCCCGCCCGGCGACCATCGCGGACATGGCCGCCGACTACCTGGAGCAGATCCGCACCGTCCAGCCCACCGGCCCCTACCACCTGCTCGGCTGGTCCTTCGGGGGCGCTGTCGCCCACGCCATGGCCGTCCGCCTCCAGGAACAGGGCGAGAACGTGGCCTTCCTGGCCCTCCTGGACTCCGCGCCCCTTCCCGTCGACCCCGGCCGTGCACTCCCGCACCACACGGCCCAGGACGTGGCCGCCCTGTTCGTCGACTCGGTCGGCTGCGCCGACACGCGGGAGGCGCCCGACGCCGCCCGGGCGGCGGAGATCCTGCGCGGCCAGGGCAGCGCACTGGCCGCCCTGCTGGCGGAACCCCTGGTGACGGCCTTGGCGGAGACCCTGACCGACAACACCCGGCTGCGCTGGTACACCTTCCGGCCCGCCGTCTTCGAGGGCGACCTGCTGCTCTTCAAGGCGGAGCCCGAACGCGGCGAACCGCACTGGTCGGCGGAGGGCTGGCAGCCGTACGTCTCCGGTGCCGTGCTCACCCACGACGCATGCTGCGAGCACGGGCACATGATGCAGCCGCACGCCCTCGCCCGGATCGGGCCCGTGATCGCCACCGCACTGGACAGGGCGACACGGCCGTACGACCACCCGGACGGACCCTGTCCCGAAGAACGACCGGTCCGTGACCGCACCCCGACACACCCGCCAAGGAGCCGCACGCCATGACCAACCCGTTCGAGAACCCGGACGCCGCCTACCTCGTCCTCGTCAACGACGAGAACCAGTTCTCCCTGTGGCCCGCCGCGGCCGAGCTGCCCGGCGGCTGGACCGTCGTGCACGGTGAGGACACGCGGCAGGGCTGCCTGGACCACGTGACGGAGCACTGGACGGACATGCGCCCGAAATCCCTCGCCGACAGGATGGACGCGGCCACGCCGGACTGACCGGTACGGATCCCCGGCGGACCGACCGGTACGGGCCCGCGCCGGACGGCACAGGGGCAGGGGCTCAGCCGCTCGCCGGCCCCCGCCTCACTCCCGCCGCTCCGAGGACTCGTGGTCCTCCCGGGGGTCGAGCCCCAGGGCGTCGATCAGCATCGCCAGGTCCGCCGCACTCTCGGCGCGCCCCGCGAGCACCAGACGTGCCCGCCGCCGCTCCCGGTCGTGCGTACGCCGGGCCGCGTCCGGCGCCGGACCGGTGGTGTGGATGTCCTCGTCCATGCGGGCCATGATCGGTGATCGGACTGCTTCGGCGCGTGTCGGACGGGTCACTCCGGCCGGGTCTCTTCTGCGGCGCATGTCCGTGGGCCACCTTTCCTTCCGCGGTCCCCGCCCGCATTCCCCCGGCCACTGTGAGACACGACTCGGCGCGACCGCTGGCCCGGACCCGTACCCGGTTGTTAGGGAGGGAACATGAATACGGAGAACGAGAACACGACGGGAACCGACATACCGACGACGACCGACGTAAAGACGACGGACGGCACACCGGTCCCCGCCGACGTGCCGCCCACCCTGACCGTGACGGCCGTCAGCACCATCGAGCCGACCGCTCCCGACGACCGCGGTTCCGACGCGTGGATGGTCATCGAGACCGCCGAACAGGGCCAGCTCCTGCTCAACCTGCCGGGTCCGCTGTCCCAGGCCGTCAAGCAGGCCACCTACCTCCCGTCGCACCTCGCGGGCGACGGCCGGCTCCCGCTGAGCCGGGAGGACAGCGCCGCCTACCGTGCGCGCGTCGCCGCCCTGGTGTCACCGAACTGAGCGGTACGCCCCGCTCGCGGCACCGCTACGGCAGATACCGTTCGATCGCCGCGGCCCCCTTCTCCTCGATGAGCTTGCGGGCCTCCTCGACCCGCTCCGGCGTCGGTTCCAGTCCCCTGGCCATGACCAGGTCCTCCGGATCGAACGGGCGCTCTCCGCCCGTGTACAGCTCCCGCAGCCTCGCCGCGCGGGCCTCGTCGGAGCCCGGAGTGCTGTCCTTGCCCATGGCGCCTCCCGAAAGATCGCTCGGGTCCGGAGAGTCCCGCCGGCCGGCAGTGCCTCCGCTGCTTCCATCATGGGGCCGGTCCGGCAGCGCCGCACGGCGTGCCGATCAGGACCGGCCCGGGACCGCGCAGGGGAGAGGCACCCGGCGGGCAGTGCCCGCCGCCGCACCCGCGCGCTCGCCGGCAGGCCGTCGGCCGCGCTGTCCGCACCCCCGTAGCAGGGCGCCCCGCTCCGCTCCGCGTTCCCGGGCTCCCCGCCGACTCCGTACCCGCGCCGTCCACCGGTGAGCTGTCCGGGCTTGTCCGGGACAGGGTCCGCACGCTTCCGGACACGGCGCCGGACGCCGCCCCGCACGGTCAACCTCCGCTGTCCCCTCGGCGTCATTGACGCCGCAGGGGGCGCGTGGCCCCTTCGGCTCCCGGAGGCTGACCGATGACGCAGCGGACCGTACGGACCGTTCTGACCGCCCTGGCCACTACTGCGGCGGTGGGCGTCCCGGGATCGGCGCCCGCGTACGCGGCGGAGTCCGCCGCGCCGGGGCACGGGCATGTGCACGGGCATGCGCACGGGCACGCGGCGACCCAGGAGGCGCTGCGCCGGCTGGTGGACGTGGCCGGGCTGCCCGGTGTGGCGGCCGAGGTCCGGGACGGCGGCCAGCGGTGGTTCGGTTCGGCGGGTGTCGCGGACACCGGTACGGGGCGGGCCCGCTCGGCCGACGACCGTTTCCGGGCGGCGAGCATCACCAAACCGTTCATCGCCACCGTCCTCCTCCAACTGGAGGCGGAGCGGAGACTGCGCCTGGACGACACCGTGGAGACGTGGCTGCCGGGCCTGGTGCGGGGCCGGGGGAACGACGGCCGCACGATCATGCTGCGTCAGTTGCTCCACCACACCAGCGGCCTGCCCGACTTCACCGAGGACCCGGACTTCCGGACCAACTCCTCCGGCAGCCGCTTCCCCGAACACCGCTACGACAACCACACGCCCCAGGAGCTGGTGGCCATAGCGATGACGTACCCGCCGACGTCCGCGCCGGGGACGCGGGCCCGGTACTCGAACACCAACTTCGTCCTCGCCGGCCTGGTCATCGAGAAGGTGACGGGCCGTTCGTACGCCCGGGAGGTGACACGCCGGGTCATCGAGCCGCTGAAGCTGCGCGGTACGTCGTTCCCGGGGAGCCGGGCCACCATGCCGGACCCGCACCCCGTCGCGTACACCCGGCTGCACGACCCGGCCCCCGACGCGCCGGTCCACGACGCCACCGAGCAGAACATGACCTGGCTGGGGGCGGCGGGCGACATGATCTCCACCCTCGGCGACCTCAACCGGTTCCACCGGGCCCTGCTGGGCGGCGCGTTGCTGCCTCGCGCGCAGATGACGGAACTGCTCAGCGAGGTGCCGGCGGGGGAGGGCGTCGGCTTCGGGCTCGGTGTGGAGACCGCCGTGCTGTCCTGTGGCGTACAGGTGGTCGGCAAGACCGGCAGGACCAACGGCTCGATGTCCTTCTCGCTCGGTACGCGGGACGGCGGCCACCAACTGACGTTGAACATGAACGGTGACTGGCTGACGGACGAGACGCTGTACGTGAACGTGATCGAGGCGGAGTTCTGCGGCAAGGCACCCGCATCCGCACCGGCACCCGCACTCGCACCGGCATCCGCGCCGGCCGGGCAGCGGCCGGACCTCCGGCTGCCGGCCGCCCTCTTCGGGTAGCGGTCTTCTCCCGTGGGGCGCGGTGTGCTTGGCTGGTCTGCCCGTGCCGGTTGTGCAGTGCACCTGACATGAGCCACCGGCCGTACGCGCGAACAGGGGCGGCCCGATGACCCAGCGCTGGGTGGTACCGCTGCTCGGTGTGCTGGCCCTGGCCCTGGTCGGAGCCCTCGGCTGGAGTGTCGTCTTCGCCTCCGACCCCACGGACACGCCCTCCGGCCCGCGCCCGGCCGTGACCACCCCGGCACCCGGCGGCAGCGCCACCACGCCGCCGCCGGACGGGGCGGCGCAGAGCGCGCGGCCCGGACCGCCCGCCCGCGCCGTCCCCGCGATCTACCTCGGCGACTCCCTGGCCGTGGAGAGCCAGAAGGCACTCGCGGAACGGCTCCGCGCGAGCGGCCGGGTGCAGTTGCACAGCGCGCCGCACCCCGGCACGACACTGTGCGACTACCTGACGGCCTGGCGGGGAAAGTCGCTGGTCCCCGCCGGGGACAAGGCGGCCGCACTGGTACGGACGGTGCGCCCGCGCGTCGTGATCCTCCAGTTCTGGGGAAACGCCTGGGGCTACACCCCCTGCATGGCGGGCGCCACCTACGGTACGGCGGGCTACTACGACCGGTACGCCGCCGACGCGCGGGCGCTGACCGAGGAGATCGCCACGGCCGCCCGGGCAGTCGGCCTCGCCCGCCCGAAGATCGTCTGGGCCTCCCAGGCACCCGACGCCTTCCATCCGGACCGGATACGCAGGGTGAACGCCGTCTACGCCGACCGCGCCGCCGCGTCCGGCGACCTGTACGCGGACGCGGGCCGCACGCTCAGCCCCGCCGACGACCGCTACCGGTGGACTCGCCAACTGCCCTGCGACGCCTACGAGCGCGCGCAGCCCGCGTACTGCACCCACCCGGCCCCCGGCGGCGGCGTCACCGACCTGCACCGCACCGACGACGCCCTGCACTTCTGCCTGGCCCCGACCACCACCACACCCCGCCCGTGCCCCGTACGGTCGCCGGGCATCGACCGCTTCGCACGCGCCGTGACGGCCACGGTCGACGGCTGGCTGCGGAGCACGGCCGGCTGACGAGAGAGCTGTGCGAGACAGGCGGGAGAGCCGGGTGCGGGGCAGCTCAAGGGGGGGTACCGGTCGTGCGGCCTCCCGTAACGGTCACAATCTAGGAGTGTCCAAGAACCACGCGCGCCGACGAACGGCGATCGACCCCTCCGCCCCCTGCCCCTGCGGACTCCAGGCGTCCTACGGAGAGTGCTGCGCCCGCTTCCACCAGGGACAGGCGGCCGCCCCCACCGCCGAGCGGCTGATGCGCTCGCGCTACAGCGCCTTCGCGGCCGGTGACGCACCGTACCTGCTGCGCACCTGGCACCCCGCGACCCGCCCGGCGGACCTGGACTTCGAGCCGAAGCAGCGGTGGACGCGACTGGAGATCGTCGCCACGACGGGCGGCAGCGCCTTCCACAGCGAAGGCACCGTCCGGTTCCGGGCGCACTACACGCTGAACGGAGAGCCCGGCGTCCAGGAGGAGAACAGCCGCTTCGTGCGGGACGAGGGCGCCTGGGTGTACCTGAGCGAGCTGTGAGCGCGCCGGGCGGCCGTACGGCAAGCCACTGAGCCCTCCCGTACCGCTGCCCGGCGGCGCATCCGTCCCCGCCGGGCTCAGCGGCTGCCGCGCAACTGCTCCAGCTCGCGCCGGTCGCGCTTGGTGGGCCGCCCGGCGCCGCGGTCGCGGTGACCGACCGCGGCGATCTCCTCACGGGGCGGCGGCGGGGGACTGTTGTCGACGAAGCACTCCGCGGCGACCGCGGCGCCGACCCGCTTGCGCACCAGGCGCGAGACCACCACGACGCGCTCGCGCCCGGCGTGCCGCAGCCGGACCTCGTCGCCCGGCCGCACCGCCTGGGCGGCCTTTGCCCGCTCCCCGTTGACCCGTACATGTCCGCCACGGCAGGCCGTCGCGGCCGCCGAACGCGTCTTGGTCAGCCGGACGGACCAGATCCAGCTGTCGACGCGCACCGTTCCCTCGTCTGAAGCCATGCACCGACCTTAAGGCCACCGGGGGCCGCCGGAGGACCCCTGTCGGAACCGCTCGCGCGGGGTGTCTCAGGCCGACGCCTTCTTCCCGCTCCGCTTGGCGCTGCTCTTCTTCGCGGCGGACTTGGCCGTGGACGGCTTCGCCGCGGTCTTCTTGCCGCCCGAGCCGCCGTTCCCGGCCGTCTTCTTCGTGCCGGAACCGCCCGACGCCTTGCCGGAAGCGGTCTTCTTGGCGGCCGGTCCGGACGTCTTACGGGCCGCTGCCGTCTTCTTGGCGCCGCTGCCGGACGCAGCCTTCGCCGCGGTCTTCTTCGCCGTCTTGCGGCTCCCGATCGGCGTGACCGACGCCGACTCCTCGTCCTGCTCCGCCTCGGCCCCGCCGCCCCCGCCCTCCCCGCGCGATTCGCGCGCCGCGCGGACGCTGTTCTCCAGCGCGGCCATCAGGTCGATGACCTTGCCGCCGGCGCCGGGCGCGGCCCGGGGAGCGGTCGGCTCGCCGCCCTCCAGCTTCGCGGAGACCAGCTCCTCGACGGCCTCCCGGTAGTCGTCGTGCAGCTCGGACTCGTCCAGGTCGCCGAGCGAGTCCATCAGGGTCTCGGCGAGGGTCAGCTCGTTCTCCCGGATCTCGACCTTGTCGCTCGGGGCGACGGTGCGCGCCGAGCGGACCTGGTCCGGCCAGAGCAGGGTGTGCATGGCGATCGCCCCGTCGTGCGACCGGAGCATGGCCAGCGTCTCCCGCCCGTGCATGGCGACCTTGCCGATCGCGACCTTCTCCTGGTGCTCCAGCGCGTCCCGCAGCAGGGCGTACGGCTTGGCGGCGGCGACGCCGTTGGGCCCCAGGAAGTAGGACTTGTCGAACTGGAGCGGGTCGATCTCGTCCGCGCCCACGAAGGCCAGGATGGTCAGGGTCTTGGTCGTCGGCAGCGGCAGCTTGGCCAGGTCCTCGTCGGTGATCGGCACGATCGTGTCGTCCGCGGCCTGGTAGCCCTTGCCGACCTCCTCGTTGGGGACCTCCTCGCCGTCCAGCTCGCACACCTTGCGGTAGTGGATCCGGCCGCCGTCCTTCTCGTGGATGCGGACGAACGAGACGGAGGCGGTGCGCTCGGTCGCGCTGTAGGTCTTCACGGGGATGCTGACCAGCCCGAAGGAGATAGACCCGTTCCAAACAGATCGCATGTCTCATCCTTGCCGTGGCATTTGTATGGGATGGTCATCGTATGTCGCCAATCACCGTCGTGGAGGGGCGGCGGCTGTCGCTCACCAACCTGGACAAGGTCCTGTATCCGCGGACCGGCACCACCAAGGGCGAGCTGCTGCACTACTACGCCACCACCGCGGGCGCCCTCCTCGCCCACGTCCACGACCGGCCCGTCTCCTTCCTGCGGTATCCCGACGGGCCCGACGGCCAGCAGTTCTTCACCAAGAACGTGCCGCCCGGGACGCCCGCATGGGTGAAGACCACCGAGGTGCCCGGCAGCACGGCGAAGTCCCGGCAGCAGGTGCTGGTCCGCGACGTACCGACCCTGATGTGGGCCGCCAACCTCGTCGTCGAGCTGCACACCCCGCAGTGGACCGCCGCCGCGCCCCGCATCGCCGACCGCCTGGTGTTCGACCTCGACCCGGGGGAGCCGGCCACGATCGTGGAGTGCTGCGGGGTGGCCCGGTGGCTGCGCGAGCGCCTGGCGGCCGACGGCCTCAACGTCTACGCGAAGACCAGCGGCTCGAAGGGCCTGCACATCCTCGTGCCGATCGAGCCGACGCCCTCGGACGACGTCACGGCGTACGCCAAGGCGATCGCCGTCGAGGCGGAGCAAACCCTGCCCGGCCATGTCGTGCACCGGATGACCAAGGCCCTGCGGCCGGGCAAGGTCTTCATCGACTTCTCGCAGAACTCGGCCTCCAAGACCACCGCCGCTCCCTACACGGTGCGCGCCCGCGAGCTGCCGACCGTCTCCGCCCCCGTGACCTGGGACGAGATCGAGGCCTGTACGGACCCGGAGCAGCTCACGTTCCTCTTCGACGCCGTCGCCGAGCGCCGTGAGCGCCACGGCGACCTGCTCGCGCCCCTGCTCAACCTCAATCGGGCGCGTCCGCTGCCCTGCTGACGTCCGGGCCCGCGCCCGCGTCGAACGCGTACGGAATACGTCATTCGACGTAGCCGGTGATGACATGGGCAGGTGCCACATTCCCATGCCAACGGTGTGAACGGCGCCTTCGCCCTGTCATGAACCTTGGGTGACAAGGGAGTTGCGCCCGCCCGCGCACCCGGACACCCGGGGCGATGTCACGGCACTATCACCAAAAGCTGTCATCCGCAGCGGACCTTGATTCCTTCACAATCCCGGTACCAAATCCCTCCCACGGATGACGAGGTTCCCCCATGAGACCCACCCGTACGGTCCTCACCGCCGTGCTCGGCCTCGGTCTGGCCGCCTCCCTCGGTACCGTCCCCGCCACCGCCGCCTCCGCGCCGGCCGCCCCCTCCGGCGCGAGCGTCTCCACCCCGGCCTCCATAGCCAAGTACACCGGCTCGGCCGAGGAGTCCGCGGCCAACAAGGCGTTCTTTCAGGCTGTCATGAAGGCAGCCGCCGCCAAGCGCGCGGCGACGCCCGGCGTCAAGGCCGTCACCGTCACGTACAACGCGAGCAGCGCCCCCACCTTCCGCAGCCAGATAGCGCGCAGCACGCAGATCTGGAACAGCTCGGTGAACAACGTGAAGCTCCAGGAAGGCTCCAGGGGAGACTTCTCGTACCGGGAGGGCAACGACCCCCGCGGCTCCTACGCGAGCACCGACGGCCACGGCCGGGGCTACATCTTCCTCGACTACCGGCAGAACCAGCAGTACAACTCGACCCGCGTGGTGGCCCACGAGACGGGTCACGTCCTCGGCCTGCCCGACCACTACTCGGGCCCGTGCAGCGAGCTGATGTCGGGTGGCGGCCCCGGCCCCTCCTGCCAGAACACCAACCCGAACGCGCAGGAGCGCGCCCGGGTGGACGCCCTGTGGCGCAACGGCCTGGTGGCGCAGCTCGCCCCGGTCTCCTGACCCCTGACCTGCTGATCTCCTGATCTGCTGACGACTGCCGCGCGGCGGGGACCGGCCCCTGCCGCGCGGCAGACGCATGCGTACGGGACGTACGGGCGTACGGACGGCCGGGTGCACCGGGTGTGACCGGCGGGGAGCGATATGCGTCACAACGATCTGATTTGGTGTAGAGGGCATCGATGCTTTATTGTTCAATTGATCACGGGCCGTGCGGACCCTTCGTCGATTCGTCGACGATGACCGGTGTCCCCGCCCGTTCCGGACCGCCCCGGCCAGCTCCCCCCGTCTGGCCGGGGCTTTCTCCGTTTCCGTACGGACGCCCCGGGCCCGCCGCCGCGCGTGTCACGGACCGGCCGCCGCCCGGCCGGCGTGGTAAGGATCATGACGAAGATCCCCGGCCCGGAGCCGGCGGTCGGAAGGTGGCCCCGGGGCCGGTGGAACCCGGCCGGGCGGGCACCCGCAGACGTGACGGACCCGTCGATGCGGTGCCGGGCGGTACGGGAGGGAGTCGGCGTGTACGACACGGAGGTGGCCGTCGTGGGCGGCGGCGCCGCGGGACTCTCCCTCGCCCACCGGCTCTGCGCCCCGCCGCCCGGTGCCCGCTGCCCCCAGGTGACCGTCGTGGACGCGCCACCGGGACCGCTCAGGCCCCCCGAACGCACCTGGTGCTACTGGGAGCGGCCGGACGGCGAGTACGACGGCGTGCTGGCGGCCTCCTGGGACCGGCTCCGCGTCCACGGGACCGACGGAGCGCCGCTGACCGGGCGCCCGGCACCGCTGCGGTACAAAATGCTGCGCTCCGGCGCGTTCGAGGAACTGGTCGGTGACCGGCTCGCGGACACCCCCTCGGCACGCCGGGTGACGGCCGTCGTGGACGACGTGCGTACGCTGCCGGGCGGCGCCGAGGTCCGCGGTACGACGGCGGAGGGCGCCCCCGTACGGCTCCGGGCCCGCTGGGTCTTCGACTCCCGGCCGCTGCCCGCCCTGCCGCCCGCCCGCACCACCCTGCTCCAGCACTTCCACGGCTGGTTCGTCCGCACCGAACGGCCCGAGTTCGACCCCGCGACCGCCGACCTGATGGACTTCCGCACCCCACAGCCGGACCACGGGCTCTCCTTCGGCTACGTCCTCCCGCTCGGCCCGCACGAGGCGTTGGTCGAGTACACCGAATTCTCCGCCGCCCCGCTCGACGAGGCCGCCTACCACCGTGCGCTGCGCCACTACCTCACGGAGGTCCGCCCGCTCGGCCCGTACCGGATCACCGCCTCCGAACAGGGCGTCATCCCGATGACCGACGCGCGCTTCCCCCGCGGCGCGGGGCCCGGCGTCTTCCGGATCGGTGCCGCGGGCGGCGCCACCCGGCCGTCGACCGGCTACACCTTCGCCGCCGTCCAGCGCCAGACCCGGGCCATCGCCGCCGCCTTCCACCGGGGCCGCGCCCCGGCCCCGCCGCCTCCGCACTCCGCGCGCTCCCGGCTGATGGACGCCGTCCTGCTGCGCGCCCTCGACCGCGGACGCATCGACGGCGCCGACTTCTTCACCGGGCTGTTCCGCGGCGTACCGATGGAACGGCTGCTGCGCTTCCTGGACGGCGGCACCCGGCTGCGCGAGGACCTGTCGATCGGTCTGCACACCCCCGTCCTGCCCATGCTGCGCACCGTGGCCGAGCTGCCGGGGCTGCGCCGCCGTCCGTCCGTACGCCCGGCCCGTACGGAGAGCGGCACGCCGAAGACCGCACCGGCCGTCGCCCCGACCCCCGCGCCGGACACCGCCCCGGCCCCGCACAGGAACGGACCGTCCGATGACGACCCTCCCGGATGAAGCCGCCCCGGCCGTACTCCCGGCCGCCGCCCGGCGTCCCCCCGCCGCGCCGCGCCGGGGCCGGGACCGGCGCGCCCGTGTCGTGCCGCCGGCGCCGGGCCGGGCGAGGATCACCGGCGAGGCGCCGCACGCCGCGGTGATCGGCGGCGGCATCGCCGGACTGGCCGCGGCCACCGGACTCGCCGAACGGGGCGTCCGGGTCACGCTGTACGAGCGGGAACCGGGGCTCGGCGGCCGGCTCGCCGGACGGCCGGTCCGCCTCGCCGACGGCTCCGGGGCGACCATGACCCGCGGCTTCCACGCCTTCTTCCGCCAGTACTACAACCTGCGCGGACTGCTGCGGCGCGCCGACCCGGCGCTGGCCGCGCTCACCGGGCTGCCCGACTATCCGCTGCGCCACAGCAGCGGCCTCCAGGACAGCTTCGCCCACGTCCCGCGCACACCCCCGTGGAGCGCCGTCGGCTTCGCCGCGCTCAGCCCGACGTTCACCCTGCGCGAGATGGCCCGGATGAACCCGCGCGCCGCCCTGCCGTTGCTCGACGTACGGACCCCCGGCGTGTACGAGCGTCTGGACGGCGTCAGCGCGCGCCAACTGCTGGACCGCATCCGCTTTCCCGAGGCCGCGCACCACCTGGCGTTCGAGGTGTTCTCCCGCAGCTTCTTCGCCGACCCCGGGGAACTGTCGGCCGCCGAGATGGCCCTGATGTTCCACATCTACTTCCTCGGCTCCAGCGAAGGGCTGCTGTTCGACGTCCCCGGCGAGCCGTTCCCGCAGGCACTCTGGGAACCGCTGGGACGTTACCTGACCGGGCACGGCGTCACCCTCCGGACCGGATGCGCGGTGGAGTCCGTGGAGTCCGGCCCGGGCAGTGCGGGGGTGACCGTACGAGGCGGCCACGGCGCTACGCGCCACGACGCGGTCGTGCTCGCCCTCGACGTGACCGGGCTGCGCCGCCTGGTCGCCGCCTCACCGGGGCTGGGCGACCCGCGATGGCGCGCACGGATGTCGCGGCTGCGTACCGCACCGCCGTTCCTCGTCTCCCGGCTCTGGCTCGACCGCCCGGTGGCCCCTGACCGGCCCGGTTTCCTCGGCACCAGCGGCTACGGCCCGCTCGACAACGTCAGCGTGCTGGAGCGCTGGGAAGGGGAGGCGGCCCGGTGGACCTCCCGTAACGGCGGCTCGGTGGTGGAACTGCACGCGTACGCGCTCGCCACGGACACCGCCCGGCAGGCGCAACAGGACCGGCTGATCGGCCAACTCCGGCGCGTCTACCCGGAGACGGGCCGGGCGAAGGCCGTCGACGCCCGGCACGAGTGGCACGCGGACTGCCCCCTGTTCCCGGTGGGCGGCTATCACGACCGTCCCACCGTACGCACCCCCGACCCGGCCGTGACGGTCGCCGGCGACCTCGTACGCACCGACCTGCCGGTGGCCCTGATGGAACGCGCGGCCACCACGGGCTTCCTCGCCGCCAACACCCTGCTGGAGCGGTGGGGCGTGCGCGGCCAGACCCTGTGGACGGTCCCGGACCGCGGCCGCTCGGCGGTGCTGCGCGGACTGGCGCGACTGCTGGGCGGGAGGAGCGGGAGACCGTGAACTCGGCAGCGTCCGGTGCCGGAGCGGACCGAAGACGCCCTTCGGCGCCTGCCGCTACCGAGGAGCGATCGCCTTGACCCAGTCGTCGACGGTGACGACATCCGCCCACTGCGGGAACAGCCGCTCGACGAGGACCCGGTGCAGCTCCGGATCGGTGTCCAGACAGGCGTCGGGCAGGACGGTGAGGCCGAAGTCCAGGTCGTTCGCCTGGCACAGGGTGGACAGCACCACGGCGCTGGTGGCGATGCCGGTCAGGACGAGGCTGTCGATGCCACGCGCCCGCAGCACCACGTCGAGATCGCTGCCCGAGAACGCGCTCGCCCGCCGCTTGGTGACCACCACCTCGCCCGGCCGGGGCGCCACCTCGGGGTGGATCTCGGTGCCCGGCGCGCCCTCCACGAACAGGCCGGCCTCCGCGATGGCGGCCAGCGGCCGGTTCCGCGTGCCGACTTCGGGGAAACCGGAACGCAGCGCGATGACCACGTAGATCACGGGTATGTCCGCCGCCCGGGCCCCGTCGATCGCCCTGCGCAGGCGCGGCAGGTAACCGGAGCCGTCGTCGGCGAGGTCCACGATGGCCCGTTGGACGTCCATCACAAGAAGAGCGCTGCTCATGTCGTCTCCGGGAACGAAGTCGGTCCGGCGCCCGAACGGGCCGGCATCGGAACGGGCCGGTGGGGCCCGGCCGTTCGCATCCTACGCGGCCCCTCGACACGGCCCCTCAACCGGGAAAGCGCCCCGAACTGCGCAGCTCCCACCGCCGCTCCGCGTACGCCATGTCGTCGCGCCACAGACGCCCCGCCGTCGCCCGCATCAGCGGACGCAGCAGGGGAGCGGCCGCGCGGGCCACCGCGAATCCCGGGCGGGCGGAGGCGGCGACGACCGCTTCCACGACGGCGGTGCGCGGGCGGCCGCAGGCATCGGCGCCGAGCGGGGTGGCGTGGGTCTCCACGACGGATCCCGCGCCCTCGCCCTCGGTGATGCGCATGACCACGGTGCGCGGCCCGGGCGCGGTGAACTCCGCGCGGACCGGGACGACCAGCCGCCCGGCCACCTTGAAGGAGACGTCCACGGTCAACGCGTCCTCCGGGCCCGCCGGACCGTCCGTCACGGTCAGGTCGACGAAGGAGTACGGGTGGAACCAGGCGCCGTGCCACGGGTCGAGCCGGTTGGCGACCACGTCGTCCGGTTCGCAGCGTCCGACGCCGGTGTACACGGACGCCACGGTGCCGGCGGTGTCCGGACGCCGCGGGACACGGGGCCTGGCCAGCGGCTCCTCGCCGCCCGCCCGGTCCAGACGTACCCAGACCAGTACCCCGTCGTCGTACACCGGGTACGGCTCCCACCCGGCGAAGGGGCCGCCGTCCAGGGCGAGTCCGTGCCAGTGGCAGACGAGGGTGCCGCACCGCACCGGACTGTCCTTCAGGGGCGCGCCCAGATGCGGGCAGGCGCCGGGGCCGCCGCGCAGCCGTCCGTCGGCGGCGCGCCACAGCACCACCTCCGTCCCGGCGACGGTCCGTCCCAGCGGGCGGTCCCGGCCGACCTCCCGCGTGGCGCCCACGGCGTACCAGTTGCCGGACGGCCGGGACCTGGCACGCTCCAGCGCGCCGGCGATCACGCCGGGCGCGGCGTCCCGCCAGGTGGGCCGCTGGCGCTCCCACGCGACGGGGCGCCGGCGCAGGCTCAGCGGGTACCGGCCGCGTCCGGCGGGGCGGCGGGGAGCGTCCAAGGTGATTCCTCCCGGGCGTGTCGCGGTGCGTTCTGCCGTGCGGGCCGCCGTGACCCGTACCAGTCCGTCCAGGGCCACGGTCGCGCGGACCGGGCGCGAGACGACGGCGCGGCGGTGCAGGACCGCGTAGCCGTCGGCCTCCACGGCGTCCAGGATGCCGCGGTAGAGGATGAAGGCGGTACGGATGCACGGCCGGGACACCGGGTCGAGCATGGCGACGCCGGGCGCGGCCCGGCGGTACACGCCACGGGTGAGGTCGGCGGCGGCCCGCAGCGCCGCGGTGATCCGGGCGTCCGCACCGCCGGTCAGCCGGCTCCACCGGAGCAGTTCCCGGTCCACGTCGTGCGCGGCCAGCAGGTCGGCGGGGAGGTAGACGCGGCCCCGGTCCAGGTCCTCGCCCACGTCCCGCAGGAAGTTGGTGAGCTGGAACGCCGCTCCGAGCGCGGCGGCGTGCGGCGCGGCCTCCTCGCGCGGCGTGACCGTGCCGAGGACCGGCAGCATCTGGAGACCGATGACCTCGGCCGAGCCGTACATGTACCGGCGCAGGTCGTCGTAGGTCGGGTAGTCGGTCACCTCCAGGTCGGCGCGCATGGAGGCCATGAAGGCGGTGAAGTACGCCGGGTCGATGCCGTAGACGGCGCTGGTGTGCGCGAGCGCCCGTACGACCGGTTCGTCGCCGCCGCTCCGGGCGAGGCCCGCGTTCAACTGCGTCTCCAGGGCACGCAGGGCGGTGGCGCGTTCCTCGGGCGTGGCGTCGGCGTCCAGGCTGTCGACGATGTCGTCCGCCCAGCGGGCGAACCCGTACAGGGCGTGCACGGCGGGCCGGCGGGCGACCGGCAGCAGCCTGGTGGCCAGGAAGTACGTCTTGCCGTGCCGGGCGTTGAGCCGGCGGCAGTGGGCGTAGGCGGCGCGCAGCGCGGGGTCGGTGATGCCCGCGGCGTCGAGTTCCCGGGCGGTCACGGGGCCTCCTCCGGGGTGCGGGGGCCCTCCGGTGCCGAGGTGCCTCCGGGCGTACGGGCGGGGCGGCGGCGCGCGCCGAGGTCGGTCACCCTGGCGGGCCTCGTGGGACCGCCGCCGGTCACCCGTGCGGCGGCCAGCTTCCCCGATACCAGCACGGTGGGCACCCCGACGCCCGGGGTGGTGCCGCACCCGGCCAGTACGGCGTTCTCGGTGCCGCGCACGAGGTTGCGGGGGCGGAAAGGGCCGGTCTGCGCGAAGGTGTGGGCGGCGGAGAACGGGGTGCCCGCGCCGTGCCCTTGGCGGGTCCAGTCCGCGGGGGTGACCAGGCACTCCTCCTCGGCCGCCGTGTCCAGGCCGGTGAAGCCGCGCCGGTCCAGTTCGGCGAGGAGCGCGGCGCGGTAGCGGGGGCCGAGGTCACGCCAGGCGTGCGCGCCGGGCCCGATGTCGGTGTTGGGGCAGGGCGCGAGGACGTAGTGCAGATGGCGGCCCGGCGGGGCGAGCGACGGGTCGGTGGCGGTCGGCCGGGTCAGCAGCAGCGAGGGGTCGCTCATCAGCGTTCCGGTACGAGTCAGTTCGTGGAACGTCCGGTGCCAGGCGGCGCCGAACGAGAGGGTGTGGTGACCCGGCTCCGGCCAGGTCGCGGGCGTGCCCGCGTGCAGGACGACGGCCGAGGGGGAGCGGCGCAGCGGCAGGGGGCGGCGCGGGGTGCGGCCGAGCAGGCGGTACGCCTCGGGCAGGTCGGCGGTGAGCACCACCGCGTCGCACGGGACGCGTCCGGCGTCGGTGACGACGGCGGTGACCCGGTCGCCTGAACGTTCCAGCGCGCGCACCTCGCACCCGTACCGGAACTCCCCGCCCGCCTCGGCCGCGGCGTCCGCCATGGCGCGGGGCAGCGCGTACATCCCGCCGCGCGGGAAGTACACGCCGGCCACCGTGTCCATGTAGGCGATGACGGCGTACGCGGCGAGCGCACGGGCCGGCGGCACACCCGCGTACAGGGACTGGAAGGAGAAGACGCGGCGCACCCGCTCGTCGGCCAGGAACCGGCCGATACGGGCGTCGAGCCGGCCGAAGCCGCCGAGCGCCGCGAGGCGGGCGAGGTCGGGGTGGAGCAGATGCAGCGGCGAGTCGAAGTTGGCGTCGATGAAGCGCCGCATCTGGACCGTGTACAGGCGGCTCAGCCAGGAGCGCAGCCGCCGGTAGCCCACGGCCTCCCGGGCCCCGGCGAACCGTTCGATCTCGGCCTCCATGGCCTCCGCGCCGGTGTGCACGTCGAGCGTGCTGCCGTCGGCGAACCGGGCGCGGTAGGCGGGGTGCAGGGGCACCAGGTCCAGCCGCCCGGCCATCGAGGCGCCGACCGCGGCGAACGCCTCCTCGGCGAGGTCCGGCATGGTCAGCACGGTCGGCCCGGTGTCGATCAGGTAGCCGCCGCGTTCGAGGCGGCCGCACCGGCCGCCGGGCCGGAGGTCGCGCTCGACCACGGTCACCCGCCGCCCGGCGCCGAGCAGATGCAGCGCGGCGGACAGCCCGGACAGCCCGGCACCGATGACGACGACGTGGTCGGTGCGGCCGGGGACGGACTTCACCGCTCACCTGCGCGGGCCGCCACGACGGGCACCGTTGCGGGAGGGCCGCCCGGCGGGGCGTGCGTACGGGCACCGGCCGTGGCCCGGAGCAGCGCGTGCAGGTGGCGGAGGGCGGCCGGGTCGGCGGCGCGGACGTCGGCCAGGTGCGCCACACTCCGGTCGGCGAGGATCTCGACCTTGTCCTCCAGCGCGGCACGGGCCCCGGTCGAGACGAACACGTCCCGTACGCGGTCCACGGCGGCGGCCGAGAGGCCCGGGTCGCCCAGTGCCGCGTCGAGGACGCCGAGGGCCCCGTCGTCGCCGGCGGCTTCCGCCCGGGCGCGGGCGACCGCGGTGAGGTAGGTCAGCTTGCCTTCGCGAATGTCGTCACCGGACGGTTTCCCGGTCTCCTCCGGGTCGCCGAACACCCCCAGCAGGTCGTCGTGGAGCTGGAAGGCGAGCCCGGCGCAGCGGCCCGCCGAGCGCAGCGCACCGGCGGTCCGGTCGTCGGCGCCGGCCAGCGCGGCGCCCATCAGCAGCGGCCGTTCGACCGAGTAGCGGGCGCTCTTGAGGCGGGCGGTGCGGACCGCGCGGGCGGGGGAGCGGCACGCGGTGGCCTGGCCGTGCAGGTCGAGGTACTGGCCGGCGACCATCTCGGTCCGCATGGTCCGCCACAGCGCGTGCACCGCGGACCGCGCGGGGGCGGGGAAGCGGGTGTCCATGACGGTGTCGTCGGCCCAGGCCAGCGCGAGGTCACCGGCCAGGATCGCCGCGGACCGGCCGAACGTCTCCGCCGGCCGGGCGAACGTTTCCGCCGACCGGTCGGAACGGTCCTGGCCGGGCCGGCGGGCGTACTGCCCCCGCAGCTCGGCGTGCAGAGCGGGCCTGCCCCTGCGCAGCTCGGCGCCGTCCATCACGTCGTCGTGCACCAGCGCACAGGTCTGGACGAGTTCGAGTGCGGCGGCCAGCCGCAGCGCGGCGCCCGCCGTCTCACCGCCGCCACCGCAGACCCGCAGGCCCCACCACACGAACCGGCCGCGCAGCCGCTTGCCGCCGCCCAGCGTGAAGCGCGCGACGCGTTCGGCGATGTCACGGCCGAACAGGGCGTCGGCCGCCGCGGCCTCGGCGAGCCGCGCACCGAGCACCTCGTCCAGCACCCGTTCGACGGCGCCCGCGACGTCCGCGTCCACCGCCCGGGCCCGGTCCGCGCCCTGGTCGTCCGCTGTCCGGATACGGCGCATCACCCGTCCTTCCGTCGAACCGGCCGGTGGGCGCTGCCTCACATGGACCGCGGCCACCCCTCGGACGCGTCGCCGGGCGGGCCGGTCGCGTGTCCGGCGACGCCGGCGCCCGTGCCCGCAGTTCACCACGGGACCCGCGGGTCGTCGGGACGCCACGTCCGGGCCTGGTCCCTTCGGGGGACGCCGGTGACCGCCGTGGAGCACGGCGGCGGTCCGGGGCGGGTGGTGCCCGTCGGCGCGTGCGCGCCCGCTTCCCCTGCTCCGTCCGGCCGTGCCGGTGATGAGCCGTCCATGGCCAACGGGCGCCCTCCGCTCGGCTTCGGCGTCCGGCGGCGGGTACCCGCCGCCGCCCCGCGAAACCGGATGGCGCCCATCGTTCGCACACCGGCTCGTAGCACCGGCGGACGGCAAGGCAGCGGACACACTCCCGTGAGGTTGTCCGGATACCGGCCATTGAACGGGCGAGATTCAGCCAACGCGGGCGCGCCGCCGCGGACGCGCCCGGACCCGCGGACCGTCAGCCGCTGTTCTGCGCCAACTGGAGACGTACGAGATGAGCGAGGGTCGGAGCCGGGTGCTTGGCCCGTATACGGCGCAAGTAGGTGCTGACCGTATGGACGCTGATGCCCAGACGCCTGGCCGTCTGGTCGTACGTCAGGCCGTCCGCGATGTGCGACAGTACCTCTCGCTCCCGGGGGGACAGCAGTGGCGGCATGGTGGGCGCGCTGTGGTCCGACATCTCTTCCTCCAAGGGGGTGATGGTGGAGCAGGGAAGATCCGGCGGCCCGCGGCGTCAGGACGATCGGTCCGGCGGCGCGGGCGGAGCGGATGGAGCGGGGCAAGGCCGTTGTACGGCCGCCGCGCTGCGCGGTGCTCGTCGGCTCAACGCCGGAAAGACGGCCCGAGCGGGACCGGACATGGTGCGCCCTCCCGCGGGTACGGAGCGGAACTGCCGACGGTGCCGCGGGGGCAGCACATCCCCCGTGACATGCGGCTTGATCTAACCACGGACGCGGCAAAACGCAAGGAGGCCGCGGCCGTCCGCACCATGCCCCTACACGCGCGGCCGAGCGCGGGTCAAGTCACCGGATGATGCGTCTCCAGGCGTACCGCGAACCGGGTGACCGTAAGTGCGTACTTTCGTCCTCCGCCGTCCGTGTGGTGGACCAGGCCGGCACAGGGCGTTGAGGGGGAACAAGAGAGTGGGGCACTTCCGGCTGCTCGTCGTCGGCAATGCCGTATCGGCGTACGGCAGTTACCTGAACATGGTGGCGCTGAACGTCTTCGTCTACCAGGTCACGGGCAGCGCGCTGACCGCGGGCCTGTTCATGGCCGTACGGCTGATCACCAGCGTACTGTCCGGTTTCGTCAGCGGCCGGCTGGTGTCGCGTTACGACCGCAAACGGCTGATGGTGTGCGCGGACCTCACCCAGGCGGTCGCCTTGGCGCTGCTGCTCCTGGCACCCGACGGAGCGCGCGTCACCCTGCTGTTCGCGCTCGCCGTGGTGACCGGCGCCTGCTCGACCCTCTCCCAGGTGGCCCTGCGCAGCAGCGTCCCGGAGATCGTCGGAGCCGACCTGCGGACCAGGGCCAACGGCCTGCTGGTCACCGGCCGTTCACTGGCCATGATCGCCGGGTTCGCCTCGGCGGGCGTGGTCGTCGCGGAGTTCGGCTACACCACCGCCTTCGTGCTGGACGCCATCACCTTCACGGTCTCCGCGACGGTCCTCTTCCTGCTGCCCATCCGCACCCGGGCCGTCGCCGAACCGAGCACGGCCGACGGCGCGGCGGCGGACGACGCGGGCACCGGCCGCTGGGCTTCCTTCGCGCTGCTCAAGGCGGCACCGCTGCTGGCGGTCATGGTCGCGGTCCGCGCGGCCGACGGCCTCGGCTCGTCCTCGCACAACGTCGCCCTGCCCATCTACTCCAGCGCCCTGGATCCTTCGCATCCGGCCACCTTCATCAGCCAGTTCTGGGCGACCTGGGCGATCGGCAACATCGTGGCCCAGCAGGTGTGCTCGCGGCGTACCAGCAAGACCGGCTGGTCGCCGGGGGAGCGCGCCTTCGCGATCGGCTCCATCGTGATGTCGGCGGCGTTCATCGTGGTCTTCAGCGGCCTGCCGGCTGTTCCGGCCGCGGCCGCCGCGCTCGTCGCCGGCATGGCCGACGGGTTCACGGAGATCGCGTACGTCTCCCGGCTGCAGGCCGCCCCCGACGAGCAGCGCGGACGCCTCTTCGGGCTCTCCGCTTCGGCCGAGAACAGCGGCTTCGGCCTCGGCATGATCGTCAGCGCGGCGCTGCTGGAGCGCTTCTCGCCCCTACAGGTGGTGAGCGCGTTCCAGGGCTTGGCCATCGTCCTGTGCGTCGCCCTGCTCGTCGTGCTGGCCAGGGGACGCTCCCTGTTCCCGAACCGACCACCGGCCCGGGAGAGCGGCGGCCCGGCGTCCGGCCGGGAGGTCTCCTCCGCCGCGGAGGGCGGCACCTCATGAACGTACCGGCCGACTCGCGCGTCGCGGTCATCGGCATGGCCTTCCGCTTCCCCGGAGCGGACACCCCCGAGGAGTTCTGGCACGTCATCCGGGACGGCCTGGACTGCGTACGGCGCTTCACCGACGAGGAACTGGCCGCGGCCGGCGTCCCCGCCGAGAAGTACCGGGCGGACGACTTCGTCGGCGCCAGCGGCATCCTGTCCGGCATCGACCGGTTCGACGCCGGGTTCTTCGGGATGAGCGTCCGGGAGGCGCAGCTCACCGACCCGCAGCACCGGATGTTCCTGGAATGCGCCTACCACGCCCTGGAGGACTCGGGATATCCGCGCGAACGGGGCGGACTGCGCACCGGTGTCTTCGCCAGCACCGGCTACCACCTCTACACCTTGGAGAACTACCTGCTGAACAACGTCCTGAAGGGACCGGTCGGCGACGACTGGCTCTCCAGGATGCAGGTCCTGGTCGGCAACTACGCCGACTTCACCGCCACCCGCGCCTCCTTCCGCCTCAACCTCACCGGCCCGGCCATCAGCGTCCAGACCGCCTGCTCCAGCTCCCTCGTAGCCGTGCAGCTCGCCGCGCAGTCGGTGATGATCGGCGACAGCGACATCGCGCTGGCCGGCGCCACGGCCATCCATGTGCCGCAGGTGCTGGGCTACCAGTACGTCAAGGGCTCCATCCTCTCCAAGAGCGGCTACCTGCGCGCCTTCGACGCCCGCGCGGACGGCACGGTGGGCGGCACCGGCGTCGCCGCCGTCGTCCTCAAGCGCCTGGACCGGGCCCTCGCCGACGGCGACACCGTCCATGGCGTCATACGCGGCTGGGGCGTCAACAACGACGGCGCGGACAAGCAGACCTACACCGCCCCGAGCGCGGCCGGCCAGCGCGGCGCCATCCGCCGCGCGCTGGACCACGCCGGCATCGGCGCGGACACCGTCGGCTACCTGGAGACACACGGTACGGGTACGCTGAAGGGCGACCCGATCGAGTTCGACGGCGCCGTCTCCGCGTACCGCACCGACACCGACCGGACCGGGTACTGCGCGCTCGGCTCGACCAAGGCCAACATCGGCCACCTCGACGTGTGCTCGGGCATCGCCAGCTTCATCAAGGCCCTGCTCGTCCTCAAACACGGCGTCATCCCGCCGATGGCCAACTTCCGGGAGCCCAACCCCGCCCTCGATCTCGACCACAGCCCCTTCTACATCCCCGAAGAGGCGCGCCTGTGGCCCCAGGGGGACACACCGCGCCGCGCGGGCGTCTCGTCCCTGGGCGTCGGCGGCACCAACGCCCACATCATCGTGGAGCAGGCCCCCGAACCCGCGCCCCGCGCCGCCACCGTGACCGCACCGGACGTCCTGGTCCTGTCCGGCCAGTCCGCCGAGGCCCTCACGGCCAACGCCCACGCCGTACGCGACCACCTGACCCGGCACCCCGGGACCGACCTCGCCGACCTGGTGACCACCGCGGCGGGCCGGGCCCACCACCGGCACCGCCTGGCAGCCCGCGGCACGACCCCCGCGGACCTCGCCGCGGCCCTGGACGGCTGGCTCGCGGGCACCGGCGGCCCCGCCGCAGCCGCCGTGACGACCGGTGAGGCACCCCGGGAGGGACGGCCGGGCGTCGTTTTCCAGTTCACGGGACAGGGCAGCCCGTACCCCGGCATGGCACGACCGCTGTACGAGCGCTTCGCCGTCGTCCGCGACCTGCTCCACACCTGCGACCGCCACCACCAGGAGCTGTACGGCAGCTCCCTGCTCGACGCCCTGCTCGACCCCGGTGCGGACCGTACCGTCACGGAGAACACACGGAACGCCCAGCCGGCCCTCTTCGCCCTGCAGTACGCCCTCACCGGGCTGTGGCGCCACGCCGGCATCACGCCGGACATCGTCGCCGGGCACAGCGTCGGCGAGTACGCCGCCCTCTGCGCGGCGGGCGCGCTGTCCGTCGAAGACGGCCTGCGCATCACCGCGGAGCGCGGACGCCTGATGCAGGACCACTGCGCCCGCGGTGCCATGGCCGCCGTCTCGGCGGACCTGGACACCGTCCAGAACCTGGCCGACGAGATCACCGGCCTCGAACTGGCCGTCGTCAACGGGGCGCAGCGGCACGTGCTCGCCGGCCCCGTCACGGCCGTCGACCGGCTGCTGACCCGGCTGGAGGAGCGCGGCATCCCCGCGGAACGGCTCCCGGTGACGCGCGCCTTCCACACCGCGCTCACCGACCCGATCCTGGACAAGTTCCGGGACCTGCTCGACGGCGTCACCTTCCGCCCGGTCACGACCGGTTTCGTCAGTTGCCTCGACGGGCGCCTGCACGAGCCGGGCTGGGCACCGGACGCCGACTACTTCGTACGGCAGACACGCCGGCCGGTCCGCTACGACGCCGTACTGCGCACACTCGGCGAAACCGGCTCCGCCGCGCTGGTCGAGATCGGCCCGCACACCACACTCAGCGGACTGGCCCGTGCCGCGCTCCCCGGCGTGCGGGCGGTACCGACGCTGCGCCGCGGCGCCGGACCCGGCGCCTTCTGGGGCGCGGTGGCCCAGCTCCACTGCGCGGGCGCGGACCTCGACTGGCCGGCGCTCACCGCCGGCAGCGGAGGCCGCAGGACCTGGCTGCCCGGCTACCGCTTCCAGCACAAGACGTTCTGGACGGGGCCGGAGCCGACAGCCGTCCGGGCCGTCCGGACCGGCGAACCAGCGAGAGAACCAGCGAGAGAAGAGGAAGACGTGGCACAGGACGAGGCAGTGTTCGAGAGGGTGCTCGGGCACGTCATCGAGTTGGTCGCCAAGCACCTCGGGCACGACGCCGACGCGATCACGGGCGACACATCCTTCTTCGACCTCGGTGCGGACTCGCTGCAGATGATCAGCGTGCTGCGCGAGCTGGAGCAGGACCACCAGGTCAAGGTCGCGATGCGGGAGCTGTTCGAGGAGGCGAGCACCCCGGCGCAGCTCACGGAGCTGATCGTGGGGCGGATGGCGGGCGGTGCGGCGGGGCCCGTACGGGACGAACCGGTCGCCGCCGAGCCCGTACGGCACGAGCCGGCCGCTGCGGCGCCCGCCGAGCCCGTGCGTGCGCCGGAACCCGTCAGCAGGCCCGAGCCCATCGGCATGCCGGAGCCCATCGGCATGCCCGAGCCGGTCCGCGCGCCCGCGCCCGAGCCGGTCCGCGCCCCCGAGTCCACGCCCGCGCCCGTTCCCGCGCCTGCCGAGCCGTCCGGCTCGTCGCAGCCCGTGACACGCGCGGAACTGACCGACCTCGTCCGCCAGGTGCAGCAGTTGTCGCAGATCCAGTTGCAGATGATGACCCAGATGAGCCAGCTCTCCCAACTGCTGACCGCGCAGGCGACGAGCGCCCTGACCGGCGGCGTGGTGGCCAACGGGAAGGCGGGCGGGAAATGACCGGGCCGAGCGCCGCCGCCGCTGCGGTGGACCAGAACCTGGCCGCGATGTCCGACCTCTCCCGCAGCATCGCGGAGCGGATCGAGGCCGCGGGCGGGAGCGCGACCGGAAGCGGGAGTGCGACCGGAAGTCCGGCCGGGACCGGGGCCGCGGCTCCGGCCGGGACCGCGGATCAGCCGGCGGCGGGCGATCAGGCCGTCGCCCCGTCGGCGAACGGCGCCGCGCAGGAGCCGTCCGCCGAGCGTCGGCAACGCGTGCACGGCCCCCGGGTGACCGTCTCCCGCGCCTCCGGCATGGTCGGCGGCTCCGCCTCCGCGTCCCAGCAGGCCCACCTCGACGACCTGGTGCGCCGTTACACGGCCAAGACCGCCACCTCCAAGGAGATCGCCCAGCGCTACCGCCGGGTGCTGGCCGACAGCCGGGCCGTCGTCGGGTTCCGCAGCAAGACGAAGGAGATGCTGTACCCGATCGCCGGCCGCCGGGCCCACGGCTCCCGGCTGGAAGACATCGACGGCAATCGCTATGTCGACATCACCATGGGCTTCGGCGTGCTGCTCTTCGGCCACGAGCCGGATTTCGTGAGCGAGGCCGTCCGCGAACACCTCTCCCGGGGCATCCAGCTCGGCCCGCGCAACGTCGAGACCGGCGAGGCCGCCGAGCTGCTGGCGGAGCTGACCGGCATGGAACGCGTGGCGTTCGCCAACTCCGGTACCGAGGCGAACTCCGCCGCGATCCGGCTCGCCCGCGCCGCCACCGGCCGCCGCCGCATCGTCACCTTCCACGGCGCCTACCACGGCCACGCCGACAACGTCCTGGGCCGCTCCGCCGGCACCGGCGCCGACCGGATCACCGTCCCGGTCTCCACCGGCATCCCGTCCGCCAGCGTCGCCGACCTGCTGGTCCTCGACTACGGCAGTGACGCGAGCCTGGAGGTCATCGCCGAGCACGCGGACGACATCGCCGCGGTCATCATCGAACCCGTACAGAGCCGCCACCCGTCGCTGCGCCCCGTCGGTTTCGTACGGCAGTTGCGCGAGCTGACCCGCCGCCACGGCATCGTGCTGATGTTCGACGAGATGCTGACGGGCTTCCGTCCGGCGCCGCGCGGCGCCCAGGAGCTCTACGGGGTCACCCCCGACCTCGCGACGTACGGCAAACTGCTCGGCGGCGGCTTCCCGATCGGCGCCATCGCGGGCCGCGCGGACATCATGGACGGTGTGGACGGCGGCTTCTGGCAGTACGGGGACGCCAGCTACCCGCCCGCCGACACCACCTTCTTCGGCGGTACGTACATCCAGCACCCGGTCTCGATGGTCGCCGCGCGGGCCGTGCTGACGCACCTGAAGGAGCACAGCCCACGACTCCAGGAGCGGCTGAACGCCCGTACCGCCGGCCTCGCGGACTCGCTGAATCGTTTCTTCGAGGACGAGGAGTTCCCGCTGAGCGTGAGCCACTTCGGCTCCCAGTTCCGCTTCGAGCACCGCGCCGACATGGAGCTGCTGTACCACCACCTGATGCTGCGCGGGGTGCACGTCTGGGAATGGCGCAACTTCTTCCTGTCGACCGCCCACTCGGACGGCGACATCGCGTTCATCGCCGACGCGGTCCGCGGGTCGATGCGGGACCTGCGGGCGGCGGGCTTCTTCCCCGGCGGTCCGAAGGTGCTGCCGACGCCGGGCGGGCAGGCTCCGGCGCAGGCACAAACTCCGCCGCAGGCGCAGGCTCCGACGAGGGCGCAGATTCCCGTAGCGACGCAGGGGCCGACGGCCACGCAGGGGCCGGGGATCGTACGGCTTCCTGAGGTCACGCAGCCTCCGGCAGGTGCGCAGGCTCCGGCGGTCGCGCAGGCTCCGGCGCCGAGGACCGAGCCCGGCAGCCGTACGGCCGTGGCCGCACGCCGCGCTCCCGACTTCAGCATCTACTTCTTCGGCGACTACCCCCAGGAGGAAGCCGAAGCCGAAGCCGGTGCCGATGCCGGCTCCCCGGCTGCCGCTCCGGGCAAGTACGACCACATCCTGGAGACCGCCCGCTTCGCCGACCAGCACGGATTCCACGCGCTCTGGATGCCCGAACGGCACTTCCACTCCTTCGGCGGCCTGTTTCCCAACCCGGTCGTGCTCGCCGCCGCCCTCGCCCGTGAGACCCGGCACGTCCGCCTCAACGCGGGATCGGTCGTCCTGCCCCTGCACGACCCGGTCCGGGTCGCGGAGGAGTGGTCGATGGCCGACAACCTCTCCGGCGGCCGGGTCGGCATCGGCTGCGCCAGCGGCTGGCACGCCAACGACTTCGTCTTCTTCCCCGAGCACTTCGGCCGCCACAAGGAGATGATGTACGAGCAGGTGGAGCAGGTCCGCCGGCTCTGGCGCGGCGAGGCCGTGCGGCGCACCGGCGGCGACGGCGAGACCGAGGTACGCCTGTTCCCGCGCCCCGTCCAGGACGCGCCGCCCATGTACACGGCGGTGGTCGGCAACCCCGCCTCGTACGTGGCCGCCGCCCGGAACGACGTCGGCGTGGTCACCAACCTGATGACCCAGAGCGTCGAACAGCTCGCCGAGAACATCGCGCTGTACCGCCGCACCCGCGCCGAGCACGGCCTGGACCCGGACGCCGGGCGGGTGGCCGTCCTGCTGCACACCTACCTAGCGGCCGACCACCGCACCGCGCGCGCCGAGGCGTACGAGCCCCTGGCACGGTACATGCGCGCCTCGCTCTCCCTGTTCGGCAATGTCGCCAACAGCCTCGGCCACAACGTCGACCTGTCCGCGCTCAGCGAGGACGACCTCGACGTGCTCTTCCGCCGCGCCTACGACCGCTACTGCGACCAGCGGGCGCTCATCGGCACGCCCGAAACCGTCGCTTCCGTGGTGGACGCGGTGAGCGCGGCGGGCGCCGACGAGATCGTCTCGCTCGTCGACTTCGGCGTCCAGCCGGGCGCGCTGCGCACCGGCCTCACCCACATCGACGCGCTGCGCCGCCGCTACCACGCGCCGGGCGCGGACGCGCTCACAGCTGCGCAAGCGGGCGCGGATGCGGGCGTGAATACGGATACGAGCACGGGAGCGAGCGCGGGCGCGCGTACGTCCGTGTCACACGAGAGCGCCGCCCCGCTGTCGCCCGGACAGCAGCGCATCTGGTTCCTCGAACGGATGCTGCCGGGCCGTACCGCCTACAACGAGACCAAGGCCATCCGCCTCGACGGCCCGCTCGACGTCCCGGCGCTGCGTACGGCGCTGGGCGAGCTGGTGGCGCGGCACGAGGGCCTGCGGACCGTCTTCCGGGAGATCGACGACGCGCCCTGCCAGCTCGTCCTGCCGCCGTCCGCACCCGACTTCGCGGTGCTCGACCGCACGGGCGCGGGCGCCGACGGCGAGGAGGCCGCGGACGCCGCGGTCCGTGCCGTCCTGGCGGACGAGAGCGCCCGGCGCTTCGACCTCGTCGAGGGGCCGCTGTTCGTCACCCGGCTGGTCAAGCTGGGGGAGGAGCGCCACGTCCTGGTCTTCTCCCTGCACCACATCGTCGTGGACGCCGCCTCCGCCACCGTCCTGGCGCGCGACCTGTCCGCCCTCTACCGGGCCGCGCACCACGGCTCCGACGCGGGACTTCCGGCGCTGACCGGCACGTACGCCGATCACGCCCGCGCCCAGCTCCGCGCGCTGGACGACCCGGCGGGCGCCGTGGACCTGAGGTACTGGCTCGACACGCTCGGCGGCGAGCTCCCCGTACTGGAACTGCCCTGCGACCGCCCCCGCCCCGCGGCCATGACCTCCAACGGACGGGCCGTCTTCCACCGGCTCGCCCCCGAACTGTCCGATCGGCTGCGCGACCTGAGCAGGCAGCGGCGCGGCACCCTCTTCATGACGCTGCTCGCCGGCTTCACCGCGATGCTCCACCGGGTCACGGGCCAGCGGGACATCGTCGTCGGCACCCCGATCTCGGACCGCCCCCAGGGCACCGAGGACCTGCTCGGCTTCTTCGTCAACACCCTCGCGCTCCGCTTCGACCTGTCCGGCGACCCGGAGTTCGGCACGTTCCTCGACCGCGTACGAGGCGTCGCCCTGGACGCGTACGACCACGCGGACGTGCCCTTCGAGGCGGTGGTGCGGGAGCTGGCTCCGGCGCGTACCACCGACCGTACGCCGGTCTTCCAGGTGCTCGCGGAGTTCGAGAGCAGCGACCCGTTCCGCTTCGATCTGCCCGGCGTCCGGGCCACCGTGATCGACGCGGGGCCCGACAAGGCCCTCACGGACCTCGCGGTGTACTTCACCGACCAGCCCGAAGGCATCCGCTGCCACCTGGAGTACAACACCGACCTGTTCGACGCGGACACCGTGGACGGCTTCTTCCGTACCTTCCGTGACCTGCTCGAAGCGGCCGTACGGGAACCGGGGACACCACTGTCCCGCCTCGGCGCCATGCCGGCGCGGCAGGAGACCGCGCAGGCCGTGACGCCCTCGCCCGAACAGCCGGCGACAACCGCGGCCCGACAGCGGGGCATGGTCACCGTCCCGCCGGTCGAGCCGGCAGCCCAGCCGGTGCCCGCCGCATGGCAGCAGGGCCCGGTCCGCCCGGTGGCGCGCGCCACCGTCCACGAACTCGTCGCCCGGCGCGCGGCGGACGCCCCGTACCGGACCGCCGTCCACCACGGTGACGACCGCCTCAGCTACCGCGAACTGGACGCCCGGGCCGAACGGCTGGCCGCCGTCGTCCGCGAACGGTCCGGCACCACGGCGACAGCGACCGCGGACGGTGCGGACGACGTGGTGGCCCTGTGGCTGCCCCGCTCCACCGACCTCGTCGTCGCCATGCTCGCGGTGCTCAAGTCCGGCCTGGCGTACGTCCCCCTGGACCCGTCGCTGGGACGGGCCCGGGCCGCCACGGTGATCGCGGAAAGCGGCGCTCGGCTCCTGCTGAGCACTGGCTCCCGGGCCGATGAGCTGGATCTGCCCGACGGCCTGGCCGTCATCGACGTCGCCGCCGCCGAGAACTGCACCACCGACCGTACGAAGAAGGTGCCGTCGGACGCCGCCGGGCCCGAGTCCCTGTGCTACGTCATCTACACCTCCGGCAGCACGGGCAAGCCCAAGGGCGTCGCGGTGCCCCACAGCGCGGTCGTCGATCTCTGCCAGTGGCACCACAAGCGCTTCGCCTTCACCTCGGCCGACCGCAGCGCGCTGGTGTGCAGCCAGAGCTTCGACGCGTCCGTCCTGGAGATCTGGCCCGCGCTGACCGCAGGAGCGTCACTCGTCATCGCCGACGACACGGTCCGTGCGGACACCGCGGAACTGGCCCGCTGGTACGCGCAGCAGCACGTGACCTTCTCGATCCTGCCCACCGCCCTGGGCGAGGCACTGCTCACCCTGCCGCCGGCCGAACAGCCGCCGCTGCGCCACCTGCTGCTGGGCGGTGACGTGATGCGCACCCGGCCGCACCCGGACGTGCCGTACGAGACGGTCAACGTCTACGGACCGACCGAGACGACCGTGCTGTGCACCACCCAGACCGTCGGCCCGCGCACGCCCGGCACCGGTTCGGGACCGATCCCGATCGGCCGCCCCGCCGACAACGTCAGCGTGCGGGTCCTCGACGCGTCCGGCGCGCCGGTGCCGCTCGGCACGGTGGGCGAGCTGTACGTCGGCGGGCCGGGCATCGCCCGGGGATACCTGGGCGTCCCCGCGTCGGCCGACGACCGCTTCGGTCCGGACCCGGTCGGTGCGGAGTCCGGTGCGAAGGCCCTTGAGGGTGCGACCACGGCTGGGTCGCCCGGGGCGTCCGGCGCGGGCGCACCGTCGGCCGGAACCCGCTTCTACCGCACCGGTGACCTGGTGCGCTGGACCGAGGACGGGGCACTGGAGTTCCGCGGCCGTGCCGACGACCAGGTGAAGATCCGCGGCTACCGCGTAGAACCGGAGGAAGCGGCCCGCACGCTCAACGGTCTGGACGGCGTGCGCGAAGCCGCCGTGGTGGCCCGCCGCGACAGCCGGGGCGAGGCCTACCTCGCCGCGTACGCCGTACCGGCGGACCGGGACGCGGACGACACCACCACCGCGGCCGGCCGCCGGACGTACGCCGACCGGCTGGCCCGCGAACTCGCGGCCCGGCTGCCGGAGTACCTCGTACCGCGGTCCTGGGCGGTCCTCACCGCACTGCCGCTCGGGGGCAACGGGAAGATGGACCGCGCCGCGCTGCCGGACCCGGAGATCGTCACGGCCGCGCGACCCGCGCCCGCGTTCACGCCGGCTTCCGCGCCTGTTCCCGCGCCCGTTTCTGGGAAGCCGGGGCAGGAAGCCCGGCAGACGGCACCCGCTCCCGCCTCGTCCGCCGACGGACCCGAACCCGGCCTCCGGGACCGGATCGAACACCGTCTCCGGGCCCTCTGGGCCGACGCCTTCGACCTCACGGCCGACGCCATCGGACCCGACGCCTCCTTCTTCGACCTCGGCGGTCACTCGATCGCCGCGATCCGGCTGGTCAACCGGGCCCGGGAGGTGTTCGGCCAGGAGTACCCGATGGTGCGCTTCTACCAGGAGCCGACGGTACGGGCCATGGCGGCATACCTGGCCGGCGACACCGGGACCGACGCGCCCTCCGAGGACGCCGAGGCCGGGCGCTCCGAGAGCCCCCGGGTGGACGCTGAGACCCGCGCCGGTGCCGGTGCCGGTACCGGTTCCGACGCCGGTACCGGGGGGCGGAGCGGTGCCGACGCCGGTACTGACACCGGTGCGGACGCGGGACCGGACGGTGCCACGGACGTGGTCGACCGCGCGCCGGCCACCTACCAGCAGCAGGGGTTCATCGCCCAGGACGACCACCCCACGCCGCACGTCTTCAACGTCGCCCTGCGCATCACCCTCACCGGCGGCCTGGACCTGCCGGCGCTGCGTACCGCGCTCAGTCAGCTCATCGCCCGCCACGAGTCGCTGCGCACCCGGTTCGTGAAGGAGGACGGGCAGTGGTGGCAGGAGATCCTGCGGCCGCGGCCGGTCGATCTCCAGGTCGAGGACCTGACCACCGGCCGGAACACCCGTGCCGGAACGGCGGTGGCCGCCGAGGCCATGGACGCCGAGATCGAGCAGATCAGCGCACAGGCCGCCGCCACCCGGTTCGACTTCGGCGAGGGGGTGGCGCCCAAGCTCCGGCTGGTGCGCAGCGGCCCGTCGACCTGGGTGCTGTTCTTCGTGCTGCACCACTCCACCTGCGACGGCTGGGCGGTCAGCGTCCTGCTGAGCGACTTCGCCGCCCTCTACGGTGCCGCGGCGACCGGGACGCCGCACACGCTGGCCAGTACGGTGCCGCAGCCGACCGAATACGCGCGCTGGCAGCGGGAGACCGCACCGGAACGGCCGGACCAGCGCCTCCTGAAGTACTGGGCCAGGGAACTGGACGGAGCGCCCTTCGAGCTGGCGCTGCCGCTGGACCGGCCGCGCCCGGAAACCCTGAGCGGACAGGGCCGTGTCGTGCTCTTCTCCGTGGACTCCGGCCTGCTGACCGACGTGGAACGGCTGGCCAGGAAGTGCGGTACGACACCGTACGCGGTCACGACCGCCGCCCTGGGCCGGCTGATCGGCAAGCTCTCCGGGCGGACGGACGTCGTGGCGAACGTCGCCTACGCCAACCGTGAGCGCCGCGCCTTCGAGTCGCTGATGGCCTGCACGGCCGTGGGCCTCCCGCTGCGTATCCGGCTCGACGGGGTCGGGACCTTCACCGACCTCGTACGGCAGGTCGCGCACACCTCGATCGAGGGCATCGACCACATCGTGTCGCTGCGCAGGCTCGTCGAGCCGCTGCGGGAGGAGATGGGGGTCGAGGTGCCGGACCACGTGCCGTTCGGGTTCGCGTACCAGAGTTCGCTGCAGACGGACATCGAGCTGCCCGGCGTGGCCGCCGTGGTCGAGGACCTGGCCGTCCCGGCCGCCCGTACGGACCTCAGCATCGGGCTGATCCCGGCGGGCGACACGCTGACCGGCTACATGGAGTACTCGACCGACCTGTGGGAGCACAGCACGGTCGAGGGCTGGGCCGACGCCTACGTGAACCTGCTCGCCGAGGAGGTGCGGGCCGCGCTGGCCGACTGACGCGTCGCGTCGGTACGGCATCGTTCCGTCGGGACGGTGCCGTACCGACGGACCGGTACCGTGCCGGCCCGTCCGGATCCGCCCCGACGGCCGCCCGCGTACGCCGGGGCCGCGCGGGGGCGGGCACCGGGCTGGACGTTCCGCCGCCGCTCGGCAATAGTATGGGCGGGACATCCACCGAATCGTCTCCTCCTCGGGCGATGACCTCTGCCGGCCCAGCCGGTGGGAACGGGGCGCCGCCGGGACGACGGTGACGGGGTGCGGAATTTGCGGGCAGTTGTGGAATTGGGGTCTGGGGCACAGTGATGGTTTCGGGCAAGGTCATTCGTTTCGACGAGGTACGCGGCTACGGATTCGTGGTGCCGGACGACGGCGGAGAAGACGTCTTCGTGCATGTGAACGACCTGGAATTCGACAAGGGGCTGATGGCCCCCGGTGTCAAGGTCGAATTCCTGGTGGACGAGGGCGACCGGGGCCCCAAGGCGTCCGAGGTGCGTTTCCTGGAAGGCGCCCCCGGCCGCTCCGGCAGCGCGCACCGCGCGCAGAGCGCCGCGAGCGACGGGAATTTCGAGGACGGTGTCCTGTGTGACACCCTCTCCGCCCAGGAGTTCCTCGACGAGGTGACCGAACTGCTGGTGACCGGCGTGCCGAGCATGACCGGCGAGCAGATCCTCCAGGCCCGCCAGCGTCTTCTCAAGCAGGCGCAGTCCCACGAATGGGTCGACGCGTAGGACGCTCCCGGCAAAGTGCCGGTCTGCCGGACCATCGGACTTCCGGGCCCTTGGTTCGACGGATCGCACTCGCCGCGCGCCGTCGGCTGCGTACCTCCGCCGTTTCGTCCGTACGGCAGACGGCGGAGAGCCGATGAGGTGAACGTCGACGGTATACGTGCAGTCGTATGCCGTGTCGACGGCGGTCGGCGATCTCCATGACGGACGGAGACCGGCGGTGCACCGCACCCTGCTCCCGCCTCCTGTCACCTCCGCCGCCACGAAGAAATGCCGATATCCCGTTGTTGGATCCGCCGGCTCCGGCCTTCGGCGCCCGGCAGTGATGTCCCACGAATTTTTCTTCCGGGCCACCGCCGATATTCCGCATTGCGGCAGCCGGAGAGTTCACTCCGCGGCGCCGCGGTCCTCACGACGCCACGCGCAGCACCAGCTTCCCGCGCGTGCGGCCCTCCTCGCCCCGGCGGTGCGCCTCGGCGGCCTCGGCCAGCGGCAGGACATCCTCGACCTCCACCGACACCGCCCCCTCGTCGATGAGCCCACCGATACGGGCCAGCGCCGCCCCGTCCGGCTCCACCAGGAAGCCGCTCGCCCGCACCCCCTGGGCACGGGCGGCCTCCACCAGCTCGGGCGAGGCCCCGGAGGGAACGGCGATCAGCGTGCCGCCGGACCGCAGCGTACGCAGCGAACGGGTGCTGGTCGCGTCGTGCTCGTCCCCCACGAGGTCGATGACGACATCCACGTCACGCACCACCTCCTCGAAGCGCTCCTGGGTGTAATCGACCAGTTCGTCCGCGCCGAGCGCGTGCAGCCAGTCGTGTTTGGCCGCCCGGGCCGTACCGATGACCTGCGCGCCCAGGTGCTTGGCGAACTGCACCGCGAAGTGCCCGACGCCACCCGCCGCCGCGTGGATCAGTACCCGCCGGCCCGCCTCGACGTGCGCCGCGTCCACCAGGCACTGCCAGGCCGTCAGCGCGGCCAGTGGCACGGCGGCCGCGTGGTCGTGGTCGAGCGCGGCCGGCTTGCGCGCGAAGTGCCGCGAGGGCGCGGTCACGTACTCGCCGTAGGCCCCGGCCTGCCGTGGGAACCACGGCATGCCGTACACCTCGTCGCCCACCTTGAGCGTGTGCACGCCGAAGCCGACCTCCTCCACGACCCCGCTGACGTCCCAGCCCACCGAGAACGGCGGGTCGCCGAGGACCGCGGCCATACCGCCGCCCTGGCGGGTCTTCCAGTCGACCGGGTTCACTCCGGCGGACCGCACCCGTACGAGGACCTCGGTGGGCAGCGGCGCCGGCCGGGGCGCCTGGGTCGGGTACAGCACCTCGGGACCGCCGACGGTGTCCTGAGTGATGATGCGCATGGTCGGTTCGCTGCTCATGCCGGGTCTCCTGGGGGCGGGGGCGGGCCGTTCCGCACGGCCGGATCGATTGATCATCGCCGTACGGAAAGTACCGGAGCAGCCGCGAACGGGCGCGCGCACACCTCCGTCATCCGCACGTCCGGTCTCGGGCCGGGCTCCGGTAGGCGCACCGGGGGACGAAGAACTGCGTGACCGGGCCGACCGCGAGGGCGTACAGCACGGTGCCGGCCCCCACGCCGCCGCCCAGCAGCCAGCCCACGGCCAGTACGGCGACCTCGATCAGCGTACGGACGGAACGGAGGGAGCGCCCGGTCGCGGCCGACATGCCGGTCATCAGGCCGTCCCGGGGGCCGGGACCGTACCGCGCGCCCACGTAGAGGGCGACGGACAGACCGTTCAGCAGGATGCCGCCGGCGAGCAGCCCGATACGTGCGGGAAACCCCGGATGCTGGGGGAGGACGTGCAGCCCGAGGTCGGACGCGCAGGCCAGGACGACGATGTTGGCCCCGGTGCCGAACGTCGGCCGCTGCCTCAACGGGACCCACAGCAGCAGTACGAGCACGCCCACGACGGCACTGATCGTGCCGAAGCTCAGCGACGTGTGGCGGGCCAGCCCCTCGTACAGGACGCTCCACGGATTGACGCCCAGCGAGGCCCTGATCATGACCGACAGGCTGAATCCGTACAGGGCCAGGCCGGCGAAGAGCTGAGGCAGGCGCCTCAGTGGACGTTCGCCGAACGGCACGTACGTGAGGGAGTGCGGGGGCCTGCTCGCCCTCGCCCTGAGCCCGGAGGGCGAGCGCTCCCGTCGCCCCTGCCCGGGCCGATGCCGCCCGGCCCGTTCTCCGTCCACCGAGCCCATCGAGCTCACCGAGCCCCCTTCACCCACCGAATCCGTCCGTTCGAGCCGCATGCCCGGCCGCCTCCACCTTTTCGTCCTGCTCGCCGTGTGCCGGCCCGAGTGTTCTCCAGGCCACCGGAGCGACTCTGTACAGTGATCGGCTGGCAGAACATGGCCATTGCCGGGGAAGTGGTCTGGCTGAGCGGAGCGACAGGACGGCCCCAGGAGGTGCCGGGGAGGCGAGGGCGAGGGGCATGGCAGGTTCCGGGCCGTCCCAACCCCTGAACGGCACAGGGCACGCGGGCCGCACTCTGGGCAGCGGGCACCTGGCCGCGCTGCTCCCCGACCCCGCGCGGGCCCGGCCCGCCTACCGCCACTTGGCGCAGGCGATCAGTGAGCTGATCCTGGACGGGCGCATCGCGCTGCACGTCAGACTCCCCGCCGAACGCGAACTCGCCCCGGCCCTCGGCGTCAGCCGGGCCACCGTCACGGCCGTCTACGACCTGCTGCGCGAGAGCGGGTTCGCGCACAGCCGACAGGGCTCGGGCACCTGGACGGCCCTGCCCGCAGGCCGTACGCCCCACGGCGTGACACGGCTCCTCGGGCCCCGGGACACCGCGATCGACCTGGCCAGGGCCGCGCCCGCCCTGCCGCACCGGACCCTCGCCGACGCCCTCGCCAGGGTGTCACCCCAGCTCGCCGAGCACGTCGGCACGCCCGGCTACCACCCGTACGGCCTGCCGGAACTGCGCGCCGCCATCGCCGCACGCTTCACCCGACGGGGCCTGGCCACCGTGCCCGACCAAATCCTGGTGACCTCCGGCGCGCAGCACGCGCTCACGCTCGTCCTCGGCCTGCTGTGCCGCCCCGGCGACCGGGTCCTGGTCGAGAACCCGTCCTACCCGAACGCCCTGGAAGCCCTGCGGCGCGCCCGGCTGCGTACCGTGCCGCTCCCCGTGACCGAGGCCGGCTGGGACACCGAGACCGTCACCTCGTCCCTGCGCCGGTCCGTGCACCGCCTGGCCTACCTGATCCCCGACTTCCACAACCCGACCGGCTGCCTCATGCCCGCGGGGCAGCGCACCGCCATCCTGCACGCCGCCCAGCACTCCGCGACCTGGCTGGTCGTCGACGAGACCCTGAGCGACCTCGCCCTCGACGGCCCCGCCCCGCAGCCCTTCGCCTCCTTCGCCGCCCCGGGAGGGAGCGGCCAGGTCATCACCACCGGTTCGATGAGCAAGACCCACTGGGCGGGCCTGCGCATCGGCTGGCTGCGCGCACCCGCCCAGCTCGTCACCGAACTCGCCGGGCAGCGGATCGCCACCGACATGGGCGGCTCGGTCCTGGACCAACTCGTGGCCCTGGACCTGCTGGACCGGTCCGCCGAGCTGCTGCCGACCCGCTTGGAGCAGTTGCGTACCCAACGCGCCGCCCTCACCGCCGCCCTGGCCGAACACCTCCCGCACTGGACCTGGCAACAGCCGCCCGGCGGCCTGTCCCTGTGGGCCGACCTGGGCGAACCCATAGCCGCGGAGCTGGCCGAACGAGCACTGGACTACGGGGTACGGATCGAGGGCGGCGCCTACTTCGCCACCGACCCGGGCGTCTTCACGCAGCGCCTCCGCATCCCTTACACCGCCCCTCCCGACACCCTCCGTGAGGCAGTGCACCGCATGGCCACGGCGCTCGCGGACGGCCTCCCGTCCTCGGCGGCCACCAGCCGACCGCACTGGATCGCCTGAGCCGCATCGGCGAAGCCGACCGTCCACGGCGTCGACCGGACCGTCGTCTGACGGCAGCGGCTCCGACGGGCCCGGGGGCCGTCCCGCGCGGTGAGAGCAGGTCGTCCTCCCGGAACTCCACCTGCGCGAACCGCCGACGACCGGCCTCGACCATGCCCGCGGACAGGTCGTTGCCGACTGTGTGTACACCGTGCCCGGCGAGCCAGGCCGCCACGTGCCCGGGCCGCAGCCCAGTCCGGCAACCGTTCCGCCCGGTTCCGTCCGCTCCAGGAGAACGGCGAGAAGCGCGCGGTCGAGGGGGTTTCCGGCGAGTTCGTCGCGCATCCGGGCCGCGTACTCCTCGGCCACGATGTCGTAGCTGCGGCGTGCCGATGCGTGATGTGGGTGATCTCCTATACGCGTCAGCCTGGCATGGGCGGCGGTTCGGCCGGGCTCGGATTCGCGGGCGGTCGGCGGGCGCGTGCTCGAAGGGCAGTCCGCGTGAACTACCTCGTCGCCTGCGGTCCTTGCCGTGACGGGCCCTTCCGCACGGCTCATCCGTCGACATCGCCGTTTCGACTTGCCCGCTGGGAAAGTCTGCGCTAACTTTCCTAGTGGGAAAGTCGGCGGCCGGAGATTCGGCACGTCAAGGTTTCAGGGGGGCGATGTGCGTGGGCACACCGATGGACGCCGAGCAGGCATGGGCTGACCTGCAGAGAATCCGCGTCCCGCAGGAGCGGGTCTACGACGAATTGGAACGCTGCACCGTGACAGGGCGTCGGGGGTACCTGCCGATCGCGGCGGTGATGTGGGTCTACCTGGCCGTCAGCGGGCTCGACCTCCCAAGCTGGTCGCTCTGGGTGATCCTGGTGGCGTATGTGGGCGCCCTGGCCGCCTTGGGGGTGCGGTCGAGCCGCAAGTCGCGGGTGCGGCTGCACCGCTCGCGCTACACCTGGCGCGTGTACGCCGTGTTCGTCGTGGCCGCCGCCCTGGGCGGGACGAGCATCGGGCTCACCTCCTGGCTGGTCGAGTGGGCGGACATGCCGTACGGCAGCCTGGTGCAGGCCACGATATGCGCCGGCCTCTTCCTGCTCGTCACCGCGCCCGCCAACCGATGGGCCTTCGCCCCGATGCGCCACTATGGGAGCCGTCGATGAGTACCCCCACCGGATTCGACGAACTGATCCACCCGTCCACCCGGCTCTCGGTGGTCGCGCTGCTCGCCGCCACCGAATGGGCGGACTTCCCGTTCATCCGGGACAGCCTCTCGCTCAGCGACTCGGCGCTCTCCAAACAGCTCCACACGCTGGAGGAGGCCCAGTACCTGGAGATCCAGAAGGAGGGCGGCGGACGCAAGCGCCGGACGAAGGTCCGGCTCACCGACCGGGGCCGGACCGCATTCGAGGGACATGTGGCAGCACTGCGGGCCATCGTCGAAGGAGCCGCCAAGGGCCCGTCTCCCGGGGATGCGACCCCTCCGCCCGAAGACGCCACGCCCCGTACCCGCTCCGCCGGTACGGGCCCGGCGAACAACCAGTCCATGCGAACGGAGGCCCGCCGGTGACCGCGCCCGAACCCGTGGTGCAGGTCCGCGACCTGCGCATGACCTACGGCCCCAGGGAAGTGCTGCAAGGCGTCGACCTGGACATCCACCGCGGCGAAATCTTCGCCCTGCTCGGGCCGAACGGCGCCGGGAAGACCACCACCGTCGAGATACTCGAAGGCTTCCGCCGGCGCTCGTCGGGCGACGTGCACGTGCTCGGCACGGACCCGGTGCGCGGCGACGACGCCTGGCGCGGACGGCTCGGCCTCGTCCTGCAGTCCTGGCGTGACCACGGCAGATGGCGGGTGGGCGAGCTGGTCGGACACTTCGCCGAGTACTACCCCGACCCGCGCGACCCGAAGGACCTGCTCGACGTCGTCGGCCTCACCGCGCAGACGGACCAACTGGTGAGCAGGCTCTCCGGCGGCCAACGCCGCCGCCTCGACGTCGCCCTCGGCATCGTCGGCCGCCCCGAGCTGCTCTTCCTCGACGAGCCCACCACCGGCTTCGACCCGGAGGCGCGCTACGACTTCCACGTCCTGGTCGAGAAGCTCGCCGTCGACGAAGGCGTCACGGTCCTGCTCACCACCCACGACCTCATCGAGGCCGAACGCCTCGCCGACCGCATCGCCGTGCTGGTCGACGGGCGCATCCGCGTCTGCGGCACCCCGGCCGAACTGGCCCGGCAGGCCGCGGCGCGCGCCGAGGTGCGCTGGACGGCCCGGGACGGCACCCCGCGCAGGGAACGCACCGAAGACCCTTCCCGGTTGGTGTGGGAACTGCACCGCGACATCGGCGGACCGATAGCCGACCTGGAGGTGCGCCGCCCGACACTGGAGGACACCTACCTGCACATGGTGAACACCGAGAACCGACACCCGGGGGACTCCGGGGACCGAGAGGACAGTGCCGCATGAGGGGGACGGGACCGCAGCGCATTCTGCGGGCGGGGGTCCGGCGCGGAGGCATCGAGCTGCGCCAACTCCTGCGCAGCAAGAAGGAGCTGAGCGGCCATCTGGCGAACGTCGTGGTGGCCGTCGTGCTCGCCATGACCATCAGCGACACCGTACCCGGCACGGAGCTGTCGATGGGCCACCTGATGATGGTCGGGTTCTGCGCCTATCTGCTCTTCCAGCTCGGCGTGCTGACCGTCCCGCAGATGCTCGTCACGGAACGTGAAGAGGGCGCGCTGCTGCGGCTGCGGGCCACACCGGGCGGCATACCGGCGTACCTGGTGGCCAAGGCGCTGCTGATCCTGGGCACGGCCGTCGGCAGTCTCGTCGTGCTGCTCGCGGCGGGCGCGGCGCTGGCCGACGGCCCGCTGCCGGCCGGCCCCGCACAGTGGCTCACCCTGCTCTGGGTCACCGGCCTCGGACTGCTCGCGGTCGTGCCGCTCGGCGCCGCCATCGGCGCCGTCCTGCCCAACCCGCGTGAGGCGCTGGCCCTGATCGTGCTGCCCTCCATGGCGCTGCTCATGATCTCCGGGACGATGTTCCCGCTGTCCCGGATGCCGCAGCTCGTGCAGCAGATAGCCTCGGTGTTCCCGCTCAAGTGGATGGCCCAGGGGCTGCGGTCGGCGTTGCTGCCGGAGAGCGCGGTCGCCGCCGAGGTGTCGGGCTCCTGGCAGCTTCCCACGGTCGCCCTGGTCCTCACCGCGTGGGCCGTCGTCGGCTTCCTCCTCGCCGTACCGCTGTTGCGCAGGACCACCCGACGCGAATCCGGTTCCCGCCTGGCGGGCCGCCAGCACAAGGCAGCCATGAGCGGAGCGGGGGCGTCGGTGGCGCGGTAGCTCTCCGGGCCCGCCACCGGCCACGACACCCCGCGGGAAGATTGCGTACGCCCCCTGTGTTGAGGAAAGGTCAGGTCGGTTCCGCCCGTGGGCGGAACCGTACGACACCACGCCCGCTCGGGCGGACGACGATGCGACGATGGGACGGATGCCATGCCACTTGAGGGCGAGTACGAGCCGAGCCCGGAGAAGTGGGTACGTGACCAGGTCGAGCTGTACGAGAGCAGCGGCGGTACCAAGGGGACGACGATGCGGGGCCTGCCGGTCATCGTCCTGACGACCCGTGGCGCCAAGTCGGGCAAGCTCCGCAAGTCCCCGCTGATGCGGGTGGAGCACGAGGGCAGCTACGCCGTCGTCGCCTCGCTGGGCGGTGCTCCCAAGCATCCGGTCTGGTACCACAACATCGTGGCGGACCCCCGGGTGGAGTTGCAGGACGGGCCCGTCCGCATGGACCTGGTGGCCCGTGAGGTGACGGGCGAGGAGAAGGCGTTGTGGTGGGGACGCGCGGTCGAGGCGTTCCCCGACTACGCCGACTACCAGCAGAAGACCGACCGTGAGATTCCCGTCCTGGTCCTGGAGACCCCGGAGCGGAGCCACAGCTGACGGTGCACGGGAACGGCTGACCGGCGCCGATGCCCGGGCAGCGGAGCGGCCCCCGCCGAAAGCTTCCGGCAGGGGCCGCTCCGTCTGCGTTCCGTCATCCGCTACGGAGTGCTGGAGCCGTGCGGCAGGCTTGGCGTGTGGCAGCGGCCGCCGTCGGGATGCCCGGTGAAGGGCGTCCGGACACGTGCGTGAAGGGGAGGTGACAGCCGGTGCCACGGGGCCGTCGGCGTGCGACCGGACGGTGCCTGCGCGCCCCCGCGCCGTGGAAGGACGCGGGGCGCGTCCGTCGGCGGCCGACGTGTGTCCGGGTCAGCGCCAGACGGCCTTGAAGTAGCGGCCGTAGTCGAACTCGCCGCTCGCCTTGCTGTGGGCGTAGGCGGCGCCGGTGGCGGTGACACCCGTGGGGCCGCCGACGTTGTAGTGGCGGTACCCGCCGAGGGTGTTCTCCGACGAGTAGCCGCCGGAGCCGTACGCGCCTGCCGCGGCGGCGCCACCGCCCGAGTCGGCGGCGGCGGGCCCGGCGGCCAGGAAACCGGCCGCCGTGACACCGGCGAGGGTGATCGCGACGTTACGAAGCATGTGACTCTCCTGAGACTGAGGTGGGTGGACCTGACGAGATGACCTTGACCCAGCCTTCGCCGGTCCGCACGCCGGGACGGGCGAACGGGGTGACGACGCCCCTGCGGCCCGCTCTCCACGGCCCCGCCTCACCACCCGTCAGAGCCTCACCAACCGTCAGTTTCAGATGACGTCCCACGGCGCGGCCGCATACAAGCCCGTGACGGTACCGACCAGCCCGGCGTCCACGGGGAAAGGGACGTGGTCGACGAGCGCGACAGCGGCGACGCCACGCGAGTTGCTGACGAAGGCGCCGTCGAAGGACGCCAGGTCGTCGAGGTGCACGGCTTGCTCGCGCCAGGGCACGCCGGCCCGTTCCAGCTCCTGACGGAGTACCAGCATCGCGGTGCCTGCCAGAGCGGGCGCGTCCGGCCAGACGACCGTGTCGCCCGCGACGAAACCGACGTTGGTGATGGTGCCCTCGGCGACCGTGCCGTCCGACGCCACCAGCAGGCCCTCGTCGAACCCGGCCGCCGTGACCCGCCGCAGGTGGAGGCCCTGCCCGAACTCACCCAGGTGCTTGATGCGGGCGGCCGGCCGCTGGTACGGAACGCTGCGGAGCCGTTGCGCGGCTGCGGGCTCGGGCGCGGGCGGCTGTACGGTCACCAGCGTGACCGGCCCGTCACCCGGCTGCGGGCGGTAGACGTACACCCGGACGGAAGCGTCGCGCAAGACTTCCCGGCCCGGTGCGTGCCGGACCCGTTCGCGGACCGGGTCACCGTCCAGCCGCTCACCGAAGAGTTCACGGGTGGCCGCGTCCAACCGGGCGAGGTGGAACCCCAGCCCGCGCACCCGGCCGTCCCTGACCTGCATGGCGGTGAAGTGCCCGTACCCGCTCATCAGCGCGAACAGCAGCGGCGTCCCGGCCTCGGCCCCGTGACCGTCGATGTCTATGTAGGGATCGGGAAAAGCGTCCACGATCGTCGCCCTAGGCGGCGCCGCGGTGGCCTGATCAGCACAGAGCGGGCGCCGGACGAGGACTGCGCCGGGCGAGGAGTGCGCCGGACGAGGACAGCGCCGGACGAGGACGACGACGAGGACACGATGCCCGGCATCTCTCGCCGTCCCCTACCCGCCGTACCCACCCGGCCCGCTCCGTTCCGCCTCCTGCCCCCGATTCCCCCTTCCGTCCCCGCCCCGTGTCCAAGTGTCCGCCGAGCCGGACCCGGGCCCCGACGCCCTAGGGTGTACGCCATGTCCGCCCCTGAACTGATCCGCATCGTCTCGCGTTCCTCGCCCATGGCGCTCGCCCAAGTGGAGCGCGTCCGCGGTGAACTGGCCGCTCGGCACCCCGGAATCCGTACGGAGGTCGTGCCCGTCACGACGTCCGGCGACCGCTGGATGGGCGACCTGTCCGCACTCGGCGGCAAGGGCGCCTTCACCAAGGAAGTGGACGCCGCGCTGCTGGCCGGGGAGGCGGACCTCGCCGTGCACTGCGTCAAGGACATCCCGGCCGACCGCCCCCTGCCCGCCGGTACGACCTTCGCGGCCTTCCTCAAGCGCGACGACATCCGCGACGCCCTCGTCCACCCCGGCGGGAGCACCCTCGACCGGCTGCCCGACGGCACGCGCGTCGGCACGTCCTCCGTACGCCGTGTCGCGCAGCTCGCCGCCTCGTATCCGCACCTGGAGTGCGTGCCGATGCGCGGCAACGCCAACCGTCGTCTGGAGAAACTGCACGCGGGGGACGCCGACGCCCTTCTGCTGGCCGTCTCCGGCCTGGAGCGCATCGGCCGCCGCGACGTCATCACCGAGATCCTGTCGGCCGAGACGATGTGCCCGCCCATCGGCGCCGGCATCCTCGCCCTCCAGTGCCGCGAGGACGACACCGGCACCATTGACGCGGTCAGCGCGCTCGGCGACCGCGACGCCTTCCGGGAGGCGACCGCCGAACGCATGTTCCTGCACGTGCTGCAGGGCCACTGCAACTCGCCGATCGCCGGGTACGCGAAGACCGAACGTCGCGGCGAACTGTCGCTGCGCGCCTGCGTGTTCACCCCCGACGGCAAGACCGTGCTCAATGCCCACGAGTGGGCCGGGCCGCTCGACCCGGCCACTCTGGGCACGTCCGTCGCCGTCGCGCTGCTGCGCCAGGGAGCACGCGACCTCATCGACTCCATCGCGCACTGACGGGCCGTCGGCGTACCGGAGGAGGTCCGTCCGTAACTCCAATGGGTCTGCTTTTGGCGGATCGGGTCATGTATGGGACCGGCCGTCCCTACGGTGCCGTTGTACGCACACGGCACGGGAGGACCGCCATGACCCACTCCATCGACCTGGAAGAGCTGGCCTTCGTCGCGACCGTCATGGAACGGGCGCACCGGCTGCTCGACGCCGAGGAGAAAAAGCTTCCGCCCCGCACGGCGGACGGACTCGAAGGGCCCGGCAGCCCGCACCAGACGCTCCTGGGCGCCGGCGAGCTGACCCGCGGGGTGGACGACGCGGTGCGGCGGATCGCCCTGGCGGTCGGTTACGCGTGCGCCGGCCTGCACAGCCACGCGCTGCGGGCGGCGCACCACGCGCACGTCGCCCCGCGCAGTGTGCCGGGCGGCACCGACCGGATGGCCAGGCCCCTCAGCTCGGGCACCATCGAGGCGCTGAAGCTGGTACGGCAGGTGTCCGACTTCTTCGGTGAGGGGCTGCGGGAGCACATCGACCGTTCGCTCGCGGCCCCCGAGGCGACCTGGCCGCCCGCCGACTGGAAGCAGTACGACGAGGAACGCATGAAATCCGCTGCCTCCGTGGCCTCCGGCCGACCCGTCGCCTCCCGCCTCGGCCACCACGGGTCCGTGCCGGCCACCCCCGACCAGTGACAGCTCTCCCGGCCCATGATTGACGGCTTCGCCCCGAGCCTGCTCACCGGGCCACGGCGGCTCCGGCACCCGGGTACGGGCGGGGCGCGGAGGGGTGCCGGCGGCCGCCCGGGGCGTACGCGGACGGCCGGAGCCGCCCGGTCAGCGCGAGGAAGCCGACGAACGCGGCCGTGACGATCCAGCCGGGCCAGCCGGTCAGCCCCATGTGCAGGGGGTCCAAGGGAGCGTCCGGCGAGGCGAACACCTTGACCATGCCCACGCCCGCCGTGCTCACGAAGGTGTGGCCGAGGACCGCGGGCACCACCGACGCGGAGCGCAGCCGCAGCCAGGTGAAGACCGGAAGGATGAGTGCACAGGTGATCACCATGGCGGGTACGGACACGTACCAGGGCCGGCCGGGATACTGTCCGCCCATCAGCAGGGTCGGCAGGTGCCACAGCGCGAAGGCGGCGCCGGTGCCCACGTACGCCCACACCAGGCGCGCGCCCCTGCCGTCCCGTGCCAGACGGGGGAAGAGGTAGCCCTGCCAGCCCAGTTCCTCGCCGAAGAACAGCGGCAGGGAGACCAGCATCTGGAGCAGCATGGCGGCGGCCCAGGGAGCGAGCCCCTCCCACCGCACACCGAAGGGATAGTGCCCGGCCACGGTTCCGACGCCGAGCGCTACGGCGGTCAGCGCCGCCGGGATCGCGAGAGCCAGCAGGCAGGAGCGCACGGTGCGGCCGTGGGGCCGGGGCCACCGTAAGGCGAGGACGTCCCGTAGCCGGCCGGCGCGGTCCACGTACCGGACGACGAGGACCGCGGCGAGCGCCGGGGCGAACATCGCGGCCGAGATGCACACCTCCTCCAGCGTGCCGGTCACCGACCGGGCGCTCTCCCGCCGGAATCCCGTGAGCAGGAGGGGCGCCATGGCTGCCCACATGCCCAGGTTGGCCACGGCGAGGAACACCAGGAGCCCGCGACGGCGCGGAGCCGGGGAGGAGGGGCGGGCCGGGAGCGAAGGCGGCTCCGGAGTCGAAGGCGAGTCCGGTGGCGGGGGCGGGCCCGGTGGCGGAGGGGGCGAGGGAGGAAGCGTCCGTGCGGAGTTGGTCATGAGCAAGGACGCTAGAGGTGCGCCCCCGCGCGGAGAATGCGGCCCGCCCCCGTCCCCGCCTGGGGGCACCCCCACCACCGGAGGACACCACCGGGTCCCGCCGTCCCGGAGGGCGGCATGGGAAAGGGCCTGCCCGCGGCAGGAAGCCGCGGGCAGGCCCTCTCCCTACGTCACACCTTGAAGCCGTAGTCCAGCAGCTTCTTCGCGTCGGCGGTGCGGTTGGCCACCGAGGAGGAGGCGAGGACCGTACCGATGACCGTCTTGCCCTTCCGGGTGGCCGCGAAGACCAGGCAGTACTTGGCCTCCGGACCCGAGCCCGTCTTGACGCCGATGGTGCCGGCGTAGCTGCCGAGCAGGTTGTTGGTGTTGGTCCACGACATGAAGCGGTAGCCGCCGCTCTTCGTCGTGACCTTCTGCTTGGTGGACTTGGTGCCCACGACGCTGCGGAACGTGGCGTTCTTCATCGCGCTGGAGGCCAGCTTCGTCAGATCACGCGGCGTCGAGTAGTTCGCACCGTTGCCGATGCCGTCGAACGAGTCGAAGTGCGTGTTCTTCAGACCGAGGTTCTTCGCCGCGGTGTTCATCTGGCCGATGAACGACTTCACCCGCGCCGCCCGCGTGGGCCCGCTGCCGAACTTGTCGGCCAGCGCGTACGCCGCGTCGCAGCCGGACGGAAGCATCAGCCCGTACAGGAGCTGGCGGACGGTGACCTTGTCACCGACGATGAGCCGGGCCGACGAGGCGGTCTTGGCGACGATGTAGTCGCTGTACGCCTTGTCGATCGTGACCTTGGTGTCCAGGTTGAGCTTCTTCTGGGACAGCACCACCTGAGCCGTCATGATCTTGGTGGTGGAACCCATGGAACGGCGGCTGTCCGCCGCCTTGGCGAAGGCTGTCTTGCCGTTGCCGTTGTTCATCACGAAACCGCCCGCCGCGGTGATCGCGGGGGCCTTGGGGGCCGCGGCCTTGACCGCGGCCTTCGCCGGGGCGGCCTGGGGCGCCGCGGCCTGGGCCGGGGCGGCGAACGTCCCGGTCAGCAGAACGGCTCCCGCGGCGGTGACGGCCGTCGCGGACAGGCGACGTACGCCCTTGATGCCAGTTTTCAACGTGTTTTCTCCAAATGCCGCTTCTGTACGGCCACATGAGAGGGTGGCTTTCTCGTGAGACGCACGAGTTACGCCGAAGGATGCACCCGGCGACGCATTTCCCCCAACCTTTCCCCCGACATTTCGGGAGCGGGTGGGGCAAGGCCGCTCCTGGCGGTGTACCTCCGGCGCATCCCTTCGCCCCTCCCGGAGGACAGCGCGCCCGCCCTGTGCGACCGCGTACGCATCTGACGGACGATTGCTCGATTTCTGTTATCGGCCTCGCCCCCGCAGCATCTCCTGTACGTGGGACGGAACAAGCCCGAGCCGAAAGAGAGTGGACAGAGCGTGAGCAGCGAACTCGATCCTGCGGTGATTGCGGCCGCGCAGGCGGGGGACGGGCAGGCCAGGGACCAGCTCGTCACCGCGTCCATGCCCCTGGTGTACAACATCGTGGGACGCGCGTTGCACGGCCACGCGGACGTTGACGACGTGGCGCAGGAGACGATGCTCCGGGCCCTCGGCAGCCTCGGCGACCTCCGTGACCCGGGCAGCTTCCGGTCCTGGCTGGTGGCCATCACGATGAACCAGATACGGGCGCACTGGCGGCAGGACCAGGCCGCCCCCGTCGCCGGTGGCCTGGACGACGCGTACGAGATCCCCGACCCCCGCGCCGACTTCGTGGGACTGACCATCGTCCGCCTCGGCCTTTCCGGACAGCGCCGGGAGGTCGCCGAAGCCACCCGCTGGCTCGACGAGGGAGACCGCGCCCTGCTCTCCCTGTGGTGGCTGGAAGCGGCCGGCGAACTGTCCCGCGCGGAGGTCGCCGCCGCGATGGAGCTGACACCCCAGCACACGGCCGTACGGGTACAGCGGATGAAGTCCCAGCTCGAAGCCTCCCGCGTGGTCGTCCGCGCGCTGTCCGCCACGCCGCGGTGCGTGCTGCTGGACACGGTGACCGAACAGTGGGACGGGGTGCCCTCCGCGCTGTGGCGCAAGCGCATCGCGCGGCACGCCCGCGAATGCACGGTCTGTTCCTCTTTCTCGTCCGGGCTGGTCCCCGCCGACCGGCTGCTCGTCGGCCTGGCCCTGGTGCCGCTGGCCGCCGCCCTCGCGCCGGACACCATGGAGGCCCCGGTCCTCGCGGCCGCCGCTTCCCAGCAGTCCGCCTCCGCCATGCCGGCGACCGCAGGCGGCGCGGCGCCGTCTCCGGCCACCGGCCCGGCCACGGGAGGCGGCCGGGCCCAGCTCCGTGACGCACTACGGGAGAGCCGCCGGGTCCGCCGCCGTCGCGCCGTCACCGCGGCCGCCGTGGCGGCGGCCGCCCTCGCCACGGTGGGCGGCGCGCTGCCGTTGATCACCGGCGGCCCGGACGACGAACCCGGCACCTCACGTGCCGCGACGGAACCCCGGTCGGCCCCCCTGGGCACGCCCTCGGCGACCACACCCACCCCGTCTCCCTCCGAGGCGAGCCACAGTCCGAGCCCCACCCCGACTCCGTCCGCGTCGTCCTCCAAGGAGCCGCACACCCCGAGGAAGAAGCGGGCGCCCTCCGAACCGGCCGCCCCGGCACCGCGCCCGTCCTCCGCCGCCCCCGCCCCCGTCCCGGCCTCGGGTTCCGGAAGCGGCGGGTCGGCGTTCGCCCAGCAGGTCACCACGCTGGTCAATTCCGAGCGCGCCAAACAGGGCTGTTCACCCGTCCGCGCCAACGACCAGCTCGTCACCGCCGCCCGGCGCCACTCCCAGGACATGGACGCCAGAAACTATTTCGACCACACCAGCCCGGACGGTACGGACCCGGGGGACCGCATCACGGCCGCCGGATACCGGTGGAGCACGTACGGCGAGAACATCGCCAGGGGGCAGCGTTCCGCCGACGAGGTGATGAAGAGCTGGATGAGCAGTCCCGGTCACCGGGCGAACATCCTCAACTGCGACTTCAAGGAAATCGGCATAGGCACCCACGACACGTCCGGCGGGCCGACGTGGACGCAGGTGTTCGGCGCGCGGAGCTAGCCGAGTACGGAGGCGAAGACGTATCCGTACGGGCGCGGGGCCGACCGGCCGCCCTCCCCGCCCCGTACGGAGTCGTCCGGCTGTGGACCCGTGCGGATGGGGACCCGTGCGGCTCCGGGAGACTTCAAGGAAATTCTCATCGGACAAGTCCCCACGGAATTGTCCGAATACAGGGCTGCTCCCCGCCCTGAGCAGTCCGGACAAGTGCTGGACAAGTCCTGGACAAGAGCCCCCTTCCCCGCTCCGGCGCACCGGCTCAGCATCAGCAGCACAACGGCATCTTCGAGCCATGTACGCCCGGCACGGGAAGCCGGGCGGGTTCCGGCCGGAGATGTCGTACGACCACGGCCACCTGGGACAACCCGGCCGTGGCGGTGCGGCGTCGGGCCGTCGGCTTGGGGACGGGCCACCGGTTTCCGGCCCGCCGCGCCGAGCGGGGCCGGAGCGGGGGAGCGCGTACGAGCGGATGCGCTCTGTCGCTCCGGAACCGTTCCCGCCCTCCGTCTTTTCGCAATTTCCGGCCAAAAGGTCAAGGTCAAGACCACAAGGCCACAAGGCTGGAAGGTCCGCAGATCGAAAAGCCGACAGTCGGAAAGATGCAATGGGCTGAAAGGCGCAAAAGCCCGAAAGGTGTAAGAGCCCGAAAGGCAGAAACGGTACGGCACCCAACCGGTCACCCTTCCGGCAGTACGGGGGCGGGACCGGGCCCACCCGTGAACCGTCCGCCGCTCCGGAGCCGGAGAGCGAACGGGAATTACGGACCGAGGAGGGGCAAGTGGAACCTGGGCAGTCGCAGGTCGACCTGCACACGGTCGTCGACGTCGAGATCAGTGCCTTGTCGGTGAGCGATTCGCCGAGGATTTCGGGGGAGAACCAGGAGCACATCGAACTGCTGGCGGTCGCCGACGCACCGCTGCCACCCATCATCGTCCACCGTGGCACGCTGCGCGTCATCGACGGCGCACACCGGGTACGGGCTGCCGAGCGGCGCGGCTGGTCCACCATCCCCGTACGGTTCTTCGACGGCGACGACGCGGACGCCTTCGTCCTCGCCGTCGAGTCCAACACGGGCCACGGCCTGCCGCTGACCAAGGCCGACCGCAAGCGCGCGGCCGAGCGCATCATCGCCTCGCACCCGATCTGGTCGAACCGGATGATCGCCTCGATCACGGGAGTGGCACCGGCGACGGTGGCCAAGGTCCGCCGTCGGATGCCGGGCGGCGCGGCCGAACGCGGACGCGTCGGCCAGGACGGCCGCTTCCGCCCGCTCGACGGCGCCCAGGGCCGCAGGCTGGCCGCCGAACTCATCGCCGCGGACCCGGACCTGTCACTCCGGCAGATCGCGCAGCGGACCGGCATCTCCCCGGAGACGGCGCGCGACGTACGCAACCGGATCCGCCGCGGTGAAGAGCCCCTGCTCGCGGCGCGTGGCAAGCGCGGCGGGCAGCAGGGGCGCGGTCCCGGCAGTCCCCCAGGGCAAGGGCTCCGCCCGGCATCCGGGGGTCCGGCGGCGCGCACCAGGATGCCCGTGGCGGACCGGCGCCGGGTCGTGAACCGGCTCATGGGCGACCCGGCCCTGCGCTACAGCGACACCGGCCGCACCCTGCTGCGGCTGCTCGGCATCCACACCGTCAGCCCGGAGGAGTGGGAGAAGATCACGGACGGCCTCCCGCAGGGCCATCGGCGAACCGTCGCCCAGTTGGCCCGCGCCTACGCCGACAACTGGTCGGAACTGGCCCATCGCGCCGCCGAACGCGATGCCGCCGCGCCGGCCGGGGTGCGAGGGATGTAAGGGCCTGGGCGTGAGCCGGGCGCAATGTGGTAGGCAAGGCCGGTGATCAGCAGACTCCCTCGCGACCGGCAACTCGACTCCCTGCGTGCGACGCTCTCCCGCAACGACGTGTTGACGGAGGTGCTGTCGCGTACCGCGACGCTGGGCCTGCCCGGGTGGTACGTGACGGCGGGATGCCTTTTCCAGACCGTGTGGAACGTGGTCACGGGCAGGCCGCCGACGGCCGGCATCAAGGACTACGACGTCTTCTACTTCGACGACACGGACCTGTCCTGGGAGGCGGAGGACGCGGTCATCGAGGCCGGACGCGAGGTCTTCACCGGGCTGCCCGCCGAGGTCGAGATCCGCAACGAGGCGCGCGTCCACCTCTGGTACGAGGACAAGTTCGGCGTGGCCTGCCCGCCGCACGGCTCCACCGAGGACGCCATCGACCGTTTCGCCGCGACGACCTGCTGCCTGGGCGTGCGCACGGAGCAGGACGGCCGGTGGCGGGTGTACGCGCCGCACGGACTGTCGGACGTGTTCAACCTCGTCGTCCGCCCCAACCCCGTCCTCGCGCCGCGGTCGGTCTACGAGGCGAAGGCGGCCCGGTGGCAGGAGCAGTGGCCCGAACTGACCGTCCTCGAATGGCCCGCGTCGAGCGGCACGGGTGGCACGAGCACGGCGGATGCCACAGGTATCCCGGACGCCACGGGCGTAACGACCGGCAGCCCTCCGCAGCGGCAGAATGTCTGAAACGCCGCTGCCGGGCGGCTTCGTCCAGCACGTCGTACGGGTCGGCGCCACGGTGCGCCGTCCTGCCTCGGCCGCCACCGTCTTCGTCGGCGAACTGTTGAAGCTCTTCGAGGCCCACGGCTGGCCCGGCGCGCCGCGGTACCTCGGCATCGACGAGGACGGGCGCGAAACCCTGACCTACCTGGACGGACACGTGGCCTGGGCACGCGAGCAGCCGCCGGCCGTGCACGCGGCGGAGTCCCTGGAGCGGGTCACCCGGCTCGTACGCGAGTTCCACGACCTGACGGCCGGCACCGCACTGGCCGGAGCGCACGAAGTCGTCTGCCACAACGACCTCGCGCCCAGGAACACGGTCTACCGCCCTGCCGGCGGCACCCTGCGCCCGGTGGCCTTCATCGACTGGGACCTGGCGGCGCCGGGCGAACGCGTCCACGATGTCGCTCACGTGTGCTGGCAGTACATCCGCCTCGGGCCGCGAGTCAAGGATGTCGCCGACAGCGCGCGGCGGTTGCGGCTGGTCGCCGACACGTACGGCCTGACCGACCGGGACGGGCTCATCCCCGCGATCCTGTGGTGGCAGGACCGGTGCCGACGGGGCATCGAGGCCGCCGCCCGGGCGGGAGACCCGGCGATGGTCCGCCTCCGCGACGCCGGCGCGGTCACGGAGGTCCGGGACGCCTTCGCGTGGGTCGGTGCTCACCGCGACCTGCTGGCCCGCGCGCTCCGCTGACGGAGCCGCGTCTCGACGGAGGCGCGCTTGCCTCCCGATCGGCGGCCGCAGACTCGGGATCGGCTCGCGTCGCCGGAATCGACGTGGCGGCCCACCCGGACCGGCTACGCCGGGCGATCGGACCCGTGGCCCAGAAACCCGGCACCGACCCGATGCCACCGCGGCCGAGAAACCTGCTGCTCGCGGGCCGCCTCCAAGGGTTGCCCGGACGGGGCGCCAGGGGGCGCGGGTCCGTGAATTCGTGCGGCGGTTCGGCCTGGCCGCCGCCGCGGACCGCCTGGTGCGCACGTACTCCGGTGGCATGGCGTCCGGGCGCCCCGGCCCTGCTCGCCGCTGTGGCTCTCGCGATGAATCCTGGTCACGCGAGCGTTCCGGGGCTGCCGCAGGTCGGCGTAGGGAGAGCGTTGCGGTAGGGGCCGAGGAGCAAGGAGGAGGCGTACGGCTCTGCTCGTGCGTTGTACGCATACTGCATACGATCTGCCGTCGACGGGCCCGCCCGAAGGCAAGACCGCCGAGGAAGCGGCGGTCAGTGGTGAATGCCGGCCCGCCGAACCAGGTGGCGGGCGGCGGACCCGTCGCAACGACCCCGACCGCAGGACACGCATCCTGGACGTCACCCTCTACGTCATCGCGGAGTACGGAGTGGTGGGGACGACGCATCGGCACATCGCCGCCCGGGCGGACGTGCCGCTCGGGTCGGTCACCTACCACTTCGCCAACCTGACCGATCTCCAGGCGCAGGCGTTCGCCCGGCATGTCGAGCGGCAGGCCAGGGTGTTCGAGAACCGGTTCAAGGACATCGAAACGCACGAGCACTTCGTCGACGTCCTGGTCGGCCTCGTCCATGAAGGCCCCGCCCGGCACCGCAGCGCGGTCCTCGGCTTCGAGTCGCACCTGGCCGCCCTCCGCGACCCCGGACCGCGCACCCTGACACAGACGTGGACGGAGGACAGCCGCAGCGTTCTCGCCCGTTTCGCCGGTCCGGACGGGACAGCCCGCCTCGACGCCCTGCTGGAGGGGGGATCATGCATGCGCTCCTCATGGCCGCGCCGGAGTCGCGCGAGGCGACGCGCGACGCGATCGCCCGGACACTCGGCCCGGCCGACCGGCCAGGAATATGACCGACCGGGAATGTGACCGGGGCGCCTGTCATCACCCCCGTCAGGTGAGAACGGAGCCATGGAGGCCCCTGTGACCCGCCACACGCCCATCCGCCCGCCCATGCTCGCCGTCACCGAGGCGGAGCTGGACGACCTGCGCTCACGACTGCTCCACACCCGCTGGCCGACCCCTTGGCCCACCGACGAGGGGGAGGCCGGCACCGACCCCGGCGAACTGCGGCGCCTCGTCACCCACGGGCCTCCACGGACGACTGGCGGGCTCACGAAGCCACCATCAACGCGCTGCCGTCGCACCTCGCGGACATCGACGGCACCCCCGTCCACCACCTCCGCTTCGACGGCGAACGCCCTGGCGCCCTGCCGCTCGTCCTGACCAACGGGTAGCCCAGCTCCTTCCTCGAACTGACCGCCATCGCCCACCGCCTGGCCACGCCGTCGCGATACGGGGGCGACGCCGCCGACGCGTTCACCGTCATCGTCCCCTCGCTGCCCGGGTTCGCCTTCTCACCCCAGCGGCCCTCGCTCACGGAGTCCCCACAGACGCATGAGATCTGGCACCGTCTCCTGCGCGACGAACTCGGATACGAGCGCTACGCGGCGCACGGGCGCGACCTGGGCGCCGGCATCACCTCCCGGCTCGGCGAGGCGCACCCCGAGGCCGTGGTGGGCATCCATCTGACGGCGGTCGCCTACGACGCGGCCGGTTCACTCCCGAGGAGCGGGAGTACCTCGATTCCGTCGCGGCGTGGTCCGCGGCGGAGGGCGGGCACCTGTACCAGCAGAGCACCCGCCCGCTCACACTGAGCTACGGTCTTGCCGACTCGTCGGCCGGGCTGCCGGCCTGGCTCGTCGAGAAGTACCGTGCGTCGAGCGACTGCGGTGGAGACCTGTCATCCCGGTTCAGTGACGACTTCCTCCTCACGCAGGTGTCGCTCTACTGGTTCACCCGTACCGTCTCGACGTCCTTCCGGCCCTGCTACGAGTACGCCCAGGGACTGACGAGGAGGGTCGAGCGGGTCGACGTCCCCACCGCCGTCGCCCTGTTCCCGGCCGACCTCACCCGGCCGCCCCGCAGCCGGACCGAGCGCACGTACAACGTCACCAGGTACACCCGCATGCCCCGGGGCGGACACTTCGCCGCCCACGAGGAACCCGAACTCCTCGCGCACGACCTCACCGAGTCCTTCCGCACCCACCGGTGATCGAAGAGACGGCCGGACCCGGATTGCGGTCACCGTGTGAGCGCCGTATGACGGGCGTTTCCGCGGTATGTGAGCGGCAGATGACAGGCGCCGGTATCGCCTGTGCGCCGTGATTGCCTCGAAGCATGCACAGCAAGCACATGGACCAGACCCCGTCCCCCTCGCAGCAGCCCGCCACGCCCGCCACATCCACCCCGTCCGCCGCACTCGCCGCCCCGGTGCGGCGCTCCGGAGGGCTCAAGTCGCCGGGCATGGCCGCCGGGGCCGTCCTCGTCGTGGGCGCCTCCCTTCTCGCCCTCACCGGCTGCGGCACCGCGGAGTCCGGCAAGGACGACGGTGCCGCGGCGTCCGCCGCCGCGTCGCCCGCGGAGAACAAGGGCGGGAAGCACCTCTCCAAGCTGCTCTGGATGGGCGACTCGATAGCCGAGGCGGAGGCGCCCGCCCTGGGGGCCGCCATGAAGGCCGGCGGCGTGGAGTTCAAGTCCATCGCTTCCGCGGGCGGCGGCACGGTCGTCAAGGGGGAGGGGCCCACCGCCGACTTCGCCGACAGCACCTTCAAGGACCTGTCCAAGGCGGTCGGCTCCTTCCACCCGGACGTCATCGCCTACCAGGTCACCACCTACGACTGGGGAACCCCCGCCCAGCAGAGCAGCTCGTACGAGCGCCTCGCGAAGGCCGCGAAGAACGCGGGCGCCGAACTCGTCATCGTCTCGGCCCCACCGTTCAAGATCGACGAGTTCTACAAGGGGCACGAGGCGGCCATCGCGTCGGCGCCGAAGGCGGCCAAGGAGGCGGCCGGGAAGAACCCGGGTCAGATCCGTTTCCTCGACGCCTCCGCGCTGTGGGGCACCGACGGCGCCGCGGCGAAGGCCCAGCGCAGCAAGGACGGCATCCACTCCTGCCAGCAGGGCTCCGCGGCGTTCGCCAACTGGTTCGGGCAGCAGCTGAGCAAGCAGTACTCCTTCACGCCCGCTTCCGCGGACCGGTGGGCGAAGGGCTCGTGGACCGGCGACAAGGTCTACGGCCAGCTCAAGTGCGGGTGAGCCCGTACGGCTCCAGGTATGTGACTGCCGCCGCGGCCCCTGCCCTGCCGCAGCGGCTGCGGCTGCCGCTGCGTCAGCCGGTCCCGGTGTTGCTGCTGCCGCCGCTTCCATAGGCCGTTCTTCGTGCCGTAGCCGAGGCTGCGCGGCGGCCGGTTCGTTGCTCCGGGCGACAGCCCTGCCGCCGGCCGCCGCCTGCCCGGAGCGACGACTGGCTTCGGCCGACCTCCGCCTGCCCCGAGCGCCAGCCTCCCGCACCTCGCTGCCCTCCTAGCCACCCCCAGAAGGACCCGTTCATGCCGACGTCTGCGGCCACACCGCCCTCCCCGCCGCCCTCTCCGCTGCCTTCCCGCCGCCACGGCCGCCCCGGACCGCGCGCGACCGGGCGGCACATCACCCCCCTGGACGGTCTGCGCGGCCTCGCCGTCCTGGGGGTGCTGTTCTTCCACGCCGGGCACTTCGGCGGCGGTTTCCTCGGCGTGGACCTCTTCTTCGTCCTGTCCGGCTTCCTCATCACCGGCCTGTTGCTCAAGGAGGCCGCGAACCGGAACGGTACGGTCGGCCTCGCGGCCTTCTGGGAACGCCGGGTACGCCGTCTGCTGCCCGCGCTGACCGTGATGATCGTCGCCGTCCTGCTCCTCGTCCGGGCGGCCGGGCCCTCGTACCTGCTGGGCTTCGCCCTGGAGGACGGCCCGTGGGCCGCGCTCCAAGCGACGAACTGGCACTTCATCAGCGACCAGGTCGGCTACTGGAACGACGGCGACACCCGCGTCTTCAGTCACCTGTGGAGCATCGGGGTCGAGTGGCAGTTCTACGTCGTCTGGCCGGTGGTGGTCGCGGTCCTCGCCAGAAGGCGCGCCACCCGCCGTCTCGTGCCCGTGGTCGCCGCCGCCGGTGCCGTCCTCTCCCTGGTGGTCATGGTCGCCCTCGCGCACGGTCCGGACACCACGCGCGTGTACGAGGGCACCGACACCCGGGCCTTCTCGCTGCTGCTGGGTGCCCTGATGGCGACCGATCCGGTACGCCGTCTGCTGTCGAGGACGCCCGGCCGCCTGGCCGACGGCCTCTGTGCCGCCCTGGTGTGCGGCCTCGGCGCCTACTGGTGCCTGACCGGCGGTCCGGGCGACTCCTTCCTCTTCCGTGGCGGCCTCTTCCTCCACGCTCTGGCCGCCGCCCTGCTGATCGCCCTGCTCGCGCACACCCCGGCCGGACCGGTCGGCCGTCTCCTGGGAAGCAAGCCCTTGCGCTCACTGGGCGCCGTCTCCTACAGCCTCTACCTCTGGCACTGGCCGATCTACCTGCTCCTCACCGAGGACGTCCTCGGTTTCGGCGGTTGGGCCCGTACGGCGGTCCTCCTCGCGGTCTCCCTCGCCGCCGGGTGGCTGTCCAAGGTGCTGGTGGAGGACCCGGTACGGTTCAAGGCCCGCTGGGCCAGGGGGCGTACGGGTGCGGCCGGCCTGGCCGCGGTGCTCGCAGCCGTAGCCGGTGTCTGCCTCCTTGTGCCGGCACCGGCCCCGGGCGCCGACTCGGTGGATCTCACGCAACTCACCGCCGGTTCAGGCTGACCGCCACCCGGCTGTCACCGGTGACAGGTGACCGGTCATCTGTCACCGGCCACCTGTCACTGCAACCCGCCTCTGTCGCTTGCCCCACCACCGCTGTCCGCGGAAATCGGCTCACCGTCCGCGCAACGCTCCCTCCTTCGCCTTCTCCGGCACCGTTTGACGCCCCGCGTACCGATCGGTACCGTCTAGCGCGTACCGATCGGTACGCCTGCGTTGTCGAGCGTGAACCGGAGTTCCGATGGCAGACGAACAGCAGCAGCGCTCGCCGGCGGGCCGGCGTGTGTGGGAGACCGCGTGCGAGCTCTTCTACCAGGAAGGCATCCGTTCGGCGGGGGTGGCCGAGATCGCGGAGCGGTCGGGCGTCGGAAAGCCGAGCATCTACCGCAACTTCGCGTCCAAGGACGGCCTCGCGCTGGCTTATGTGAAAGCGAAGGCGGTGCCCTCCCGCGTCTGGCTGGAGACGGCACGCGCCGCCTGCCCGGACGACCCCGCGGCGCAACTCCGTCACGTCATCGCGGCCATCGCCGACCAGATCAGTGAGCCCGGATACCGGGGCTGCCCGCTGGTGAACGCGTCCGTCGAGTTCCCCGACCGCACCCACCCGGTACGCGTCGCCGTCGAAGAACTGAAGGTCGATTACCTGGAACTGCTGACGGAAATCGTCTCGCAGTTGCCTGTGCGCGATCACCGCACCCTGGGCTACATGCTCCAGATGCTGGTGGAAGGCGCCAGCGTCACCACCCAGTTCTACGCGCCCGAGAAGTCGGCCACCGCGCTGAAAGAAGCGGCCGATCGCCTCATCGACTCCTTTCTGGAGCAGTGACCACCGAATCGGTCGCGAGCATCCGCACCCGTACGAAAAGAGAAACCCATGAGCATGGCCACCTGTGCGCCCGCCCACGCCGAACACCTGATACGCGCCCGGCGCGCGACCCGTGCCTTCACCCCGGAAGCCGTGCCCGAGGACACCGTGCGCGCCGTCTTCTCCCTGGCCGGCGCGGCTCCCTCCAATTCCAACACACAGCCCTGGCAGGTCGAAGTGGTCAGCGGCACGGCCAGGGACCGGCTGAGCGCGGACCTGACCGCCGCACACGCCGATCAGCGCATGTCACTGGACTTCCCTTACCGGGACGACTTGTACACCGGTGCGTACGCGCAGCGTCGCCACGAGGCGGGCGCGGCGATGTACGGCGCACTCGGCATCGGCCGAGACGACCATGAAGAGCGCGCGGCATTCACCGCGGAAAGCCTGAACTTCTACGGGGCTCCGCATGTCGCGCTGCTGTTTCTGCCGCCCAACGCCGAAGAACGTATGGCCGCCGATCTCGGCATGTACGGGCAGACGCTCCTGCTGGCCATGACGGCGTACGGGATCGCCAGCTGCCCGCAAGGCCTCCTGAGCTTTTACGCCGATACCGTCCGTGAATCACTGGGCCTCGACAGCGACGGCACGCGTCACAACAAGCTGCTGTTCGGCATCTCCTTCGGATACGCGGACACCTCCGCCCCCATCAACAACATCACCGTCCGCCGCGCCGAACTGTACGAGACCACCCGCTTCCACGGTTGATCACGTAAGCGCGGCCACCACGTATTCCGCGGCCCGGGCAAGGAGGTTCTGGTCGTACGCGGCGTCCTTCTCGGGCTTGCTGGACAGGATCGAGATGACGAGCGGCGGTACGGATTCAGCAGGCCACGCGATGGCGATGTCGTTGAGCGTGCCGTAGTCCCCGGTCCCGGTCTTGTCAGCCACGGTCCAGCCCTTCGGGACGCCGGCCCGAATACGCTGTGCTCCGGTGGTGTTCCGTACCAACAGATCGCGGAGAAACCCGCGTTTGCCGGCCGATAGTACGCTCCCCAGCACGAGCTTTCGGTAGTCCGTGCCGAATGCGCGGGGAGATGTGGTGTCGCGCGGGTCTCCCGGAGTGGCTTCCGTGATCGCGGGCTCGATCCGGTCCATCCGGGTGACCGGATCGCCGATACCGCGGGCGAACGCCGTCAGTTTCCCCGGCCCGCCGAGATCCCGGAGCAGCAGGTTCCCGGCCGTTCCGTCGCTGTGGCGGACCGCCGCATCGCACAGTCGACGGATCGACATTCCCGTGGCCACGTGCTTCCCGGTGACGGGGGAGTGCTTCAGCAGATCGTCTTCGCCGTACGTGACGACCGTGTCCAGATGCGACAGCGGATTACCGTGCAGGACCGCCGCGGCCGCCAGCCCCTTGAACGTGGAGCAGAACGCGAACCGTTCGTCCGCCCGGTGCGTCACGGTCGCACCCGTGCCGGTGGCCAGTGCGTACACCCCCAGACGCGCGCCGTACTCCCGCTCCAACTCGTCCAGGGGCCGGTGCTGTCGGCGTTCGGGAGCCATGGAGGGCGGGGCGGGAGCGGTCGGGGATGCGTCGGCCCCGCCGCTCGTGCATCCGGCCAGCGGCACGAACGCCGCCGCTCCCAGGAGCGCGCGGCGCGACAGGGGTGATCGCGAAACCGTCACAGTTTTCCTCCGCAGATGCGTTCGGCGACTTGCGGCGATGGTACGGCCGCGAGGGGGCGGCGGCCCGGCCACGTCGATCGTTCCCGGAACGGGCAGGAGGGGCCAGGGCGTTGGGCATGGCCGCCGAGCGTCAGGTGTGAGCAGGCGTGACGGTCATCGGCTTGCCACCGGTCGTCCTCTCGGACGAGGGCAGAGCGTCGCTACCGACGGCGCTCTCCGTGCGGCGCTGCCGTTGATCGAAATTCCGGGCCGTACAAGTAAATCCGGGCATTCACTTCGCAATCGCCACGCCTTACCGCGATTCCTTGGAATGGCTAGCGCCAAACGATTCTGCTGACGTTCGTACGTGAGTGCATTCATGTGTGCTGTGCACATGCCCCTCGGAGCCAATCGGGCCCCGCTATGCTCACTGCCGCGCAGCGAGTTGTGGCAGTTGCGGCATGAAGCCGGTGACTGTCGTGAGGTCGCCACCGTGCGGGGTGTCCGGGGTTCAGGAACCCGGAAACCGCGCGCGGCAGGTCGGCTCGGCGTGCCCTGCGGTGATTGTTCGGTGTGTGCGAACCAACGGTCGCCCGTCGCATTTCCCGCCGCCTTTCCTGCGTAAGTGAATTCCGTGTACGACGTCCTGTCCCTTCCCTTAGTGCTCTGAGGCTGCCGATGGTTCGTGCTGATGCGTCACCTGGAAGGCCGGGGCCGGCCTCCACCGCGAGGTGGCCGCTGCCGCCCCTGCTCCTGGCCATATGTGTGGCCGTGGCTGTTCCGTTGCTGCCTTCGGCAACCCGTGCCCACGTCGTCTGGATCGGCGTCCTGGCGACTGCGGCCGTGGCTGCCGCGGACTTCAAGGCCGCGCGCCGGGGCCGCGCGATGGACGCGCTGCGCAAGCAGTACGCCGAGAGAGAGGCCGCCCTGCAACGGCAGTTGGCCGAGCAGGAGGTCGAGACGGTACGGATGGCCAAGGAGACCCTGCCTGCGGCCATGGCGCGGCTCCAGCAGGGAAATTCGGTCGAGGACGTACTGCGCAGCACCGCCCAGGCGTCCCGGGTGAGCCCCCGGTTCGAAGCCGCGCACCACGCGGTGCTGCGCTACGTCCTCCAGGCCGTGGAGGCCGAGGAGGACCTGCGTGACGCCGCCCAGCGGGCCTTCGTCAACATCGCCCGGCGCGTCCAGGCCATCGTGCACCAACAGGCGCTGGAACTGCGCGAGATGGAGGACCGGCACGGCCAGGACCCGCACGTCTTCGGCGACCTGCTGCACCTCGATCACCGGACCGCGCTGATCGGCCGGCTGGCGGACAGCATCGCCGTCCTCGGCGGTGCCCGGCCGGGGCGGCAGTGGCAGAAGGACATCCCGCTGTTCAACGTGTTGCGCGGTGCCATGTCCCGGATCACCGACTACCAGCGCGTCGACCTGCACTCGGTGGCCGATGTCGGCGTTCTCGGCCGTGCGGCCGAGCCGCTGATCCACGCCGTGGCCGAGCTGCTGGACAACGCCACCCGCTACTCACCGCCGCAGACCCGCGTCCACCTGACCGCGACCGAGGTGCAGTCCGGTGTGGCCGTCGAGATCGAGGACGCCGGGCTCGGTCTGACCGACGAGGCCCGCATCCGCGCCGAGCGGGCCCTGGCACAACGCTCCGGCGGCGGACTGGACCTGGACGACCTGGGGGAGTCCCCGCGACTCGGCCTGGCCGTGGTCGGCCGGCTGTCCCACACGAATCACTTCAAGGTCTCGCTGCGCGTCTCCGCGTACGGCGGCGTACGGGTGGTCCTGGTCGTACCGCCGGAGCTGATCACCGTGACCCCGGTGCCCGGCGGAGCTTTGGCCAAGGCCCCCAGCCTGCCGCCGCCCCGCCGCCCCAGCGGCCCGAAGCACCGGGCCGAAGCGGCCGCCGAGGAGCCGGTGCCCGCCGACGGGCCCCGCACCCCCAACGGGCTTCCGCAGCGCAGGCGGCGCACCCGGTCCGTGATCCCGTCCGCACGGCCGCAGCAGGCAACGCCCTCCGCCGCTGCCCCCCGCCCCCCGGCGTCGGGCGGCCGTTCCGCACCGGCCGGGCTGTGGATGTCCGCATTCCTCGACGGTGCCTCCGACGGCGCATCCGGCGGTGATACCGGCGCGTCTCCGGCGGAGGCCCCGGCGCGGCGCTCCCGAAGTACGGGCGACGAAGAGCCCGAGCAGTGACCGAGCGGGCAGATGAGCCAGCAGACAAGGAAGAGTGAGCAAGTGGCGACAAAGCAGCGGCTCAACATGGACTGGATGCTGGAGGAGTTGGCGTCCAGCGTGCCGCAGACCCGTAATGTCGTGGTGCTGTCCTCGGACGGCTTGTGCATGGCGCAGTTCGGTACGGAGAACGACACCGCCGACCGCCTCGCCGCCGCCTGTGCCGGACTGCAGAGCCTGTCGGCGGCCATCGCCTCGGAGTTCCCGCGGGGCGACGGCCGGATGAAACTCGTCGTCGTCGAGGTCGACGGCGGATTCTTCTACCTGATGGCGGCCGGCGCGGGAGCCTATCTGGCGGTGCTCGCCGACGACGACGTGGACGCCGGCCTCATAGGGCAGCGGATGCGTGACCTGGTCGCCCGGATCGGCCAGCACCTCAGCAGCCCGCCGCGGGCGGACCGGCAGGTCCCATGAGCGACCCGGAGCAGGAACAGCACCGGGCCTGGGAAGAGGGCGGCCCCGAGCGGCTCTACGTCATCACGTCCGGCCGGCAGGTGCCCGAGCGGCACTCCTCCCTGGACATGGTCACGCTGATCGTGAGCCGCAACGAGCCCGGCCCGGGCATGCAGCCCGAACTCGCCGCCATCGTCCGCATATGCGACTACCCGCTGTCCGTGGCCGAACTCTCCGCGTACCTCCATCTGCCGGTCTCCGTGATCACCGTGCTGCTCACGGACCTCCTGGCGAGCGGGCACGTCGAAGCCCGGGCGTCGGCGCTGACCCAGTCGCTGCCCGACATCGAACTCTTGGAGGCGGTGATGCATGGACTACAGAATCTCTGAACCCGTCGTCGGCCCCCGGCACGAAGACACCTTGCCGGCCTCGGTCACCACCGCCGTGAAAGTGGTGATCGTCGGCGGCTTCGGGGTCGGCAAGACCACCCTGGTGGGATCGGTCAGCGAGATCAGGCCGCTCACCACCGAGGAGATCATGACGCAGGCCGGCGCCGGGGTGGACGACCTCGCCGGTGTCGAGCGCAAGAACGAGACCACCGTGGCGATGGACTTCGGCCGGATCACCCTCAGCGACGAGCTGGTGCTCTACGTCTTCGGCACTCCGGGCCAGCAACGGTTCTGGTTCCTGTGGAACGGGCTCTTCGAAGGCGCACTGGGCGCCGTGGTCCTCATCGACACCCGGCGGCTGGAGGACAGTTTCGACGTGATGGGCCGGCTGGAGGAACGCGGGGTGCCCTTCATCGTCGCCATCAACGCCTTTCCGGACGCCCCCTCGTACCCGGCGTCCGAGCTCCGGCAGGCCCTGGACATCCCCGACGGCGTGCCGGTGATCGACTGCGATGCCCGCGAACGCGTCTCCAGCCGCGACGGCCTGCTGACCCTCATGCGCTATCTGCACGCCCTCACCACGACGACCCCGGAGCGACGGTGACCTCCTCTCCCCACGAACATTCCCGCACCGCGTGGGCACCCACCCCGCCGCCGCAGTGCCCGGCCCACGCCCGGTTCGGCGCCACGGACGGACTGGCGCGGCTCTTCGGACCCGAGGCGGCCGAAGACCCCATGGGCCTGTACGAGCGGCTGCGCGCCCGGCACGGGTCCGTCGCGCCCGTCCTGCTCGACGGCGACCTCCCGGCCTGGCTCGTCCTCGGGTACCGCGAGATCCTGGAGGTCGCCGGTACCCCCGCCCGCTTCAGCCGCGACTCCCGCAACTGGCGCTGGTTCAGGGAAGGGCGGGTCCCCCCGGACTCCCCGCTGCTCCCGATGATCGCCTGGCAGCCGGTCTGCCTGTTCCTGGACGGCGAGGAGCGCAGCCGGCTGCGCCTGGCGGTCACCGACAGCCTGGAGCGCTTCAACCGCCGCGGTATCCGGCGGCACATCACCCGCTTCACGCACCAACTGATCGACGGCTTCGCCGAGCGCGGGGAGGCGGACCTGGCCGAGGAGTTCTGCGAACACCTGCCCATGCTCGTCCTGACGCAGTTGCTGGGCATGCCCGACGAGTACGGGCCGCGGCTGGTCGCGGCCAGCCGGGACATGGTGGCGGGCACCGAGACCTCGGTGGCCAGCAACGCGTTCATCGTGGAGACCCTCACCGAACTCGTGCGGCGCAAGCGCGGGAGTCATGGTCACGACATCACGTCCTGGCTGATCGAACACTCCTCGGGGCTGACCGACGAGGAGGTGTGGAACCACCTGCGGGTCATCCTCATCGCCGCCAACGAGACCACGGTCAATCTCCTCAAGAGCACCCTGCGGATGGTGCTGACCGACCCCCGGTGCCACGCGTCGCTGGCCGGCGGGCAGATGACCTTGCCCGACGTGGTGGAGCAGGTGCTGTGGAGCGAACCGCCGCTGATGACCATCCCCGGCCGCTGGGCCGCCGTGGCCACGGAGGTCGGGGGCCAGAAGATCGAGGCGGGGGACATGCTGCTGCTCGGCCTGGCCGCCGGGAACCACGACCCGGCCGTCCGCCCGGACCCCTCGGTCCCGCTGCTCGGGAACCGCTCGCATCTCGCCTTCAGCAGCGGTCCCCAGGAGTGCCCCGGCCAGAACATCGGCCGCGCCATCGCCGACACCGGTATCGACACGCTGCTGGCGAGGCTCCCCGACGTACGGCTGTGCATTCCCGAGGATCAACTGCGCTGGACATCAGGGTGGATGACACGGCACCTGACCAGCCTCCCGGTGACGTTCGCCGCGTCCCGGTCGCGGAATTCCGCCGCGTCCGCCGGCCCGGCGCGTGCCCTCGCGGAGACCGGGCGCGATCAGGGGAGCGGCCCGGACGGTGGTGCGGCGCCCGCGGCCGAGCCCGCTGTTCCGTTGCCGTCGGTGGTGTCCTTGCCGGTTCCCGCCCGAAGGAGGCGTACGGGATGGTGGAACTCGTTGAAGGCGTGGCTGCGGGGCTGACTTCCCCGGGGTAGGGGAGGGACGCCCTGACGCTGCGTTCCGGTGGCCTGGAGCGGGACCGGGCCACCGGTGACGTGTTGTCCAACGGCCCTCGCGATGCGCTGCAAGGCCTCTTCCATGACGGCCCGGGACGTGGCGAAACTGATCCGGACATTGCCCTCGGCAGCCGGGCCGAACCATTCCGGTGTGCCGGGCACCACCGCCACCCGGGCCCGGGACAGCAGGAATTCGCCCATTGCCCGACTGGTCATTCCGGTCGCGGACACGTCGGGGAACAGGACGTACGTTCCTTCCGGGCGGGTGCACGAAATTCCGGGAATGGCGTTCAACCGGTCCACGCTGTAATCCCGTACCTTGTGCAGATGTTCCAGGAAGGCGTCTCTCCAGGGCCACCCGTGGCGCAGGGCGGCCAGGGCGCCGGCCTGGGTGAGAGGGGCCATGCTGTACGTGGCGCCCAGCCGCTCGAACGTGAGCCGCAGTGCGTCCGCCGCCCGCCGGGTCGGGGCGATCACGAACCCCGTCCGCAGCCCCGGTAACGCGAACGTCTTGGACAGGCCGGTCACCGTGTAGACGCGTCGGCTGGTCTCCGTGTCCAGGCTCGCCAGGCTGACGTGTTTCCCGGGCGGATACACGATCTCGCTCCACACCTCGTCGCAGAGGACCGGGATGCGGTGGGCACCCGCCGTCTCCGCCACCGCCCGGAGGGTCGATTCGGTGAACACCGTGCCCAGCGGGTTGTGCGGATTGCACAGGCAGATCAAGGCGGTGCGCTCAGTGATCAGAGAGGCGAGCCGGTCCGGGTCCAGCCGCCCGGTGCTCTTGTCCATCGGGCAGTGCACCCGCCGGGCCCCCGCGGCATCGACGGCTTGCCCGAACAACAGGTCGACCGGGTCCAGCACCACGCACTCGTCCCCTTTTCCGCACAGGAGGTGCACCACCCCCCAGAGTGCGGCCGCGGTGCCCGGGGCCGGCACCACACGGTCGGGGTGATGGCCGATCCCGTAACGGGTCTCGGCCACGTCGGAGAAGGCTTCTTGAAGCTCACCGCATTCCGTGGGCGACGCGTAAGGGAAGTAACCGTCGGCGACAGCCGACATGATGGCGTCCGTGACCACCGGAGGGCCGGGAAAATCCGGCTCGGCCGCCGTCAGCGGGATGACACCGGGCGGATGAGCACCCCAGCGCAGCGGCGATCGCCGGCGCAGCAGAGCGGGCCGGACCTGCGTGTCGTCGAACAGCGGCCGGGGCGCGTCGGGCAGCGCCATGGCGTTCACCCCCGTTGATAGCGGGCAGGCGGGTACCGGTCGTAGAGTTCCGGCGACCAGTACGTGGTCAGGCGGGGCCGGCCGTGCTGCACACGCGCTGACGCGTACGTGTGGATGCCACGGCCGGACGAGAGCGGGCGCCGGGCCATCCGGTTCAGCAGCGTCCGATAGCGGTCGGCGGGAAGACCCATTCCGCTCATGACCGAGCTGACGCGGTCCCGGACGGTCCGGTCGCTCGCCGCGTGCAGCCACAGCGGGACGTACAGCGTCGCGGACACCGGCTGATGTCCGCCGGCGGTCGTGAACGTCAGATTGCTGACGAGCGGCTGGGCCCGCACCTCGCCGTCGCTGTCGGTGAGCTGACGGCAGAACGCCCCCAGGAACCCGGCCTCGTGCTGGAGCGAGATCTCCATACGGGCGTCGAGTTCCGCCGGCGAGGCGTCGTAGTGCCGGAAGTACACCTTCACGCGGGACTGGGGGCCGTCGGTCAGGTCGAGACCGAAGTAGACGATTCTGTCGAGGTCGAATCCCCGGCCCGCGTATTCCCTGACCGCCGTCCACGCCTTGGCGAACCCCAGCCGGTCCAGTGCCGCACGCGTCCGCTCGATGCCGGTCAGGCCGGCATCGGCGTTCGGATTGAGGTAGACCTTGAACTCGGGGCCACCGGCCGGCGTGAGGGTGGCGGCGTGCATCATGGCGAAGCCGGTGGGGTCCTCGTCCGGCAGGAACAGGTCCGACACCTCCGCCAGCCGGTCGCCGACGGCGCCGAAATCCCGGATCAGCCCACGGGTGAGAGCGAGCGCCGCTCGCTGCGCCGACGACGGACTCGGCCGGTCGGGCAATGCCTCCACGAGCACCCGGAGCTGCAGGCCCTCTCGCGAAAAGGCCGCGGAGAACTCGATCGGCGATCCGTCGGCGCAGACGTCCGAGTGCCAGCCGGGACGCGTCCCTATCCGCCTCGCGCCCCACGGCGACAGCATTCTCCGCAGCGCCCTGGTGCCCTGCTCGACGTCCAGGTCCGCGCTGCGGAGAAGACGTGTTGCGGTGGTGATTGCGTAGTCTGAGAACGTCGTGCTCGCAGAGATGGGTGGCGCCGACCGCAGAGACGACATGTCATTCCTCCCCTGGCACTCGCCGGTTCCCGCCGTACCGCACGCTTGCTCCGCCGGCCGATCGGCCAGTACCAATAGGGGAAGAAGCTCCTGACTCACCGTGTGACAAGGGATTGACGGCCCGATCAGCCGCCCGTGTACCCCGGCACCTTTTTGTGCCCTGGGGCGGTCACCCGTGTACCGCCCCTTACCTCCGTCGGTTGCGGGCCTTTTCCTGCGCCCGGGGTACTTTCACCATTAACTATCTTTCCGCCGGCCGCCACCGGCGCACAAGGGGCGTGCGCGGCGTCCGTCCACCGATGGCGCACGCCTCCGACGGACGGATGCGTGCGCCGGCGCTCGCCAGGGCTGCCGTCACCGGGTTCAGCCGGGACCGGGGCGCCCGGTGAGGACCCCCGCTCGTGGGGCGGTCACCCCGGCGGGCTGCCACAGGGCGGAGGCGAGCCAGATCAAGGTGGCGCCGACCGCGATGTGCAGGACGCCGGTGAGCGCGGAATCGGACAGGGCGGTCAGGAAGGCGAAAAGGGGCAGCACGGTCGCGTACGCCCATGACGGGACCCGCGGAAACACCCGGGCCCGGACCATCGCCGCCCCGAACAGCGCGCAGCTCACGGCGAAGACAGCCGCGGAGCCGATGAACGCCGGGACCGTGGGGCCTGTCAGTGCCTTCTCGACGACCGCGTCGTCGAAGAAGAACAGCACGAGGTTCGAGGCGAACGCAGCGCCGCCGAACAGGCCGAGTCCGATGAGGCTGACGGCGTAGGCCGTCTCCCCGAAGCGACCGGTGACCGCGCCCTGACGCCGGTGCAGCGCGGCCAGCAACGGCAGGGAGAGTGCGGGGGACAGGGCGAGGAAGAAGCTGGTCGTCGCGGTCTCCCCGGTGAAGAGCTCGACGAGTGCGGGCAGGGCGACGAAGAGCCCGGCCAGGGTGCCGGACAGTGCGCCGACGCAGGTGAGCCGGTCGGAAAGGGGTGTGGGCACGGTGCGCTCCCATCGTCGAAGGGCCGTCCCGGCCCAGCACTTCGCAGGCCGGGACCGAGAACGTTAAGGAGCCGCCGAGCGTCCTCGGCAGGTGAAGAACGGCGAGAAGCACCGCCGGAAGTCACCTGACGCACCGCCGCCGTACAACTGGTCGGCACGTGCCGCACGGCCACGTCCGCCGGAGGCCGCCCCGCGCCCCTCGCCCCCCGGCCGCCGCCCGCCTAGCCTGGTCAGCAGGCACGAAGGGGAGGGCGCATGGCCACGTACGTACCGGTGCCGTGGGTGTCGCCCCTGCTGTACGCCGCGGTGCTGGTCGGCGGTCTCTACTACACGGTGGCCGGCCTCGCCCCCGGCCCCGGCCCGCCGCTGTGGCGCCCGGCCGGTTTCGCCGCGGGGCTCGCGGCGCTGGCCGCCCTGGAGACCGTGGAACGGCGCACCGCCCCCGTCCGGGCATGCCTGCCGATGCTCGCGCGGGCCGGACTGATCGCGGGAGTGGTCGCCCTCGACGAGTCGGGGCTGGCCCAGGCCCTCTTCGTACTCCTGCCGTTCACCGCCTACTTCGTCTACGGGCGCGGCCTCGCCCTCGCGCTGGCGGCGCTGTGCGTGGCCGGGCTCCTCACCGGGCACGTGCTGACCGAGCCCGGCTGGCACCGCGACGTGGAGCGCCTGTCCGACCTGCTGATGCTCTGCGCCGGCCTCGTCCTCGCGCTCTCCATGGCGGCCGTCGCCGTCGGTGAACAGCGCGGACGGCGCGCCTTGGAGCGGTACGCCGCGCAGGTCGCCGAACTGTCCGCGGCGGCCGAGCGCAACCGCCTCGCGCGGGACATCCACGACAGCCTCGCGCACCACCTCACCGCCGTCTCCGTACAGTTGCAGATCGCCTCCGAGTTCCGGGTCCTGCAGCCCGACTCCGCCCAGCGAGCGGTCGACGAGGCGCGCCTGTCGGTGAAGCGCGCGCTGGGCGACGTACGGCAGTCCGTGCGGGCACTGCGGGACGAGGAGCCGCACAGGCCGCTGACGGCGTTGCTCACAGGCCTGGCGCGCGACGGCGAGGCCCGGCCCCACGTCACCGTGCAGGTGGACGGCACCGAGGACGGCTACGGCCCGGCGGAGCTGACCGCGCTCTACCGGACCGCACAGGAGGGCCTGACCAACGCGCGCCGGCACGCGCAGGCATCGCGGGTCACGGTGGCGGTGGTCCTGACAGCGGACGCGGCACGCCTCGTGGTGTCCGACGACGGCCACGGCTTCACCCCGGACGGGGCCGCCACCGGGTTCGGACTGATCGGCATGCGGGAACGGGTGCGCCTGGTGGGCGGGAGTGTGCACATCGACAGCGGTCCGGGCCAGGGGACCCGGCTGACGGTGACGGTGCCGCGGGGCCACCGCGAGGAAGGCGTGACATGAGCGAGGCGACGGCGCCGGTCCGCGTACTGGTCGTGGACGACCAGCGGCTCATCCGGGACGGCATCGCCTCGCTGCTCTCCATCCGGCCGGGCATCTCGGTCGTCGGCACGGCGGTGGACGGCCGCGAAGCCGTCGCCAAGGTGCTCGAACTGGGCCCGGACGTCGTGCTGATGGACGTCCGGATGCCCGGGATGGGCGGCGTCGAGGCGGTCGCCGTCCTGCGCGGCGAGGCGCCGGAGTGCCGTGCGGTGATGCTGACGACGTTCGACGACAAGGAGTACGTCGTCCAGGCGCTGCGCGCGGGCGCCTGCGGTTACCTGCTCAAGGACCTGCCGGCCGATGAACTGGCCCACGCGGTCCGGCTCGCACACGCGGGCGTCACCCAGCTCGACGCCTCCGTGACCCGCCACCTCGCCGCCTGCCTGCCCGGCCCGGGCCCTGGGGCGGAGCCGGGCGTCGCCCTCAGCCCACGCGAGATCGACATCCTGCGCCTGGTGGCCCAGGGCCGGACCAACCGGGAGATCGCCGCCCAGCTCCACCTCAGCGAAGGCACCGTGAAGAACCACGTCTCCCGCATCCTCGGCCGCCTCGGCCTGCGCGACCGCACCCAGGCCGCCCTGCGCGCCCGGGACCTGGGCCTGGTGTGACCGGAAGTCCGCGGAGGGACGGCCCCATGGGTGGATCTCTTCGTCCGTGCGGTCCGGCCCGCTCACACCACGCCTTGCCACGCGTCCGGCCCGAAGGAGCCCTTGATCTCGGAGGCGAGCGTGGCCGGGTTCACCCTGGTGTGGAGCTGGTACACGATCGTCTTCTGTACTCCGCGTACCGCGAGGTGGACGGGGTTGTCCCCGGGGTGCGCCCCCATGATGCGCTTCAGTTCCTTGAGCGTGGGCCCGTTGACGCGGTGATAGGGCAGGCTGAGCTGCACGGGTGCCGCTCCGGTGCGTTCCGCCGAGGTGATGTCGAGGACGTTCAGCTCCTGCCCGAAGATGCTGATCGCGCCGTCACGGTCGTTGACACGTCCCTGGACCGACACCACGCTGTCCTCGACCAGGGCGCCCACGACCAGTTGGTAGGTGGCGGGAAAGAACAGCACCTCGATGGTGCCGTCACGGTCGGCCAGATTGACGATCGCCCAGGCGTTGCCCTGCTTGGTCGTCTTCGGCTGGACGCTGGTGATCAGTCCGGCCAGGCGCACCACGCCTTCGGTGCGGCCGGAGGCCACCAGCTCGGGAATGGTGGTGTCCCGGTTGGCGGAAAGGATGTGCTCGGTGCCGTCCAGAGGGTGCGCCGAGACATACATGCCGAGCATCTCCCGCTCGGTGGAGAGCAGCTGTTTACGCGGCCATTCACTCTCGTCGATCTTCACGTCGAGGCCGAATCCGGTGTCCCCGCCGCCTTCGTCACCTCCCAGTCCGGCGAACAGGTCGTCCTGTCCGTAGGCGGCGGCCTTCTTGAGCGGCACGACCGCGTCGATGGCCGGTTCGTGCGCGGCGGTCAGACCTTTACGGGTATGGCCGAGGGAGTCGAACGCGCCGGCCTTGATGAGGGATTCGACCGCCCGCTTGTTGAGCGCGGGCAGCTCGGCCTTGTCGAGGAAATCGGCGAAGGAGGCGAACTTTCCCTTGGTCTTACGGGCCGCGATGATGGTTTCGATGACGTGGTCGCCGACATTGCGTACCGAGCGGAGACCGAAACGCACGTCGTCACCGATGGCCGCGAACTCCGCGACGGACTCGTTGACGTCGGGCGGCATGACGGTGACGCCCAGCTTGCGCGCGTCGGCCAGGTAGATGCCCGCCTTGTCCTTGTCGTCTCCGACGGAGGTCAGCAGTGCGGCCATGTATTCGGCCGGGTAGTTCGCCTTCAGGTAGGCGGTCCAGTAGGAGACCAGACCGTACCCGGCGGTGTGGGACTTGTTGAACGCGTATCCGGAGAACGGGAGCATGACGTCCCAGATGGCCTTGACGGCCTCCTCGGAGTAGCCGTTCGTCCGCATGCCGGCGTGGAACTTCTCCCACTCCGCGGCCAGCACTTCGGGCTTTTTCTTGCCCATCGCGCGGCGCAGCATGTCGGCGCCGCCGAGGGTGTACCCGGCCAGGGTCCTGGCGATGGCCATGATCTGCTCCTGGAAGATGAGCAGGTGGTGGGTGGAGCCCAGGATCGGGTCGAGGATTTCCTTCAGCTCGGGGTGGATCGGGTCCGGCTCCTGCTTGCCGTTCTGCCGCAGCGCGTAGTTGGTGTGCGCGTTGGCGGCCATCGGGCCGGGCCGGTACAGGGCGAGGGCCGCCGCGATGTCTTCGAATCGCGAGGGTTCCATCAGTTTCAGCAGGGCGCGCATGCCGCCGCCGTCGAGCTGGAAGACGCCGAAGGTGTCGCCGCGGCCGAGGAGTTCGAAGGTCTTCTCGTCGTCGAGGGGGATGACGACTTTCCCGGGATCGCCGTCCATCGGGTCGACGGTGGCCAGCTCGACGCCGCGGTTCTCGCGGATGTTCTGCAGCGCGTGGTCGATGACGCCCAGGTTGCGCAGTCCCAGGAAATCCATCTTGACCAGGCCCATGGCCTCGCAGGACGGATAGTCGAAGCCGGTGATCTTCACGCCGTCGGCGGCCCGCATGTGCAGCGGGATGCGGTCCGTCAGCTTGGTCTTGGAAAGGATCACCGCGGCCGCGTGCACGCCGGTGCCGCGGGTCAGGCCCTCGACGCCTTTGGCCGTGTCGATGACCTTCTTGACGTCCGGCTCGTTCTCGTACATCTGCCGGATCTCGCCGGCCTCGCCGTACCGCGGGTGCTCGGGGTCGAAGATGCCGTCCAGGGGGATGGACTTGCCCATGATGTCCGGCGGCAGTGCTTTGGTGATCCGCTCGCCGTGGCTGAACGGGTAGCCGAGGATGCGCGAGGAGTCTTTGATCGCGTTCTTGGCCTTGATCTTGCCGAACGTGTTCACCATGGCGGTGAACGCGTCGCCGTACTTGTCGGTGACGTAGCGCACCATCTTGTCGCGCTGGCGGTCGTCGAAGTCGAGGTCGACATCCGGCGGGTTGATGCGCTCGGGGTTCAGGAACCGTTCGAAGAGCAGCCCGTGTTCCAGGGGACACAGCTCGGTGATGCGGGTGGCGTAGGCGACGATGGAACCGGTGGCCGAACCGCGTCCCGGGCCGACCGGCACGCCGTTGTCACGCGCGTATTTGCAGATGTCCGCGACCACGAGGAAGTAGCTGGAGAATCCCATGGGCCCGATGACCGTCATCTCGGTCTCGAAACGTTCCATGACCTCGGCGGGGACGGGATCGCCGTAGCGTGTGGCGAGGCCCTTCAGGACCTCCTTGCGCAGCCACGACTCCTGGGTTTCCCCCTCGGGCACGTCGGGGTACTGCGGCATCTCGTCGACGTAGTCGAAGACTTCGTTGTACGACTCGATGCGTTCCGCGATCAGCAGGGTGTTGTCGCACGCTGCGGGAATTTCGGAGAACAGGGCGCGCATCTCCTGTGCGGTCTTCAGGTAATAACCGCCGCCCTGGAACCTGAAGCGTTTCTCGTCGGCCTTGTTCTTTCCGACGCCGATGCACAGCAGGTTGTCGTGGGCGTCCGCCTGGTCCTCGTGGATGTAGTGCGCGTCATTGGTGGCCAGCAGGGGGATGTCCAGGTCCTCGGCCAGGCGCAGCAGCCCGTCCCGGACGTCCCGTTCGATGGACAGGCCGTGGTCCATCAGCTCCAGGAAGTAGTTCTCGCGGCCGAAGATGTCCTGGTAGGCGGCGGCGACCTCGCGGGCCTCGGCGTACTGGTTCAGCCGCAGCCGGGTCTGGATCGCGCCGGACGGGCAGCCGGTCGTCGCGATGATGCCCTCGGCGTGCTCGCCGATCAGCTCCATGTCCATGCGGGGCTTGCCGGCCGGGAATTGTCCGCTGTAACTGGCTTCGGTGGACAGGTAGAAGAGGTTGCGCAGTCCCTGGACGTTCCGGGCCCACATCGTCATGTGGGTGAACCGGCCGCCGCCGGAGACGTCTTTCGATCCCTCGCCGTCGTCCGACATGGCGCGCTGCCCGCCCGGCCCCCAGAATTCCTGCTTACGGTGGCGGCGCGAGGACGGGGCGACGTACGCCTCGATGCCGATGATCGGTTTGACGCCGTCGAAGCCTTTGGACACCTGGTGGAACTCATAGGCACCGAACATGTTGCCGTGATCGCTCATCGCGACGGCGGGCATCGACTGGCGTGCGACTTCGGCGAACATGGGTTTGAGCTTCTGCGCGCCGTCGAGCATGGAATATTCGGTGTGATTGTGCAGATGAACAAAGCTGTCGGTCACCGTCCGGGCACCTCCGCTAGCCGAAGAGAGGCCCAACCCTAGCCGTGTCCGCCGTTCGAAAAATCCTTCCTGCGCGCCTCGGTCGAGATCTTCGCCGCGGGGAATTGGTGACCTGCAAGATCGCAGAAGAAGGAGCCTCGGGGACGGCGTGGCGCCGCGTCGTCGGTGTCGCGCACCAGGGTCAGTCCCGCACTCACGGCCTGGCGGGGGGGGGGGGCTGTGCGGTCTTGCCGGGTCGGGCGGCCTGCGGTAGGGATTGTTGTCCGATGGCGGCCACTTCCCGGGGGCCTGGTCGCGCGGTAAGCGGGCATTGATGGAGCAGTGTTTTTGGCCAGTTGGCCGTTCGGTGGCCGGCGTGGGTCGACCGTTTCGGCTAGGGGTTCCTGGTGGCGGCGGGTGCCGGAACATCAGATTCCCGTCAACAAGGAATCTTCATGGCCCCCGCCAGAAGTTCCTATTTGACCTTCGTTGCGCTCGCTGCTTCAGTTGAGGCGCTGAGATTGCCGTGCAGCTCCAGGTGGGGCTTTCGGTAATTGGCGACAGTTAAACGGGGGAAAGAAAAACATGGCGATCACGCCTGCGACAACAATCGTTCAGAACACGTCCCATGACGGCCAGGACCGGTTTGCCCGCCTGGACGCGGGGCCCGCGGACATCGCCGAACTCAAGCGGCTGCTGCGGGGCGGCGCCCGCTTCGGGAACGAGCAGTTCGACGAGGACTCGCATCTGGACGAGGTGATTCCCAAGCCCTGGGGTTACGAGTACCGGGCCTACGTGGACGAGCTCTTCGACTGCTGGGCGCTGCACATCGACGCCCCGCACAGCACCTCCGTCCATCTGCACCCGCGCAAGCTCACGTACCTGCTCTGCCTGGGCGGCCAGGGCGTGACGGCGGGTCTGGACGGCACCTCCATTCCGCTGCGGCAGGGCAGCATCGTACGGATCGCGCCCGGAGCGTTCCACGGAACGCGGAACGCGGGCGACGAACCGCTGGAACTGATCGAGGTCGAGTCGCCGCGGAACAAGTTCGACCTGATGCGGCTGAAGGACGACTACAACCGGGCCGGGACGGCGTACGAGTCGAACTCTCTCGACGCGTCGAAGCACCCGATGCGCAAGGTGCTGTCCTTTCCGCACACGCGGATGCGGGCGCGCACCCCGGACGGGCGGTTCCGGTTCGAGCTGCGTACCGGCATGGACGTGTTCTACCGGCGGCGGGCGGAGGACCTGTTCCACATTCCGCTCTGCGTGTCCGGTGCTGTCTATGCGGACCTGGAAATTCTGACCGGCCGTCCGGAGGACGCCCGGCGGGTGCACACCGACAAGCAGTATCTGTGCGTCAGCGTCGCAAGCGCCCGGGCCCGGACCGCCTGACAGCAGCGAGTCGCGAAGCAGAGAAGCAAGCGGAAAACAGCCAGCAGCCAGTAGCGAGCGAGTAAGAACCACGGGGGAGTAGCAATGTCTCAAAGCGCTGTCATCATCACCGGCCAGGGTTTCCAGGACCACGACGTCGTCTTCACCTACTACCGCCTTCTCGAAGAGGGCTGGCACGTCGACATCGCCACCAAGAACGGCGACCCGACGACCGGCAAGTACGGCGTCCCGCTGCCGATGGACAAGACGGCACGGCCGCTCATCGCGTACGAGGACCTGTCGGTGGACCTGTACGACGCCGTGATCCTCACCGGCGGTCACGAGGCGCCGGACCGGGTGCGCCAGGTCCGCAGCGTGCTGGACTTCGTCGCGGGCATGGCCGAGGCGGGCAAGGTGGTCGCCGGGCTCTGTCACGGGCCCTGGATCATGGTGAGCGCCGGAGTGCTGCGGAACCGGAAGGCATGCGCGTACATCGGGTTGCGCGACGACGTGGTCAACGCGGGCGCCGAGGTCGTCGAGAGCGACGTCATCGTGGACGGCAACATCATCACCTGCTCGTACTACGGGTACATGGGAGCGTTCATGCGCGCCGTGTTCGAGACCGCGCAGAAGATCGCGGAGAAGGACAGCGCCTGATGGGCCGCAGCCACCACACCGTCGTCGGGACGGACCCGTACCGTCCCGACCGGGCCGGCACCCGCGAGGGCCTGCTCGCGCTCGACTTCGACGGGGTCATCTGTGACGCCCTGGAAGAATGCGCCCTGGTCACCTGGCTCGGGGAACGTCCGCACGACCGGACCGTGCCCGGCCCGGGGCAGCTGGAGCGGCTGCCCGGGGCGTTCACCGAGCGGTTCCGCGCGGTGCGGGACTACGCGCGGCTGCTGGACCACTTTCTGGTGGCTCATCTGCCCGAGGCCGACAGCATCACCTCACAGGCGGACTTCGACCGGCTCTTCGGCTCGCTGCCGAGGGAGCGCGTCGAGCGGTTCACGACGGCGGCGTCGGAGGCGCGGGAGTGGTTCCGGGCGGCGGAGCCGGACTTCTGGCTCGGGCTGCACACGTTGTATCCCGGCGTGCCGGAACTGCTGCGGCGCACCGGGGACGTGGTCGTCGTGACGGCGAAGGACGAGCCCTCGGTCCGCTCCATCCTGAGGCGGAACGGCCTGGAACAGACCGTTGCCGAGGTCTTCGGAGAGTGCCGCGACAAGGCGGCGGCCCTCCAGAGGGCGTGCGCGCGACGGGGCGTGCCGCTGGACGCCGTGACGTTCGTGGACGACAACCTGCCCAACGTACGGAAGGTGGCGGCGGTGGGGGTCCGGGCCCGATGGGCGCAGTGGGGGTATCAGACACCCGAGCATCGGTCGGAAGCGGCTCGGTACGGGATCGAGGGGCTGGAACTGGGCGGGGTCGAGGCTCTGTTGGCCGACGTCTGAGGCTCTGCTTCACACAGGCGCCGACCAGAGAGGCACCGGTCAAAGGGGGCCGCCCGAAGGGGCGGTTGCGGCCCGGTACGGGCATGCGCACACAGGCCGGGCTGCTGCTGCCCGTACCCAGCCGCCCGCAACGTCAACGGGGCAGCGCGCGTTCCCCTGCGCGGTGCCACTGCGGCAGTCGGGGGCCGCGTTCCGTTCCTGCGCGGCCCCCGTACGGCTCGCTCGCTCCGCTGCCTGCCGCCCCGCACGTCCGAGTCGGACCACCCGACCGCTCGGCTCTCTCAAGAGGACCAGAGGACCCGCATGCTCACCGCCACCACCCTTCGCCCCACTCGCCCCGGCCCCCGTCACCGCCGACGGCCCGGATTCTCCGTTCAGCTCGCGCTGCTGGTGGCGATGGCCTTCGCCATCCCCGCGCAGCTCTACCTCGCGATCCCGATCGCCGGCCGTGTCCGGACCGCCTACGGCGTCGACGCCGCGTCCGCCGCCTGGACAGGCGCTGCGTTCTCCTTCGCCTACGCCATCGGCTTCCTGGTCTTCGGGCCCTTGTCCGACCGGGTCGGGCGGCGGCCCGTACTCGCGGCCGGCGCCCTGGCCACGGCCGTGATCACCGCAGTGACTTCCGCTGCCCCGGACTTCGGCTGGTTCCTGACCGGGCGCGTCCTACAGGGGTTCGCGGCCGCGACCTTCGCGCCCGCCGCGCTCGCGTACGTGACCGAACGGGCGCCTGCCGCCCGACGGCCGGTCGCGCTCTCTCTTCTCACGACCGGCCTGCTGGGGGCGGGCATCGCCGGGCAGGTGTTCGGCCAGCTGATGGCGGAGCACGCCGACTGGCGGGCGGCGTTCTGGCCTGCGGCGATCGTGTACGCGGTGGCCGCCGCGATCTTGTGGCGACTGCTGCCGCCGGGTTCGGCCGGTTCGGCGGCTTCGGCCCGCGAGGTCGCCAAGGCGGCGTCGGGGCTCGTACGCACCAAGGGGCCCGCCGCGGTGTTCGGGTCCGCGCTGACCGTGTTCGGGAGTTTCGTCGCCTTTTACGCGGTACTGGAGCGGGAGCTGCGGGAGACGTCCGGGTACGACGCGGACCAGTTGCTGCTGGTGCAGGCGGTCGGGGCGGTGGGGCTCCTGGCGGGGCCACTGGTGAACCGCCGGTTCGGCGCAAAGGGGCCGCGTACGCTCGCCGTCGCCGGGTATCTGACGGCGGCGGCCGGACTGCTGCTGGCCTTGCTGGCGCAGGCCACTGCCCTGACCGGGGTACTGATCGGCGTCAGCGTGATCTTCGTGGCCGGCACCGGTCTGATCGTGCCGGGGCTCGTCGGGCTGCTGCACGAACTCGCGCCGCATGCGCGCGGGACGGCGGGCGCGGTCAACACCTTCGTCCTGTTCGTCGGCGCGTCGGCCGGGCAGCTCGCCGCCGCGCAGCTCGGCTACCGGCCCATGCTGACCGTCCTCCTCCTCGCCACCCTCGTCGCCGGCCTCGCCGTGGCCGTGCTCACCCGGAGTTCGTCATGCCCGTGATGCCGGCCATGAAGGCCGCGAAAAAGGTGCTCTTCGTCCTGACCAGCCATGAGGTCCTGGGCCGTACCGGCTCTCCCACGGGGTTCCATCTGGGGGAAACCGCCGTCCCCTGGCACCGGCTGCGTGCCGACGGCCACACCGTGGACTTCGTCTCCGTACGGGGCGGCCGGCCGCCGGTCGTCGGCCACGATCCCGCCGACCCCGCCCAGCGGGCCTTCATGGCGGACCCGGACGGCGGCGGCCGGCTCTCCCGGACACCGAGGCCGGAACAGGTGGAACCGGGCGACTACGCGGGCGTGCTCTACGTCGGCGGGCACGGCACGATGTGGGACTTCCGGGGGCACCCGGTGCTGCACGCCATCGGCCGGCAGGTGTACGAGTCCGGCGGGGTCCTCGCGGCGATCTGCCACGGCCCCGCGGTGCTTGTCGACCTGACGCTCTCGGACGGCAGCCACCTGGTGGCCGGCCGCGAACTGACCGCGTTCTCGAACGCGTCGGAGAGCATGCGCGGGCTGGCCGACGTCGTACCGTTCCCGTTGCAGACCGCGCTGGAGGAGGCCGGTGCGAGCTTCTCCGCCGCTCCCGACCGGTCGCCGCACGTGGTGGTCAGCGGGCGCCTGGTCACCGGGCAGAACCCGCAGTCGTCCGCCGAACTCGGGGACCGCATGGCCGCATTGCTCCTGAAGCACCCGGAGCGGTGACCGTAATCGACGGCCGAAGTGCAACGGGCAATGACCGGTCGCCCAAGACCGCAGTCCCGCAGTCCCGCACTCCCGCAATCCCGTAGTCCCGATGTCCCGATGTCCCGATGTCCCGCAGTCCTGATGTGTCGATATCCCGAAGAATGTGCTCTTCGCGCCTGCCTAATTCCGTGGCATCCGCGGAGAACCGGGCCACCCGCCCGGCCGCAGCGCGCCCTGTCGGCACCTCGTCACGTCTCATCACACCTCATACACATCTCTATGGGGGGCATGAAACCCGCTATTGGCGACCGGCTTGCCCCGATCCCTACATTCGACGGACGGGAGCCGAACGCGTCCACCGGCTCATCCGTAACCTCTCGTCAACCGGAGAAAATGTCATGACCAAGAAGGTACTGTTCGCACTCACCAGCCATGGCCACCTCGGCGACACCGGTCGAAAGACCGGCTTCTACATCCCGGAAGTGGCGCACCCTGCCGCCGTTTTCCGCAAGGCGGGGTACGACCTCGACTTCGTGTCCGTACAGGGCGGTGCCCCGCCGCAGGACGGTTTCGACCCCGGAGACCAGGTGCAGGCCGACTTCCTCGCCGACCCGGATATCGAGACCGCCCTGTCCGCCACCGCCGCTCCCGGTGACCTGACGGCCGCCGATTACGACGTCATCTTCTACGCGGGCGGACATGGTGCCATGTGGGACCTGGCCGAGTCGGAGGTGCTGGCCGAGCTGGCCGCCGGGATCTACGAGCAGGGCGGTGTCGTTGCCGCGGTCTGCCACGGCCCGGCCGGGCTGGTCAATGTCCGGCTCGGTGACGGTTCGTACCTGGTGGACGGCAAGCAGGTCTCGACCTTCACCAACGAGGAGGAGGCCGCCGTCGGACTGACCGAAGTGGTGCCCTACCTGCTGGAGAGCAAGCTCGCCGAGCGCGGCGCGAAGATCACCAAAGCCGGGAACTTCGCCGCGCACGCCGTAGCCGACCAGCGGCTCGTTACCGGCCAGAACCCCGCTTCCGCGGTGCGGGTCGCCGAGCTGGTGCTGGAGCAGTTGGCGGCCGCCTCCTCCTGACCTCGGTGCTCGCCCGCACCGTCGTCCCGGGATGTTGTCACAGGGCCGGTACGGGTACGACCGCTTCTCGTGCTCCCGGACCTGCTGAGGTAGGCCCATAGACGTATATTCGTCGCCCTGTGCACCGACTTCCCGTGCGTCGCCGACGCGGCCGCCCCTTGTGCCGCACCATAGCTGCGAGGATCCCGGCAGCCCCCCAACGCCCAGCCTGGCATCCTCGCGCACCATGTATCACCACGCAGCGAGGCCGTACCAGTCATCAGCCGAGTCCGCTCCGGGGGACGCAGGCATCAGCAGGGCAAGCGCGGGGGGCGCCGAGCATGGTCGTGCAACTGAGCTGGCTCAGGACGTTCGTGACCGTCTACCGTCTGGGTTCCTTCACCAAAGCGGCGCAGAGTCTGGAGCTTTCGCAGCCGACCGTCACGCACCAGGTCCGCAATCTTGAACGTACGTTCGGCAAGGTGCTCTTCGAACGCGTTCCCCAGGGTGTCGTCCCGACCTGCGCCGCCGATCTGCTCATCCGCGACGTGCAGGGACCGGTCGATGCCCTCGGGGGCGTGGTCGAGCGGCTCTTCGGCGGCAGTTCCGAGAGCCGTCCGCTGTGTGTCGGCGGGCCGGCGGAGCTGATCACCTCCCGTGTCGTGGCAGCGGTCAGCGATCTCATCGCCGACGGTCTGCGGATCAACTTCCGCTTCGGTCTCGCCGACGACCTCCTGGACCGCCTGACGGCCGGTGACTACGACCTCGTCCTGTCGACCGTCCGGCCCCGGCTGCGCGGGATCAGCGCCACGACGCTGGTCGACGAGGAGTTCGCGATGCTCGCCTCCCCCGAACTGGCCGACGGTGTACCGCCCGGGCAGATCATGAAGCAGGGGCCGGCGGCCGTCCTCGACAAGTATCCGCTGATCGCTTACGCCGAGTCGCTGCCGATCATCCGCCGTTACTGGCTCACCGTCTTCGGAGTGCGCCCCACCTCGGCGCCTTCCGTCGTCATCCCGGACCTGCGGGGGGTACTGGCCGCGGTCAAGTCCTCCGCGGGGATCTCCGTACTGCCCACCTACCTGGCGGCCGACGCCCTCCGGCAAGGCGAGGTCGTCAAACTGCTGGAGCCCGAGATCCCGCCCATCAACACCTTCTACCTCGCCACCCGGGACGGAAGCCTGTGCCACCCCGACCTGTCCCTGCTCCACGGCCATCTCCTGCGGAAGGCCCGGACATGGGGATAGCCGCCGTAGGTCCGCCGCGGCTCTCCTCGAAACTCCTCCGAAGTCGGCCGTCCGGGACGGTCGGGTGAGGCGCGTCCCGGACGGCAGACGTTCACGGCGCGTCGTTCTCCTGTTCGTGATGGATGGTGCCGTCCTCATCGATACGGGGGTGCATGCGCTCCGGGGGATGACTGTTGGCGTCGGACGGGCGTGCCCCTTCCGGCCCGTCCGGACCCCAGCGCAGCAGCCGGCGGGCACGGCAGATCCGATGGACCGTACCCCTGACCTCGACCTGGTTGACACGTTCGGCCCGGAGCCGGTCAGCGGCCCGGACGTACTCGGCCAGCTCCCCGGCGGCAGGGTCGGTGCCCTCGGCAGCCACCGTACGGGCATCGGTGGTCATGTTGTCGGCGTCCCAAGGGATGAGCCCCTTCAGGCGCGGCTGCAACCACGTCAGGGCGAAGTCCAGCGACCTGCGGGCCGCGTGCGCACTGGGGTGCAGGCCACTGCTTGATTCCCACCCTGAGTCGTTCCGCTCCACGACCCTGAAGGCCGTGGGCAGCAACATCACGTCGGGATGGGTCTTCAACGCCCCACGGGAGTCGGCGCGCACGTCTTCGGGGAACCGGACGCCGCTGTACGCCAGGCCGCGCAGCATCAGGCGTTCCGCGGCCTGGGTGGGCGTGACCGGCGCCTCGGGATCCAGCACCAGCCCGCTGTCGATCGGCTCCCTGGCGCTGCGGCTCCAGTCGGGCACGGTGGGTTCGGGGTCGGTCGGGCGGGGCTGCTCGATACCGTCCGGACCCGTCCCCGCGTACTCCTCCGCCCGCACGATCCGGTAGCGGGTCGTGAGCACGGTGAGTTCGTCGACGCATTCGCTCTCCAGCCGGGCGACCGCCGCCAGCAGGGCACGCCGCTCCTCCCGGTCCTGGGCCTCGTCCTTCGCGCGGCGCCACAGCAACGAGTTGAGGCTGTCCCGGGCCTGCTGCGGACAGCCGGCGTCCACCGCGACCACCACCCGCCACCGTGGTGCCTGGCCGGCGTCCTGCGCGGCCACCCCGAACAGCGGGCCCCGCACCAGTATCGCCGCGGTCTCCAGCTTGGCGTCGCGCGCGTCGGCCTCCATGACCGCCTCCACCGGATCCTCCGGATGCCGCACCACGATCGGCCACATCCGGCCCCGACCCACGTCCTCATGACCCATGCCCTCATCCTGTCGATCGCGGCGGGTGCGCGGCACGGTTTTCCTGATTCCGGCCCGTCAATCGCGCCCGTCATTCCCGTCCGTCGCTCCCGCCCGGCGTCCTGCGGCGCGCGCTCCCGGACGCACGCGGTCACGGGACAGGCTCCTACGCCAAGGTGATCTCGACCGGCAGCGTCTTGAGGCCGTTGACGAAGTTGGAGCGGACGCGCCGGGGCTCGGCGGTGAGGCGGACGTCGGAGAGGCGGGGGAGGAGTTCCTCGAACATGACACGCAGCTCCAGCCGGGCCAGTGAGCTGCCCAGACAGAAGTGCGGACCGCCCTTGCCGAAGGTGAGGTGGTCGTTGGCGGTGCGGGTGACGTCGAAGCGGTACGGGGCGTCGAAGACCGTCTCGTCGCGGTTGCCCGAGGCGAACCAGAGGACGACCTTCTCGCCCTCCGCTATCCGCCTGCCGCCCAGTTCGGTGTCGCGGGTGGCGGTGCGTCGGAAATGGTGGACGGGGGAGGACCAGCGCAGGAACTCCTCGACGGCGCCCGGCATCAAGGACGGGTCGCGGCGCAGTTTCTCGCGCTGTTCCGGGTGGTTGATCAGGGCGAGCATGGCGTGCGAGATGGCGTGCCGGGTGGTCTCGTTGCCCGCGACGACCAGCAGCAGGAAGTAGTTGTCGAAGTCCCGCGCCGACAGCGGCACCCCGTCGGGCGGCGTCCGGTTGACGAGCCGGCTCACCAGGTCGTCGCCGCCGGCAGTCCGGCGCCGCGCCGCCAGCTCCCGCCCGTACGCGAAGACCTCCAGTGCCGCGGGGCTGCGGAAGGGCAGGTCACGGTAGCGCTCGCTCTCCGCGGTGCCGAGCAGTACGTCCGCGTAGTCCGGGTCGGTGTTGCCGATGATGCGGTTGCCCCAGTCGATCAGCCGCTGGGTGTCGTGCTCGGGGACGCCGAGCATCCGGGCGAGGACGTTGATCGGGATGTCGGCCGCGACCTCCTGGACGAAGTCGAAGCGGCCCTTGGCGAGCGCCGCGTCGAGGGTCCGTGCGGTCAGCCCGCGGAGGAACACCTCGTACGTGGCGACGGCACGCGGAGTGAACTCCTGCTGCAACAGCCTGCGCATGGCCCGGTGGCGTGGTCCGTCGGTCTCCAGGAGGGAGCGGCGGGCCTCGCGGTGCCGCTCGTCGACCTCTTCGAGGTTGGTGAACCGGGTGGAGGTGAACGTGTCGGGGTCGCGGCCGACGCGCACGATGTCGGCGTGCCGGGTGACGGCCCAGAAGCCGCTGTCGGGCGCTGCCTCCGGCTGCCAGTGGACGGGGTCCTCACGGCGCAGTGTGTCGAACATCCGCCAGCACAGCGCGCCGTCGGTGAAGTTGTCGTGGTCGGTGAGGTCGACTGCGTCGAGGGGCAGGGGGTGGGGTGCGGGGAATACGGCCGAAGCGGTAGTCATGGGGCTGTCCTTGCGGGGAAGACGAGGAGGGCGGCACACGAAGGGACCCGGCGCGGGCGGGGCCTGTCACAGGAGAAAGGCGTACTCCTTGAATTCCCAGTCGGTGACGTATTGCCGGAACCGCTGGATTTCATTGCGCTTGTACGTGAGGAAGGAATGGGTGAAGTCGGCGCCCAGCATGTCCGTCAACTCCGTGTCGTTCTCCAGCGCGTCCAGCGCCTCGGTGAGCGTGCCCGGCAGCCGCGCCGCGGTGTCTTCCCGATAGCCGTAGCCTTCCAGCGGCTCGGGCGGCTCGCGCTTTTCCCGCAGGCCGAGCCCCACGGCGGCGATCGCGCCCGCGACGGCGAGGTACGGGTTGGCCGTGGCGTCACCGAGGCGCAGTTCCAGGCGGGTGCCGTCGCCGCGCTCGGGCGGTATGCGCACCATGGCGCTGCGGTTGTCCAGTCCCCAGTCGATCAGCCACGGGGCGAGGCTGTCCGGGCCGAAGCGCTTGTAGGAGTTGACGGTCGGATTCAGCAGCGCGGTGAGCGCGGGCGCGTGGGTGAGGACGCCGGCGGTCGCGTGCCGCGCGGCGGCGGACAGGCCGTGCGGGTCGCCCTCGTGGCGGCCTTCGAAGACGTTGCGCCCGTCCGCGTCCACCATCGACAGGTGCAGGTGGAAGCCGGAGCCGCCCTCTTCGTTGAAGGGCCTGGCCATGAAGGTGGCCAGCCGTCCTTCCGTGCGGGCTATCTCCTTGACGGCCGCCTTGAAGCGGAACGCGCGGTCGGCGGCGTCGAGCGCCGCCGAATGGCCGAGGTTGATCTCGAACTGACCGCTGCCGAACTCGCGGTTGCCGGCCGTCGCGCCGATCTCCAGTTCCTTCAGGTGCCGCAGGGTGCGCAGCAGATGACCGTCGGGGTCGCCGCGCAGCCCCGCGCTGTAGACGTTGCCCGGAGCCCGCCCGTACGGAGACCAGCCGGTGACGGCGCTCTCGTCCCGTTCGCACAGGTAGTACTCCAGCTCGGGGCCGACCACCGGGTACGGTTCCGCGCCGATCCGGTCGAGGACGCGGCGCAGCAGGTCGCGCGGGGATTCGGGGGCCGGGCGCCCGGTTGCCGGGTCGAGGGCCTCGCCCAGGCACCAGGCGACGCCGGGTTCCCAGGGGAGTCGGTGCAGGGTGTCCAGGTCGGGCCGGACCGAGATGTCCGGCATCCCTGCCGAGAGGCCCCCCGGCATGGGAACGGTGTCGCTCTGGGGGCTGGTGTGGTAGACCGCGCGGCAGAACGCCAGGCCGTGGTGCGCGGCGGCCGGCAGATGGCTGACGAGGATGTCGCGGGCGCGGTCGGCGCCGAGCAGATCGGGGTAGACGACGCGCACCACGTCGATGTCCTGTGCTCGCAGTGCCGCGACGGCCTGCCGGGCCTGGTCGCTGTGTGCCGGGCTCTGTTCGCTCACCCTGTCCAGCCTTCCTGCGGGGACTGTGCGCGGGCTCACTCGGAAGTCGTTTGGGGTCGAACATTATGGAGGGTGTGGGTGCCGCGCAAGAGGGGGGCGGCGGACCGGTGGCGCGACCGGCTCGCTCGCTCGTGACAACCCGGGGGCGAGGGCATACCGTACGGGCCCAAACGACATGTCGAGAGAGAAGTCCGAGGAGCCCGAGGAGTCGCTGTGCCCATCGAGTCCGCCGTGCCCGCCGAGGCCGACGAGCCCACCGTGTCCTCCGAGTCCACCACTTCGGTCGCAGCGGCTGTCCGGGGCTTCTTCCCGCCCCGGACCGCCACGGGGCGGGCCTCGCTGATCCCGTCCCCGCCCTGGTACTACTCGGGCGACCTGCTCACCGTCGAATACCGCACCGACCCAGCCCGGGTGCGCGAACTCCTCCCCGAGCCGCTCGTCCCCGCGACCGAGGACCCGGGTGCCGTCGCGCTGATCTGGGCGGACTGGCAGTCCTGCGGCGCGGGGAAGGAGGAGTTGCTCGACCCGGTGCGCAGCCAGTACAAGGAGTGCTTCGCGGTCGTACGCTGCGGCTACCGCGGTCGAACGTACTCGCGCTGTGTCCACATCTGGGTCGACAAGGACTTCGCCCTCGCTCGCGGGATCCACCAGGGCTACCCGAAGAAGCTCGGCTCCATCCACCTGACCAGGCCGCACCCGTACGGGCCGGCACCCCGCATCGAGCCCGGCGCAGTCTTCGGCGCGACGCTCGCGGCGGGGGACCGGCGGCTGGCACAGGTGGTCGCCACGCTGCGCGAACCGTCGGCGACGGGCGGCTTCGTGAACGCCCACCCGATGGCCCATCACCGCGTGCTGCCCTCGATCGACGGGACGGGACTCGCGCTGGACGAGCTGGTCGAGAGCGGAGCCGCTTCCTTCCAGGGAGGGCAGGCGTGGGCGGCGGACGCGGAGCTGGACCTGTTCGAGTCGCCCACGGAGGAGTTGGCGGCTCTCGCCGTCGTGGAGCCGATCGGGGCCTACTACCGTCAGGTGGGGGTGTGCTGGGACGGGGGGACGGTGCTGCAGCGGGGTGCGGGCGCGCCAGGGGGCGCGGGCATGTCGGAGGGGGCGGGCGCGTAGCGGTACGCGCCCGCGCCTCGCGGCGCCACAAGAACGTCTGCGTCACCTGTCCCTGGTACCTGTCGGCGGTACCGGTGCGCGGTGTCCGTCAGGGGTACGGATTCACCGCGGCGTCACGTGGAAGTCGAACGGCACCCGCCCCGCGTCGACCGAGGTCAGGCCGCCGTCCACGGTCAGCGTCGCCCCGTTGACGTACGACGACCGTGGCCCGAGGAGCCACAGCACGGCGTCCGCCACCTCCTCGGCCGCCGCTGCGCGCCGTTGCGGCACCAGCACCGTGGCCTGCGCGTACGCCGCGTCCAAGGAAAGCCCGCCGGTGAACTCCCGCATCTCCTCGTCCGCCATCTCCGTGCGCGTCCAGCCGGGGCAGACCGTGTTGGCACGTACTCCGTGCGGCCCGAACTCCGCGGCGATGACGCTCGTCAGCATGCCGGCCCCCGCCTTGGACGCGGCGTACGCGCTCGCGCCCGCGGCGGCGCGCAGCCCGGCGACGGAGCCCACGGTGACGAACGCGCCCCGCGCGGCCGCCAGGTGGGGAAGGGCCGCGCGGGCGAGCAGGAAGACGGAGGTGAGGTTGGTGCGCAGCGTGGCGTCCCAGTCCTCGTCGCTGAGGTCGAGCAGGCCGCCGGGCCGTATGGTCCCGGCGTTGGCGACCACGCCGTCCAGCCGGCCGTGGTCCCGCACCACGGCCGCGACCAGTTCGTCGACCTCGCCGCGTACGGTCACGTCGGCGACGTAGGGCGTCGCTCCGCACGCGTCCGCGACCGCGCGCAGCGCACCGGCGCGCCGGGCGCACACGGCGACGCGCGCCCCTCCGTCCGTACCGCGCGCGGCGACGGCGGCGCCGATCCCGCTGCTGGCCCCGGCCACGAGCAGGACAGGCCGGTCGCTGGGGGCGGTCCGGCCGGGCTGGTCGGTCGGGCCTGTCTGGTCGGGTCGGGTGGGCTGATCGTTCCGGGCCGGCTCATCAGGCCGGGTGGGTCGGGCGGGCCGGGGCATGCGGAACTCCCTTTCGCTGGCTGGCGTGCGACGGTGTGCTGGGTACGGCGAAGGCAGCGGGCCCACGGGCGCCGAGGGCTGCTGGAAGGGTGCTTCCGGCAGCCGTAAGGGTGCTTCCGGAAACTGCCTTCGGGAGAGAGCGGATGGGCCAGGGCGGTGCGGGTTATCGTTTGAGTCCGTAAGGATCGCGAACGGCAACGGTCTTACGGGGGCGCACGGAACTCGGCAGGGGATTGCCGGCGACGGCGAGAGACGTGGGAGAACACGACGTGACGGAGCACCGTTCCATCCGGGAGACCGAGAAGGCCGTACAGGCCAAACTGGGCGACACACCGATCCGGCACGTACAGATGGTCGCAGTGGCGAACATCTACCGCGCCGCCGCGGCCGTGCGTCAGCACTTCGAGAACTCCGTACTGCGGGGCGCCGAACTGTCCTGGACCTCGTTCGTCGTGCTGTGGGTCGTGTGGATCTGGGGCGAGACGGAGACCCGCCATGTGGCGGCGGAGGCGGGCATTTCCAAGGGCACCTTGACGGGGGTGTGCCGCACCCTCCAGAGCCGGGGCCTCCTCGAACGCAACAGCCACCCCTCCGACGGGCGCCTGGTGCTGCTGCGGCTGACGGACCGGGGCGAGCAACTGATGGCCGAGGTGTTTCCCGCCTTCAACGCGGAGGAGGTCTTCGTCTCCGACCGGCTGACCGACGAGGAGTGCAGGACACTGGCCGACCTGCTGCGGAAGATCGTGGTGCAGACGGAGGAGAACGGGGAGGAGCGGCGGCTCGCCCTTCTCGACGGGGCCGCCCCCCGTCCGCGACGCAGCGGACGCCGCCCCTCCCGGAGCTGAACCGCCCTCAGGGGAACCGCCCCCACGCCTCGGCCAACGCGTCGAACAGGCCCTGCTGGGCGGGATCGGCTGCCGCCGTGTCCTCGGGGTGCCACTGCACCGCCACGCGCCACGCGCGGCGGCCCGGCAGTTCGAGGGCTTCCACGGTGCCGTCCGCGGCGCGCCCGGTGACGGCGAGCCCTTCGCCCAGCCGGTCCGTGCACTGGTGGTGACAGCATGACACCTCCACCTTGTCGGTTTCCCCAGCCCAATCTCCAGCCCCAGCCAACAGGCACGGACACAGCCGCAGCCGCTGCTCTCGTCATCGCCCTCGCGACCGTCGAGCCCGCCGCGAGCGCGACATGGTGGATCAGGTGCCGGTGGTCGTGCCCCCGGCCGCCCCTGTCCTGGCGCAGCGTTCCGCCGAGGGCGACGTCGACGACCTGGAGCCCGCGGCAGACAGCCGGCAGCGGCAACCGGCTCGCCAGCGCGTACCGCGCCACCGCGAGATCGAACGCGTCCTGCTCCGCGTCGACGTCGTGGTCCCTGTCGTGGACCTCGGCGCCCGTGTCGTAGAGGTGCGGTGCCAGGTCACCGCCGCCCGGCAGCAGCACGCCGTCGCAGCGGGCCGGCCGCTCGTCCGCCACCTCCGGCAGGCCCGGATGCAGCACGAACGGTTCGCCGCCCGCGCGCGGCACAGCTTCCGACAGCGCCCGCGCGGTCACCGCGGCGCCGTACCGCAGCGACGAGGCCGAAGCGGAGCAACGCTGAGGGGGGCGACGAGGGGACGGGCGCCGTCGCGCGACGTGTTCACCACTGGGATCCATGTCGTCTTGAGCGCGGTGTTCTTCTCCAGCGCGTATACGGACTTGTCGCGCCCGTTGCCCGACTGCTTGTAACCGCCGAACTCTTCCCGGGCGAGCCGCATGTCCGGCGTGACCCGGTCGAAGACGGTCGGCTCCAGGTAGCTGCCGCCGAGTGCGCGGTCCAGGCGGGTGCCGCCGGTGCGCAACCGGGCGCCCGCCTCCCGTCCGGCCCGTACGTGGGCGAGTACGGAACGCGCGCGAGCCGCGCCCGCCACCGCGCCTGTCTCCAGGTCTGGTGCGTCGGGCAGCGCGATGTTCGGTGATTTGTCGCCCCGTTCGAGCCGGACACGCTTGAGGTCGGAGTCGGCCGCAGGGCGCAGGAAGTGGCGTACCACGGCCGTCGATCCGGTGAAGGCGAGGACGTCCACGTCCGGGTGCAGGCCGAGCGCGCGCCCCGCCAGGGGGCCGTCGCCCGCGACCACGTTGAGCACCCCCGGCGGTTGCCCCGCCTCGTCCGCGAGCCGGCCGAGGAGCAGCGCGGACAGCGGTGGCAGCTCGGGCAGCCGTGTCAGCTCGGACGGCTTCAGTACGGCCGTACAGCCGGCGGCGAGCGCGGGAGCGAGCTTCCAGGAGGCGGGCGAGAGCGGGGAGTTCCGGATGGTGCCAGTGGAACGTGGCGATGGCGGCGGGCAGCTCGATGCCGTACACCTCGCTGACCGGCTTGCCGTTCTCCAGGCTGACGGCCAGGGCGAGGTCCGGCCGGTGCTCCTCGGTCAGGTCGGCGAGGCGCGGCAGGACCCGCCCGCGCGCGGCGGGGGAGAGACGGGGGCAGGGGCCCGCGTCGAAGGCGCGCCGGGCCGCGGGGACCGCCCGGTCGACCTCCCGCTCGCCGGCGTCCGCGACGACGGCCGGCTCACGGCCGTCGCGCGGGGACAGGGCGCGGAAGGTCGTGCCCGAGCCGTCCGCGCCCGCGGTGCGGTGGCGGGCGGGCGGCACCCGTCGGTCCGCCCGGCGCAGCCAGGTGTCGTGGCTGGTGTCACTGTCCGGCATGGGCATCTCTCCCGTCGCACCCGTCTCTTCCGCCTCTTTCGGGGCCAGGCTCCGGCGTGATGTTTGGGGTCAAATGATAGTCATGAGGGGCCGTCGGGGAAGGGGTTGACCGCCTGGAGCGGGGCCGCCTATTTTGTTTGGCCTCAAACGAATTGGAGGCTGTGATGGCTCGCCCCGCGCCCGCACCGGGCTCCCCGGCGCATCCGGCAGCCCCGGAACCGTCGGAGCGCCGGGACCGCCCGCACCCCACCGCCACCACGCCCGGAGGCACCGGCATCGCGTCCGGAGCCACCTCCGCCACCACCGGAGCCACCGCCCCGACCACCGGCTTCACCACCACGGTCGCCGGAGTTCCCGTCGACACCCGTCACTGGATCGGCGGCGAACGCCTCGCCTCCACCACCACCTTCACCGACCGCTCACCCCTCGACGGCACCCCACTCGCCGAGATCGCCCGGGGCGGCGCCGAGGAGGCACGGGCGGCCGTCGCCGCCGCCCGCGCCGCCTTCCCCGGCTGGGCCGCGGCACCCCACCGGGAGCGCGCCCGGCTGCTGCACGCCGTCGCGGACGGCATCGAGGCACGCCTCGAAGACCTCGCCGCCGTCGAGACGGCGGACAACGGCGCGCTGCTGCGCTCCCACCGGCGCGGAGTGGTGCCCCGCGCGGCGCACAACCTCCGCTTCTTCGCCGACCGCCTGCTCGCCCTCGGCCACGACGACTTCGCGACCCATGGCCACACCAACCACGTGACCTGGGACCCGGCCGGCCCCGCCGCGCTCGTCACACCGTGGAACGCGCCGCTGATGCTGGCCACCTGGAAGATCGGCCCCGCGCTGGCCGCAGGTGACCCGGTGATCCTCAAACCCGCCGAATGGACTCCGCTCACCGCCTCGCTCCTCGCGGACATCGCCGCCGAGGCCGGGCTGCCCCCGGGGGTTCTCAACGTCCTCCAGGGGTACGGGGACGAGGCCGGCGCGCCCCTCGTGTCCGACCCGGACGTGCGCCGCATCAGCTTCACGGGCTCCGTGCCCACGGCGCGGCGGATCGCCCGTGCCGCGGCCGCGAACCTGGTGCCCACCAGCTTCGAACTTGGCGGCAAGTCGCCCCTGCTCGTCTTCGCGGACGCCGACCTCGACCTGGCCGCCGACCTGGCCGTCGAGCAGTACGACAACGCGGGCCAGGTCTGTCTGGCCGCGACCCGGCTGCTCGTCGAGGACTCCGTACGGGACGCCTTCCTGGAGCGCTTCACCGACCGGGCCCGGGCCCTCGTCCAGGGCGACCCGCGCGAGGAGCCCACCGGCATCGGCCCCCTCGTCCACCCCCGGCACCTGGAACGGGTCGACGGCTTCGTCCGGCGCGCACTGGCCGAAGGCGCCACCGCGCTCCTCGGCGGCGGCCCGCACACCGAACTGAACGAGCGGACCGGCGGCACGTACTACCGGCCGACGCTGCTGACCGACGTCGCGCAGGACTCCGAGATCGTGCAGGAGGAGATCTTCGGCCCCGTACTCACCCTCCAGAGCTTCAGCACCGAGGACGAGGCCGTGGCCCTGGCCAACGACACCCGCTACGGGCTGGCCGCCACCCTGGCCACCGGGGACCGCGAGCGCGCGGCCCGTGTCGGCGCGCGGCTCGTCGCCGGGACGGTCTGGATCAACTGCTTCTTCGTCCGTGACCTCGCCGCGCCCTTCGGCGGCTCCCGCGAGTCCGGCACGGGGCGCGAGGGCGGCGACTGGAGCTTCGACTTCTACTGCGACCTCAAGAACACCGTCACGGCACCGAAGGGATGGCAGCGCCATGGGTGAGATCGTCGGCGCCGGTCTTCTCGCCCACGTCCCCACCATCGTCCTGCCCGAAGCCGGCCGGCGGGAGCTCAACCGGGGACGGGAGGTCAGCCTCGTACCGGGGCTGCGCAGACTGCGCCGGGACGTCTTCGAGGCCCTCGACTACGACACGGTCGTCGTTCTGGACTCGCACTGGGCGACCACCGTCGAATTCGTCGTCGCCGCGCAGGACAGGCGGGCCGGGCTCTACACCTCGGACGAACTGCCACGCGGCATGTGCCGCATACCCTACGACTTCCCCGGCGACCCCGAACTCGCCCGGGCCGCCGCCGCGTTCGCCGGCCGGCACGGTACCTGGATCACTCCGATCGACGACCCCTGCCTGCCGGTCCACTACGCCACCGTCAACCTCTGGACGTACCTCGGCCGGGGGCTGCCCCACAAACGGTGGATCTCCGTAGGGGTGTGCCAGACCGGGGACGACGAGGACCACCTCCGGCTCGGCCGCGCGCTAGCCGACGGCATCGCCGCACTGCCGGACCGCAAGGTGCTGCTGATCGCCTCCGGCGCGCTGTCCCACACCTTCTGGCCGCTGCGCGAACTGCGCGACCACGAAGCGAGCGATCCCGCGCACCTCCGCACCCCCGAGGCGCGCGCCGCCGACGAGCAGCGGATCGCATGGTTCCTGCGCGGCGACCACGCCCGCGTGCTGCGCACCATGCCGGAGTTCGCCGCCCACCGGCCCGAAGCGGGCTTCGGGCACTACCTGATGCTGGCGGGCGCCCTGGGCGAGGACCGCCTGACCGCGCCCGCGCGCGCCTACAGCGCGTACGAGAACTCGATCGGAACGGGACAGATCCACCTGTGGTTCGACCGCCCGGCAGACGGCTGGACCGGGTAAGGGCGCTTCCGGAGGGCGCCGTGCCCGGAAGGGGCGCGGGGAACGGCGCGACGAGCCACCACGTCCCCGCACCGCGCGACGCACCAACAGGGCACCCCGTGCCCGGAAACGGAGGCGCCATGAACGCAGCACGCACTCCTGGTCAGGACGGAACCCGCGAATACCGCCGCATCCTGCTCGACGGCGCCGTCGTCCACGTCGTACGGGAGGGCGAAGCCCTCATCGCAGGCGACGGCCGCCGCGTGCAGGCGGCCGCCGCCCGGCACCTGCCACCCGTACAGCCCTCGAAAGTGATCGCGGTGCACCTCAACCACCGCAGCAGAGTCGAAGAGTTCCAGGCCTCGCTGCCCCCCGCACCCACGTACTTCCACAAGCCCGTCTCCGCACTCAACGCGCACGGGGGAGCGGTGGTGCGCCCCGAAGGCTGCCAGTACCTCAACTACGAGGGCGAGATCGCGCTCGTCATCGGCCGCGTGTGCCGCAACGTCGCACCGGACGACGCCGGCCACCACATCGCCGGATACACCGTCGCCAACGACTACGGCCTGCACGACTTCCGCGACACCGACGCCGGTTCGATGCTCCGGGTCAAGGGCTCCGACACACTCTGCCCCCTGGGCCCCGGGCTGGTGACGGGGTGGGACTTCCGCGGCAAGTACCTGCGTACGTACGTCAACGGCGAGCTGGCGCAGGACGGTTCCACCGACGAGATGACGTGGGACATGCACTACCTCGTCGCCGACATCGCCCGGACCATCACCCTCGTCCCCGGCGACGTCCTCCTCACGGGCACGCCCGCGCATTCACGCCCCGTCCGGCCGGGTGACGTCGTGGAGGTCGAGGCGGAGGGCCTGGGGCGGCTGACCAACCACATCGTGGCGGGCCCGACACCCGTCCGGGACGACTGCGGTGCGCAGCCGACGGCCTCGGAGGAGGTCTTGTCCACGGCCCTCGGCGGCGACTGGGAACACCGCGGCACCCGACCCCCTCGCCGGTCCTAGACCTCCTCGCCGGTCCTGGGCCTCCTCGACAGTCCTAAGCATTCCCGCTGTTCCGCAGCCTCCCCGCCCTTCCTAGACCCCCTCGGCGGCCCTGCCCCGCGTCACCGGCGTACCGGACACGGAGGTGGCGGTGAACAGCCCGGCGACCCGCCGCCTCTCCGCCGTACTCTGCGGGAGCAGGCACGCACACGCGACGTACACCGCGAGGTTGACGGCCAGACCCACGATCCCCGAGGTCAGGCCGTTCAGCCAGGGAATGAAGGTGGGGTAGACCGCCGAGAGCCCGGCGGCGGTGACGAAGCCGGACACGGTCCCGGCGACCGTGCCGGTGCGATTGCCGCGCTTCCAGAAGAGGCCGAGGAACTGCGGGACGGCGAGCTGCACCACCCCCTGGTACGCCATGATCGACAGCGTGATGAGGTTGCTGAGCCCGATGTTGGCGACCAGTGCGGCGGCCACGGTGTAGACGGCGATGGACACCTTCGCCGCCAGCAGCCGCCCCTTGTCGTCCATCGGCCGGTACACGGCCACCAGGTCGTTGGAGATGAGCGTGCCCACGGACTGGAGCACCCCGTCGGCCATACCGATCTGCGCGGCCAGGACGCACAGGGCGATCGCGATGATGACCCACGGGCCGCCGATGTGCTGCGCCAGGGTGAACAGGGCGCGGTCGGGGTCGTCGGAGACACCGGGCAACGTCCCGGACAGCAGCGCGGCGGTCAGCAGCAGCCCGGCGAAGACGAGCGAGGCCGGCATCACGAACACGGCGGAGCGTTTGACGCTCCGTACCCCGTCCGCGGTGAAGAGCCGGACGAACATCCCCGACAGACACCAGCCGCCCACCGATCCGGTGAAGGTCAGGGCGAAGAGATAGAGCCCGCCGCTGTCGCCACCCGTCGGCAGCGTCAGCCGCTCCAGGGGCAGCCGCGCGAATCCGTGACCGTGTACGGCCAGGTAGACGATCAGCCCCACCAGCAGGACCGACCCGAAGACGTACGCGATCATGCCCTGGTAGAAGTCCGTGACGACCACGCCGCGCATGCCCATGCGCACCGTCCAGAACTGGCGGGCCACCAGGACCAGCACCCCCGCGAGCACCGACTGGGAGTAGCTGAGGTGCCCGAAGGAGATGTAGTAGAAGATCAGCCCCATGGCCTGCATCCCGAGCACGGTCATCGGGAAGTTGACCAAGACCTGGATCAGCGCGGGCACGGTGCGCGAAGCCGTTCCGCCGTAGCGCAGCCCGAACAGGTCGGACTGGGTGCGCAGCCCGTGCCGCTCGCCCCACATCCACACCCGCCGGGACATCAGATACATCAGCAGGTAGGCGAACAGGCCGTAGACCAGCAGATGGAAGCCGATCACCCCGCTGCCCGCCGCCATGCCCGCGTCGGCGACGAAGACCGAGCCGGGAAACCAGGTGTTGAGGACCGACATGGTCTGATAGCCGCTGCCGAAGCTGCGGCCGCCGACGGCGTAGTCGGTGAAGTCGGCGTCACGCCTGCGGTGCACGTACAGCGTGCAGAGCACTCCGCAGAAGAAGAGCACCACCATGCCGTAGCCGAGGAACACATTCACTGGGACGAGCCCCTCTCCGTGCCGAGGAGGTGTCAGTCGATCTCGCCGCGGGCCGACTCGACGCCGTACAGGACGACGACGCCTGCCGAGATGTGCGCGCCGAGGGCGAGGAAGTAGCAGACGGACAGCGGGATTCCGGTTCCGCTCTGGAACCGCGGATCGCCCGCGGCCCAGTACACCGGCGGTGCCAGCGCCAGTACGGCGTCGAGTGCGAACCAGCAGCCGAACAGGGTCCGTTTCCGCCGCGGGGAGAGGGCTACGGCCCAGCGGGCGAAGCGGCCGGACAGCACCCCGGCGAACCACCGGGCGGCTTGCGGGACGGACCGCCGGGTGGACCGCTGGCCGGGCGTCCGGGCGGCCGGTCGCACGGAATCACCGGGTGTCATGGACGATCTCCCCGTCGAAAACCGTCGCCGCCACCGGCATCGCCGCGATCTCGTGCGGATCCGCGTGCGCGAGATCACCGTCCACGACGCAGATGTCGGCCACCTTGCCGGGCTCCAGCGTCCCCTTCCAGCTCTCCGCGAAGTCCTGCCATGCGGCGTTCGAGGTGTACGCGCGGATCGCGGTCTCCAGGTCGACGCACTGCTCGGGGCCGCTCTGCCGCCCGCTCGCCTTCGCCTCCCGCAGCATCATCGAGGCCACGCCCCGGCGCCAGTCGGGGTAGGTGATGGGCGCGTCCGAGCTGGCGGTGACCGGGATGCCGGCCGCCACGGCACTGCGTACGGGCCACTGGTACGCGGAGCGCTCGGGCCCCACGATCGCGTCCATCGCATCCGCGGTGGCGTCCTTGACCCCGGGGTTCATGTTGATGCCCCAGCCGTGCTCGGCGAGGGTGGCGAGCGAGCGGGCCGAGGCGAAGTCGCCGTGGATGACGTAGTGGCGTGCGTCCGGGCGCGGGGTCTCGGCCTGTGCCGCCTCGAAGGCTTCGACGACCGCGTCGATGCCGTGGTCCCCGGTGATGTGCACGCCGAGTTGGTGGCCCGCGGCGTGGGCGTACCGCACGATCGCGTTCAGCTCCTCGACCCGCTGGGCGTCGCTGTGGCCGTGCAGACAGAGACTGCCGTACCCGCCGCCCTCGTACTCCTCGTGCATCCAGGCCGTACGGCTCGGCGGAATACCGTCCGCGAACAGCTTGACGCCGAGTACGCGCAGCCGCCGCGGGTCGGCCGCCGCGCACACCCCTTCCAACTGGGCCAGCCGGTCCGGCAGGTGCCGTGCCGCGCCGCCCATCTCCAGGGGGAGCAGCAGCACGCTGACCCGCGCCCGCAGCTCACCGGCCGCCTCCAGACGCGCGTACACGTTGAGCGTCCCGGTGTCCGCGACCCCCAGGAAGAGCGAGGTGCCGCCCGGGCCGAGCCCCGGCTCGGTGAAGCTGGTGATGCCCTCGGCGTGGCAGACCGCGATCGCGGCGCGGACGGCGGCCTCGCGCGCGGCGTCGTCCATCAGCGGGACCACGGCGTTCACCAGGTCCTGCGCGCCCTCACGGAGGATGCCCGTCGGGGTGCCTTCGGCGTCGGTCTCGATGACACCGCCGGGCGGTACCGGCGTGGTGGCGGTGATGCCCGCGGCCTCCAGGGCACGGGAGTTGAGCCAGGACGTGTGCCCGGAGAACTCGTACAGCAGCACGGGGTGTTCCGGCGACACCTCGTCCAGGTCCTGGCGCCGTAAGGTACGGCCCGGATCGGCCAGACACTCCTTGAGATAGCCGGTGTCCCACCCGTTGCCGAATATCCAGTGGCGCGGCGGAAGGTCACCGGCCCGCCGGCGCACGGCCTCGCGTACGCCGGCGATCGACGAGACGGCGGGCCAGGCGACGTCCAGCGCGAGTGGCGGCCGGGTGGCGCCGAAGGCGGCGGCGTGCAGATGGGAGTCGTTGATTCCGGGGAGCGCGGTGCGCCCTTCGAGGTCGATGACCTCGGTACCGGGGCCGACGAGCGCACGGATCTCGGCGGTGCTCCCGGTCGCGGCGATCAGACCGTCGCGCACGGCGACGGCCTGCACGCTGCGGAACGCGGCATCGACGGTCAGCACGGTGCCGTTGACCAGCACGAGGTCTGCGGGTCCGGGCATGGAAGACCCCTTTCCGTCCGGTTTCCGTCCGGTGTCGTTTGGGCCCAAACATAAGCCCGGGAGCTGTCCCCGGTGCAAGAGGGCTGCACCGATTGCCGGTACCGGCTCGCGGGGGAGCGGCGGCGCGGCGTCGCGGCATCGCCCGGTGGGGGCTCCCGCTGCATCGCCGGGGGCTTCCCACGGCATCGCCGGGTGGGAGTTCCCGCCGCATCGCCGGGTGAGGGCTCGCGCTCCGCCGCCATCGCGTCACCCGGTGAGCCGCTCCACCCGCCGCAGCACCTCGCGGCAGAAGTCCCCGACGCCCTCCGGATCGTCCGTGAACTGTGACGGCTTGATGCAGAAGGTCGTGAAGCCCTGCTCCATCTGCTCCGGTACGGCCTCCAGCGCTCGGCCGAGGTCGGCCACCGACGTCCCGTCGGGGAAGACGGCACGTGTCCCGCCGACCATCTCCAGCCCGGACATGTCGCGCCCCGCCTCCGCCATCGCCGCGCGCAGCTTCTCCAGCTCGCCCGGCACGGGGCGCCCCAGCGGGTTGAAGCCGTGGCCGTACGTCACCAGGCGCCGCAGCACCGCACCGTGCAGCGACGAGCCGCCGAACCACAGCTCCGGACCGCCCGCGCGGTACGGCTTCGGCTCCAGCCAGGCCTCGCGGAAGCGGTAGTGCTCGCCCTCGAAGGTGGCGGGGCCGGGCCGCCAGAGCAGCTTCCAGGCAGCCAGGTGCTCGTCGAGCAGCCGGCCGCGCCGCGCGAACGGAACCTGGAGCGCGGCGTATTCGTCCTCGCTCCAGCTCACCGTCGGCAGGACGACAAGTCGGCCCTCGCTCAGGAGGTCGAGTGTGGCCAGCTCCTTGGCCAGGAGGAGCGGGTGACGCAGCGGGGCCAGTACGGCCGCGGCGGCGAGCCGGATCCGTTCGGTGACGGCTGCCATGGCGGAGAGCAGGACGACGGAACTGGGCCACGGCGTGTCCGGGGCCTGGTTCCCCGGCAGGGCGTACTCGCGCGGGTTGGGCATCGGGCCCTTGGCGCCGGAGTCCGGACCGAGCACGACGTGCTCGCTGAGCATGACCGAGTCGAACCCGGCGTCCTCCGCCTCGCGGGCCCAGCGCACCAGGGCGCCGAGGTCGCACCGGCCGCCGGTCATGGTCCAGTTCTCGGTCAGTACGAGCGTCATGCGGGGGTGGGGCTTGGTCATCCGGACTCCCGGCCGTGTTCACGTTCGCGGAGTATTGTTTGACCCCAAACGATATGCCGGTCCGTCGCCTTCCTCAAGACCCTGAAGCGCGCGGGCTACGCCACCGGAGGGGACGCGGGAGACGCCAGCGAAGCCGTCACGGCCACCGGCATCGACCGCCCCAGCCCGCGCAGCCCCTCCACCACCATCTCCACCAGCCACACCGCGATGTCAGGCGACCACTCCCGCGTACGGCAGTCCCAGCGCATCACCTCACGCATCCCCACGGTGTGCACCCCACCGTCGAGATCGAGGTCCAGCCCCGGCAGCCCCGGCAGAGCACCTCGGTGCCCGGAGCCGGGGAAGCCGGCGGGCCCGGAGGAGCCCGCGGGCACGGAGAAGTCCACGGTCCCCTGCGCCATCTCCCGTACCGCCTCGCACACGGCCTCGGCGTCGCCCGCGCTCATCTCACCGTCGTCCACCCGGCGGTTGCCCACCCCACCGTGTTCCGCCCCGCCGCGATCCACCCTGCCGTGATCCATCCCGCCCGTACCGGTACGGCAGGAAACGGTGACCACCACCTCGTGCCGGGCGTCCGGGTCCGCCAGGCCGAACCACGGCACCAACTCGGTCAGGTGGAAAGCCGTGTTCCGCTCGACCGCCGCAAGCGGCAGCACGGCATGCACACCGGTGAACGCCATCGTGCCCACGCGCGTGAGCGCCTCGGTCAGCACCAGGGAGATCGGCCGGAGGGGGAGCCCCGGACGCGGAGAATCCGTGAGGATCCCGGCCTGCAACCAGCCGAGCTGGTGGACTCCGCCGTCCTGCGTCCAATCACCGCCGACCTCCTCGTGCGCCCACGCGGTGGGCTCGTGAGCGGCCGTGGTCTTCCCGTCCTCGGTCAGCCAGCTGCTCACGGTCTGCCAGCCGTACGCACCGGCCCGGTCGACCACGGAGCCGAGCACGTCCTCCTCGACAGAGCCTTCGGCCTCTTCAGCCCCTTCGGCACTGCCGGCGCCTTCGTCGTCCCGCTCGACCACTCGGTCGAACCACGGGAAGGGCGTGAGGGTCCCGTGCAGGCCAACGATCACGGTGGGGGACAGCACATGCGCTCCAAACGAACGAAAAGAACAAGCGGCGCCGGAGGGTACCCTCCGGCGCCGCTGTCAGCGTTCGATCACGTGCCGCAGTACAGCGTCTGCGGGTCGGTGATCTTCTTGTAGGCGTCGTCCGGGTACCCGACGAGATCGACGTCGATGATGCTGCGGAAGGTGTGCTTCTGTATCAGGTTCGTGCACTTCCACGCCGCCGCCGTGCGCTTGTTGCTCCCGCCGCCGGGCCAGACGGTCTTGTCGTTCTTCTTCAGGGTCTTCCAGCCCGACCCGGTCTTGACCTGGAGCCAGACCGTGACCTTGGCCTTGGCCCGCGGCCCGCGCAGCAGCTTCCACCAGCCGTGCGCGTTGATGTTTCCCTGCACCGTGTGCGAGTAGTGAACCCGGTCGCCCAGGGTCTGGAAGGCACCGATCCCGGTGGCGGCGCGGGCGGAATCGCTGCTGTAGGTGCTGCGGTCCTGCGCGGTGCCGGCACTGTCGGCCTGCGCCGGGACAGCCATGCCGACAGCGAGCAGACCGGCCAGGGCGGCGGACGCCACCCCTGTACGGATACGCACGTGAAGTTCCCCCTCGACGTCGAACCGTGTCACATCCGAAGCACGGCCCGACTGTTTTTCGGTTGTGACAGTCGACCGTGATCATAAGCCCTCACGCCAGTCCTGTGTCACTCATGACCGGAACAGCCCTACGCGGTCTTGGAGCACCCTTTGGGAAGCTTGGGGAAGGACGTGGTCCGCGCGGCTCCGCCCGCGGGGCGGCGGTCGATCAGCTTGGGCCGACCGCTGAGGACGTCGGTCATCTTCAGGCCCAGCGTGGCAAGCCCCGGGTGGTGGAAGTTCACGCCTCCGACCACTACGCCGTACTTGTCCTTGAGGATGGCCTGCGGGCCGTTGGGGCCGGACGCCGGGACCGGGCGGTTGGTCAGCTCCACCATCATGCCCCCGTCGGGCAGTACCGAGGCGATGGTCTTGGTGGCGGTGCACGCGTCGATGTCCGCCGGACCGACGTACGAGGCGATACCGCCGCCCAGGTCCAGGACGGCCCATACACTGCCGCCCCGGAAGACCCCGTACGTCCTGTCCCGGGCCGCCTCCACGGTGCCGAGCACCCGTCCGCCGCGCGAGAACTCGGCCTTGTGGTGCTGGTCGCCGAGGGGACGCACCTTGAAGACGGTCTCTTCGTCGGCGAGCTTCGCCGTGTGCGCGCCGTGTCCCTGGGACATCCGCTGGATCCAGGACACGAGGTTGCCGTCGCTGTCCAGGGCGGTGTACATCCCGTTGAGGTTGCCCGCGGCGTACGGCCGGTCCGGCCGGGCCTCGATGGAGCCGAAGGACACCCCGTCCGCGAAGCCTTCCGCGCGGTAGTGGTGGTCACCGAGCTTGTAGACCTTCGCGACGGAACCGCCGTCGGCCAGGTCGACCGAGCGGACGTACTGGCCGCTGTCCTGCCCCGTACCGCGGAGCCGGCACCGGTCGTCGGGTGCGGCGCGCCGGCTGCAAGGGCTCCCGCCGCGGGCGCGAGCACCGCCAGGACCGTCACCGCGGCGGTCGCGGCCCGACGGAAACCACCGCGCAGGGGTGATAACTGCTTCGACATGCGTGACTCCACTGATCGAGTTCGGTGAGCAGGGCTGTGGGACTTGTGGGCTGGAGGAAGGGTGCGCCTCCGGCAGGAGAAAGCCAGGAGGCGGGTGTGCCCGCTCTCCGACGATCACGTAACGGAACTCCGGAGGAACAGCACCGGATGTCCAACAAACGGAACCCATCTCATCGCATGTCCCGCTTGGGTTCGCAGGGGCTTCACCAGCTGCTGCACACCGCTGACCGGCCACTCGTCGGCACCGCGGCGAGCGGGCACAGGACAGGGACGCCCCGAAACGCCGGTGGGCCGGAAACCGGGGGGCCCTTACCGGACCAGGCACCTGGGCCCCCGCCCGAGTAGGCGGTCGGCCCTCGTTGCTGGTGCCGGAGACGAACTGCGGGCGATGGACGCCGGCCTTCCGCCACCCGCAGAAGAATCGGACGGCCCCGTAATCGCCGGGAAGCGTCAGCGCACATCTGCGCAGCCGCCGGCACAGAAGTGACCCGAGCGACAACGCCGTATAAGAGACCCCGCACGGGGTATTCGGGATCGAACCGGCCCGGCACGAGGGTGCAGGCCGTAACCGTTTCCGGAAGGCGACAGCCGAGCCGGTAAAGCTGCGCGAAAGGTCGGACCAGAAGTGACTGCGGGAATTATGGGAACCGCTGGAGAGGAAACCGGACTCGTCCCGGACGCCGAGGAATTGCGGCGATCGGTGGCCGCCCGGTTCCGTACCTGGGTGGACACCGAAGCCCACGACCTGCCGCTGCCGGGAGCCGGACGGACCCAGGACCGCTTCGCCGCCCTGTACGCGCTCGGCCGCGCCGACCTGTCACTGGCCCGCCTGGCCGAGGGGCACGCCGACGCCACGGCCATCCTGCGGGAACTGGGCTCCGCCCCGCCCGGACCGGGGGAGTACTGGGGTGTATGGGCCGCCCAGCCACCGAACACCGGCCTCCTCGCCCGTGAGGAGGGCGACCAGTGGCTCCTGGACGGGCACAAGGCATACTGCTCCGGCGCCCACTCGTGCACCCACGCCCTGGTCACCGCCGACACCCCGCACGGACGCCGGCTGTTCGCCGTACGCACCGACCACCCCGGGTACGCGCCACTGGAAGGCACCTGGCAGGCCATCGGGATGGCCGGCAGCGACACCCCCGACGTGCGCTTCACGACGGTGCCGGCCCGGCCCGTCGGTGCCGTGGGGGCCTACCTGGACCGGCCGGGCTTCCAGCACGGCGGCATCGGGGTCGCCGCCTGCTGGCTCGGCGGTGCGCGGGCCGTCGCCGACACCCTCCAGTCATCCGCCGGCACCCCGGACCCGCTGACCGCCGCGCACCTGGGCGCGGTGGACACGGCGCTGCACGGCGCGCACAGCGTGCTGCGGCAGGCGGCCCAGGCCATCGACGCCGACCCGTCGGACACCTCGGGCACCGCCCGGCTGCGCAGCCTGCGCGTCAGGGCGATCACCGAGCAGGCATGCCGCGACGTCCTGGACCGGGTCGGGCGGGCGACCGGCGCGGGCCCGCTGTGCCACGACCCGCGCCATGCCCGTAACGTCGCCGATTTGACGGTCTACATCCGCCAACACCACGCCGACCGCAACCTCGCCGAACTCGGCGCCCTCGTGGCGCAGGAAGCCGGGTCGCGACGATGACCGAGACCTTCGACCGCGAGACGGCCGCCGCGGCCATCGAGGCACCCGGCACCCCGGAGGAGCACTGGGCCGCCTGGGACGGCCTGGCACGGCTGCCCGCCGTACCGCCGCCGTCCGGGCCGGTCGTGGTGGTCGCCGCCCACCCCGACGACGAGGTCCTCGGCTTCGGCGGCACGATGGCGCAGCTCACCGGCGCGATCCACCTCGTCACCGTCACCGACGGGGAAGGCTCGCACCCGCACCTTCCCGCGGGCCGGATCGCCGCACTGCGGGCCGCCGAACTCGAACACGCGCTCGGCGCCCTCGCCCCGCGCGCATACCGTACGCACCGGCTGCACATCCCCGACACGGACGTCGGCGCCCATGAGAGACGGCTGACACGTCAGCTCGCCATGGTGCTGCGGCAGACCGGGGCCCGGCTGTGCGTCGCACCGTTCACCGGCGACCTGCACGCCGACCACGAGGCAGCCGGACGTGCCGCGGCCGCCGCTGCCCGGCAGACCGGCACACCGTGCTGGCACTACCCGATATGGATGTGGCACTGGGCCTCGCCCGGCGACCCACGCGTGCCCTGGTCCACGGCCCGCCGCCTGCCCCTGCCCTCTTGGGCGCAGGCCCGCAAACAGGCAGCGATCCACCACTTCACCAGCCAGATCACCCCGTTCAACCTCGACACGGACACGGGCACGGACACCAAGGCCAAGGCCGACCCCGCCCCCGACACCGTGATCCTCCCTCCCGCCGAACTCGCCCACCACACCCGCCCCTTCGAGACGGTCTTCATATGAGCACCAGCCAGGCAACGCCGCCGTCCTACTTCACAGGCATGTACGCCCACTCCGCCGACCCCTGGCACTTGGCGGACCGGTGGTACGAACAGCGCAAGTACGCACTGACCGTCGCCGCGCTGCCCCGCCACCGCTACCGCCGGGCCTTCGAGCCGGGCTGCTCCGTCGGCGTCCTGACCCGGCTCCTGGCCGGACGGTGCGACGAAGTACTGGCCACCGACCGGGTGCCGGCAGCCGTCCGTGCGGCCGCCGCCCGCAACCATGACCAGTCGCACGTCCACGTACGCCCCCTGGCGATTCCGGACCAGTGGCCCGAAGGGACCTTCGACCTCATCGTCCTCTCGGAACTGCTCTACTACTTCGACGACGCCACCCTGCACACAGTGCTCCAGCGGACCGTCGACAGTCTTCAGCCCGGCGCGACCCTCGTCACCGTGCACTGGAACCACCCGGCCGACGATCACCTGCGTACCGGAGCCCAGCTCGCCCCACTGCTCACCGCCGTACCCGAACTCGCCCCCGTCACCCGGCTGGACGACACCGACTTCGTACTGCAGACCTTCACCAGGCGTCTGCCCGACGGCAGCACCACGCCCACTCCCGCGGCAGCCGAGGGGCTGGTGTGAACCACCCGTCCCTGCCTCCCACCGCCCTCGTGGTCGCCGTCCCGGCCCACAACGAAGCAGCGGCCCTGCCCGCCACCCTCCGCGCCCTGCGCACCGCCACTCAGCACCCCCGGTTGCTCGCCCGCAACCTGCCGGTGGTCACCGTTGTCGCCGCCGACACCTGCTTCGACGACACCGCCGCTCTCGCTCGTCACCACGGCGCCCACGTCGTTCAGCTCACCCGGCGCAACGTCGGCGCGGCCCGGGCCGCGGCCGTCGCGCACGGCCTCGAACTGCTGGGGCCCGCCGCGGAACGGGCCTGGATCGCCACGACCGACGCCGACACCGTCGTTCCCGCCACCTGGCTGACCTACCAGGTCGAGCAGGCCGTCGCCGGGTGGGACTGCGTACTGGGCACCATACGCATCGCCCCCCACCCCTCCCTCAGCACCGCCACTGCCCAGCACCACCACACCCTCTACTTCGCCGGACGCCCCGAACGCAGCCGCGCCTGGAACCACCCCCACGTACACGGCGCCAACCTGGGCGTCGCAGCCCGTGCCTACCATCGGGCCCACGGCTTCCCGGCCCTCACCCACAGCGAGGACCACGCGCTGGCAACCGCGTTGCAACGCACCGGCGCCCGCATCCTCAGAACCGACCACTGCCCGGTCCTCACCTCCGGACGCACCACCCCCCGGGCCCCCCACGGATTCGGCACCTACCTGCAGAACCTGACCCCGTCTCCAGCCACCTGACCTCACCCCCCCCCCAGTCATCTGAGACCGACCACCGCCCCCTGTCACCTGGCCGGAGCCTGTGGCTCAGGCCGACCGGGCAGGAGCAGACAGAGCGGCACGGCGACGACGCTGAAGGCGACCGACCACCAGAAGGCGTCGCCGAAGCCGTCGGCCAGAGCAGCCGGAGTACGGGCGTCGCCGACGGTGTGCTGGAGGACGATGGCGAGTACGGCGGTGCCGACCGAGCCGCCGAGTTGCTGGGCGACCCGGGCGATGATGCTGGCGTCCGGGATCTCCTGGTGGCCCAGCCCGATGTAGGCGGCGCCGTTGAGCGGGACCATGGCGGCGCCCATGCCGATACCGCGCACGAGCAGCGCGGCCATGAGCAGCACCTTGCTGGTGCCGGCTCCGGCGAAGGCGAACGGCACGGTGGCCGCGGTGGCGAGAGCGAACCCGGCGAAGGCCACCCAGCGAGGGCCGATGCGGTCGGTGCAGTGGCCGGCCCGGGTGCGCGCGACGAAGGCGCCGACGCCCTGCGGGATGAGCAGCAGCCCGGCGCCGAGCGCGTCCTCGCCGCGGACCTGCTGCCAGTACAGCGGCAGCAGCAGCATCGCCCCGTACAGCGTGATGCCGCCCAGGAAGCTCAGGGAGGCGGCGGAGGCCAGCGGACGGTGACGGAAGAGCCGCAGGTCCACCAGTGAGCCGGCGCGCGACAGTGCCCAGGCGGCGAAGCCGCCGATCAGGGCGAGCCCCCCGACCAGCGGTACGAGCACCTCGGCGCTGACGAAGCCCGCGCTGCCCTCGACCCGGGACAACCCGTAGATGACAGCGGCGACGCCGGGGGAGAGCAGGAGCAGACCGACGATGTCCAGGCGGGCACGGGGGCTGCCGGGGGAGGGACGGTCGTCGGGCAGGTTGCGCCAGGCGAGCCGGCCGCCGACGAGACAGAAGGGGATGTTGACGAGGAAGATCCAGCGCCAGTCGGCCAGACTCAGGACGACCCCGCCCAGTACGGGGCCGAGGATGGGGCCGAGCGCGGTGGGCAGGGTGACGGTGGCCATCACCTTGCCGATGTTGCGGCCCTTGGCGGCCTGGATGACCAGCGTGGCCATGAGCGGCATCATGATGCCGCCGCCGATGCCCTGGACGACGCGGAAGGCGATCAGGCTGGTCGCGTCCCAGGCCAGCGCGCACAGCACCGAGCCGAGCAGGAACGTGCCCAGCGCGGCGATCCAGAGTTGCTTGCCGCCGAGCCGGGACTGGGCCCACCCGGCGAGCGGGATGGTGACGAACACGGCCAGCAGATAACCGGTGCTCACCCACTGGATCGTGGACAGCGGAGCACCCAGCTCCGCGGCCAGGTCGTTGAGGGCGACGGTGACGATGGTGGTGTCGAAGACGACGGCGAGGGCGCCGACGATGACGGTGAAGGCCAGGCGCCACACGGCGGGGTCGACGCGGTCGGGGTCCGGCGGGGCGGGGCTGGCCCCGGCCGCCGCTGCGGTGCCGTCCTCGGTCGCGGTCCTGGCCCCGGCACCGGTCCCGGCATCGGCCTCGGTCCCGCCCGCGGCCCTGGCCCTATGGGAAGCACTCATGGAAAAGCCACCTTAAGATATAGGCCTGTATCTTGCGCTCGCCAGAGTAGGGCGCGAGTTTAAGATAGGCAAGTCTTTCTAAAGGAGGTTCGGATGCCCGAGAGGCGCCGCGGAGCGGCACTGGAGAAGGCGCTCCTTGACGCGGCCTGGGAAGAACTCACCGCCAACGGCTATGCAAGGTTCACCATGGACGCGGTCGTCCAGCGCGCCGGAACCAGCCCGCCCGTGCTCTACCGCCGCTGGTCCGACCGCGACGAACTCGTCCGGGCGGCCATCACCCACGTCCTGGAGCAGTGGCGGGTCGACACACCCGACACGGGAAGCCTGCGCGAGGACGTTCTCACCCTCATGCGGACGATCAACGCCACCCGCGTCCAGCACATCACCGTCATGAGCGTGCACCTGGCCGGCTACTACCAGGAGACCGGCGCCGGCCCTGGCGACCTCCTCGCCACGGGACGGGAGAAGGCCGCCGACGTACTCTTCGACCGGGCCGTCGACCGCGGCGAGGTCAAAGCCGAACGCCTCACCGAACGCATCAAGTCCCTCCCCTTCGACCTGCTGCGCCACGAGATCCTCACGACCTTCGCCCCCGTGCCCGACCACGTACTCGAAGAGATCGTGGACACGGTCCTTCTTCCCCTCGTGCGCTGACCACGGCACGTTTCACCGACGGTCCCGGCCGGTTCCGGCCGGTCCGGCGAATTCCGGCAGGCACCGGCCGGCTCCGGTCGGCATGGGGGGTGACCCTGACGGGTGAACCGAATCCGGACAAAAGCAACGGGATCTAGTGATCAAGAAGTGGGGTGGGGACACTCGTCTCACAGACCGTCTCAGCAGCGCGAAAGGAATGCCCATGGGACACCGACAGGAGGCCGACGGCCAGGTCGGCGGCCCGTTCTCAAGTCCGGGCGACCCGGGTAACCCGGCGCCGCAGGGTGAGGACGAAGACGACGACGATGACGACGAAGGCCGCTCCTGAGAGCCCCCCTCGACATCTGGACGCGGCCGAGCTGCGCCGGCGGTGCGCAGCGACGATCGACACCTACGGACCGGGCTACTTCGAGGGCCGCCCGTGGCTGCGGCAGGCATTCCTCGACACCCCGCGCGAACACTTCGTCCCCGACCGCTACTGGTCCACGGCCCGACGGGAGGGCCGCTTCCCGGTGCTGGACCGCACCGAGCGGCCCCACGCCTGGCTCCAGCGGATCTACCGGCCGCTCGCCCCGCTCATCACCCAGATCGCCCTCGGTGAGATCCGGCCCGAGGACGGGTCCACCGACTGCGGCGATTTCACCAGCTCCATCTCGTGTCCCGCTGCCGTCGTGGGCATGCTGCACCACCTCGACCCTCGGCCCGGCGAGCGCATCCTGGAGATCGGCACGGGCAGCGGCTACAACGCCGCCCTGCTGGCCCGTCGCATCGGCGCCACAGCCCTCGTCACCGTCGACATCGACGCGGCCCTCGCCGACCGGGCCGAGAGCAAGCTGGCCCAACTCGGCATGGCGCCCACGGTCGTCACCGGCGACGGGGAACAGGGCTACGAGCAGGCAGCGCCCTTCGACGGCATCCTGTCCACCGCCGCCGTCCGCGAAATCCCCCAGGCATGGCTGCGCCAGGTCCGCCCGGGGGGCGTGATCGTCACACCGGTGGACACCCCGTTCAACTGTGACGGCCTGTGCCGCCTGGTGTGCGACGGACAGGGCAACGCCACCGGCCGGATGGTGGGGGGCCTCGACTTCATGAAGGTGCGCGGCCAGCGCGAGCGCCGGCCGTACAGCGAACTGGGCTGGCCCCTGTGGAGCGACTACCACGTCACCGCCGGACCCGACGGACAGCGCATCCGCACCCCCTGACCGCGCCAGTCGCCAGACTCGGCGTACGGAACGTAACCCCGGTCCCGCAGCGGCCCGAGCGTCTCGCGCCAGCACCAGCCTGCCGTGCTGCGCGCGGAATGATGGAGTGGCCGGGGGCGGGCATGGTGGCTCCTTGCGTGTCGTACGCCTGTCGGATCGACACGGACACCGAGCTTCTTCGTTCCCGACGGAAGTCGGCTGGACGGTCCACGGCGTACACGGTGACGGGCTTGCCATGCGGCCGGTCTTCTCGGCGCGGTGAGAACCCCAGACGCTCGGCCACTCTCACCGATGCCTCGTTGTCCGGACGCATGAGAGCTGTGAAGTAGGCGCCGTCCAGCGTGGCGAACCCCCATTCCAGACACGCCATGCCTGAGCGGCCTTGGTGGCACACGCATCCCCAATGTCCCGCTCGGATGGTCCGCCCCAGCTCCACTTCGTCTGACTGCTCCCAGTACTGCAAGCCGCTTCGGCCGATGAAGTCGCCGCTCGACCTGAGTTCGACGGCGCACAGGCGATGGCCCTGCTCGGCCCACTGCCGCTCGATCGCGGTGAGGCGTTCCACCGCTTGTCGGTGCGAGCAGGCCCCGACGAAGCGGTTGACCCGAGGATCGGCGTGGAGCGCTACCAAGGCATCGACGTCAGACACATGAAGAGGACGCAGGCGCAGCCGCTCAGCCTCCATCGCACGTTCGAGCACAGGTCTCGCGGCATACGGAGCCGAGGCGCCTGGACGCCTTCGAGGGACGGCCTCGGCCTCATCGCGGACCCGGCCGACGGCACCGCAGATCACCCAGCCCGCGTGCCGAGCTGGCCGGGTGTTGAGCGGGAGGCGATGGTGGGCACGTGGATCACATGAGTGACATCGGTTTCTTCGCCCGCAGATACGGACCTCCGCCCCACGAGGGCCGTCCCGTCGTGGTGCTCGTCCACGGGCTCGGACTCTCGGGACGGTACTTCGTGCCGCTCGCGCGTCGACTGGCCGCGAACGGGGCGACCGTGGTGGTGCCGGACCTGCCGGGTAACGCGCGTTCGCGGGCCGCCGCCCGCCGCGCACCTGATGTCGGACAGCTTGCCGATGCCTTGGCCCGCCTGCTCCGACGACTGTCCTCGGGCCCCAGCCTGATCGTGGCCAATTCGGTCGGCTGCCAGGTGGCCGCGGCCCTGGCCGCCCGTCACCCCCACTTGGTGAACCGCCTGGTGCTGGTCGGCCCTGCGCTCGAACCGCGGGTCTCAGGCCGGCGCCAGTTCGGGCGGCTGGTCGCGGACGCCCCCCGAGAGCCCTTCGGCCTGCTGTGGCTGGCAGCGTTCGACTACCTGGTGACCGGGCTCCTGCGCTGCGCCGCCTCCTTCCGCCGGTCGCTGCGGGACGCGGCCGAGTCATTCGAGGTGAACCTGTCCCAGGTCCGCGCGCCCACGCTCGTCGTACGAGGAACGGGTGACACCATCGCCTCCGGCACATGGACTCGGCGCGTGGCAGGTCTGGTCGCCGACGGCCGCACGGAGGACGTCCCGGGCGCGGCCCACGCGGCCCACTACAGCGCGCCGGACGCCATGGCCGCACTGATCGAGAAGTTCACGGCGGGAGAGACCGGATGAAGTCCCCGAAGTCGTCCGGCCACACCCCGTCCGGGCACACGAAACGTCCCTCGCCCTGGCTGCGCCTGCTGCCCGGCATCTCTCCGAAACGCCGGGGTTTCGTCCTGGCCTGGTGGGGGTTCGCCCTCACCTTCGGCGGGATGCGCCTGCTCACCTGGCTCATCCACATCGACGTGGCCGGAGTCGGCGACATGCAGGCCGGCGGGATTCACATTCACCACTACGTATGGGGGATCCTGCTGCTCGCGGTGGTGGGCGCGGCGAGCCTGGCCGATCGTACGGCGCGGGCCCGCGCCTGGATGGGACTGGCCTACGGGGTGGGCCTGGCCCTCGTCGTCGACGAGGCGGCACTGCTGATCAGCCTGGAAGACGTGTACTGGGACACGGAGGGCGGATTCAGCATCGCCCTGGCCATCGCCGTGATCGCCGTCGCCGGCAGCGTCCTGGCGATGACGAGGGGACGGCGGGCCTCCAGAAACGATCCGGAGGACGACGGCTGAGGCTGTGCGGGACCAACCGGCGTCAGCAGGGAAGGCCCTCCCGCGGTGACGGCAATCACCGCGGGAGAGCCTGACCCAGCAGGCGGCAGTGCCCCTTGCCGTGGTGCATGGCCCCGCGACCATCGGTACGGCTGAACGCGCCACCCGAACTCGCTTTGCCGCGTCGCCGAACTGCCCAGTGCCACGGCTCAGACACGAGCCCGAATCTGCTTGACGGGATGCCCCAGTCCGTCCGCCAATGCCGTCAGCTCGTCCTCGTTGAAAGAGGCGCGTTCGGGGTTCCGGACAGCGAGCTCGAAGCGGGCGAATCCGAGGGGCCAGTCATAGTCCAGTGCGTCCAGGCTGGTTGTTCCCCCGCAGCACGGAACCTCGACCGTGAGCGTGGTGAAGCCGTCGTAGTAACGGTTCGTGAGGATGTCACCCCACCACTCCGTATCGGTGGCGGCCCGGCACAAGGGGCAGCCGATCGTCTCCGGGTTGCCCCCGCAGTCGACGACAGTCACCGTGCCGTGCCACCGCACGTCGATCCGCACGCCCGCACCCTCGTCTGCAACGGGGGCCAGCTTCTCCACGAGCGGGACGACGCGCTGAACCGCATCGCGCTCCGGCTGCCACCGCGGATCAACCGGAATGATCGACAGAACGTCGTCGCTCATGACTCCCTCTCCTGGTCAGGCACGGTGCGACATCACCGTGTGATGCTGTCGAGCGCGCGTTCCGGTCCCGCACCCTCCCGGACCCGGCGGCGCCCAGGCAACCACTGTCCTGTCCGCCACCGCACCAGTCGGCGCATCACCGGTAAGATTTCCCCCCGATGCCAACAAGCCGCCGACCGTTACCGGAGCCCTCGAAGCCGCAGCCGCAGACCAGTCCCAGTGGCGCCGGATGGCTGCCGCACGGCTCTCACATGGTCACCCACTCCCACGTCCAGGGCCAGCTCGTGTACGCCGCCGCCGGCACGCTGGCCACCACGACCGAACGCGGCACCTGGGTCGCCCCGGCCAACCGTATGACGTGGACGCCGCCAGGCTTCGCCCACTCGCACCGCTTCTACGGCCGCACGGACGTACGCCTGTTGAACATTCCGGTCGACCTGTGCGGCCAACTCGTGGAGCACCCCAGTGTGTTCGCCGTCAGCTCCCTGCTGCGTGAAGCCGTACTGGCGCTGACCGGCGACCGGCCCGAGTCCCGCCCCGGCGCTCACCAGCGGCTGCTCGCCGTGGTCATCGACGAACTCTCCGACACCCCCGAGCAGTCACTGCACCTCCCCGAATCCAGCGACGACCGGCTCCGGGCCGTCACCGACCTCCTGCACGCCGACCCTGCCCAGTTCACGACCCTGGCGGAGCTGGGACGTGTCGCGGGAGCCGGCGAACGCACCCTGAGCCGTCTGTTCCACACGGAACTCGGCATGAGCTTCCACCGGTGGCGCACCACGCTCCGCATTCACCACGCCCTGGCCCACCTCACCAACGGCATGTCGGTCACCGACACCGCGATGGCATGCGGGTGGTCGAACCCCACCAGCCTCATCGAGGCGTTCACCGAGATCGTCGGGCAGACGCCTGGGAGCTACCAGGCGGACCTGCGTAACGACGGTAAGTGACGGCGGCCCCACGCGCCGGACAGGCAGAAGCCGGACAAGCGGAAGCCGGATAGGAAGAAGCCGGATGGGAAGAAGCCGGGCAGGCACAAGCCCGGCTCCCGCAGGAACGTGTGACCTCAGGTTGGCGGCTTTCCGGTATCCCGCGCGCATTCGCCGGTGGGCGACGGTGCCCACCGGGTCCAGTGTGGAGGGCAACACGCCGCACCGTCCGGGCGGCACGGCCGTTCACGCGCTGACGTGTTCGGCCCCGCATTCTGCAAGGAGCTCGGAAACACATGACCGAAACTGGCAAGGACACAGCCGTCGTCATCGTGGGAGGCGGAGTCGCCGGGCTGGCACTCGGCAACTTTCTCCTGCGAAAGGGGGTCGATTGTGTCGTCCTGGAAAAGTACAGCCGTGCCTACGTGGAGCAGCGGCACAGGGCTGGCTCTCTCGACGCCTACGGGGTGCGCAGGTTGCTCGAACGGGGGTTGGGTGAGGTCGTCGAGGGCCACAGCCACAGTGCCTCCGATGCCGGCCTGCCGCTGCTGATCGACGGGGAAAAGCGGCAGTGGAAGAGGATGGACGCCGTGGATGATGTCGACGGCGTCTTCTGCCCCCAGCGGACCCTCGTGCGGAACCTCATCAAGGTCTTCCTCCGCGACGGCGGCGACCTTCGCTTCGAGGCCGAAGACATTTCGCTGCACGGCATCGACACCGAGCACCCCCTCGTCCACTACCGCGACGCCGACGGCCGGACGCAGACCGTCAATTGCGACTTCATCGCCGGCAGCGACGGCTACCGTGGCGTCAGCAGGACGGCCATACCTGACGACGTCCTCACATGCTCCACCCATGAGTTCGGGTACGCATGGCTGTCCGTCATGGCGGAGGTGCCGGCGGACCCTCCGGCCGTACTGGCAGTGCACTCCCGTGGCTTCGCCGCGCGATTCACCCGCGGCGCGGACACGAGCCGTCTCTATCTGCAGTGCCCGCTCACCGACACCGTCGAGCAATGGCCGGACGAGCGGATCTGGAAGGAATTGGAGGCTCGCTTCGGTGAGCCCGTGGCACCCAAGGGACCGATCACGAGCAAGCAGGTCGTACCGCTTCGCGGGGTGGTATTCAGTCCCATGAGTTACGGAAAGCTCTATCTCCTCGGGGACGCTGCGCACCTCATCTGCCCGATGAGCGCCCAGGGCATGAGTCTCGCCCTCCACGACGCCGAGGTGCTCGCCCGCGCGCTGATCCAGCAGGTCGAGCAGCACGATTCCCGTCTGCTCGACAGGTACTCCGACACCTGCCTGGACCACACGTGGGAGCGGCAGGCGTCCGCGGTCCGGCTGACCGAGACGGTGCACGACTCCGGGGACGCTTCCTATGAAGGGGAGTTCCGCAAGCAGATAGCCCGAAAGAATCTGGAAGCCCTGCTGGAGCCAGTGGCGACGGATCGTGTGTCCGGGTGATCCGGCGACAGGCTGATTTGCTGACTCGACCGCCGAGGCTGGCCGTACGCACATCCAGGCGGCCCGGCCGTACGGGCACGCGCCACGAGCTGGCGCGTCCCGTCACCAGGGGATGACGCCCTCGTCGTCGAAAAAGCCGCCGCGCGGCCCGTCGTCCGGCAGGGTGGCGAGCCGGATCGCGATCGCGGCGCCCTGCGCGGGCGTCCGCGGCGCGTTGAAGCCGGTGAAATCGGTCGCGACGTAACCAGGGCAGGCGGCGTTCACGATGACATGCGTATCGGCGAGGCGGCGGGCGTACTGGGCCGTGACGCTGTTGAGCATCGACTTCGACGGCGCGTACGCAGCCATGATCGGACCTGTCTGCAGCGTCAGCGAACCCATGTTGCTCGACATGTTGACGATACGCGGCGAGCCTGCGCGGCTGAGCAGCGGGAGCATCGCGTTCGTCACCCGCACGACGCCGAACACGTTCGTATCGAGTACGGTGCGGACGACGTCCAGGTCGAGTGTCGTGGGATCCTGCGCGCCACCGTCGGTCGGGCCGGAGATGCCCGCGTTGTTGACCAGCACGTCGAGCCGTCCTGCCCGCCGTTCGATGGCCGCCGCCGCTGCGGCGACGCTGTCGTCGCAGGTGACGTCGAGAGCGACACCGAACGCGTCGATGTCCGCGGCCCGCAGCCGCCCGACGGCCTCCTCGCGCCTGGCGCCGTCGCGAGCCCCCACCGCGACCGTGAAGCCGATCGCCCCGAGGCCCTGCGCGATGGCGAGCCCGATTCCCTTGTTCGCGCCGGTGACCAGCGCGGTCTTCGTGTCGTTCACCCGGTCCATGCTCGGCGCACCGCGTACGTCTTGTCCAAGACGGATCCGGTACGTGGTGATACCTGCCAGGTATCAGCCGCTAAGCTCCGCCCATGGACGATCTCGAAACCCGCGAGCTCCGCTATTTCGTCGCGGTCGCCGAGGAACTGCACTTCGGACGTGCCGCCGACCGGCTGGGGATCGCCCAACCGCCGCTCTCGCGCGCGATCCGCCGGTTGGAGCAGCGGCTCGGCGTCCAACTCCTCGACCGGGACCGTCGCGGGGCCGCGCTCACCGACGCCGGCCGGGTGCTGCTCCGCGAGGCCCGAGGAGCCCTCGACGCGGTCGCGGCCGCCGCGCGCCGCACGCGACGCGCCGGAGATCCGAAGCAGCCGCTGGTGCTCGTCACCAAAGCCGGGGCGTCCCACGAACTGCTGCAACAGCTCCTCCACACGCTGACGAGCGAACCGGGCATGGTCCCGGTCGAAATCCTCCTGTGCGAGGTCGGCGAACAGGCACGACTCCTGCGCAACGGACGAGCCGACGTGGCACTCATGCACCACCCGTTCGACGACCTCGCCGGCTTCGAGACCGAAGCCCTCTGTGTCGAAGGCCAGGTCGCGCTGCTTCCCGCAGCACATCCACTCGCGTCACGCCGTCAACTCACACTGGCGGACGTCCGCAACGTGCCGGACCTGCCCATCGCCCGATGGCCCCGGCTCGACGGGTCCTACCCGGACGGGCCCGGACCGGAGGTACGTACCCAGTCACAGCTCGCGCAGCTCGTAGCGCTCGGAAAAACGCTGCTCGTCATCCCTGCCTCCAGCCGTGCCTGGCAGTGGCCCGGTCACGTCGCGGTGCCCGTCACCGACGCGCCGGACGTCACCACGGTGCTCGCCTGGCCGCCGAACAGCCACTCACCGGCGATCGCATCACTGGTCCGTTCAGCGGCCGAACTCCGCGACACCGCGCCGCCTGCACCGCAGACTGAGCGTTCCGGGAGTGCGCCCGCGGCCTGAATCGTTCCGGTCTGGCGGTCCACCCCGGCGACCAGGGCCGTGAGGCTCGACGCTGAATCCCCGCAGCGCCAAAGGCATCGGCCGGTGAACCCCGGGCATTCAGGGACTACCGAATCTTGCCCGCCACGGCACGCGTCGCGGACCGCACGGCGAGCGCGGTGCCGATGGCGTGGGTACGCGCTCGGAAGCCGGCTTTCCGCCGAAAACCGATCGAACGGCGTCCGGGGCCACGCCGCAACAGGTCCTGATAGAGATCCTGGTGCCGCTCGGCTATCAGTGCGGGATCGAAGCGGGCGGAGTTCTTCAGTGCCGCCTCGCCCATGCTCCGTCGCAGATGGTCGTCGCCTACGAGCTTCAGCAGGGCCTTGGCCATGCCGTCGACCTGCCCGGGCGGCACCAGGTAACCGTCGGCACCGTCATCGATGATCTCGCGTGGTCCGACAGGGCAGTCCGTGGAGACAACGGGGAGACCACACCGCATCGCCTCGACGATGGTCATACCGAACGACTCGCGATCAGAAGCCGAAGCGGCGATCGAACCTTTCACCCATTCCGGTTCGAGCGGATCGGCCTTGCCCATGAGATGCGTGTGCTCACCCAGTCCGAGTTCATTGATGAGGCTGCTGAGAGATTCCCTCTCATTTCCTGTGGTGTCACCTTCGCCGAAGATACGGAGCTGCCAGTCCGGGTATTTCTCGACCACCGCGGCGAACGCCTTGACCAGAATGTCGTACCGCTTGAGCGGAATCAGCCGTCCCGCTGCGACGATGGCCTTGCCGCCGCCGTCGGCAGGCGCGACGGAAGGCCGGGGAACGCTGTTCGGTATCGCCTCCACCCGTACGCCCGGCAAGTCGAGCTGCCGATACGATCGGGCATCGAATTCGGACACTGTGGTGACGGCATCCAACAACTGGTAGTGATGACGTATCTCGTGCCGCAGCCGGAAACCGTGCCCTGAGAAGGTGAGGTGCTCCTGCCCCACGCGGATGCCGGCCGCACGCGACTGGCGAGCGATGTGCGCGTTGAGGCCGGGCCTCGTCCCGACGATCACATCGGCCTCCAGTTGCGACAGACAGTGGCCGATGCGGGAGTCCGTCAGACGGCTGTACTGCCTGTGCCGTCCGTCCGCGCGAGGGAAGATCCTTGCGGGCTCCGCATGCCGGGGGTCATCGCCCTCGAAATCGGCGGACGCGGCACGCAGATCCACAAGAGGCGTCAGTCCCACCTTCGCCGGCACGCCCATGACCGGAACATCGCGGTGCCGGAACACCGAGACGATTTCCACGTCATGCTGCTCGGCCAGAACCGAAGCGAGGTTGTACGTGGCTCTGATCGTGCCGCCGATGCCGTAGGCATTGTGAAGGAGAAAAACTATGTGCATGGCCGTTCAACCTCATAATGCATCGTGAATGTGAGCCGGTCGTGCCGGACCTGCTCGCGCGAAGGGGTAAACCGTCGTACAGGTCGGGCGGCCGGCAGGGCTGCTACCGGCGCCCCGAACCGAACACCACAACTGCGCCTGGTTCCGGCAGAGGGCGACAGAAGGAGAAATAGGCGGCAGAGACGGGGGAGCAGGGCATGGGAATGTTTCTTGTCAACGGAGCGGGTGTCCGGGCCGGGCAGCGGCAGCCCCGGTGGGCGAGGACACGACGAACTGACCGGGTGGTGCCGAAATCCCGATCGGGCCGTCATCCCTCCCGCGTTTGGCATGCTCGACGGGCGGCAGCGGCAAGGCTTGCGCAGCGCGGCTTCCCGACGCAGTGCCGGAAGGACTGGACGGCTGCATTCTGCGCACACCGACCCGAAGAAAACCTGAAGATCCGATACCGGCGCCCGGCCCGCCGCGCCCCTGAAGTTTTCTTAAGAAACCAGGACGAACGGTGTGCCAGGCTTATAGGTATGCGCCGCATTCTGCTCGTGGAGGACGATCCTCAGGTCGGCCCCGCCATCCGGCGGGGCCTGACCGCCGAGGGATACGCCGTGGACGTCGCCACCGACGGGGTCACCGGCCTGGCACTGGCACTGGCCGAGGAGCACGACGTCATCGTCCTTGACGTGATGCTGCCCCGCCTCCATGGCTACGGGGTGTGCGGCCGGCTGCGGGCCGCCGGCGTCACCACACCCGTACTGATGCTGACCGCGAAGGACGGCGAGCACGACGAGGCCGAGGGACTGGACACCGGCGCCGACGACTACCTCACCAAGCCCTTCTCCTACGTCGTCCTCCTCTCCCGGCTGCGGGCCCTCCTGCGGCGCGGCGGCCGCGCCGGCACCGCGTCCGTGCTGTCCCACGGGGATCTGTGGGCCGACCTGGCCACCCGCCGTGCCGGGCGCGGCACCACGGCCGTCCACCTCACCGGCAAACAGTTCGGTGTGCTCGTAGCGCTGATGCGTGCCGAGGGGCGGGTGCTGTCCAAGGGGGAGATCCTCGACGAGGTGTGGGACCCGGCCTTCCGTGGTGACGCCTCGATCGTGGAGGTGTACGTCTCCGCTCTCCGCCGCAAGATCGACACCCCTTTTGGAACCCGTTCGATCGAAACCGTTCGCGGCTACGGCTACCGCCTCGCCCCCACCGGGGGCACCAGTGGCTGAGCGCACCGTTCCGCCAGGACGCCCAGGACGCGGACGCCCAGGACGCCCGGGACGCCCGGAACAGCCCGGCCGCACCGGGCGCGCCGACGAGAGAACACCCCCGCCCCCCGCACATCGCCCCCGAATCGGGGTGCTGCGATGGATGCCGACCGAAGCCCGGGCCGCGATCCTCGCGGGACTCGCCGCCTGCGTCGTCTTCACGGCCGGAGCGTGGTGGCTGCGCGGCCACGTCTACGACGAGACCCTCAGGCAAACCGCCCGCCTCGCCGCGGTGCAGGCCCGTACCACCGCGGCGACCGAGGCGACCACGGACCAGACCCACGTCTTCGAGCAGGGCTTCTGGCCCAAGATCGAGGTCGACGACAGCGGTCGTCTACGCCCTGCTGTCGGCATCGCCGTCACCCTGGACGGCCTCGCCGAACTCCTGCCGCCCGCCCCGCCCGACGCCGGCTCCAACTGGTCCCGTACCGTCACCCTCAGCACCGAGCGGACCCGCCGCCTCGCGCAGAAGTGGCCCGCCCAGATCGAACCTGCCCTTCCCCAGGGAGACGATCCCGCTGCCGAGACCGTCCGGATGCGGGTCCGCCAGCGCATCGATCGCCTGCTCCACCGGGACCTGACCGCCGTAGCCGCCCGTTACACCCTCCCCGACCACCGCTGCACCGACCCGGCCGACGTGCCCGGCAGGTGTCGGCGCACCGTCTACCACCTGGTCCCGCCCGACGACGCCGACGCGGCTGTCGCCACCCTCGACACCCCCCTGAAAGCCGGCGTCCCGGCCGCGGCCCTGGTCGTGGCGGCCACGGCCTGGATCACCACACGCCGCTCCCTCAGGCCCGTCGAGGCCATCCGCGCGCAAGTGGCGGACATCACCGACACCACCGACCTGGACCGGCGGGTTCCCGTCCCGGTCGCCCGCGACCGGATCCGCGCTCTGGCCGAGACCACCAACACGACCTTGAACCACCTCGAAGAAGCCGCCGACCGGCAGCGCCGTTTCGTCGCCGACGCCTCCCACGAACTCCGCTCACCCCTCACGGCCCTGCACACCCAGCTCGAAATCGCCCTCGCCCACCCCGAACACCTCACCGACGCCGTCCACGACGCTCTCAGGGCCACCGACCGGCTCCGCCGCATCACCGACGACCTCCTCTACCTCGCCCGTCCCGACACCCCCGGCCCCGGGGAAGTCGTCGACCTGGTCGAGATCGCCCACGAACTCGCGCACGAATACGGTCACCGCGGCCAGCCGGTCGTGCTCGGGCCCTTCCCCGAGGAAGCACCCGCACGAGGAGACGCCCTCCAACTCCACCGACTCCTGCGCAACCTCCTCGACAACGCCCACCGGCACGCCGCCGACCGCGTCACGCTCACCGTCACCCCGCACGAGCACGGATGGGACATCTCCGTACACAACGATGGCACCCCACTCGCCCCCGAAGACCTGGAACGGGTCTTCGAACGCTTCACCCGCCTCGACGAGGCCCGCGGCCGCGACACCGGCGGGAGCGGCCTGGGCCTGGCCATCGCCCGCGACATCGCCCACCGTCATCACGGCACCCTCACCGCCCACACCCAACACCCCCGCCCCGGCACCACCTTCACCCTCCACCTCCCCGCCACCCACGACGCCGGCTGATCGCCTCCACCAAGCAGCCGCAGACTTCCGTCGAAGAGCCCGCCCTTGCCCCTGACGTCGACGTCAGGGCTTACCTTGCGTCTTCAGAGCCGGTCCAGGGCTCGCTGTACCACACGCGAAGGGGTGGAAGAGAACAGTGGATCCGCTTCAGGAAAAGGCTGCCATCGCGGGTACGGAGCCGACTGCTCGGACGGCCGTCATCCTGGCCGGCCGGGTCTTCGTCCCTGCCGGTGACGTCGAAACGTTCATCACCGAGGCGCAGGCGACGTACCCGATCGCCGCGGCGAACCCGGGAAACGTGCTGATCTCGTTCTGCGTGGAGGACGCGGCGACCGGAACCGTCACGGTGCTGGAGCAATGGACGTCCCAAGAGGCGCTCGACCGGCACCTGAGCACGCCGGAGGTCAGGGCGCTCTTCGCCGAGTGGAGCCCGCGCATACGCAACGAGGTGCGCAAGTTCGACGCGCTCAACGAGCGAGACCCCCCGGCCTGAGACACCGGTGTCCGGACTGGACCACCTCGGCAGGCAACGACGCCTCATCACACGCGCCGGCCGCGACGTGCCGAGCCGCCGGGGGAGTGGCGCTGCCTCCTCCTCAACGTGGCAGCCACTCCGGCCGCGAACTGCCGAGCCGAGGTGTGGCCTTCGACCAGCGTGGCGCGGTTTCGCTCATCCGGATGACGGGGCCGAGACTCTTGAGATCGCCGTAGGCGGTCCCCTCTTCGGTTACGGCGTAACGCTCGAACTCGTCAGCGGTCAGGCGGCCCGGAGCCTCGGTGAAGTCCTCGACCAGGCCCTGGCGTTGCAGGAGCGTCGCGGACTGACAGAGCGAGACCTGTACGTGATACGAGCCGCCCTCGCGTGCACGCCGGGCGAGGGCGAGCAGGGCACCGTAACCGCCCAGGAATCCGGTGAGGAAGTCGCAGAGGTACACCGGTGTCAGCTGCGGCCGGCCGCCGTTCGCCGCGTCTCCCTGAAGGGTGCAGGCTCCGGTGACGGCCTGCGCGACCTGGTCCCACCCCGCGCGCATCCCGAAAGGGCCGCCCGGACCGAAGCAGTTGACGCTCACATACACCATCCCCGGGCGGAGCCGCGCGAGGTCGTCGGGACCAAAGCCGTGCGCCGCCATACGATGTGGCCGGTACCCCTCCACGAAGACATCCGCTGCCGCGGCCAGCGCGCGCAGCCGGACGGCTTCCTCCGCCTTGGTGTAATCCAGGTAGGTACTGCGCTTGCCGTGGCTGGTGTCGCGGACGAAGGGCGTCACCTGCGGCAGCTGCGGTGCCGTCACCATCAGTACGTCGGCCCCGTGCTCGGCCAGGCTGATGGCGGCCGTGGGACCGGCGAGGATCCGGGTGAGGTCGAGCACCCGGACTCCGGACAACGGCTCGGCGGCGCGAGCCCCGCCGGGCAGGGGCTCGGCGGGGCTGTCTCCGATCTTGGAGATCTCCACGACCGGACGCGAAGCGAGGTGGAGGCCGTGCGGGTGCGCCCGCCATTCCTCCGGCGTGCGCACCACCCCGCCGCACGCTTCGGCGGCAGCGACGGCCTCCTCAAGATCGTCCGCCTTCCACCTGCGGACCGCGGCCCGGACCGACGCGGGCGTGGGTTCGCAGCGCAGCACGTCCAGCACCCGCCGTTCGAGGTGCGGAAGGTTGAAGTGCGGCAGGAACCAGCGGTCGTCGGCGGTCCGCCAGGGCTGTGTGAGCGCGACCATGTGCTCGACGTCGGGAGACGGCGGCGCGGGCCGGTACTCGCCGTCGGCGCCGCGTACGAGCGTCATGTCCTCGCCGCCGAGGGCGGTCGCGGCCGCGGCGCGCACGTCGACCGCGATCCTCTGGCGGCGGCCGGTGCGCAACTCCCACAGATCGTTGGCCGCGACCGCGCGGGCGGCCAGCGCGTCGGCGAGCGCCCCACCGATCCGGAACGGTGAAACGAAGAGTGGGTCCGACCCGGTGATTGTGACCTCGCCGACGGCCGGTCGTGGGCCGTCGCGCAGCGCCATGAGTTCGTCGTACGCGCCTGCATTCCTGGGGTTGACGGCGTCCATGTGTTCCTCCTTCCTTACCGGCGTGCTCAGGCCTGCCGGGTCGCGTCGACCACGATGCGGCCGGTGCCGTTCCCGGCGAGGAGTTCGGCGGCCGCTTCCTGGGCGTGGGGGAGGGGGACGACGCGGGTGACGGTGTCGAGGAGCGCGGGGCGCAGGTGGCGCGCAAGGCATTGCCAGGCCGCTTCGCGACGGCTGACGGGGGTGCGGACCGAGTCGATGCCGACAAGGCAGATGCCGCGCAGGATGAACGGCAGGACGTTGCCGGGGTATTCGGCGCCCGCGGCGAGTCCGCAGGTGGTGGCGACGCCGGAGTGCTGCAGGCCGGCCAGCGCACCGGCGAGGACACTTCCTCCGGCCGCGTCGATCACGCCTGCCCAGCGCTGTTTGCCCAGCGGCCGGCCGGGAGAGGTGAGTTCCGCCCGGTCGACGATGCGGGCAGCTCCCAGTGCCGTGAGATGCCCGCCGAGCGCGTCGCGACGTCCGGTGGCGGCGATGACCTCGTAACCGGCTCCGGCGAGCAAGGCCACGGCGATCGAGCCGACGCCGCCACCGGCACCGGTCACCAGCACCGGCCCGTTCTCGGGACCCGCACCGTGCCGTTCGAGCGCGAGGAGGCTCAGAGCCGCTGTGAACCCGGCCGTGCCGATCGCCGCGGCCTGCCGCGGGCTGAACGGGTCGGGTACGCGGACGAGGTCGTCGCCGTTGACCACGGCCAAGCCGGCCAGCCCGCCGTGCAATTCTTCACCGAGCCCGGCGCCGTCCAGAGTGACCAGGTCACCTTCCCGCCAACGGGGGTGCCGGGAGGCGAGCACTTCCCCGGTGACGTCGATGCCGGCGACGAGCGGATGGCGGCGGACCACGCCGGGCCGGCCTTGCAGAGCGAGAGCGTCCTTGTAGTTGATGCTGGAGTAGTGCACCCGCACACTCGTGTCGAGATCGTCCAACATCTCGGTGTCGAGCTGTTCGTACGTCGCACGCGGCCCGTCCGCAGTGTCCCGCACGATCCAGCCGGTGAATGACGTCATGCCGTGTCCCCGTCCTCTCCTGGTCGGTCGTCCTTCGATTTCCACGGTAGGAAGCCGCGATCCGCGAGGGAAATGCCTGTCGCTGCCTGGCTATGCGCGCTGGGCATAGCGGCTGAGGGCCCTTTAGGCTGCGGGGTATGGAGGTAGAGCTGCGGCATCTGCGCGCGTTCGTCACGGTCGCGGAACGGCGTACGTTCACGGCCGCCAGCCACGAGCTGCTGATCACCCAGCCGGCGCTGTCCCGTACGGTCCGGCAACTGGAGGAGACGGTCGGGACACGGTTGCTGGACCGCACCCCGAACGGCGTCGAACTCACCGAAACAGGCGGGGAGTTGTACGGGCGGCTGCGTGGTGTACTCCGCGACCTCGACGCGGCCCTGGCCGCCGCGGGCGGGCATGCCGGGCTGCGGATCGGCTTCCAGTGGGCCTTGCCCGACCCGTGGACCAGCGACCTGCTGGCCGCCTTCGAAACCGCCACGGGCGCGAGGGCGACCCTCCTGCGGCGCGACGACATCGTCGCCGCCCTGCACTCGGGCGATGTCGACGCCGCACTGGTACGCGGCGACGTCCATGCCTCCGGCGTCACCGGCGCACCGCTGTTCCAGGAGGACCGGCTGGCCGCGGTGGCCGCCGGATCACCGCTCACGGCCGGCGGCGAGCTGGACTGGTCGGAGCTGTCCGCGCACCCCCTGGTCGTCAACACCGTCAGCGGCGCGACGAGCCCGGACGACTGGCCGCCGGAGAACCGGCCGGCGCAGGTGGTCGAATGCGGCAGCTACGACGAATGGCTCGCCATCATCGCCGCCGGCCGCGGCATCGGCTCCACCACCACCTCAGCCGCCCGGACCCACACCCACGCCCGCGTCACCTACCTGCCCCTGCGGAACGCCCCCCAGGTCGCCCTCCACCTGCTGTGGCCGACCCGGCGCACGGGCGACCCACTCCTGCGGCGCTTCCGCGAACTTGCCCATGCTCCTGCCTGAGACTCGCAAGGGGCGGGGAGCGGTGGTTCATGCTGTGGGGGAGTGGCGGGGCGGAGCGTCGGCAGTGCGGGCCGTTGCCCTCGCCGGGCCCGGCCCGTCGGCGTAGGGAGTGGAGCATGCGGCGCGGCCGTCGCCAGCCCCCGGGCCCGGATTCCCGCGATGCCAGACTGTTTCCGTGAGTGAGCACAGCACAGCAGATACAGGCACGGGCGGGGGCGCAGGGCGGGAGAAGGCTAACGGCCCACGGGTGGTGCGCCGCGGTCGGCCGCCCCGGCTCTCCCGCGACCGCGTCATCGAGGCAGCCCTGGACATCGTCACCAGGGAAGGCAGCCGGGCGCTGACCATGCGCCGGGTCGCCGAGGCGCTGGGCAGCGCCCCGATGAGCATCTACCGGCACGTACGGGACAAGGACGAACTCCTGGTCCTCCTCCTGGACCGCATCGTGGCCGGCCTGCCCCGGCCCGCACTGCCCGACGAGCCTCGCGCCCGCCTCCTCGCCCTGCTGACCTGGCAGCACGACGAACTGGCGGCCCGACCCTGGATCGTGGACGTGCTGGGACGGGGCGACCTGATGGCCCCCTCGGTCCTGTGGCTCCTGGAGGAGATCTACACCGCCTGGCACGCCTGCGGCCTGTCGCTGGAGGAGGCGGCCACCGCCAACCGGATCGTCTGGAATTTCTTCCTCGGCGACCTCACCCAGCACGCCGACCGCCCCGCGGACCGCGCTCCGTACCAGGTGAGCGTGCCCGCCGAGGCGGACCCCGCCCAGTACCCCACGGTGGCCGCGCTGCGCTCGTACTGGCGGTCCGTGGACCGCCGCGTCCACTTCGGCGACGACCTCGCCGTGCTGGTGACCGCCCTGACGGCGAGCGCTGGCCGAGGCCGGTGATTGACCCTGCGCGTACACGTTCGCAAAATGAAGACATGGACACCCTCGCTGTGCTCTACCGTCGCTGGCTCCGCGACCTGTGGCACGGAGACTTCTCCGCCGCCGAGGAGATCTTCGCCCCCGGCATCGTCGGCCACTGGCCCGCCTTCGACGTGCACGGCCCGCAGGGAATGGCCGACCAGGTCCGCCAGTCGTACGACTACTTCGACGACATCAAGGTCACCCTGGACGTCGGTCCGGTCGTCGGCGATGGCCTGGTGGCGGCACACTGGACCTTCCACGGCACGTACCGCGGCGGCATCCCCGGTGCCACCGCCCCGGCCGGCACCCGCATCTCCTTCGCCGGGCAGGACATCTTCCGCGCCGCCGACGGCCGCTTCACGGAGTACTGGGTCGTCTCGGACGGCCTCGGCATGATGACCGCGCTCGGCGCCGTCTGACACCTCGGCCGCGGCGCCACCGCCCACAACACGCGACATGTACGACGACTGCCGCGGCACCCCAGGCCCCGCCAGGCAACGACCAGGAGGCGGCGCTGCGCGCGGCGTACGAGCAGCACGTACCCGGCATCACCAGCCTGGCCCGCGCTGCGCACCGCCCGGCGCCACCGACTCGGGATTCCCGGCCCCGGTCGGCAAGCGCGGCATGCAAGTTGCGCCTCAATCCCTCCTGCTGCCCCACAGCTTGTCGTTGCCCTTGCCGCCGTGAACCCGGGCCCAGGCCTGGACCACGTCACTGCCGGAGCCAAGGGCCCCACGCCTCCCCCTCTGGCGGAGAGGTCCGGAGTCAGCTCGGCTGTCGTCCCGTGGCGGTTCACCGAGTGGCCGGCTGGCGTCCCGGTGTGCTGCGAGAGTGCGTCCACGGGCAAGCCCATCACCTTCCCCATACAGCCCGGCTCGGGTTCGTGCCCTCCGGCCGCGGCTCCCCTTCAGGCCTGCCCTGCCCCTACTGCGGAGAAAAGACCACCCCCAGGACGGGGGCTGGGCGACCAGCGGGAAGGGAGTGCCTGTGACGGTGCGTCCGCCACACTGCGCCGGCCCGAACGCCACAGCGCCCCGGACCTCTTGATCCGGGGCGCCGCTGTCTGCCGGGTCAGACCAGGAGAAACCCCGCGGCGGTCACCGCGCCGCAGGACGCGCCGGCCACGGTCTGCGCGACGGTGTGGTACGTCAGCGCGACCCGGGACCAGCACACCGCGATGGTGAGCAGGTAGGCCAGCAGCCACCAGGGCGAGTGCACGACGGCGAGCAGGGCGGGGACCGCGGCGGCGACGGCGGAGTCCACGGAAATCTTCCAGACCGTGTTGACGGCCAGGAGGACCACGGTCATGACCCACAGGGCGAGCATGGCCACGAGGATGCCGGACGGGGCGTGGCCGAGGACCATGACGAGCGCCCCGAGCCCGACGGACGCCAGGATCACCAGGAAGATGGGGCCGCGCTTCGTACGGTCGACGACGTGCCGGTCACCCCAGGTACCGCGCTTGCGCTGCCACTCGATGTACCCGGCCGGTATGAGCCCTGCGCACAGCGCGCCGAGCAGGCCCCACAGCAGGCCGGTCCAGTCGCCCGCGGCCGCCAGGCCGATGCCCGACATGCCCACCACGAGGACGTTGCGGGGCTGGAGCGTGTCGGTCACGGCGCGCGCGGCCGTCGTGGTCGAGGTGGTGGTCGTCATACAACTGTCTCCGCGGTGTTGAGCAGGTCGTGCACCTGTGTCCGGCCATAGTGGCGGGGCGGTGTTCCGGCACAGTCACCGGGGGCGCTGTTGTATTCGGGCGGGCCGCCCGCGTTGCGGCGCAGGCGCATGATGCTGCCCCGCCCAAGACGTCAGCGGCCCGCCATGGTCGACCCCAGCCAGAAGGCCCCAGTCATGGCCGGTCCACCCGCTCACCCAGCCGACGGCAGAACTCCTTCGGCTTCCTGTCGGCTCGCGGACCAGCGTGCGGGCGGCAGTGGCAACTGCTGAAGGTCGTCGTCGGTGATCGGGGCGACGCGCTCACCGGTGCCACACCCGCGGCCGGCCACTTCCGTCGGCGCCTCGGCCTTACCTTCCAGGGAGCAGGTGGGCTGGTAGCGTACGCGTCCGCCATCGGTCTTGTGCACGCGGACGAAGGAGACGGACGGCCCGCGGTCGGTGGCGGCGTGCAGGGAGATCGGCACGGTGACCAGACCGAAGCTCAAGGCGCCCTTCCAGAGCGAGTGCGGCATAGCTGACCTGCCCTTTCGCTGGGCTTTCAGCCAGGCCGGGCCCGGCCTACGCGCACGCCAGCCGGTTCACGGCTCAGTCCCTGCCCGTCCGCAGGTGCCGACGAACGCGTCCCCGGATGCGCCGCGCCGTCTCCGCTGCGCGCGTTTCCACTCTCCGAACGCAAGTCGCACGCGCTGCATACGCGTTTCGTACGCTCAACGTACGCGGTTCGTACGCTCCATGGGTAGGGTGTCGGCCAGGAGGTGTTCCATGTCCGAGTTGTTCGACGCGGTCGACGCCCTGCTCGCGTCTCGCGCCAAGCTGCCGCTACCGGCGGAGCGCAAGCGGCTGCGTGCCGCGCACGGCCTGACGATCGACGAAGTGGCCACCGCGCTGAAGGTGCGCCGGGCCACGGTGTCCGGCTGGGAGTCCGGCAAGACCGAGCCCCGCCCGCCGGAGCGCGACGCCTACGCCCGGCTGCTGGACAAGCTCGCGGAGCTTTACCCCGCCGAGGCCGCCGCGCCCATTCAGGACGCTGCGGAGTCGGCTACGTTCACCACCGCACCCGCCCCGGCAAAGGCGCAGACCCTGTCCACGGGCCAGGCACCCGACGCTGCGGACATGACCGTGACCGAGAACATCCAGGCCCCTGCCTCCGCTCCCGTCGCCGCTGCTCCGGCGGCCGCGCCGCATCCGGCGCACACCACCAGGCCGACATCGTCGACGTCGCGCCGCCCGAGTGCGAAGAAGACGGCCGCGGCCCCGGCCCCGGCGGGGGAGATCGACCCGCGTTTCGAGAACGGCCCGCTGGCGGTCGTCGACGTCGAGGGCGGGAAGGTGCTGGCGTACTGCGTCGGCGGCCTGGTCCTGGAGGTGCCCGCGAAGTCCCTGCCGTCTCTGGTGGACTGGACACTCAAGGAGGCGAAGCTCGGGCAGCCGAAGCTGTCCGGTCCGGGCAAGCCGGCCGACCCGCTGATCGTGCTCACCGAAGCCGCGCTGGAGCGGTACGGCCTGCCCGTCGCCCTCACGGAGGAGGAGCGCCACGCCGGGCGGATCCCGGAGGGCCACAAGGTCGTCAAGCAGTTGGCCCGCGCGCAGTGGAAGTTGACTAAGCGCGGGTTCGGGCCGTGGGCGCGGATCTACCGCCCCGCGCAGGGCTCGGAGCGGGCCTGCGTGCAGCTGTGCATCCCGTCGTGGAACGCGCTGGACACCCGGCACTGGGGCCACGCCGGGCAGCTTCCGCCGGCCGAGCTCGCCCGGGTGCTGGGCGCGTACGCGTCCCGGGTGATGACGCCGCGCGGTTCCACCGCCGTCACCGGCCTGGAGCTGATGACCGCCCTGCACCCGCCCACCTACGCCGTGCGCGACGAGGAGACCGGTTTGCTGCGGCAGGCCGACGACAAGACCCCCGGTTCGCTGGGCAAGGACCCGGTCGACCCGGCGCCGTGCGAGGCCCCCGACGGCCATCCGGTCCTCAAGGACCTGCCCCGGTTCCACGTCCGCGGCCCAGGCGAAAAGCTGTTCGAGGAGGCATACGACTGGGCGCGGCCGATGACCGACGAGGAGTGCCTGCGCCGTAACCTCGTGGGCCTGGACGTGAACATGGCCTTCGCCGCCGGAGCCAACGGCCTGAACGTCGGTCTCGGCGAGGCGACGCACGTCACGAATCCGGCGTTCGATGCGAAGCTGCCCGGCTCGTGGCTGGTCGACCTGAGCCATGTCGACATGTCGAAGGTGAAGGCCGGCAAGGAGTGGGTGGAGCTGGACGGCAGCCTGCTGCCCTCCCCGTTCACGCCGAAGGGCGAGCGACCCGAGGGCCCGGCCTGGTACGCGACGCCCACCGTCGCGTACGCGGTGGAACTCGGCTACGAGGTGCGCCCGATCGAGGCGTGGGTGCGCTACGAGAACGGCCGTTACCTGGACGGCTGGTACAACCGGCTCCGTGACGCCTACCTCGCCACGATGGCCGACCTCGGCGTCGACGCCGGCCTCGCCCCGGCCGACTTCCTCGCCGCGATGGACGGCTACAAGGAGCGTGACCGGGAGCTGGCGGTCGTGGTCTCGGCCATCAAGGCCACGGTCAAGGGCGGCCTGGGCAAGCTGCGCGAACGCCCGCGCGGCGAGGGCTGGCGGCCGGGCGAGCCGTGGCGCGCCCTGTCCCGGCCCACCTGGCGGCCGGACATCCGCGCGGCCGTCATCTCCCGCACCCGGATCAACCTGCATCGCAAGATCATCAAGCACGCGGCGTTCACCGGGCAGTACCCGGTCGCGATCCTGTCCGACTGCGTCGTCTACGCGGTCAACGGCGAGAGCCCGCTGGACTTCCTGCCCTACCGGGAGGGCAAGCCGCTGCCCGGCGGCTTCAAGCTCGGCATCAACCCCGGCCTGGTCAAGCACGAGGGCACCCAGTCCGTCCTGTGGGGCGAGGAGGTCCGGGACCGGTTCAACGCGCCGGAGCTCAACCTGGCCCGGTACATCAAGGACGGCACCGTCACCGATGTCGACAACGGAGAGTAGGAGAGGGCCACGATGAGCCTGATCGGGGACGGCCTGGAGAAGGCGGTGCAGAAGGCGTTCACCCGCCCGGCGCCCAAGAGCGCGGGCGCGCAGATGCGATACCTGGTCAAGCAGCTCAAGGGCACGAAGGCGGTCGCCCAACTGCTGCGGGTCTCCCAGCGCACCGTCGAACGGTACGTGAAGGACCAGATCAAAAAGCCCCGCCCGGACCTCGCCGCGCGCCTGGAGCGCGAGGTGAAGAAGCGGTGGCAGCCGCAGATCCGGGCGAGGGCCAAGGCGCAGGCGGCGAGCACGGGCGGCATCGTCATCGACGCCCGCGCCCGCATGGGCTACACCGCGCCGATCGGATCGACCGACCAGGACCGCATCCGGCACCTGACCGTCGCCCTGCCGCCCGTCTACGCCGCCCGCCTCTTCGAGGCCCAGGAGGCCGGGGCCGGTGACGCCCGTCTCCAGGAGATCGCGGCCGAAGCGCTCAAGGAGGTGTACTTCCAGGACGGCGGCCGCCGCGCCGGAAGCCTGGAAGAAGTCCGGTTCACGGACATCGAGCACCTGGAGTTCGACCTGTAGCAGCCGCGCCCCGAACAGCCTGCGAGCCCCGTGACTGGGCGCGCGAGTTGGCGAGTGAGCGCGCGAGTTGGCGACTGGAGCGGGCGGCGCCGACGGCTGGGGGTGAGCTGGGTGGCGTAGTCGTCCTTCTCCGTGAGCTGGGCGAGGTTGGCCTCGTCGGCCAGGGCTCGGGCGACCTCGTCGGGAAAGGGGTGCCGGGCGCGCAGCGGCGAGAAGGCTGTGGCCGCGGCCGTCCAGGCTTTGTGCGCGCTGTGGTGGTCCAGCGGCCCGCCGCGACCGTGCCGGGTGCCCGGCCAGGCCGGTGTGAAGGTGCGGGCCTATGTGGACACCCGCCGGGAGCTGGACGGGACAGCCTGCGTCTGACGCCGCGCGCGGTCTACGTCCCGCTGGGTGGGTTGATGCGCAGCGAGGGCGGACAGCGCTCGCTCTGTCCGTCCTCGGTGCCGGGGCCCGGGCACTCTCTGTCGGGCCCCGGGGCATGGTCACATCACCGCGTCGGTCTGCAGCGGGCCCGCGGTGATGCGGAGTGCGCGGACGCGGACCGGCGCTTCCTGGTCGAGATAGAAGATGTGCATGAACGGGGCGCGCACCACCTGGTCCGGCGCGCTCTTCTTGGCCATGGTGGCTTCGCCGCGCAGCAGGCGGACGCCGTTGCCCGCGGCCCAGTACTCCAGGACCTCGTGGTTGATGTGCAGTGGCTCGTCGAGCTTGACGAAGAACGCCTTGATGGCCTCGACGCCGTGGATGTGCTCGGTGCCGAAGAACATGTCGGTGTCCTCGGTCAGCGGCGCGAAACCCTCACCGAACTCCAGGGTGTCGATGGCGTCCATGAACTTCAGGACCCAGTCGGGTACGGCCGTCGCGGTTGTGGTGTCTGCCATGTGGCTGGTCTCCTGATCAGGCTGCTGCGGGCAGGGAAGCGAGGAAGGCGGCGACCTCGGCGTTGACACCTTCGGGGTTCTCGCGAGCGGCGAGGTGGCCGGTGTGCTGGAGCACACGGAAGGTGCTGCCCTCGATGGCGTCCGCCATCTTCCGCACCACGTGGACCGGGAACTGGCTGTCCTCCTCACCGGCGATGATCAGGACGGGCACGTTCCTGATGGTGTTCAGGCGGCGATGCTCGTCCTTGCGTCCTATGAGGATGCTGCGCAGCGCCCATGCGACCGACTTCGGGTCGTTGCGCAGAACGAACTCGGTGAACTCCATGAACTCCGGGTTGGTGGCCTCGGCGGTGGGGCCGGCGAAGGCTGCTTTGGCCGCCTTGGCGGCCAGCGGCGGCATTTTCGCGTGCAGCGCGAGGAAGGTGGACAGCGCGCTGGCCCAGAGGCTCTCGACCGTCGTGGGCAGGGAGGCGGTGCAGTTGATACCGACCGCCGCCGCAGCCCGCTGCGGGTGGTGGGCCGGAAAGACGCCGGCGAGCATGCCGCCCCAACTGTTGCCCACCAGGAGGCACTTGTCGACGCCGAGCGCGTCGAGGATCTCGACGAGCGCGTCGGAGCAGTCCTTGAGGTCGATGATCTTGCGCAGTGCGTCGGACCTGCCGTGTCCAGGGCTGTCGATGAGTATGACGCGGTGGGTCGGGGCGAAGTGCTCGTACTGGTACTGCCACATGGTGCCGTCCATCATCAGGCTCGGCCAGCACACCATGGCGGGGCCGTCCCGACGGCCGCCGACGCGCACGTTGATCAGGCCCAGCGAGGTGGGGATCAGCCGCTCGGTAACTCCTTCAAGCCAATTCGTGGTCATGATCGGTCCTCTCCGTGACCGGGAGACGTTCAGCAACTAGTACCGTAACGCTACTAGTTGCAAAACGCTACTACGAGGTCCCGGGGTGAGGTTCTCAGTCGCTCGGCGCAGTGGGAGCCGGCCCTCCCCGCCGGCCGGCACTGTCCTCCTCGGCGGCCGTCGGGCGCAGGGTCGAGGCCTCGACCGGCTGGTGACAGCTGCTGCACGCTAGGTACGGATTGGTCGGGTTGCCGCACGTCGTGTGCATGAGCGGGTAGTCCGTGGTGTCGGTGTCGGTCGCGTGGGTCTCAGCCCAGCGTGTGACGGCCGCGATGGCGGGGACGACGAGCTCGCGGGCGCTGTCGGTGAGCGCGTACTCGTACCACGGCTTGTCGGGGCGGTAGGTGCGCTTGGTGAGCAGGCCCAGCTCGGTGAGGCTGTTGAGTCGTGCGGTGAGGATGTTTGCCGAGATTCCCAGAGCTCGCTTGAGTTCACCGAAGCGGCCAACGCCGAAGAACACCTCCCTGAGGATCTGATAGTTCCAGCGCTCGGAGATGGCGGCCAGGAACTCCTGCCCGTGCTGGAAGTTGACGCGGCTCCCGTGGTCGGGCACGGCTTCTCCTCTTCGGTGATCCGGTGTGGTTTCAAATCAGAAGTAGTTCCACGATGTTACTACCTGTAGCGTCGGCTCGTCGTTGTCGCCTCCTCCTCCGCCATCGCGCCCGGTGCGCTGCCTGGCGGCGCCATGCACCACCTCTTCACCGGCAGGCAGGTCGCCGACAGGCTGAGCGCGGCCGCGTCCGCGCTGATAGCCGCCGCCGTCGCCGTGGGCGTGCGGGCCGCTGCGGACGCGTCGGCCGCCTATGCCTCCGCCCGACAGGCCCGGAGGTCGGGTTGAGGCAGGAGTTGTGCCGGTAGGGGTGGACGGGTAGCGGCAGGACCACTGTGGGCCCGGTGTCGGCGGAGGCGGTGGCGTCCTGCTCGGTGGCAGTCCGGCCACGCCGGCGGCGACGATGAGCTGGGCGAGCGCGGACAGGAGGGGCCTGGGCCGGCGCAGATGCAGATTCTCGGTCGCCTCCGCCCCTTGCCCCGGCCTGGAGCCGATCGGTGTACGCGGGGCCGGTCGACGCCCCCAGCTCCACCTGAGACGTCGCGGCCAGGAACTGGAGGTCCGCTTCGGTGGAGATTGACAAGCCGCTCAAGGTCGGCGAAACCGTCCGCCTCTGGGACCATCAGCCAGAGGACCACTCACGGCCACCGTGCACCGTGGTCAGAGACAGGGCGCCGGAGCCAAGACACACTTCACGGGAACCGGCCGCGGGTAGTCATGGAGGCGGTGCTGATGGCCGGTCATGCGCCGTACAACATCGGGGTGGCCCTGACCGGGGGCCTGGCACCGGCGCCGTACAACCGCCGTGCGCTGCGGGTGAAGTGGCGGCAGGTCCGGAGGCCGCCCGCCACCTCGCAGGATCTCAACCCCGGCGGAGCGGAAGCACTGCCGCCCAGCCGGGCTGGCCGCTGGACCGCGTGTGCGGCGTTGAGGACGACTGCCCCGTCAACCAGGGCGGCATTGGCCACCACCTCGCACAGTGTCCGGCCTGTGGCAGGGTCGTGCACCGCGAGAGTGGCCTCTACCGTTGCGGGCCGCCACCGGCCGGCGAGGAGCAGCCCCTTCTCCACACGGCCGATGACGTCGTGCGGCGGGACTGTCTCCACGGAACTCACCCACCTGCGGGGCGCTGTGTGGCTCGTTCACCGGAAGCGCACGAAGAGCGGGCCCTCGCACCGAAGGGGAGGGCCCACCCTGCGTGCGTCCGTACGCCGCTGCCGACGGGCCGTGGACAGATGCGCAGGTGTGTCAGCGCAGCGCGGCGATCATGTCTTCGGCCAGCCTGGCACTGGAGGCGGGGTTCTGGCCGGTGAAGAGGTTGCCGTCGGTGATGTTGTGCTGCTGGTATGCCGCCCCTTCGACGTGGTCCGCGCCCAGCTCCCGCAGACGGGAGGCCAGCAGCCACGGAGCCCCCTCGGCGGTGCCGAACAACTGCTCCTCCTCGTCGGTGAACGCCGTCATCCTGCGGCCGGCGAAGAGCCAGTTGCCGTCCTCGTCCTTGGCGCTGAGCAGCGCGGCCGGACCGTGGCAGACCGCACCGATGAGCTTTCCGTCCTTGTCCGCATCGGCCAGCAGACGGCCCAGGTCGGCGTCCTGGAAGAGGTCGACGACCGGGCCGTGGCCGCCGGGCAGCACCACCGCGACGTAGTCGTCCATGCCGACCTCGCCGAGCTTCAGCAGCGGGCCGAACTCCTCCAGCGCCTTCTGGGCGTGCGCCACGTGGCGGCCGCATTCCTTCCCCGCGACCGCCGGGTCGGCGCTGTGCTCGTCCAGTGGCTGCAGCACCCCACCCGGAGAAGCGAAGTCGACCGTGTAACCGGCCTCCACGAACTTCTCGTGCGGAGCAGCCAGCTCCTCCGCCCAGTAACCCGTCGGGTACTGCGATCCGTCGGTGCGTTCCCAGACGCTGGCGGCCGACATGACGATGAGAACCTTGCCCTTGCTCATGAACGAGTTCCTTTTCCGTGAAGAGACATCCGGAGCAGGCGGCAACCTGCTCCGGGAAAATCAGTGGCCAGGCATGACGCAATGGCGACAGGTGCAAAGCAGCGCCGACCGTGATCCCGCTCATCGGCCGCCCGTCCGGGGAACGCCATGACCGCCCCTTGGTGCCGTGCGCGTGCCGCACTCCGTCCTCCGCCACCCACCCGCAGGACGTACCTCCAGCATGGCCTGCCGCCGGCTTCCGCAGACGCCCCTGGCAGGCCCTGCGCAACAGCGGACCCGGCAGACTAGGACTCACAGGCCCACGCGGGAAACACCCACACTTGCGATACTGCGTGGCATGGCCAACAACAACCGTGAGCTGGGGAGCTTTCTGCGGAAGGCGCGCAGTCAAGTGGACCCCGAGCAGGCTGGTCTACCGCCGGACAGTCGTACGCGGCGTGTTCCGGGCCTGCGCCGTGAAGAGGTCGCCCGCCTGGCGGGTGTGTCGACCGATTACTACGCCCGGCTCGAACAAGGACGCCCGATCGCCCCGTCGCCCGGCGTCGTGGACGCGCTCTGCCGCGCCCTGGGCCTCGACGAGGCGGGACGCACCTACCTTCACACCCTCGTCGGAGTGACGACCGCGCCGTCACGGCGTCAAAACCCGAGCGTGCAAAGGCTCCGCCCCGGCCTGCACCAACTCGTCGACGCATTCGACGGCGAACCGGTCCTGGTCCTCGGCCGCCGCAGCGACGTCCTGGCGGCCACCCGGATGGCCAAGGCCCTGTTCACCGACTTCGACCAGATGCCCGTCCGACACCGCAACTACGCACGCTGGATGTTCCTCAGCGAGGAACCCCGGTCCTTGTTCGTCGACTGGGAGGACCAGGCACGGGCCGCCGTGGAAAGCCTGCGCCTGGAGGCGGGACGAGACACGGAGGACCAGGCCACGAGCGACCTCATCGCAGAACTGCGCGGAAAAAGCACGGAATTCGACCACTGGTGGGAAAAGCACCGGGTCCACCAGCGCACCCACGGTTCCAAACGCCTCCGCCATGCCCTGGTCGGTGAACTGACCGTGGAGTACGAGACGCTGACCCTGCCGGGAGACCCCGACACCACCTTCTTCGTCTACACCGCGGAACCCGGCTCGTCGTCCAGACAAGCACTCGACCTCCTGGCCATGTGGTCCCTCACCGGCACTGGTACACCCCGGGCCGGCACAGCCCAAGAGCGCGATTGACACGGGTTTTCGTCCCGTACCCGGCGGCCTCGTCCCAAGTGAGTCCGGTGCCGACGGAAGTGATGCACAGCCTCGTTGGTCCGCGCCCCCGGTCGGCCAGGCAGCCGGTTCGCCGTGGTGGCGGCCTGCTCGTCGCGTCCACGGAGCACCCGTAGGGCAACACCTCCAGTTCCCTCAACCGGGGCATCAGGCGTGGCCTGCCCGGCCTTCACACACGGATCATTGGACAGGGTGCTTCCCCAACCGCCCTGCCCCGCCGGGACCCCGCGCACGAGGCCCGAAATGGTGTGAGGCCGCTTCTCATAGGGTGAGTTGAACAGACAGGCTCGGGAAGCCTGTCGCCGAGGAAAGGACCCTGGAGCCGATGGAGCCGAGCGATCTCGTATGGCATGACGCGGTCGGCCTCGCGAGCCTGATCTCAGCGGGCACGGTGAGCGCCGTCGAGGTGGTGGCCGCCCATCTCGACCGGATCGAGGCGGTGGCAGACCGAGTGAACGCCTTCGTGACCGTGCTCGGTGAGCAGGCTCTGCACGCCGCAGAGCGACCGGCCGGCGGCCCGCTCAGCGGAGTCCCCTTCACGGTCAAGGACTCCTTCGACACCGCAGGGGCCCCCACCACCTGGGGGTCGAGGCTCTTCGCCGACCGGGTGCCCGATACCGATGCCACCCTGGTGGCCCGCCTTCGGCAAGCCGGCGGCGTCCTGCTGGCCAAGACCAACCTGCCGGAGATGTCCTACTGGACCGAGACGGACAACCGCCTGACCGGCAGGACCCTGAATCCCTACGATCCGCAGCGCACTCCCGGCGGCTCCAGCGGCGGAGAGTCGGCAGCCATCGCGAGCGGGCTCTCACCGCTCGGTATCGGGAGCGACGTCGCCATCTCCGTGCGCGGGCCCGCCGCCGACACCGGGATCGCCTCGCTCAAACCCACCCACGGCAGGCTGCCGATGACCAGGCACTTTCCCGCCGTGCCGCGCCGCTGGTGGCACGCCGGCCCCCTGGCCCGCAGCGTGCGCGACCTGCGCCTGGCACTCTCCCTCATGGAAGGGCCCGACGGCAGCGACCCCTACGCCGTGGCGCTGCCCGCCGCGGGCCGTACCCGCGGCCGGGGCCGGCTGCGCATCGGCTGGACCGCCGCGGCGTTCGGCGCGGTCGACCAGCAGGTCGCCGCTACGGTCGCCGCGGCGGCCACGGCGCTGACCGAGTTCGGGCACGACGTCCGGGAGAGCGAGCTTTCATGGCTCGCCGAGCGGGACTGCACCCTGCTGTCGGCGACGCTGTTCCCCGCGGAGATACGGCCCGCCCTGCGCGCCGTCACCGTTGGCCGTGAGACGGAGGTGCACCCGGTCATCGCGGCCACGCTGGAATCCGCCGAGGTTCCCCTGGCCGATTACATCGCCGCCGAACACGAGGTGGAGCAACTGCGCACACGATTCGCCGCATGGTTCGCCGACCACGACGTCCTGCTGTGTCCCGTAACGCCTTTTCCCGCGCCGCCTCATGGCCGCAGCCGCCTCGACGTGGACGGTGTCTCCCTGCCGGCACGCGCGGTGATGCGCGCGACCGTACCGTTCAATCTGACTGGCCTGCCGGCCGTCGTGCTCCCCTTCGGGGCCACGGATGACGGCCTGCCTCTCGGCGTCCAGCTCGTCAGCCGATGGTGGGCCGAGGACCTCCTCCTCGACCTCGCGGAGCGCCTGGAGGAGGTCAGCCCCGTCCGAGGCCGCCGCCCCGCCTTCTGAGAGGTCGTTTCGTCTCAGCGTTTCATCCCGATATCCCGGGATCGCTGCGGTTTGCCGGACCTCGCCAGGAGACGCTGGTCGGCGACTGGCGGTGCAGGCCGGCGGGCGGTTGTGCAGGCGGCCCCAGAGGATGACGAAGACGTAGTCGGAGCCGAGGTCGCCGTACTCGCCGTTCAGGTGGTCGGCAGACGGACGCACCCACTTCGCACCAACGCCGCACCGACTCCGCACCGACTCCGCGCTGAACGGGCCCTGGGCCCCTGGGCCTTTCTTGTGGATCATCCATCCGTGACCCGGCCGCACGCTTATCGCGCTGCGCCGGAGCGAGACGAGCCCGCAGGGCGACGCGCGACACCAGGGCAAGGGCGCAGTCATCGTCCGTCAGAACCGGGGGAGTGCCCTCGGATTCCTTCCAGGAGGTACATGGTGCGGCGGTCGTAGTCGTCCCGGGGAGGCCGCTTGCCGTGCTTGAGGGCGAGGGCGTTGTCGACGACGAGTGCGTGGAGGTCGCCCGCCGTGAACTCCGGCCGCAGCGCACCGGAGGCTCGTGCCGCCACGATGAGCTCTTCGTTGGCCTCGCTTCCGACCCGGCAGATCTTCATGAGCTGCTGCGACTGCGGATAGGTCCGCAGCAGGACGTCGTTGAAGGCAGGCTGGCGGTACTGGAGATCGCGGATCGCGGTGAGGTAGTACGTGATCCGCTCGCCGACGTCGTCGATGCTCCGAGTGCGCTCGATGACGGCGGACAACTCACTCGCCACGACCTCTTCGATGACGGCTTCGATAAGGCCGATCCGCCCGCCGAACCGGTTGAAGATCGTGGCCTTGCTCACCCCCGCGGCCTTGGCGACCTTCTCCAGCGGCACCGTCAGACCCTGCCCCTGGAAGGCGCCGATCGCGGCAGAGCGGATCTGTGCGGAATTGCGCCGCGCGTCGGCGCGCAGCCGGGATTGCGGAGGCGTCGCGCCGACCATGGCCCTCGCGGTCGCTTCCTGTCACTCGCCGTCGTAAATTGACTCGCATGGTCAACTTATGATTCCGCCCACCGCCACGACGGACACCGTGGACGCTCAGGAAGGTCAAGAACATGATCGTTGTCACCGGCGCTACCGGTGGGCTGGGCGGCGCCACCGTCGAGCACCTCCTCAAGCGCATACCCGCCGACCGGATCGCTGTCAGCGTCCGCGACGCCGCCAAGGCGCAGCACTTGGCCGACCGCGGCGTGCGCGTGCGGCAGGGCTCCTACGAGGACCCGGCCGCGCTGCGTGACTCATTCGCCGATGCCGAGCAGGTCCTCCTGGTGTCCGGCAACGACCCGGCCGCCGACATGGTCAGCCTGCACCGCAATGCCGTCGAAGCCGCGGTCGTGGCCGGCGTCCGGCGGATCCTCTACACGAGCCAGCAGGGCGCCCTCCCCGGCAACCCGTACCGGCCGTCGGACATCCACCTCGCCACCGAGGCGATCCTCGGCGACTCCGGAGTGGCCTGGACCGCACTGCGCAATGGCGCCTACGGCCCGCTCGATCAGGTTCTCGGCCTGTGGCAGCGGACCGGCGTGATCGCCCAGCCGGAAGACGGGCCCGTCCCGTACACCGACCGTGCCGACATAGCTGAGGCCACCGCGGTCATCCTCGCCGGTGACCGTTTCTTCGACGGCCCGGTCACCCTCACCGCCCCGACCGCCGTCACCTTTGACGATTTCACCGAGATCGCCTCCGACCTCACCGGTCGCACTGTCAAGCGCATCGTCCTGGACGACGAGCAGTGGGTCGCCGACCAGATCGCGGTCGGTGTGCCGGAGCAGACGGCCCGACTCATCCTCACCTGATACCAGGCGGCCCGCGCGGGCTACTTCGCCGAAGCCGATCCTCTGATGGCCGAACTCCTCGGCCGCGAGCCCCGGACAGCCGCCGAGCGGCTCGCAGCCCACATCGCCGCCTGAAGCTTTTCTCCGGCCACCTGATCGGTGCTCTGGTCTGCCCATGACCGATGTGCAGCGGGGGCGCGGATCGGACCACTGCTCCCGAGCCGAACACCAAAACGTGGCGGCCGGAGGAGAGATCACCGTCAGGTGATCGACTCCAGCGGCCCTGCGCCCGCCCCGGCCACCGCGGCCCAAGCTGCGCGCGCTGGCCCTCCGGGCCCCGGACGCCGGGGGAGCTGTCGCCCGGCGGACATCACCCTATACGTCACGCCTTCGGCCGGAAAGGCGATGCCGCCGTACGGGCACGGACTTCCCCAGCCTATTCGAATCTCCTCGAATTTCCTGTACCAGCCGCTTGCCGCGCACTTGAATTCTGCTTGTCGCAGATCACGCTGCTGCCACCGGACCCGGCCCCTGGGCTGGGTCTGAGTGTCGGCACAGGAATTCGGAGATGGCACAGATGAAACGCAAGCTCTTTCTCCTGCTCGGCACCGCTTCGCTCAGCGCCGTGAGTGTCCTCGGCCTCGGCACGGCACAGGCTGGAGCCGCACCTACCGCCGGTTCCGGGGAGACCGAGGTCGGTATACGGGCAGCCAAGTTCTACCTCTTCAAGGACGACAACCGCCAAAACGGGTACTACCCGTTCCGAAAGAGTGACGGGAACCTCGCGAACAACAAGTGGATCGGCGGTGCCCACGCAGGCCGGACGATCAACAACGGCGCGAGCTCGATGAACAACAACACGGACCGCTGGGTCGACGTGTACGACGGCGCTGAGGACGGGCACGGTTGCGGCGGCCAGAAGTACTCCGCCAGGCCGCACAGCGACGACGACGACTTCACGAACAACGACTTCGACAACAAGGCCAGCTGCGTCCAGTTCAGGTAACAGGGCACGGGGCGGGGCGCTGGCTGAAGCCGGTGCCCCGCTCATGTCGCACGAACGCCGGAGGAATTCCGTGTCATCCCGTTACGCCATGGCCGCTCTCGCCCTCCTGGTGCTGGCCGCCGGATGCTCGTCGGCCCCGCCGAAAGCGCCGGTGCACAAAGAGGCGGGCACCTTTTCGGCTCCTGCCGTCGGGGTAGAGGCACGGCGACTGATCTTGCCCTTCGACGCCTACGCGATGACCACTCCGGATATACATACCATCGAAGCCGCCGAAGACGTCATGATCCGCGACTGCATGGGCGAACGCGGAATGGGCTGGAACGCTCTGCCCAGACCGAGCGGCCTCGACCTGGACCCGCCGAACCGACGGCGTTACGGTCTCATCGAATCCGAAGTCGCCGACCGTTTCGGCTATCACCTTCCCCCGAGACCACCGGAGCTGGCTCGCCGTGAAGCCGCTTGGCAGGCGCGGCAAAGGCTCCCGGACCGGGAACAGTTGGCGGCCTTCGGCAAGGACGGCGCGGGCGGGTGCTGGAAGCGGGCACACGAGGCCCTGCTCCAAAACGTCCCCCAGGCTGACCAGTCCTTGTTCAACCGGCGGGCCCGTGAGGTGTTCGGCGCTTCCCGGCGCGACCGTGCGGTCCTGCGCGTATTCGGTGAGTGGAGTGTGTGCATGAAGAAGAAGGGGTTTCGCTACACCTCCCCCCTCAAGGCCATGGGCGACGCCGGGTGGGGAACCTCGACGCGGCCTTCCCCAAGGGAGATCAGCGTGGCACGGTCAGATGTCCGCTGCAAAGAGGAGACCGGACTCGTGGCCGTCTGGGCCGATGCGGAAACGCGTATGCAACGTGACGTCATCCGGCGCCACCCCGGAGAATTCCGGGCGTGGAAAGCCGAGAAGGAACAGTGGCTCAGAGCTGCCCGGCGGGCCCTGGAGCGCGGGTGACATTCTGCTCGCCGCGGCCGGCCAGCAGCCGCTCTGCCTCGCCGGTGCGGTGATAGAAGACGTTGCCGCCGTCGGGCGTGCGAACCAAGAGACCCGCCTCATACATCCGGGAGAGGTGGTACGAGACGGTCGACGGGCTGAGGCGATGCTGTTCGGCCAGCTCGGTGGTGGTGCGCGGCCGAGCCATACTCGCCAGCAGGGCCAGGCGGGTATGCCCGAGCACGTTGCCCAACGACTCCTGGCTCGGCGCGTGCGTCCGCTGAGAGCCCGTCTCACGTGCGGGATAGATGAGATAAGCCCCTCGCCCCGGGCGGTGATCGCTGCCCAGGAAGCAGCGGTTCGCGGAGACGGAGGGCACAAGGGTGAACCGCTCATACCCCTCCACCACCGTCTCAGCCGCACTGTCGATGCGTATCGCGGCATGCGCGTACGACACCGCGGGATGTAACGAGGAAAGACCGGCCCGCAGCCCTTCGCTGGCGCTGATGGCGGCACGGTGCGAGATGTCCGCCCGAGTCCGCTCCTCTATCACCGGCCAGTACGGAGCCAGGCACAGACGCCAGAACCGGGACACCTCCTCGGCGATGCGCTGCGCACAGGAACGTTCTCCGGAAACGAGGAAGTCGTCGACTGCCCGGTGCACCACTTCGTCAGCCCGAGGCCCGGGTGGCACCGTCAGCCGAAGCAGGCCGTACAACTGCTTGGTGATACGCCCGGCGGGAGCGGTGACCATATGGTGCAATTCCGCGTCGATGTCGGGGTGGGCCGTGATCGGCAGATCCATGCAGAAGAAGTCCGCCGTGCTGAAGCGGGGGGAGGTGAAAATCTGCGACAGCAGCGGAAGGCGGTCCCAGACGGCGGGGTCGCGGGCGGTTCTCGCCCACGGAGGAAGATGATGCGGTGGCTGTGGTGCGTGCCGGTGGTGCATGGTGACGGCGGCCTCCAGCAGAGGCGACAACGCGAACCGGGTGTCGGCGAGCAGGCCGGCGTTTGCGCTGACGTGAATCATCTGCACCCCCGTGAGCCCCATGTCTGCGTAGCCTAACGGCCGGCTCACTGGCTGGTCGACGTACCTGGTGACGCCTGCTGGCCCCCGGGGAACCCTGCGGCATCCGTCTGCGCGGGCTCCTGAAGTCGGCTGGCTGGCTCTGTCGCGGTCTGGTCCCCGGGCCCTGTCTCGTTGTGCGTCCGCGTGTCGTGGTCGTCGTGGTCAGGCACAGGTCCGGGAAGACCGGCCGTCGCCGGCGGGACAGCGTGCCGTGGACGGCTCTTCGCGGGGGCGGCGGTGCCGCTGGCGTGGCAGTGGGCCAGGCGGTGGCGAGCCGGCCGGCTTGTCGACCGGTGAGGCCGGCTTGTCGACCGGTGACCGGAGGAAGCGTGAGCGCACAGCCGGCAGAGCCGCCGCCGGGGCCGCAGCGGCCCCGGAGTGAGGCCGGGATTCGACGAGCCCTGCCCGCCGCGATGCGTGAGGAGTTCGACCAGACGCTCAAGGGTGTGGCGTTGCGTGAGCGGGTGCATGTGCTGGGCCTGTGGCGGGGATCGCGATCGAGGCGGCCGACACCGCGGTGATGAGCAGGTGCGGCAGGCCGCGGGCGGGACGGCGGAGGCGCACACGCTGCAGGAGTGGGAGCGGGGGCACCGCCGGGTGAGCGCGAACGGATCGCGTTCGGCGCGCAGGCCCGCGCCGGCCTCCTGGCCCTCGGCGAGCTGCTTGCGCGGGAGGTGCTGGACGGCATCACCGCGGAAATCGGCACCGGTCCGCCCGGTGGTACTTCGATCGAGCGGCCGCTGGGCGGCAGACCGTGGGACCGGGCTGTTTTCGTCGCCGGCTGGGCGACGGTGCGCTACAGGACCGTCGGCCGCCATTGATATGGACATGTTCAAAGCATGGGGCTAGCCTCGAACTTGGTCTAGACCGCATCGGATGTGCGTCCTCCGGTTGCTTCCGTACTGCCGCCTCGTCCTCACCGTTCGCCCCGGCAGGGCAGTCGGGGTACGCGCCCGTCCCATCCGCAGCCTCGGACCACGGGAGCGCCCATCATGCGCAGAAAGCTCACCTCGTTACTCCTCGGCCTCGGCCTTGCCGGGACAGCCCTGCTGGCCACCAGCGGCAGTGCTCAGGGCCACGGCTACACCGACTCGCCCGTCAGCCGCCAGCAACTGTGCGGCAACGGCACCGTCCGAGGCTGCGGGCAGATTCAGTGGGAGCCGCCGAGCGTGGAGGGGCCCAAGGGGTTCCCCGCGCGCGGACCCGCCGAAGGGCGCATCTGCGCGGGCGGCATCGGACGCTTCTCCGAACTGGACGACCCGCGAGGCGGGACCTGGCCCGCCACCAAGCTGACCGCAGGCCAGAGCCACAATTTCATCTGGCGGATCGCCGCCCGCCACGCCACCACCGACTTCCGCTACTACATCACCAAGGACGGCTGGGACCCCACCAAGCCTTTGACCAGAGCCGACCTGGACCCGCAGCCCTTCCTCACGGTGCCCTTCGGCGGCCGCCTGCCCGGCTCCACGGTCACCCACGCCGGCGTCCTGCCCCAGAAAACCGGCCGGCACCTCATCCTCGGCGTCTGGACCATCGCCGACACCGGAAACGCCTTCTACGCCTGCTCCGACGTGCGCTTCTGACCCGCCCCCGGCCGGGGCACGCACATCGCCCCCGCCTCCGCGCCCTCCCCGGACCAGGAGAAGAACAGCCACAGGCCGGTGGCCGGGCCTTCGGCGCGGGCCCGGGACGGAGCAGGCGCAATCGGGCAGCAGTGGGGCCTCTGCCGGAGTAGCCCGCCGGGAACGTGCCGGGCGTCCGCGGCGGCGAGCTCCGAGCCGTGCGCACCAGGGCGGACGGTGCCGACTTGGCGGGGCCGTTCGTGAGGCCGAAGGCCTGTGCGGCAGCCGGACAGGGCGGTGCGCCGCAGCCTTCCCGGCTGCGGCGCACCTGGAGTCCGGGCCGCTGGGGCGGCCCGGCGGGCTCAGCCGGGCGCCCCGGATGCCGGCCAACGGCGTCGCACTGTCGCTTCCTGCCGCCCGGGCCGCGTCCCCCACGGGGGGCCGAGGCGCCGCAACGGCCGGGCACGCACTCACTGCGATCGCTTTGCCTGGTGCTCACAGGCGGGCCGACTCCCGAGAGACCAGCTGATTGAAAACATCCCCGGCCAGCGCACAGTTCTGCATCGGTGCTTGAACGGCCACCAACCCTGAGCGCGGCGGGGCGGGACAGTAGGGGCGTGGCGGTGTCGCCGGAGGTATGCGGTCGGCGGTGGTACGGGGGAGTGCCGATTACCAGTGCGGCGCAGGCCTTCGGCAGAATGGTGCCATGACCGAGATCCGCACCCCCCGCCTCCTGCTTCGTCGGTGGCACGACGACGACCTCGCGCCCATGGCGGACATCAACGCGGACCCGCGGGTCATGCGCTGGATCGACGACGGTTCGGTGCGCGGCCTGGACGACACGGCTGAGGCCATCGAGCGCTGGGAGGAGGAGTGGGACGAGGAGGGTTTTGGACTCTTCGCCGTTGAGCTGCTGGCCTCGGGCGAACTGGCCGGCTTCACGGGCCTGTCCGTACCCGAGTTCCTGCCGCAGGTGCTGCCCGCCGTGGCGATCAGCTGGCGGCTCGGACCGCAGTTCTGGGGCCAGGGATACGCGTCCGAAGCCGCCCACGCCACGCTGGAGTTCGCGCTCCAGGACCGTGGCCTCGACCGTGTCATCAGCATCAGCCAAGCGGGCGACGACGCCTCCGAAAACGTCCTCCGCAAGCTCGGCATGGAGCTGGAACGCGAGACGGCACATCCGCTCCACGGCCGTCCGCTGCGCGTTCACACCATCGACCTCACCGAGTTCCAGGCATGAACCGGCTCTCGGCCAACGGCTTGGCCGACGATGCCCGGGCCCCGTCCAGGTGGCCGCGGCTCTGTTGCTGCCTGTCTAGTCGGCTCGCCGCCCTGACGGGTGGCGAGCCGTCGCGCATTTCGAGGTCACGATGTGGAGATCCGGTCGCTCAGTCTTCAAGGCTGTCGTCATCGACCGGCCGCCGGCGGCGTCGGGCCTTCTCCAGTTGCACGTCGTAGTCCGGCCCCACCCTTTTGGACAGGCGACTCGACGCTCGACGGCACGACCTACCGATCGCCGGCTCCGCGAGATCGACCCTCCTTCATCGGGACCGGACACGTGCCGTCATCTCTCGGGATGCACGAAGCCACGCCAGGGCCAGCGTCACGCCGCGTAGCAGTGCAGCGATGACGCGCGGGTGTCCGGCGAAGACATCAGCGAGCACGACGGCCGTTCCCGTACAGCCAGAAACCGGCCCCAGGGCTTCGGCGGCCTGCTGGGGGCGGCGGCCGCGCCTGTTCAGGCACTGGGGGAAGCGCCCAAGAGAGATCGGACCCGAGCGAGGCTGTTCGCCCCGTGTCGTTCCCGGTCAATGCCGGTGAAGCCGTCCAGTGGTCATGCCGGCGCGCCTGCGATGCGGGGCGGCGGACCACGGAGGTGTTCGAGGGAGCTGCTGCCCAGACGCTCGCGGAGCCGGCCCACCGGAGGACACTCGCACCGTTGACGGTTGCGGACACGACCGAGAAGAGCATCGACAAGGTCGTGGGCCAGGCCCCGAAGCCGCCGATTGACAACCCCGAACTCGCGCTGGTCTTCGCCGGCGTCCCGGGCTCCCTGGCGCAGACCGGCGGCAGCGCGGCTCCCGCATCTCCAGTCGGGTCCACACCGCACTGCCCGACGCCCACTCAGGAAGCGACGGGTGCGACGGCAGCCGCGGGCCGCCGGGCACGCCTGGCAGGCTCGGATGCGCACCATCACCGAGAGGCAGCCCGACCTCAGCAAGTATCCGACTGTGACGTGTGGGCCTGCGCCGTCAACGACGCGGGTTATGCCGTCACTCGCCGGTGACGTAGCGCGCAGGGAAGGGTGCCTCTGCCACCGGAGGACCTGCGGGCGGTCCTTCCCCGGTTGACCTGGTCTGGGCGCGGCTGAAGCGCTCGGCCGCCCGCCGGGGGAAGGCCGCTGTCCGCAGCGAGCTGGCCGCCCGGTGGTCCGGTCTGTCCGCCGGGCTGTGGCTGCCGACGGTCTGTCCCGCCCTCGTATCGTCGCCGTGCGCGACATCGGCTCCGTGCTGCACGACAGTCGGCTGTACGCCTGCCGGATGGTGCAACTGCTGTCCGGCCGGTCCCTCCGCACCGTCCTTCCTGAAGGCCGGATGTCTGCCTCTGCCGAAGACCCTGTACTCGGCGGCCCGTGTCGCGGACGCCGCGACCGCCGCCCACCGGGCAGGCCTGTCCCACCGGGACCTCAAGCCGTCCGGCATCATCGTGCGCTCCAGCGGCACAGCGACGATCACCGGCGGCTCAGCAGCCGACCGGGCCGTGACATTGCGTTGCCTGCCGTCAACCAGTGCCCTACGGTCCCGAGCATGCTGCCGCGGGTGGAGACGGACGACGAGTGGGATGCTGTCGTCCCCGACGAGAGCGTGATGCGCCCCGGCGCGGCGGACCTGTGTGCGCGCCTCGGTCTCGCCGGTGCGCCCCTGACACGTTTTCCGGACGGGTCGCAGCCGGTCTACGCGGTGGGTGACGAGCACGTGCTCAAGCTCTTTCCCGGAGCCGCAGCCCAGGACGGCATGGCCGAGGGCCGGGTCCTCACCCACCTCCGGGGGCGGCTGCCGGTACCGACGCCGCTGGTGCGCGGCTTCGGCCCGTACGAGAACGGCTGGCACTACGTCCTGATGTCCAGGCTGCGCGGCGAGAACCTCGCCCATGCCTGGCACCGCGTGCCGCGAAGCGATCGTGAACGGCTCGTCTCGGAGATCGGTGAGGCCCTGGCGGTACTGCACCGCCTCAACCCCGATCCGCTCGCGGACGTCCTCGGCCCGGGGGACTGGGGCTCCTTCCTGGACCGCCAAAGTGCCGCCGCGGTGGAGCAGCAGCGACGCCTCGGGCTGCCGGACGTCTGGCTGGAGCAGATCCCGGACTTCCTCACCTCCGTCTCCTTGCCGTGTGCTCCGCGCCGGTCCCTGCTGCACACCGAGGTCATGCGGCAGCACTTCCTGGCGATCCGGACGGGTGGCGCCTGACCGGGCTCTTCGACTTCGAGCCGGCCATGATCGGTGACCGGGCGTACGACTTCGTCGGGGTCGGCCTGTTCGTCACCCGCGGTGAGCCGGACCTGCTGGCCCGGCTCACCGCGGCGTACGGTCACACCTTCGAGCCGTGCGAACTGCTCGCGTACACCTTGCTGCACGTGTACAGCAATCTCCCCTGGTACCTGCGTGAACTGCCCGTACCCGCCGAGGGGACGCTGTGGTCGCTCGCGGAGGCGTGGTTCGGCAGGGCCGCGGCCCGTACGCACGGCGGGTAGGACACGCGCGCCGCTGACATCGGGCGGCTCGCCGGCACTCCTGGAGGTGGCGGGCCGGGGCCCTGTTGTGCACGGAGTTGGTCCACGGACAAGAATCCGTCCCAGGGCATGGAAGACCGCCGTTACCAGCGTTCAGCCACTGGCAGGCGCAGACGTGCTGGTGTTCCGGTCCGGCGCGGCCGGTGGCGGGCTGATACGCCCGCCCAGCGCGCGTCACGCCGCCCGCCGCGATGGTGTCAAGATCTGCGGCAGTGCGGTCTTTCCGCCGGAGGACGGCGGCGGTCGGCCCTGGGCCGGCGCCCAGGGGGTGATGCGCCCCGGCCCGGTGCTGCCTGCGGCTGAGGTAGCAGGTGCGATTCGCCTATATGGGCGAAGGCAGTATTTGTGGCGGTGTTCGTGGGCACTCCGCTCTGGGCGGGGCTGCCCGCGCTTCGCGTGTGGGTGAGGCGGCCTCGCGTTCATGGTGATGGGCGGCGCCGATGTGCAGCCCTGGTCGTTGAACGGCACATCCAGCTCCGGCACTGCGCAGGGGCTATGGGCCGGGGGAGGGGGACGGGCGGCTCATCACTTCTGTGGTCCGTAGCCGGGCCAGCGGCAGGGGTTCCAGAAGGCGGCGTGGCGGCGGCCGTGGCGCAGCAGTTCGTCATGGGGCCTTGTTCCACGATCCGGCCGCCGTCCAGGGGACGACGTGATCGGCGCGTCGGACGGTCCGCATCCGGTGCGTGACCATCCGGTCCACATGCGGTGCGTGACCGTCACCGCCGTCCGGCCCGCTATCAGGCGTTCGATGCTCTTGTGGGCGGCTGCCTCGTTGGCCGTGCCGAACTCCTCCTGCTCCCGCACCCGGGCTGGCGTCGTCATCAGCGGGACCAGCGCCACCGGCATCAGCGTGATCAGTGTGAGTTACCAGTCGACGGCCAGCAGGCAGGCCAGCGACACCAGCGGCGCCCCGAAAGCGGAGACCAGCTCGCCGGGAGCGTAGGCGATGAGCGGGTGCACCGCGCCGACGTCCTCGCCCACCACCGTGGCCAGCTCACCGGTCCGGCGCCGGGACAACCAGCCGACCGGCACCCGCTCCAGCTGCGCGGCCAGCTGCCGGCAACGTCAGCTGGACCCGGTCGTCGAGCAGGTGCCCGAGCGCGGACGACGCGGCTGTGAACCGCAGCCGGACGAGCACGCCGACCGCACCGACCAGCACGGCGGTCCCGACCCGCCGTGCTCGGCCGGCCCGGCGACAGCAGAGCCCGGCCCAGCCCGTCGACCGCCGGCAGCGGCGCCAGACATGCGACAGCGCCGATGGCCTGGAGAGCACCACGGCAGCGAAACGTCCCGCGTACGGGCGCAGCAGCGCCGCCGGGCGCTGTGCTGCCGGGCTTCCTCCCGCCGCCGCTGCGGGATCGGCTTCCGGCGGTGGCCCGTGCTGCTTCGCACTGGTCGGATCCGTGGCGGTCATCGTTGTCCCCTTCTTCCTCACCGCCGGTGGACGGCCGTTCGGCCTCAGGCGGCCAGTGCGCGGCGCAGCACCGCGCCGATCGCGGCGAGCTGCCGCTGTGACACCTCGGCCGTCTGGAGCGCCATCGGCCCGTGGGATGTGCCGACCCACTGGTGCAGTTCGACGGGCACGCCGGCCTGGAGCATACGCAGTGCGTAGCCGATGCCCTCGTCGCGGTCCGGGGCGAATTCCGCGGTGGCGGTGCAGGCCGGCGGGAGGCCGGCCAGGTCGGTGGCGCGCGCCGGTGCGGCGTACGGGGTGGCAGGCCGGGAGCCCAGGTAGTGGCCCAGCGCTACGGCGCGTGCGGTGCGCGTGTTCCAGGGCGTCTCGGTGGAGTTCCGCGCCGGCCGCGTCTGCTGCCGGTCGTCGAGGGTGGCCTCGTTGAGCAGCTGGAAGCGGATCGGCGGGCCCTGCTCGTCACGGGATCGCAGTGGCCGCGAGATTGGCGCCGGCGCTGTGGCCTGCGACCGCGGTCCGGTTCGATGCCGGGTTCCGCCGCGTGCTCGTATGCCCAGGTCAGTACGGTGTAGGAGTCGTCCAGGGCGGCCGGGAGCGGGTTCTCCGGGGCCAGGCGGTTGTCGACGGTGATCACGACCGCGCCGGAGGGGGTGGCTATCGGACGGCCCAGTGACGACAGGGGACCTGGGCGTGGAGGCACGCGCTGATGAGGGACTGGGCGTGTGTGGCAGGACACGCCGGCGCCGCTGTCGGCAGGCGGCCGGTGTGGGCTGGTGCGCGACGGGGACAGGGCCTGGACGGGCAGTGGCCCCGGGCCGGGTGGATGCCGGGGTCGGCCGGATGTCCGTACGGGGTACTGCTGCGGGCGGGATGCCACCGCTCACGGCCCACTGAAGAGGACGGGCGCGCGTTCCGAGGGGGCGGACCCACGGCTCGTTGCTGGATCACCCGCGCCGGCCTCAGCGGCGCAGGCATCACCGAGTACGGGCTGATGCCCCGGCACCTCGGCCGGGCTCGAGTCCTCGCAGCCGGTAGGTCCGGCACGAGGGGAAGCAGGTCATGATGTGTGATGGCACCGAGCAGGCGAGCGGCAGTACCTCCGGGCCGCCCGAGGCTGGGGCGCGCGGCGGCAAGGCCGACTCGATCGCGAAGCTGGCTGTTCTGGAAGAAGTGAGATGCCCTCGCGCCGCACGACAAGAGCGGGGACTGCCACGAGGGCCCCGAAGAGCCGGTCGGGCACGAGGGCATCGAGGGCAAGAAACAGAGGGGCACCTCTACCAGGATGCCTGGTGAGATCATCGCGTTCGACCCGGATGCACACCCTGTGGCCGGGGGAGATCGTCTCCTCGAAGGCGCTGATCGGCCGCGGCAGTCCGGAGGTGGTGGGGGCACGCGCCGAGTACCGCGCTTCCCTTTAGGTCGCCATCGACGCCCTCTCGGCCGGGGATGTCAAGACGGTGGAGGAGCCTGACGGGTGACCGTGCCCGCCGCTATCCGCACGGCCGTGAACGGCAAGCCGAACCAGTCACCCGACATCGTCTTCCGGCAGACCAGCGCCTGCTCGAGTGCGGAACTGTGTCTCGGGCTGGGGCTGTCCGCGAACTACGGAAATATCTCGGCGAACCTCGAGTCGACGTTCAGCAGCAAGGCGGGAATGGACAGCCTCGCGCGGCTGCACCTCGTCGGCGAGCAGCCCGGCAGCGCCGGCTGGAGTCTTACTGGCGCCGAAGCAAGCCGTCCTCGAACTCCGAGCGGGGTCAGCACTGGCGGCTTCGGTGCCTGCTGGGACTACCGCCTCGCCCGCGAGCACCGTACACCGCCCGTACCACCCGGCCAGGGCCCATATGCCCACAGCGCGGGCAGCACCGTCCCTCGCAAAGGGCCGCGCCCGGCAGTGTTCGAGCCCGGTGCCCGCTGGGCGCACCGCTGCTGACGGTTCGGCGGGCAGCCCGCCGGCCGTGGTCGGCGTTTCGCCTTTCGCGGGATACGAGCAGGGCGGCGACGTCGGTGACGTGCCGGAGCGGGCGTGCCGGGGCCGGTTACCGCGAGGACCAGCAGAAGGGTCCGGTGCGGCTTCGGAAGAGTTGACCGCCGGTACTCATTGATCCATATGGTGCATTTTGCGCGGCTTTTTATGTGCGTGCGTTAAGTTATGGCTCTTCACTTGACTAGTAATGACGAAGGGCGGCCGCAGCTCTTCTGGATGAGCGAGAGAAGAATGATGACCTCCCAGATCCCGAACTACGTGGTGGCTGTGGCGAGTGCCGTGACCGCGGCCCGCGCCATGGGGGTGGGTTCGCTGCTCCGCCGCTTCAAAGGGAAAGGGCCGGTACGCATAGAGCCGGTATCTACATGCCGGCAGCAGATGAACAGATGCGAGGCAACGACCGTGTCCCAGTGCCGGCCCGGGCAACTGCCCCAGGGCGCGATGGTCTCCTGTCGCGGCTCACGCGCAGCGGAGGCTGCCGTGCCGCGGACCGCCCCGGCCGAGCATGACCACCGCAACCAGCAAGATTGCAAGCTGTGGTGAACGAGAGCGCTCAGGAACCCGTACCCGGCGCGGAATTCTCCTTCACCGACGAGCGGCACTACCAGAGCACGCGGCGGAGGATCGTTGCCGCCCTGCGCTCTCGCATCCGCAACTGTGACCACTATTTCGGTGAGGCCTGTCTCTACGACTTCGCAGACGATGCGATCGAGGCGAGCGTTCGGAGAGGGCAACTGAACCCGGACAGCAGCCCCCTGGCCTACATGGCGAACCATGCCGTCTGGAAGGCGCAGCGCAGCCTCAGGTCACGGCCCCCCGTCGACCTGATGGAGCCGGCCGCCCTTGACGCGTGCACCTTCGGCCGGCAAGGCACCGGCCACCGGGACGCTGCCTCCGGAGCGTGTGCCGGCGCGCAGGCGGAAGAAGAATCCCGCAGCGTCGTCTTGCAGGTTCTGCGGAATATGCCGAATTCACAGATGCGGACCGTGATGGAACTGATGGGCACGCAGGGACTGATGTCCCAGGTCTATGACGCCCAAGCGGAATCGGGCACCTGGTGACCCCACCCACCCGCCGCACCCCACACACCGACCCGCCTACCGGCAACCGCACCACCGACGCCGGCATCCTCTGGGCCGGCAGCGCCGAGGCGGATACGGAGCAGCCGGGACGCTGTCTGCGGTCCCGTCTGCCGACATGCGTAGGGTCGGGATTTTTCGGCAGGTTCGGCCCCGCCGGCCCAGTCGTCGAGGTCGTCTAGGCTGTCGCGTGTTTTTTGCAGTCGGGTAGCCGGTGTGCTCGGGGCTGTCGGTCGACTGGGGGCGGTGAGGGGTAGGGGGGCGGGTGGGTGCGGTGCGGACCAGGAGACCCTGCGGTGCGGGGGGCGGGCTGGCGGCGGTAGGGGCACAGGACATCGTGGTCGTATGGTCCTGGACCGCGATCCGCAGGGTGGTGGGCCTGGCGGGCCGTCCGGTGCGGCTGCTGTGGCGCAGCCTTCGGGATCAGCGTGCAGCCAGCCCCGCCCCACGCCCCCACTGCCAAGGGCATCGTGTTGCGCACCTTCGGCTCGATCAACGCGCTGTTCTGCCAGCACGTCACGGCGTCGGGGCAGGGCGTGCGCGGTCCACGCGGCCGCATCCAGGCTTGGCCGTAGGCGAGACAGAAGCGCCTGTCGGTGCAGCAGCGCCCCGCCGGAGCCTTCTGGGCGTGCCGGGGCATAAGATTGGATCTCATGTCGAAGCCTGATGCGCTGATCGTCGCTATCGCTGCCCTGGTGGAGTCCGGGCAGAGCAACCAGATGTCCCTGACCGTGGTCACCGGTGGTGCCGTCATCACCGGTCGCCTGGCCCCCGAAGCCGTGTGGAGGCAGAGGGCGGCAGAGGTGCTGACGGACTCCGCCCACCTGGGCAAATTCTCCGCTGTTTTCGACGCCCCCGCCAAGATGGACGGGCCGCCCACCCATCTGCACTTCCATGTCGCCCGGATCCTGCAGGGCACGGTGGGCATCCCGGAGACGGGCGGGATGTACCGCGTGGCCATCGACGACATCAGTGCTTGGAGTGTGGGCGACTTCAGCTACTCCGACCAGTGACCCGCCGCCTCGGCTGGGGAGCAGGGGCAGGGGCCGGGTCAGGCCCCGGAGCAGCCAAAGTCGAGGTGGGTGCACGGCGCGGGCCGGGGCGCGCTGAATGTTTTCTTACCTGGAGGAGGCCGGCCGACCGGCACCCAGTGGGGAATGGGCGCTGACCCTGGCCGGGCCGGAGGGCGGGGCTCGTCTGCCCAGGTGCGCCCGGACGTGCACCGGTCAGTCGACCCGGCCCGCCTCCCGTACCGCCGCTTCCGGCGTTCGCACGGCCTCGGAGCGCTGTCGCCAAGGCCCCAGCACTCCTGTGACGACCATGGCGGAGAGGCAGAGCTGTGCCGCGAGTACGGCGAAGACGGGGAAGAACGTGGTGTCGCCCCGCAGGCCGCGCCGACACCAGCCAGGAGGGGGTGTGATGAGCGCACCGTAGCGAGCAGGTAGGAGAAGCAGCCCCCGAGCGCGGCCCAGACGGCGCCGGGCGCCGATCACGGAGAAGACGAAGCGTCCGCGGATCTCCTTGGGCATGTGCAAACGCGGGGCCCCCAGCGTTGCCGTACCGGCCGAGGAATGCGGTTCGCGCATCACCGCGAGCGGGACGAGCAGGACGAAGGCGGCGAGCGCGTCGGCGAGGCAGAGCAGAGGGGAAGCCGGTCTGGGCGAGGGGCGTGGTGCCGGGGGCGGCGACGGCGATGCCGGCGCTGAAGGCGATGGCGGGGAGGGTGGCGCTGCGCGCCGCGCGTTCCGGGTCCACGTCCAGCAGGGTGGCCCCGCCGACGATCGCGCCGGTGCTGAGCCCGTTGAGCATCCGTGCCACGACGAGGGACGCGGGGCTCGTGGCGAAGACGAAGCCCCGCGAGTGCGGCCAGGAGCAGCGCCACGGCGACGAGGAGTACGGGGCGGCGGCCGTACCGATCGGACAGGGGGCCGGAGAAGGGGGTGGCGACGAACGCCATGGCCCCGTACGCGGCGAAGATCATGGTGGTCAGGAAGGGCGGGCAGTGTCGTCCTGGTCGGCCCCTTGCGGGGCTGCCGCCTGCGGTGCGACACCCTGCGACAGGCGGCGCCGGGGCTGCTGGACGCGCTGATGGAAGCACTGGTCCGAAAAACTGGGCATCGCCGCGTCGTCTGACGATCCCGCGGTCTGTCAGCAGCCGATCTCGCCGGCAGCTTCCCGCGAGGGGGTCATGCGCCGTGCCCGGCGCGCTCCCGTTCGCGTGCGGCGGCTTGCGGAAGGGTGATTCCGGTCCGGCGGGACGGGCGTATGAACAGTGTGACCAGCAGGGCGATCCCGCATACTGCGGCGGCGATGAGCGTCGTCGTGTGCATGGCGCTGAGGAACGCCGGTGCGGCGGCCTGCGTCGCCGCGGGATCGCCCGTGCCCAGGGCCGAGGCGAGCGACTCCGCCGCGGTCCGGCGGATGTCTGCCGGGCTGTCCGCGAGCCGGTCGGTCATCATGCCCGCGTACCGGGACCACAGGGGCGAGCCGAGAACCGCCACCCCGAGCGCGCTGCCCAACTGGCGAAGGGTGTTCAGCAGTGCTGATCCCGCTTCCGCCCGGTCGGTGGGGACGGAGGGGGAGGCCAAGGTCGTGCCGGACGCCGGGACGAGTGCGAAGCCGAGTTGCAGGGCGAACGCGTCCATGACGAACCAGGCGGGGCTGGTGTGAGCGCCCAGCCCGGTCACGCCGGCGAACGCCGCACCCATGAGCGCGATGCCGGCAGCGATCGTCGTCCGGGTACTGAACCGTTGTGTGGCCCGCTGTGACAGCGGGGCTCCGGCCACCAGGCCCGCCGACAGTGAAATGAAGAGCAGTCCTGTCTGCAACGGCGTGTAGCCGCACACCAGTTGTAGGTAGAAGGTGGTGAAGTACAGGTAGCCGAAGACGACGAAGGAGCCGAGCGTCAGGGCCACTGCGGTGGTGGTGAACGAGGCGTGCTTGAAGAGGCGGACGTCCAAGAGCGGCTCCCGGTGCCGTACCTCGGCCAGGACGAGTACGGCCAGCACAGCCAGGCCGATGGCCGCAGGCAGCCAGATCCCGGGTAGCCCCAGCCGTCGTCGGTGGCGTGCACCACTCCGGACACGAGCAGGCCGATACCCGCCAGGGAAGCGGCGACGGGCACCATGCGCAGCTGTCCGGCGCCGCTCGCCGGCGTCTTCGGAACCCACGCCCAGGTCGCGGCGAGACCAAGGAGCGCGAACGGTGCGACGAGTTCGAGGACGGAGCCCCACCACATGCCCGCGCTCAGCAGCGCGCCCCCGAGGAGCGGGCCGAGGGAGATGGACAGACCTGATGCCGCCGCCCACGAGGCGATGGCCCGAGCCCGGTGCTCGGGAGGGAAGATCCGCAGGATCACCGCAAGAGTGGCGGGCATGATGGTGGCCGCGGCCACGCCCATGAGCGCGCGGAGGCCGATGACGCCCGGGGCTGAATCGAGAAATCCGGCCACTGCCGTCGTCACGGCGAAGGCGGCCGTTCCCCAGGCCCAGGAGGCGCTTCAGGGCGAACCTGTCGCCGGCGCTTCCGGCCACGGGCAGGAAGCCGGCGAAGGTGAGGGTGTAGGCGTTCAGGAGCCATTGCTGTTCGGTGTTGCCTGCACCGAGTTTGCTCTGCGTCGTGGGCAGCGCCACGTTGAGGATGGTGCTGCCGAGCAGCACCGCCGAAACCGTGAGCGCGAACGCGAACGCGAACAGCGCGCGGAAGGGACGGGCGGTGCTCTGTTCGGTGCCGGTCATCGCGCGCGTTCCCGCTCTCCGCCGGGCAGGGCGACCACGCACTCGACCTCGACCAGGAACTGCGGGGCGAACAGCTTCGCCACACCCACCAGAGTCGACGAGGGCGGCGGCGAACCGTGCAGGGCCGTCAGAATGCCGGGGGTCAGATGCGGCTCGTGGTTCACGACGTAGATCGTCTCCTTGACGATGTCCTGCCGCTGCGCACCAAGGGCGTCGAGCAGGCGGTCGATACGGCGGGCCACTTGCGTGGCCTGCGCCGCATGATCGCCTTCCCCACGACGCGGCCCTCCTCGTCCCAGGCCACCTGGCCGCTGAGGAACGCCAGTTGGCGGCCGTCCGGGACGGATATCTGGCGGAGCAGGTCCGGAAGGCCGTAGACGCCTTCCGGTTCGATGCGGTGAATCATGCGGGGTCCCCTTCGAGCTGCACAGGTGCGGGCTGCGGATCGTGGAGGGCGGCGACGGCGTTCGCGGCCCCGGCCGTCAGAGCGGCCGCGTCGGTGTCGTCCGAGGCCCACGCCACGTACCCGTCCGGCCGGATCAGGGCGGCGCTGACGCCGGCCCATACCCGACGGGACCGTTCGGCCGGCTGCGGGCACCGGTATGGGGTGCAGGGCGCGGCGGCGCGGTCGGCACAGCGGCCGTCGGCGTCGAAGCCGTCGACGCGCGCGAAATCGATGAGCAGGGGGCGCCCGTCCCGCAGGAGGCCGAACAGGTTCCGCGTGTCCGACAGCTTCAGGTTCGGCGCCCGGCAGCCCGCGAGCGGATGGCGCTGACCGGGCAGGGCGTACTCCACCGACAACCCGGACAGACGCTGCGCCAAGGCGTCGTTGAACTGCGGCTGCTCCGCGATCAGCTTGCCCAGCAGGGACCGCAGCGCGGCTCCCTGCGGCGAGAAGACAGACATGATCGCGGTCTGCGCCTGGGTGTGCTCGATCGTGTCCTCTCCCACCGGGTGCCGCTCGTGGTGCTAGGTGTCCAACAGCGCGTCCCGTCGCCCGCCCGCTCACGGTCGCCGCCAGCTTTCAGCCGAGATTCATCGCGTCCTGCACGCCCACGTTCAGCCCCACGCCGCCCATCGGCATGTGCTGGTGGGCCGTGTCGCCCGCCAGCAGGATGCGGCCCTTGCGGTAGTGGCGGGCAACGCGGCTGGTGTTGCTGTAGCGGGACAGCCAGGAGGGGCTGTGCATGCCGTAGTCCGTGCCGGCGATGCGCCGGACCCGCTCCCGCAGTTCCTCCAGGGTGAGGTCGCCCGGCCAGTCGTCACGAAGGTGCTCGGGCGAGTGCACCACGATCCGGTGCCGGCCGCCGGACAGCGGTACGAGCATGAACGTCCCCCCGCACCGTCCACCTGCTCGTGGCCGGGCCGGGCGGCGGGTCGCCGAGCACCACGTCGCCCAGCGTCCCGAGGGCCGTGAACCGGTCTTCCTCGAACCCGATCCCCGCGCAGCGGCGCGCCGTGCTGCGCGTGCCGTCGCACCCGACCGTGTACGCGGCATCGAGCGCATAGGCACCCCGGACCGTCGACCGACACGGCCACCGTGTCGCCGGTGTCCACGCAGTCCGTCACCCGGTGCCCGCGGCGGATGTCCGCGCCCAGGGAAACGGCCCGGTGCTGGAGCAGTTCCGTGGTGCGCGCCTGCGGGATCGTGAGCGTGTAGGGGAAGTCGGTGTCCAGCCCGGCGAAGTCGAGGCGGTCGTCGAGGACCGCGAAGTGTCCGCTGGGCATCCGGCCGCCCTCGGCCAACAGTTGCTGGTGCGCTCCGCGGAGCGCGAAGGTCTCGATCGTGCGGGCGTGGACCGTCAGCGCCCGGGAGTGCGGATCGATCTCCGCATCCTGTTCCAGGATCACCGTGGGGACGCCGGCCAGTCGCAGTTCGCAGGCGAGCCACAGGCCCGTCGGTCCGCCACCGGCGATGACGACGCTTCCTCCATGCGACACCTCTCTATCACTGACCAAGAGCGTGACCGGAGCCAGATACCCTCGATCAGTGACCAAGAAACAAGCTGCCGCCCCCGCCAAGGTCGGGATCACCCTCGACCACGTGGTCGGCGCGGCGTTCGACGTACTGGACCGAGGCGGTGTCACCAAGCTCTCCACCCGCGCCATCGCGGCCGAGCTCGGGGTCAGCATGAACACCGTCATGTGGCACATCCGCACCAAGGACCGGCTCCTGGACACCATGGCCGAGGCCGTCCTCGGCGAGGTCGGCCTGGAAGACCTGCCCGAGGACTGGCACAACCAGGCGGCCGAACTGCTCGGACGGCTGCGCGAGGCGATGCTCGGTCACCGCGACGGCGCCCTGCTCGTCGCAAACACCTTCCCCGCCGAACCCCGCACTCTCGCCTTCACCGACCGCCTGCTGACCGCCCTCCTGCGCGGCTGCCCCACCCGCAGGACAGCCGCGTGGACGGCCTGGACCCTCTTCTACTTCACCCTGGGCCTCGTCCAGGAGGAACAGGCGGCACCCGCCGATGACCGCGACCGCCTGCGCGCCCACGTGACCGAGCGCCGGCTCCCCGGACTCACCTCGGCGCTGGAGGACTTCATGTCTGTCGACTTCGAGGCCCGCTTCCACTTCGGCATCAGGCAGATCCTCCGCTCCGCCTCGACCGAAGCGGCACCCGAGCACTGAGCTGCGCCGAACCGAGGTCTACGGGGGCACGAGGGCGGGCGCGGACTGCGGTTCGTGGGCAGTGACGTGGCTACGGCGGCTTCCTGGGAGTGCTGTCGCAGTCAGCAGTGACGTGCCCGCCGGGGCCGGAGCGGCTGGTACGCGGGACCGCCAAAGCTGAGCGCGGTCCCTGCCGTCGCGGGTGCTGGTGAGCGTGCCGACGTCAGCACCGGCCGCGCTCGTGAGGTGGGGCGGGGCTTCATTGCTGCTGTCCGGCGACCCCGCCCTGCACCCGGGACATCCCGCTGCCAAGAGCGCTGCGGGCGGACACTGCGGGCGCCCGGCGCCGGGTGAGAAGTCCAGCCGCGAACGCGTGACGACGGTGGCCTGCGTCTTCGTCACCGCACCCGCCCCGCGCCGGCCGCACGGCCTCATCCGCCTGCCCGGCGGCCGCGGCCAGGACAGGCCGCCCAGGCCGGGCCCGGAAGCAGAGCAGAAATGGTGCACCGCCTCGCCGGTCCGCCGACCGGAGCAGCGAGGCGGTGCATTCGCCCAGGCACAGGACCGTGACCCGCAGCATCTGCAGGACATGATCATGCCCGTCGAGGCGCCCGCCGCCAACTTGACCTGAACCAGCCCGAAGCCGCCCACCGCGGCATCCGCCTGCCCATCCTGCTCGCCTTCGCGTACTGCTGGACGGCCGCGCACGCCTGCCCCCGGCCGGTAGCCGCGAGACCGGAACCTGGACCGCGGACGAGCTCACCACGATCCTCGCCGTACACGCCGACCGCGCCCCTGCCGAGATGCCGTCTCCGATGGCGAGTTGTGGATCCATGGACCGGTGGGTGCCCGGGGCGTGGGCGGCGCTGTCAGGGTGCGGGCGCCGCCTGGGCCGGGGCCTGGGCGGTGTACTGCTCGGCCTGTCGGGCCAGGCAGCGGCGGACGGTACAGAGGCTGCGCCTGCGTGCTCCCCTCCGGCGTGCCTGCCGCACCCGGGTCGGTGCGGAACCCGGCCGAGGGCTGCCCGGCTGCCCGACGAAGAGCGCCGGGTCCTCGGGGACTGGTTGCGCGAGCAGAGTGCTGTCGAGGTGGAGGACTTCGTACGGCGTCGTGTGCAGCCTTGCGCGGGGCACGTCTGGCGTCATGAGGTCCGTGCGGTTGCCTGGGAGCGAGAGGAGCGCGAGCGTCCGGGTGCAGACGCCGCCGGGGCGATCCGGCAGGTACCGGCGGGCGTGGACTGCGGGTACCGGCGGGCGGCCGGGCTGTGCGAGGCGACGGGCCAACGGTGTGTGCCTCGCCCCCGCTCTGATTCTCACGTCCGGAAGGCGTCACCGCAGGGATATCAGGACCGATGTGGAAGGCTCCTGCCCGGATGGCCTGGCCAGTGGTTTCCGTGGGGCTGGCCCCGCGGTCCCGCGCCCTGGGCGACGACCGGTGGTTCTGGCGGGCCGCGATGCCGGACATCCAGGCGGGCGTACGGCGCGGGCCTGTCAGGTCAGCCGCCCAGGGCCGCGCCGAAGGACGCCTTGATCACGGGGTCGTGGAGCGAGTCCGGGCCGAAGATGATCGAGTCTGTGCCGGTCAGGCCCGACGCGCTGCCGTAGAGCAGGCCGACTCCGCCGAGTCCGTGTCGCTTGCCCGGCGCACCCACGGCCAGGTCGCAGGTGCCGTCGCCGTTGTAGTCCCCCTGCGCCAGCGTGGAGCCGAACCGGTCGTTCGACTCGGCGTCCCCGGCGACCCCTTCGGTGTCGAGGGAGAGCGTCCGCGTCGTGGCAGGGTCCAGCCAGCGCGCGCTTCCCCGGACGGTCGTGATGGCCCCCGCGTCGTTGTGGACGTCGCTGTTCACGGCGTGGACGTCGCCGACCACCAGGTCGTCGTGGCCGTCGCCGTCGAGGTCGGCCAGCCGCGCGGTGTCGCCCGGGTGGAGCGGGCCCCGCCATGCGACGGCTCCCGCTGTGTCGAGGCCGTCCGCGCTGCCCGGGTACGTAAGCAGCACGGTCTTGTCCGGGCCGTCCTGGAAACCGGTGGCCAGGAGGACGTCGTCCTTCCCGTCGCCGTTGATGTCACCGACCACGGGCGTGTAGCCGGCGAACGGGAGCTCCACCCGATCGCCGAGCCGGGTGTCCTTCAGGCCCGCACGGGAGCCTGGCAGGACACCGAGGGCGCCCCCGTCGGCTGGGTCGTCGTCGTGGGCCACGGTGACGAGGTCGTCGTAGCCGTCCCCGTCGACATCGCCGGTCGCGATGCGGTGCGTGCCCCCGCCGCCGCCCGGTGGGGTGTGCACGGTGATGTCCTCGGCGCCGGCCGAACGCAGGTCCTTCGCCCCCCGGACCACGGCGACCTGCCTGCCGTCCACCACCGCGATGTCGTCGAGCCCGTCATGGTCGAAATCGCCGAGCGCCAGCTGGCCGCCGAAGCGGCCCCCGGGTGTCGGGGCCGGCGCGTGGAAAGCGACGGCGGTACGCGAGAGCCCGGACCGGGAGCCGAAGACCACGGTCACCGCTCCGGCCCCTTTCTCGCCCCCGGCCGTTCGGCCGCTGGCTCCGATGACCAGATCCGCGTGCCCGTCGCCGTCCAGATCGCCGAGCGCGAGCGCCGAACCGAACCGGTCGCCGGGCCGGACGGTGTCGCCGGTGACCGACCCGCTGACGGACTGGTGGCGGCTGACCGTCAGGCCTGTCCTCGAGCCGTGGATCAGGGCCACCTTGCCGGCGCCGGCCTGGTCCTGGACCGGAGCGTCGGGCATTCCGACGGCGAGGTCCTCGAAGCCGTCGCCGTCGACGTCGGCCGCCCGCCCCGAACCCACCGTGGCCACCTGCGGGCTGACGCCGCCCTGGCCCGCCGGCCGGTCGGCCACCCACCAGACGCCGAGCGCGACCGCCGCGAGCACGAGCGTCGCCACACCGGTCCGAAGCGAAGGCCTCCGCATATCCGTCTCCTCCCCGGCCTTGCGGCCACGGTCCACACCCTGCCCCGCCGAAGGCCTCCGGAACGGGGACGGTTGGTCTCGCCGAGTCTTCGGTGACTCCTGTCACTGACACGCCGTCACTGAAACTTTGGCACCAAAGCATTGTTACTGTCCGCGGGGCGCGGACATCACCTGGATCGACCGTTGTCGGCCGACCGGCATCAGTTCCCGCAAGACAGGCCGGTCAAAGAGTGGGCTCACCGCCCGGTTCGGTGTGACGGAGATTTCTCCCCTCTGAAACGGCTGTGCAGGGATACGTGGGTTCTGGCCCGCTTTCCGTGAACCGGTCACGGCAGGTCATGCGAGTTGAGTCCAAAGGCTGTGGTCCTGGTACGTTCTGCGGCGAGAAAGTCGCGCGCCGCGGAGGTGATCCGGTCCCGGATGTGCTGCTGGTCCGGATGCCGAGCGTCCGGCAGGCCGAGTGCTCTCGCCAGATCAACGATGGGTTGTAGCGCATCGGGGCAGTCGAGTTCGGCACGCCACGATCTGGCCGGCCCTCCACCGGGCCGCGGTCCATCGCGCCTTGGCAAGATCATCCGAGGCCGGCGGCCGCAGACCCAACTCTTCCAGCACACGGTCGAACAGCTCGCGGGCCTGGGGTACTCGCCGTGCGAGAGCCCAGCCAGCAGGGGAAGCGAGGGAGCCTCGATGCCAGCCATCAGGGCGTCCAGGCCCAACCGGACCAGATAAGGGTCCGGGGGCGCTGCCAGGGTTCCGTGGTCAAGTCTGCAGCGGCCAGGCGGATCAGGCTGATCGCTACTCCTGCGTCCACGCTGTCGCCCCCTCATCATGCCTCTCGTAGCGGGAAGCCCTGTCACCGGGAGCCGGGCGCTTGATCAGATGGCCGGCAATACGTGCTTGCGCAGCAGGCTGAAGCCGCTCGGCCGAACATCTGGCGCTTGAGCCTCTTGATCCGGTTGGCATGCCCTTCGACGACGCCGGAGTTCCAGGGCAGGGGGAGTCCGGCGATGACCGCGTCGCGTTCTCGGTCGATTCCTGCCGCGAGAGTATGAAGACTGGGCAAGTCGTCCCGGCGGACGGCGTCGAGCCGTTGGGGGAGCCGTTCGCCCTGGCGCTCGGTGAGCATCTGGGCGAAGGACCGGACGCGAGTCGGCCAGAGCGTCGAGTTCGGGCAGTTGGCCAGGACGGCATTGAGCCGGAGCTGTCCGGTCTCGGTCGGCGTCTCGGGGCGGCTGAGAACCCATCTCGTCACCACGCGGGGTGTCGGGCGGCTGCGCAGTGACCGGCCGCGGTGAGGTGCGCTTCTCCCGCAAGTGGGCGCTGCCCCGGCCGTAGCTGCCTCTGTAGCCCAGGGCAACGATCTCCTCCCAGAGCTTCCAGGCGTTGGTGCGGCCCTTGTCCCAGCGCTCGTCCGGGTAGGGCTGGTACTCGTCGGGAACAGAGGTCCTGCTGCGCTGCCACTGGCCGGGGAAGAGGCCTTCCGGCTTGGCCACGGTGTCCGCCTGGGAGTCGGCGAAGAAGCCGACCGAGCCGCGCGGCCCGGAACGTGAGGCGCACGCGCGGCTGCTCAAGCAGCTCGCGGAGCTCTACCCCGCACCGGAGGAACGTGCCGACTCGGTGCCCTACACGTTCGAGCCGGCGGAAGCCGGGATTCTGTCCGCGGCCCCGGCGCCCGAGGCTGCGGCCGTAACTGATCACGAGAACACCCAGGCCCCTACTCCCGTCACCTCCGCTCCGGCGGCCGCGCCGCGTCCGGCGCGCACCCCCGGGCCGGCGTCGACGTCGCGCCGTCCGGGCGCGCGGAAGGCGGCCCCGGCCGCAACCCCGGCAGGCTCCGCCGACCCGCGGTTCGAGGACGGTCCGCTGGCGGTCGTCGATGTCGAGGACGGGAAGGTGGTGGCGTACTGCACCGGCGGCCTGGTCGTGGACGTGCCCGCCAAGTCCCTGCCGTCCCTGGTGGACTGGACGCTCAAGGAGGCCACGCTCGGTCAGCCGAAGCTCTCCGGTCCCGGCAAGGACGTCGACCCGCTGCTCGTGCTCACCGAGGCCGCGCTGGAGCGTTACGGCCTTCCGGCCACGCTCACGGAGCAGGAGCGGGTCGCCGGGCGCATCCCGGAGGGCCACAAGGTCATCAAGCAGCTGTCCCGCGCGCAGTGGCAGCTGACCAAGCGCGGGTTCGGGCCGTGGGCGCGGATCTACCGCCCCGCACAGGGCTCGGAGCGGGCCTGCGTGCAGCTGTGCATCCCGTCGTGGAACGCGCTGGACACCCGGCACTGGGGCCCGGCCGGGCAGCTCCCGCCAGCCGAACTCGCCCGCGTCCTGGGCGTGTACGCCTCAAGGGTGATGACGCCGCGCGGCTCGACGGCCGTGACCGGCCTGGAGTTGATGACCGCGCTGCACCCGCCGACCCGCGCCACCGCGCCGGATGAGCATGGCAAGCGCACCTCGGAGCACAACCCCGGCTCGCTGGGCAAGGACCCGATCGACCCGATGGACTGGCCGCCGTGCGAGGTTCCCGACGGGCACCCGGTCCTCAAGGACCTGCCGCGCTTCCACGTGCGCGGCCCGGCGGAGAAGCTGTTTGAGGAGTCGTTCGACTGGGCGCGGACGATGACGGATGCCGAGTGCACCCTGCGCCATCTGGTCGGCCTGGATGTGAACCTCGCCTTCGGCGCGGGCGCGAACGGCTTGACCGTCGGTCTGGGCGCGCCCACGCACGTCAAGGCTCCGGCGTTCGACCCCAAGCTGCCCGGCTCGTGGCTGGTGGACCTTTCCCACGTGGACCTGTCCCGCGTGAAGGCCGGCAAGGAGTGGGTGGAGCTGGACGGCGGCCTGCTGCCGAGCCCGTTCACGCCGAAGGGTGGGCGGCCCGAGGGACCGGCCTGGTACGCGACGCCGACCGTGGCGTATGCGGTGGAGCTCGGCTACGAGGTACGCCCGCTGGAGGCGTGGGTGCGGTATGAGAACGGCCGCTACCTGGACGGCTGGTACACCCGCCTGCGCGACGCCTACCTCGTGACCATGGCCGACCTCGGCGTCGACGCCGACCTGTCGCCGGCCGACTCCCTCGCGGCGATGGACGGCTACAAGGACCGCGACCCGCAGCTGGCGATCCTCGTCTCCGCGATCAAGGCAACGGTCAAGGGCGGCATCGGCAAGCTCCGCCAGCGGCCCCGGGGCGAGGGCTGGCGGCCCGGCGAGCCGTGGCGCGCCCTGTCCCGCCCGACCTGGCGGCCCGATATCCGCGCGGCGGTCATCTCCCGCACCCGGATCAACCTGCACCGCAAGATCGTCAAGCACGCGGCATTCACCGGCCAGTACCCGGTCGCCGTCAACCACGACTGCGTCGTCTACGCGGTCGACGGCGAGAGCCCGCTGGACTTCCTGCCCTACCGGGAGGGCAAGCCGCTGCCCGGCGGCTTCAAGCTCGGCATCAACCCCGGCCTGGTCAAGCACGAGGGCACCCAGACCGTCCTGTGGGGCGAGGAGGTCCGGGACCGGTTCGACGCGCCGGAGCTCAACTTGGCCCGGTACATCAAGGACGGCACCGTCACCGACGTCGACCATGGAGAGTAGGAGAGGGCCACGATGAGCAGGTTCGGGGACGGCCTGGACGCCGCGGTGCACAAGGCGTTCACGCGTCCGGCGCCCAAGAGCGCGGGCGCGCAGATGCGGTACCTGGTCAAGCAGCTGAAGGGCACCAAGGCGGTCGCCCAGCTGCTGCGGATCTCCCAGCGCACCGTCGAGCGGTACGTCAAGGACCAGATCAAAAAGCCGCGAGCGGACCTGGCCGCGCGCCTGGAGCGCGAGACGAAGGCCCGGTGGCAGCCGCAGATTAGGGCCAAGGCCCGGCAGAAAGCGGCGACGACCGACGGCATCGTCGTCGACTTCCACGCCCGCCTCGGCTACACCGCGCCCATCGGAACGACGGACCAGGACCGCATCCGCCACCTGACCGTCGCCCTCCCGCCCCGGCACGCCGCGCGTCTCTTCGACGCCCAGCAGCAGGGCGCCGGCGACGACCGGCTGCGCGAGCTGACTGACTCACCACCCCCGGCCCCCAGAGCGCGGCGTCCAACAGACACCCGGCCACCCCCGCAGCCACAGCACCGCCGCCCCCGAACGCCCCGGCCCCCATGGCCGGGCCCACCGGTACCGCCAGCGCCCGGCCGGGAGCAGAAGGCCCCTCACGATGACCGCCGCTTCCGCCGCACCGCTGACGCTGCAGGCTCTGGACAACCCCGCCGTCCTGGACAACCCCGCCGTCCTGGACAACCCCTACCCCCTGTACCGGCAACTGCGCGAGACCGCCCCCGTCCTGTGGGACCCGGTACGCCACCACTGGACCGTCACCCGCCACCAGGAAGTCACCCAGGCACTGCGCTCCCCGGCCCTGCACGCCGTACCCCGCCGCCTCGGCCCCCGCACACCCCCACCCTGCGCCTGCTCAACAAGGCCATGCTCGACTCCGACCCACCCGAGCACACCCGCCGACGCCGCGCCTTCACCCAAGCCTTCACCCCGCGCCTGACCGCGGACCTCGCACCCGCCATCACCCACCGCGTCGACGCCCTCCTCGACCGCGTGCACGGAAGCGGCCACATGGACCTCATCGAAGACCTGGCCGCCCCGCTGCCCCTGCACGTCATCGGCCAGCTGCTCGGCATACCCCCGCAGCAACGTCCTCTCCTGCACGCCGGAGCCCGCGGCTACGCCCGCCTGTGGGGCGGCGACGACACCGACCAGATCACCATCGGCCAAGCCGTAACCGACATCACCGGGGCCATCGACTACTGCCGCGAGCTGATCACCCAGCGCCGCAACGCCCCCGCTCCGACCTGATCAGCCGTCTGGCCTCACCAACTGGCCGGGCGGGCTCGCTCAGCGACGGCGAACTGGCCGCCAACCTCTTCATGGTCTTCACCGCAGGCCACTACACGACCACCGACTTCCTGGGAAACTCCGTCCTCGCACTGGCACACCACCCGCACCAGTGGCAACACCTGTGCACGGACCCAGCGCTGGCCCCCGCGGCCGTCGCCGAACTGCTGCGCTACGAAGCCCCCGTCCAGTTCGTCATCCGCCTGGCTGCACAAGATCTCACCCTCGCTGGCCAGCACATCAAAGCTGGCCAGCTCGTCGTCCTTCTGCTCGCCGCAGCGAACCGCGACCCACGGGCCTTCCCCGACCCCGACCGTCTCCACCTCACACGCACTCCCAACCACCACCTCACCCTCGGCTTCGGCATCCACTCCTGCCTGGGCACCGCCCTGGCCCGGCTCCAAGGCGAAATCACCCTGAGCCGCCTGGCCGCCCGCATGCCCCACCTCCGCCCGGCCGGGGACACCATCCGCTGGAAGACCACCGCCGGACTCCGCGGACCTCTCCGTCTGCCCGTCCGCTGGGACTGATCACCCCGCCGCAGCCGAGCGCCCTGCGGAGGCAGACGGTCACTCGCCCACAGCACCAACTCACCTGCGGATGGGAGTAAAAGCGAGCCTGGCGTGCGGGTTCGTGCTCCACGGCGCCCAAGATTCTGCGAACTCGCGCGCTTCGCGCAGTTCCGGCCGGAAGGACCCCGTACGCAGGTCTGGGACGAAGGCGTCCAGGACGACGTGGTGGAAGCGTCGGCGCTGTTCGGGGGTGAGGTGCTGGAGGTCGGCGGTGAAGCGGGGGAGGGTCTCGAACGTGGGCACGGCAGTCTCCTGCGGGCAGCACGACGAAGCCCCCGGCGGTTGCCGGGGGCTGCTGTAGGACGGTGCTTGTCAGTGGTAGGTGTTCTGTGGCACTCAGTGGTGCTCAGCGGTGTTTGCTGGTGTCATCCGGGGCGTGATGCGCGGGCTGCCGGAGAGCGATGACATTCGCTTCCGGCCCTGGGCCGCTTCCCGCCTGACGGGCGCCTGAGAAGAAAATCCGGCCGCTGCTCCCGCCTGCCGGGACATACCGCTGTCCGGCCTCTTACCGCTGGTCAGAGCCGTGTGGCGTGGCTCCATGACAGTCGAGATCAGCATCGTCCGAGCCGGTCAGATGTGCCGCTACTACCTGCGTCAGACCATCGTCGGTGACGGAAGCCGCCCGGCCCGCACGCCCCTGCGCCAGGCCCAGGAACAAGCCGGTGTTCCCGGCCGGGCGCTGGATGGGCCGCGGCCTGGCCGCGCTCGGACTGGCCCCGGGCGAGGAAGTCACCGAAAACCAGCTGCGCAACCTCTTCGGCGAGAGGGGACGGCACCCGTACGCGGACCGGATCGAGGCCGACCGGCTCGCCAAAGGCGAGTCCCCGAAGACGGCGTTCAGAGCCGGCGCCCTCGGGCGCCGGGTGACGGTCACCGGCGTCGACTTCGTCTTCCGGCCGCAGCCGACGATCTACCTCCTGTGGGCGCTGGGAGATGACGAGACTCGGCGGGTGATCGAGGCCGCGCACGAGCGAGCGATCGAGCGGGTACTGGCATGGATTGAGGACGAGGTGGCGGTGGTCCGCTACGGCAAGGACGGCATCCACCGTGACCGGCCGCCCGGCGGGCTGGTCGCCGCCCGCTTCCGCCACTACGCCCTGTACGAGCCCCGGCCGGGAGATGCGGGCCGGTGGGACTGGGACGGCGACATTCCCTGAGAACCGGGTTGCCGCCGGAAGGAGGGCAGCGGCTGCGGCGCGGCTCCATCCGACGCGGACGGCGCGACTCCGGCGTCATGCGGTAGCTGGCTCCGGCACTTCGAGGCATTCGGCGACCTTCCGCGCCAACGCCGCGACATGGGGCGGCGGAAGATCGCTGTCCAGCGAGGCGATATCGTCACTCAGCCGGGCCCGTAGCCCGGGCAGGCACGCCTCGGTGAAAAGCCGCTGCGCGTTGATCTCGGACCCTTCTTCTGCATACATCTGCTGCTGGCGCTCAACGCGGGTTGCGTCGGCTCCGGTAGGCCGCGACGCTGGCCCGGTGTGAGCAGGTTCGGGTGCAGTACTGCTTCGAGCCGTTGCGCGAGAGGTCCACGAAGGTGGCCCGGCAGGTCGGTCCGGCACATACGCCGAGACGAGCGGGGCCGAGCGTGGCGATCACGGAGGCCAGTGCGCTGAGCGTAGTCGCGGCAAGGTGCGCCGCGCAGCGGTCGGTGTCGGAGGTCACCTCGGACCACCAGCGGTCGTCCTCGTGGCGCAGTACCGGGGTGGCGCGGCTGCGACGCAGACCGTCGTTGATCAGAGCCGCGGCTTCGACCGCGTCCGTGTTCGCCTGTTCGAGCACCTCGCGCAGCGTCTCGCGCAACGCGCGGACTTCTGCCAGGTCGGCGCGGGTGAGATGCCGCGGACCGGTACTTCGGTTCGCGGCTGAACTCGGTGGCTCAGCCGCGGGGTGGTCGTCAAGGAAGTCCCGGAGCTGCTCCATGGTCTCCAGCGCGTCCTCTCCCTTGACCGGCCTCAAGGTGTTGGCCAGGTCGACGGCCGTCTGGATCACCAATGGACTGTAATACGCATCCCGCATTTGACGTATCTCCTCACTGCTCCGTAGCGTTACACGCAAAGGAGCTTTCACATGTCACAACATACCCGGCAGGGAACGACGCCGCAGACGAGCCCGCTTGGAGGTGCTCCGGCACCGGGGCGAACGGACGCCCCGGACGGGCGTCGGCTGGGGCTGACTTTGGGGATGCTGGTGCTGCCGATGTACGTGGCACTGGGAGCACCGTCGGTGGCCCTACCGGCCATCGGCCGCGCACTCGCGGTGCCGTTCGGGGCCACCGCATGGATTCTCGCCGCGTGGTCGCTGACCTCCGCGCTCGCGATGCCGGTCGCGGGGCGGCTGCTGGTCCGCTGGAGCCCTCTCCAGGTCTTGGTCGCCGGGGTCATGACGCTCGCCGCGGGCTCCGCGCTCGCCGGAGCCGGGCCGGCACTGTCCGTCGTGATCGTCGGCCGACTGATCGGCGGCGCTGGGGCGGGCGCGACGGTGATCGCCGTCTTCGCCGCGGCCACCGCCCTTCCCGGGCGGCAACGAATCCGCGTCCTGGGAATCATCGCGGCGGCCAGCGCGACGGCGTCGGGGTGCGGGACACTGATAGGCGGGGCGGTGACCGCATGGCTCGGGTGGCGTGCCGTGCTCGCGATCCCGGTCCTCGCGCTGCCCCTTCTGCTGGCCGCATTGCCGAGCAGGCGCGCGCTGACGCGGAGCGGTGGCGGCGAGCGAAACGGCTCGACCGAGCGACTCGACATCGTCGGCGCGGCCGTGCTGTCCGTACTCGTCGGCTCCTTGATCACGTTGCTGCAGGCACACTCGGTCGGCCTGCCCGCTCCGGTCACGCTCGTCGTGGCTGCCGCCGGGGCGCTCGCCGCCGTGGGACTGTGGTGGCGCGTGCGCAGCACGCCCGACGGGTTCGTGCCTCGGCGGGTGATCGCATCCCGCGGCTTCCTGGCGGCCGGGCTCATCGGCGGGACCGTCTTCGCCGGCTACTACGGAGTGCTGTTCCGCGCCCCGCCCCTGATCGAGCAGGCCACGGGCGGTGGCCCCCTGGAAGCCGGCGTGCTCCTGGTCCCCGCTGCCGCCTGCTCGTTGCTGGCCGGGCGGCTGGTCAGCACCTTCACCGACCGGTTCACCGGCTGGCAGGTGTCGGCCGGGCTTGCGGCACTCACCGTCATCGGCGGGTTCGTGGTTGCGGTCGCCACCGCGCCGGTCCCGATCGTCATCGGCACGGCGTTGACCGTGTGCGGGTTCGCCGGCGCCCAAGCCGTACTGGTGAGCCTCGCGCCGGACCTGGTCGCCGCGGACGACCGCCACACCGCACAGGGCCTGCTCAACTTCATGAACGTCCTAGGCGGCGGGATCGGTCCGGCCGCTGTCGCAGGCCTGTCCGGCATCGTGCCGGCGCCGATGGCCCTCGCCGTGCTCGCGGCGCTCCCCCTGTCCGGACTCGTCCTCAGCCTGACCCGGCGCCCTACCGCCGACCGCCGCCCCGAACCCGGTGCCACGCGTGGGAGCCCGCGCTGACAGCCCACCCGCATCTGATCCTACAACGCCTCGACCAGCAAGGAGCCTTGCCATGTCCGCCGAGCCATTCGAGGTCGGCATCACCGAAGCCGAGATCGCGGACCTGCGTGAACGATTGCGAAGGACACGGTGGCCCGAGCGCGAGCCGGTGGACGACTGGTCACAGGGTTTGCCGCTGGCGTATGCGCAGGAGCTGTGCCGCAGCTGGGCCGAGGACTACGACTTCGGGTTCGCCGAGCGGCTGAACGTGTTCCCGCAGTACCGCGACACGATCGACGGGCTGGGCATCCACTTCCTGCATGTCCGCTCGCCGGAGCCGGACGCGTTCCCGCTCGTGCTCACGCACGGGTGGCCGGGTTCGGTGCTCGAATTCCTGGAGGTCCTCGGCCCGCTGACCGACCCCCGGGCCAACGGCGGTGACCCGGCGGACGCGTTCAACGTGGTCGCGCCGTCGTTGCCCGGGTACGGCTGGAGCGACAAACCGTCGACGGCCGGGCGGGGCGTCACTCGCACCGCGCGCGCCTGGGACACCTTGATGGTCTCGCTGGGTTACGCACGGTACGGCGCGCAGGGCGGTGACTGGGGTTCGGCGGTGTCCGCGGCGCTGGGTGAGGTGGCGCCCGAGCGGGTCGCAGGCGTGCACCTGAACCTGGGGTCTGTGGCGGTGGGCACGTTCAACGACCCGACGCCTGCGGAGCTGGCGAACCTCGCGGCGGAGCAGGAGATGCAGCGCACCGGCCGGGGATACTCGGCGATCCAGGCGACCCGGCCCCAGACGCTCGGCTACGGCCTTACCGACTCCCCGGCCGGGCAAGCCGCCTGGATCGCCGAGAAGTTCTGGGCGTGGACGGACAACGACGGCCATCCCGAGGACGCGTTGTCGCGGCAGACGATCCTCGACGAGATCTCGGTCTATTGGTTCACCGCGTCGGCCACATCGTCGGCGCGCCTGTACTGGGAGAGCTTCGCCCACTTCCGGGACAAGGTGACCGCGCCATCCGGGCTGTCGGTCTACCCACGCGACATCACCCGCCCATCGAGGCGGGAGGCCGAGCTGCGCTTCACCGACCTGCGCTGGTTCGAGGAACTGCCGCACGGCGGCCACTTCGCCGCGCTGGAGCAGCCGGAGTCGCTGGTCAAGCAGGTGCGCGGATTCTTCCGCCTGTTCCGCTGACTGTCCGCGACCGGCCCATGAACGAGGCCATGACCACCGTGTGCCTGCCCCTGGTCGCCACCGGCGCACACGACCGCGTCCTGGGCGTCGCGTCCGCCACCGCCCCGGCACCCTCATCGAGATGGCCACCAACTACGGCTTCAGCTGCCGACTCGCGGCTCAGCGTCCGTGGGCTTCTCATCGCGGTGTCCTGACGGCGGGGCCTTTGACGTGCGTATATGTCGGGCCGTGTGGCGCAGTGAGTGCGAGGTGCCCGGAACATGGTTTGCAAAATCGCAGGTTACTTTCATGCGAGTTGGCAATAGGCGAGGGCAGGGTGGCCGTGTAGGTGACCGTGATGTACCGGCCGCGGGGATCGCGGCCGATGGCGTCGTAGGCGCCCCTCTGCGCCAGATCGGTGGCCGGGACCGTGACGCCGGTCTCCTCCTGGAGTTCGCGGGTGGCGGCCGGACTCGTCTCCCCGCCATCCATGTGACCGCCCGGCGAAGCAGGAAGGTTCGCCGGTTTCCGGCCGGAGCATTGCAGGAACTGGCGCGTGAGTGGTTCACCGGCAGCTATGAGTATGGCGGGTTCGCAGCCGAAGGGGTCCTGGACATCTGAGCCCACCGCCGTCGCCGACCGCGTTTCTGACCACCGGCGACCTGTCCGCATCCCTTGGCCGACAACACCCCGCGGAATGAAGCGTCCGGCACTGGCTGTCCGGCGGTTGAGGTCCCCGACGGCCACAGCCGGTATCGATGGGGCGTTACCAGCTGCGTGCGGTGCGGTGCAGATCCTCGAAGCTCGTGTGCAGGTGATGCCCGAGCGTGCCGTACTGCGGATCGGCCAGCCACCGGGCTGCGGCGAGCTGGTATGCGGTGACGGAGACCGCGGCGGTCAGCGTGGCCGCCGGGTCGGGGATGCCCCGTGTGCGCAGCGCGGCGGTGATCGCCTCACCAAGGGCTGCCAGTTTCGCCCATTCGCGTTCTCGCAGATCGGTATGTGCGTCGAGAATGTGCCTGCGGCGCTGTGCTGCCTCCCGGCGCTGGTCGAACCAGTCACTGCCGGCGATGAATGCCGCGCTGACCGCGTCGAGCGGGGACTGCTTGGCGGGTGCCGCGCCCACCGCTTCGCGGACCTCGGCGATGAACGAGTCCTGCTCGGGGAAGAGCACCTCGCGTTTGTCGGCGAAGTGGTTGTAGAAGGTGCGCTCGGTCAGGCCGGCTCGCGTCGCGATCTCGGCGACGGTCGTACGTTCGTAGCCGCGCTCGGTGAACAACTCGATCGCGGCTTCCTGCAGCCGTTCCTGCGTGCCGCCCGGCCATCGTCCCATGACACGCAGAGTAGTGACTACAGAAACTGCAATCAAACTGTACAGTGATTGCAGAGCCTGCAATCACCGTGGTGCTGCGGGCCGAGGGAGGTCGCGGTGGTGAAGACGACGTGAGTCATGGGAAGCGGATCACGAAGGAGCTCATGATGGACACTGCCGGAATGAGGGTCGGAGTGTTTCTGGGAGGCACGTTCGCGCAGGAACCTGGCATGACCAACCTTGTGGACCGGGCTGTGGAGTTCACGCACGAGGTGGCCGACGCCGGGGTGCGCACCGTGTGGTTCGGACAGGCGGCGGATTACGACGCACCCCAGCTCGCCGGGCTGGTGGGCCGGGCGGAACCCAGGGTCTGCGTAGGTACCTCTGTCGTGCCGATGTACCCTCGCCATCCGCTGCTGCTCGCGGCTGCGGCGAAGACGGCGCAGGCGGCTGCCGCAGGGCGCTTCCGGCTCGGCGTCGGACTCGGCGCGCGCACTGTTCTCGAGCCGCAGTTCGGCCTGCCGTATCCGCCGCAGATCCAGCACCTGCGCGAGTACCTCACCGCGCTGCGCCCGCTGCTGGACGGCGACGACGCCGCCTTCGTGGGGGAAACGCTGACATCGCGGCCAGTCGGCTCGACGGCCGTGGCCGGAGCTTCCCCGGCGGTCCCGGTCCTGGTGGCTGCGATGGGGCCGCAGGCCCTCGCGGCCGCAGGCGAGCTGGCCGAGGGAACGATTCCGTTCCTCGCCGGGCCTCGTACCCTCGCCGAACAGATCGTGCCGGCCATCACCGAAGCCGCCACCGCGGCCGGGCGGCCGGCCCCGCAGATCGTGGCCGGGGTGCCCGCGGTGGTCACCGACGACGCCGCAGCCGCCCGCGACCGCGTCTCGGCCGCCCTCAACTTCTACGACAGCATCCCGTCCTACCAGAAGGTCATCGCGACCGAGGGGCTGTCGAGCGCGGCGGACCTGCTGATCGCCGGCGACGAGGGCACTGTCACTGCCGGTCTGCGCCGCTACTTCGACGCCGGGGCCACCGAAGTCATGATCACCCACACCGACCTCTTCGACGCGCAAGACCGCGCTCGGACCTGGGCTGTCGCCCGGCTTCTGTGACTCGGGACCGAACCGGCCGCACCGCCCCTCCGGCTTCCCCCGCCGTGATCGCTGTGCGGTTCTCGACCGCCCGGTCTACCGCTCCCGCGGAGAGGCAGGACCACCGACCAAGCTCCGGCGGGGCCGGGTGCCGATTCGCGGCTCAGCGTCCGTGGGCCTCTCGCGGTGTCCTGACGGTGGGGCCTTTGACGTGCGTATATGTCGGGCCGTGTGGCGCAGCGAGTGCGAGGTGCCCGGAACATGGATTGCAAAATCGCAGGTCACTTTCATGCGAGTCGGCAGCAGGCTCGCATGCGTATCCACGGCAGGGGGCGGATGCTCATGCACGAGATGCCCACGTCCTACTCCGGAGGCGGCGTCACCAGCTTTGTAGCGCTCAGGTCGACGTCCGCCGCACAGGCCAGGGTCGGCAGGTCGCGGTCGAGCAGGCCGTTCATTTCGATGGCCGCCCGGCTGAGCAGGTGGGCGGCTTGGACGGACTGGCCGTCGGCGACGGCGGCGTAGAACCGGGCGGCGTAGGTGATGGCGTCGACATCGCCGATGCTGTCGGACATGCCGATGGCGAACGGCACGGTGTCGACCAGCTTCCCGGTCTGGGCTGCGGAGGGGCAGGAATTGAGCAGGACCAGCAGCGGCTTGTCGTCCACGGCGGCGATGGCCCGGGCGAAGGCGCCGGTCAGTGCGTCCAGGAAGACATCCGCCGTCGCGGCCGGGTGGAGATCCAGGTCGACAAGGTCCCGATGGGTGGCACTCTGCACGGCCGCGCGAATCCTCTGCTGTTCCTGGCCGACTCGCAGGTCACCGGCGGAGGCGGCTGCCAGCAGCAGCACCCGCAGTTTCTCCGGCTTCGGGGCCCGCAGTTCCCTCATCACCGTGCGCACCTGACCCTCCGCCGTCGACAGGCGACTCTCGAGCTTCTGCTGCTCAGCCGCGGCACGCCGCTCCCTCTTCTGCTGTTCGCGCTGGCGAGCCTTCTCCGCAGCCGCCCGCTCAGCCTGTTCCGCCTTCGCCAGCTTGGCCGACAGGTCAGCTGCCTCCTTGGAGAGCTTGCCGACCTTGGCGCTCCACGTGCTGGCGTCCTGGCCAGCTTTGTTGGCCTCATTCTCGTACCGCTGGGCAGCACGCTGCTTGCTGTTGACGGTGCCCTGGCTGCTCGCCTTGGCGGCTGCGGCTTTCTCCTTCGTGGCCTTCGCGCGCTTGTCGGCTTCCTTCTTGCGGAACTCGCCGACCTTCTTTTCCGCGTCAGCGCGAGCCTTGTTCTTTCTGTCCAGCTGGCTCCGGTAGTAACTGGCATTCATGGGCGTGCCTCTCTGCGGTTCCCGTCTCGCCAGGCTATGGCCACCCACTGACAACGCCTCTCGCCGCTTCCCGCAGCGTTCCTGCAGGTGTGGCGGCAAAGCGGGCAGTCCTGTGCGGGACCGCTGACGATCGTGGCGGACGGGTCACGTTCCCTGCCCCGAAGGCCATCTGAGCGCTGGTAGATAATGGCCGCCATGGCAGAAGGCTCCGATCCGCAGCAGGACGTCACCTACCGGGCGCCGGTCGGCTCCGTCGATCTCAAGGCGTTCGATGAAGACGGCAACTCGTACGAGATCCGTGCGTGCCACGACTGCCTGCCGTGGTACGCGGAGGTCGTGGTCGTTGCCGGGGAAGTCCTCGTCAGGGAGTGGCATGCGGTGGGATGTCCGCAGTTCCAGGAGCTCATCCGGGACTGAGACGGGAATTCATCGCACAGCGTCGGGACACATCTCCTATGGGTGATGATGTTGTGGTGAGTCTGGACCTGAGCAATTACGAACTCCTCTGGCCCGCATCGCTGTTCATATCCGAGGGCGAGCGCGTGCTCCGGTCCGCAGGAGCCTGGCAGGACCGGGCTATCTGGCTCATGACGGAGGCCCTGGTCGGCACAACCGCAGTCGCCGACTTCGAGGACCTGCCCAACCACACCGCGCCAACATCCGATCCCTGGGCGACCACCGCCACCGGCTGGGGCACCAAACGGGCCGTGATGGACCAGCACGACTGGTTCACCGAACTCATCCGCCGGGCGCCCGAGCTCAGGCATGCGGCCGCGCCCCGGCCGTACTGGCCGCAGCGCCGCGGCAATGGGCTCGCTCACGATGGCAGTACTGTGCGGGACACCCGACGGGACTTCGCGCGGCTTATCGGTGAGTTCGCCGACAACGGCTACCTGGTCGAAGTCTTTGGCGAGGAATGCATCGACGATCACAGCGAGCTGCCTGACCCCTCCGACGTGATCGACAGGCGACTTGGCATCCCCGATCTGTGGCCGCTGGCGCCGGAGGCGTGGGGCGAAGACACCTTCTACGGGCTGATCGAGGTGTTCCACGACCTGGTGAGCCGCCCCCCGCATGCGGCGCTTCCACTCCTACAGCGGCTGCGGATGGCACCACTCGGAGTTCCACAACGGCCCGGCACGCATCCTGTACCGGTGGAAACTCAACCAGCTGCTGCGCGAGGCCGACATCGATTACGAACTGGCCGCCGAGGGTGAGGACCTTGGGCGCCTGGTCGCCGTCACCGACGACGCCCGAAGCCAACTGGTGCACCGCGCCCTCAACGACAGCCCACCCGACACCACCGCCGGTGTCCGCCACGCCATCGCCCTCTTCCGAGGGCGTGACACGTCAGCCGAGAGCAAGCGATCGGCCATCTTCAACCTCGCCCGCATCCTTGAGGAACGCCGTGCCCTGATCAAGCAGCACCTCGGGAAGGACGAAGGCGCGCTGTTCGAGATCGCCAACCGCTTCGACCTGCGCCACCGCCGGGCCGACCAGCGCGGCGAGTACGACGAAGCATTCCTCGACTGGATCTTCTGGTGGTATCTCGCCACGGTAGAGCTGACCAACCGGCTGATCGCGTCGCGGAGCCTCGCCTGAGCCGTGGCGCCGAACGTGCCTCCCCGATCGGGTGCCTATCTCAGTAGTCGTCCCGTTCGGAGGGGTTCCGTACTGCTCGATGAAGCCGCAGGTGCAGATGCGTCTTCGTACTCAGTCTTGTCGCACTCGTCGTTGTGGCGTTGATTCCGCTGCGGCAGACGCTCCGGCCGCGGAGGGCTGTTCGGCGGTGCCACCAGTAGGCCGCCCGGAGCAAGATGGGCAGTGGCCCGGAGCTCGATGTCCGCGACTGTGGAGGCGATCTCGTCCTTACGCCACTTCTCGGGGGTGGCGCACCAGGCCGGCCGCGTAGGCCATACGAAGCAGCTCCGTCTTGGTGTGCTTGCGCATCAACTCGTTCGTCGCGCCCTGCTCTGCGCTGCCGGGGACTCGCGCTCCTTCGCCGGGCCAGGGCCGCTGGCCTGACCCGGCGCCGGTGTTGCCTTCGCCCAGTCAACGCCCAGTTCGGCGAGCGTTGCCCGCTGTTCGGGGGTGAGCTTGCCCCGTCGGGTCTTGGTGTTCGATACCCACACGCCCAGCTTCACGGTCACCGGCTCCTCCTGGCCACCGATGGTGAGTTCCTCTGTGTGTTTTCTGGGGACGCGGTGGTGGCCTTCGCGGGTGATGTACTGGGCGAGGGCCGCGGCGCCGCGTTGGAAGGCCGCTGTCGCCTTCCCGGCAGTCTTCCCGGTGCCCTTGGCCGCGGGGGCCGGAGCGGGCTGTTCGGCGGGTTTCACGCCCAGCTCGGCCAGTCGCCGCTGCTGTTTCTCCGACAGTTCCGCCCATGCGTTGGTCTGCCGCTGGAGCCATCGTCCGAGGTCGTCGCCGTCGAAGGTCACGCCGGGCTGGATCTCGGTGAGGACGGTGGGGCCGTCGGTGTCGACGAGGTCGGCGAGCACCTTGTAGTGGCGTTGCCAGTCGAGCGGCCAAGGGCAGTTCCAGCCCGGGTCGATCGCGGTCAGCTGCTTCGCGCGCTCCGCTGCCCGTTCCGCGTCCTTGCCCAGGCCGCCCTTCCTGCGGAGGTTGGCCATGTGCTGCCCGATGGGCACCATCGCCTCGCCCTCGCCCCACACCGCGTCTTGCCGGGGTGCGAGGTGCCCGTGCGCGCGCCGATAGGAGCGGAACGCGGCGAGTTTGTTCTCCCAGGCTTCGTCGCCGGGTTCCCACACCATTCCGGCGTCGTCGAGGAGTTCTTTGCGGTGGGGGTCGAGTTCACCTGCGCGGTGCGCGCGGCGTTGCTGGTGGACCCACCGGCCCAGGGGATAGCCCTTCGTCGTGCCGGCCTCGGTCTCGGTGTCGTAGGGCACGGCGTACAGGCCGGTGATCTCGGTCTCCTTCCGCCACCGGATGAGGGCCTGGTAGCCCTCGAGCCAGACGAGGGACTGGGGCCGGATGACACGGCAGCGGGTCAGGGCGGCGATGTCGGCGGCGTCGCGGGGGGAGGCGAAGTTGACCACGACCGAGGTGACCCGGTCGACCTCCTGCTGCGCCTCGCTGCTCTCCTCAGGCATGTCCCCTTTCTCCGGGCCGGCCGTGCCGACGGGCCGGACGTGGATGCGCCGCCGTTCGGTACCGCGGGTCAGGGCGCGGGAGGCGAGCTGGTCGACCATGCGTTCCGAGTGCGAGCGCAAGGCCTGGAGGATGTCGACCAGGGGCTGGTAGCTGGCCGAGGCGACCATGTCCTTCGGGTCCTCACCGGGCTGTAGGAAGACGGGGATGATGATCCGCGCTGTCTTCACGCTGCCGTCGGGGTTGGGGCGCAGGGCGCGTCCGATGTTCTGGACGATGTCGACCTGGGAGCTGCGGGAGCCGACGATGCACACGGCTTCGACCCCGCGCAGTCCGGTGATGTCGACCCCGACCCCGAGAGCCCGCACCGAGGACAGAAACGCCCGGTGCACCCGCCGGTTGTCCGCGTTGATGCCGTTGGCGAACCGGTGGATCACCGCACGCCGGTGCGCGATGGGGTGGTCCCCGCACAGCCAGTCGGCCCACACCCGGTCTGGGGGCACGTGGCGGCTGTTCTCGAGCTCGTACAGCTCGGCGTCGATCGATGAGGCGGGCAGCTCCTCCGCCCCGGCCAGCGCCGCGGCGGAGGCCTCGGCGGTGTACAGCTCGGCGGCTGTGCGCGGCATCTGCTCGGCGAACGCGGCCGCCTCCTCGACCCGGTGGTGGAACACCATGGTGGTGTGCAGATTCTGCTGCGCCGCGTGCTCCAGCAGCGCCGCCTGGAGCAGGGCCATGCGCCGGCCACGCAGCGCGTCTTCCGACAGGCCCAGGATCGGGTCCGGGTCGCGGATCTCCAGCACGTCGATCTCGAACCCGGCAAGGATCGAGCGTTCCACCGCCTCCGCCAGCCCGAGATCGAAAATCCGGGTGCCGTAGGTGCTGGAGTCGTCCTCCATCGACGCGATCACCAGCTCCTTGCCGTCCCGGCCCCGCTGCGGCCGGGGCGCGGCGAGGATCCGCGGGGTCGCGGTCAGGTAGAGCCGGAAGTCGATGGGGATCCGGCTGTTGTCGTGGATCGCCGCCCACGGCCGGCCCATGTCCCCCGCGGTCATGTGCCCCTCGTCCAGAATGGCCAGGTCGAACGGAGCCATCCGCTGCCCGTACAGCCGCTCCCCGCCCGCCAGAGCCGACTCCAACGGCCCAGGAACAGTCCGACGGCCAGTGACGTCGGCGGGGTCCTCGCGGTCCACCAAGGAGGCGTACGTGGCGAACACGACCACCGGACCGCTCCCGGCCCACAGAGCGAGCCGGATCGGGTTGGTAGTGGTGCGCACTCCGAGCTGCTCCAGGACCTCGTCCTTGTCCACCGAGCAGACCGCGACCATCGGCGCCCGGTGCCCGACCCGCCGCCAGGACTGGGCACTCTGCACGATCAGGTCCAGCGTGGGCACCATGACGAGGATCCGCCCGCCCGGGAAGTACTCCAGAGCGCATGCAGCGGTGGTGATCGTCTTACCGGACCCGGTCGCTGACACTCCCATGGCACGAGCCCCCTCCGGGGGCACAGATGATCTTGCAGGAAACCCAACCCAATTACGAAAGCTCAACTTCTGGTCGACCTGGTGTTCCTTGAGTGGAATCAAAAACATTTCTACGCCCTCCCGGTTCCTATTCCTTTGGCCTGTCAGAGGGCCGCGTGCGGAATGCAGGCCGCGCCGGAGTCGTTCCAGATCGACGCACCGGCCTTGTGCCAGCCGCCGGGCTTTCCGTCCTTGAAGGGCGGCTTGTCGTCCTCGTCGTAGTGCCCGGCATTGAGCGTGCAGACGATGACGTCCCCGTCTGCGTTCCGCGTTCGCGCGGTGCACAGGCCGCTGGCCTCGCCCAGTGCGTCCAGCACCCGGCGCCGCGCGGTGGTGTGCGGGTGGGTGCGCGGCAGGACCATCTTCCGGACGTACGCTTGCAGGCGCTCCAGGTCGGCCCGTTCACGCTGCCGTGCGTACGCGAGATGTACGGTCAGTTCAGCGGCCCCGGCCGACCGGCCGCCGCGCCGCGCCCAGTCCCGGTCCGCGATGCCCACCACGGCCTCGCTCACCGCCGCCACACCGTCGTCCCAGCCGTCCGCGAACCGCGCACCCTGCAAGGCCGGCGCCATCCCGTCGAGCTCGACGACCTCGCTGTGCGCCCCGGCGACCGCCCCGGCCTCCAGCGCGGCCACCAGGTCGTCCGCCTCGCTCGCGGGCACGCCCTGCGCTTCCAGGAGTGCGAACAGCCGCAGCCGGGCGTTGGTGCCCGCCGTCTGGTACTGCGTCACCCGGTGCACGGGATCCTGGCTCAGCTCCGCGGCGGGCACTGGGGCGTCCTGACGCCCGTTCACTGCTCGCTCCCCGGGTGCGTGATGGCCCGGCCGTGGTGGTCCAGGTAGGCCAGGAGGAACAGGGCCAGGGCCCGGCCGGGGTCGCTGGCGTGCGTGATGCCGGGCGGCTCGCTGGTCCAGCCGAACGTGGCCTGGTGGGGCTGCGGGCGTACGCGGCCGGTGTGCGGGTCGGGGAAGACAACGGCGCGGGTGAAGAAGTCGTCCAGGAGGCCCAGCAGGTCCGCGTCCGGGTTCTCCGGCTCACGGCCCACCACACTCGTCCGGGCCGCCTCCAGGATCGTGGTCAGGTACCGCCGGCGCGCATCCTCCCGCTGCCGCTGCTCGCTGGACGGGCTCTCCTCGACCACCTCCACCACCCGGTACAGGCCCTCGTCCCCGTACCGGCCGCCAGGCTTCTCCAGCGCCTCACGGGCCCTGGCGACCGCCTCCTCGACCGACCGCCCGTAGGCATAGTTCGTCACGGTGGAGGCACTCCGGTGCTCCGGATGCACGCGCTGCGCCACGATCCGGTAGCGGATCTCCCCCCGATCCAGCTCCACGGCCGCGCCGGTCTCGCGCTCCTGCCGCTCCTGGTGCGCGCGATGCCAGCGGGCCACGTCCGGGTCGTTCTCGGGGGAGTAGGTGTCCCACCCCGTGTTGCTCATCAGGTTCCAGATCCGGTTCAGCTCGGTCCGCCGGACCGTCGCCAGCCGCTCCTCCGTGCTGAGGGGCCGCGGCTGGTCCTCCCGGCTCTCCAGGCCGCCAGCGGCCACCCAGAGCTCGTGAATCTGTTCCGCTGTCAGTCCGGTAACCTCACGGTGGATTTCCTTCCGCGCTTCAAAGCGCCTTTCGAAGCCCAACGGATTCAAAGCATCCTCGCTTCTCGCGCCCCGTCTAACCGCTCCGGGGGTGCCCCGTGTTTTCGCCAACGCTACATGCTGCATCACCCTGATGCACGCGCTATACTGAAACCCGACCCGAGCGAGCGACGCCCCCACCTCTCGTAGCTAGCCCGGACCCGCGGAGCGGGTCTTCGGGAAGTGAAGGCGCAGCCGTAACGGACCGTCAGGGCGGGGGAGCGCAGCGGACCCGGCCCGGAGTGCACAGCACTCCGCAATATCCGCACAGGAGGCCCCACAAGCCGCACCAGGCACACCCGACCATCCGGGCCGCGCACCGCGCGGCCGCCGGGCGCGCAGCGGCCGGCCCCACCGATCCCCGAAGCGCAGCGCAGGGGATCCACCCGCTGCTCCGCAGCGGGTGCGGTGAGCGCAGCGAACCGCTTCGCTTGCACATCGCGCAGCGATGTGGTACCCGCTCCGCGGG